>NZ_JAFFZO010000006.1 GCF_016924145.1 Amphritea pacifica | reverse complement strand
ATGATCCGGTAGTTCGCGCAAATATCAGTGAGCCAGAGTTAGCGACTCAATCAGAGCTCGAACATAAGCGTGCATTTATTCTAAGTCAAAATCGTTTCATTGTTGACAGAGGGGAGTCCACATAAGCTAGCCGCGTAGCGGCGGTCTAAAGCTAAGGCTAACCGCTTCGCGGTTTAAGCCTTCGCTTTGGCGATTTCCCGCAGTCGCTTAACCACCGCCGCATTCACCGACCTTTGGGTAAAGGTGCCATCTTCCTTCAGTTGGCCGGCTTTACGGCCCATCAGCAGTTCCAGACACTGGTCGACGGTAGCAACGGCGTAGATGCTGAACTGTCCCTCAGCCACGGCATCCACCACTTCACGTTTCAGCATCAGGTTGCGGATGTTAGCTTTGGGGATAATTACCCCCTGGGTGCCGGTGAGGCCGCGGGTGTTGCAAAGGTTGAAGAAGCCTTCGATCTTCTCATTCACACCACCAATCGCCTGCACTTCGCCATACTGGTTGATAGACCCGGTGATAGCGTACTGCTGTTTAATCGGGATATCGGTCAGTGCCGAGATCAGGGTGCACACTTCCGCCATTGAGGCGCTGTCGCCGTCGACATAGCCGTAGGATTGCTCCAGCGCGATGCTGGCGGACAGGGTGAGTGGGAAGTCTTTGGCGTATTTATGCCCCAGATAACCGGACAGAATCAGCACCCCTTTGGAGTGGATCGGCTGCCCCAGGGTGACTTCGCGCTCAATATCGACAATGCCGCGGTTGCCCGGGTGTACGGTGACGGTAATGCGCGCCGGGAAACCGAAGGAGACATCGCCTACGCCGAGTACAGTCAGACCATTAGTGCGGCCGGAAGCTTCACCGTCGGTATCGATCAGAACGGTTTCGTTAAGAATGCTGTCGAGGATCTTTGATGAGATACGGCTGGTGCGACGCTCTTTGGCCTGTAGCGCCATCTCCACGTGCTGATCGTTGATGATCTCGTCACGGTTGCGAATTCGCTTGTAGTCCGCTTCGCAGAGCAGGTCTACCAGCTCGCCGACATGGGCCGACAGTAGCTCCTGATCCTCGGTCAGGCGTGAGCTGTGCTCCACCAGCCGGGCAACCGCCTGACGGTTCAGCGGCGCCAGGCCCTCTTCATCGGCCAGGGTTTTCATCAGTCGGGCATAGCTGCGGATGGTGGCAGGTTCCCGTTTCACATCCTCATCAAAATCCACCACCACCCGGAACATCTTCTCAAAATCGTGATCCAGTTCCTGTAGCAGGTAGTAGGTTTCACGGGTACCGATCAGCACCACTTTGACATTCAGCGGGATCGACTGCGGCGCCAGGGTGATGGTGCCCATGCCGGTCATCTCTGACATCGGGTTTTCGATGCGGATCTCATGGGATTTCAGCGCGCGTTTCAGAGCACCGTAGACAAAGGGCTGCTCCAGCAGTTTTTCTGACTCCAGCACCAGATAACCACCATTCGCCCGATGTAACGCACCGGAGCGGATCAGCTGAAAGTTGGTGCTCAGGGCCCCCATCTCCGAGTTGTATTCGATGCGGCCAAACAGGTTGTCATAGGTGGGGTGGGTTTCAAACACCACCGGAGCGCCCTTGGTTTTCTGGTTATCCACCAGCATATTCACGCCAAAGGTGTTCTCCATATATTGCCGCCGGGCCAGATCGGTGCGCGCTTCGTTGGGCTTGTCGTCTTCGATTATATCGAGGGCGTTTTTAACCAGGTTGGACTCCAGCTGACCGAGATAATCGGGCACGCCGGAAAAGTTATGGTATTTCTCCCGCAGTGGCTGAATCAGGGGGGCCACCGCATTGCGGGCGGTTTCCCGGTCCAGCACTTTCATCTTATCGCCTGCTTCCCGGCGCCACTTGGGCATGCTGGCCAGCTCTTCATTGAGGTACTCTTCCAGCTTGGCAATATTACGGGTGAACTCGTCGCGAATCTCTTCTGGCAGCTGGGAAAAAGCCGCCTCATCCATTCCCTGGCCTTCCGCCACCGGGGTAAAGCCTATGCTGCCCGCATCGCGGTAGACGGCGATGCTGTGCTCCCGCGCCAGACTATCCACTTTCTCAATCGCCTGATCGTAAAGGCGGTTAAAATCCCGCTCTACCTTGCTTTTCTTGCGCTGATAGGCCGGGCTTTCAAACGCGGCCGGCAGTTCCGTGAGAATCCCCTCTATCAGGTGCTTGATATCCCGCTTGAACACCCAGCCTTTGCCCGATGGCAGCTGAATCACAATAGGGTTGCGGGTCTCTTCCAGATTGTTCAGATAACACCAGTCGCTGGTCTTCTTCAGCTCTTTTTTGGCTTTTGAACGGATGCTCTCAATGGCGAACGAGAAACGTCCGGTGTGGGGGTTACCCATAACAAACATGTTGTAGCCAGGACGCTTCATACCGATACCGAACTCCATCGCTTCGACGGCGCGTTCCTGGCCAAAGAAACCGGCATAGGGCTCTAGTGTTTCGGTGGTTTTGAAAGGCAGCAACTCGGTGTTGCAGTGACGGTAAAGCTGATCGGGGGAGAGCTGGGTCTCTTTTTCCATAACGGATCATTCCTGCGACTGGAGTTGACCCCTCCTGTTATAACCCGAGTAGAAACTCCACGCAAGGAACGATTTTAGTGCTGCTTACTGAGCCAGTAACTGATGCCTAAGCTCTTGAATTAGTTCGGATGTATCGGGACGGATTCCGCGCCAGATGGCAAATGACTCAGCGGCCTGTTCAACCAGCATGCCCAGGCCATCAAGGGTTTTCTCTGCGCCATGGGCGGCAGCCCAGCGGTTGAACGGAGTCACTTCCGCCGCATACATCATATCGTAGCACCAGGCCCCCGGGCGCAGCAGATCGTCGGGGAGGGGAGGGACTTCACCCTGCAGACTGGCGGCGGTGCCATTGATCACCAGATCAAACTGTTGACCGTTTAACCGGTCATAACTACAGGCTTCAATAGTCCCATGAGCAGCAAACAACTGTGCCAGCTGTTCGGCTTTAGCAACGGTGCGGTTAGCGATGACCAGCCGGGCGGGGTGCAACGCCAGAATCGGTTCCAGCACACCGCGCACGGCTCCGCCTGCCCCCAGAATCAGCAGGTCTTTACCACCGATCTCACCACCATTATTGCGGGTAATATCGGCGACCAGCCCAAGGCCATCGGTATTATCGCCACACAACTGACCTGCCTGATTACGATAGAGGGTGTTAACCGCCCCCGCCATCTTAGCTCTGTCGGAGTGACACTCCGCTTTCTGCCATGCCTCAACCTTGAACGGCACGGTAATGTTCAGGCCTTTACCCTCTCCCTCAACGGCGAGAAAGTTATCCACAGCCTCACTAAAACCATCCTCTGGCACCAGTACTGAGGTGTACTCAAGGTCCTGCCGCGTCTGCTGGGCAAACGCAGTATGGATCAGCGGCGACTTGGAGTGCTTGATCGGGTTACCAAACACGGCGTAACGATCGGTCATCTCAGCCCTCCAGCCAGTTCTGCGGTTTCAGGAAGTGCTCATACAATTCGGCCTCTTCTGAACCGGCGTCCGGTTTCCAGTCATAGCCCCAGCGGACTTCCGGCGGCAGCGACATCAGAATCGACTCGGTGCGCCCTCCGGACTGCAGACCAAATAACGTACCCCGGTCAAAAACCAGGTTAAACTCAACATAACGCCCCCGGCGGTGCAGCTGGAAATCACGCTGACGCTCACCATAGGGGGTATTTTTACGTTTCTCGACGATGGGGCAATACGCAGGGGCATAGGCGTCGCCAATCGAGCGCATCAGTGCAAAGCAGGTATCGAAGTCCGGCTCATTGAGATCGTCGAAAAACAAACCACCAATGCCCCGGGGTTCATCCCGGTGCTTAAGGTAGAAATAGTCATCGCACCAGGCTTTGTAGCGGGGATAAACATCGGCACCAAACGGATCGCAGGCCTCTTTCGCCGCCTGATGCCAGGCGCGGCAGTCCTCTTTATCGCCGTAATAGGGGGTCAGATCGAAGCCACCGCCAAACCACCAGACCGGCTCTTCACCCTCTTTTTCTGCGATAAAGAAACGAACGTTGGCATGGGAGGTCGGCACATAGGGGTTGTGCGGGTGGATAACCAGCGACACCCCCATCGCCTGAAAGGTGCGACCCGCCAGTTCCGGACGATGTGCCGTGGCCGAGCCGGGCAGCTTATCGCCGAACACATGGGAAAAGTTGACCCCGCCTTTTTCGATCACTGCGCCTTCCGCCAGCACCCGGGTACGGCCTCCGCCACCGGCTTCCCGTTGCCAGCTATCCTCGACAAAAGTGGCCAGCCCATCGACCTGCTCCAGTTGAGCACAGACACTGTCCTGCAGGCCCAGCAGATATTCTTTTACCGCATTAATGTCCGGTGCTGACATTCTCTTACCTCTGTGATTGAAGCGCTGTTAGTTTCTACCAACCGCGGCTCTGTTTAACTTCGTACCGGCGTATCACTGTCCAGTCGATAAATTGTCGTTGGCCGACTCAGAGCACCAAGCTCACCGGGCACGATAGCATCCACTTTATCCTTGAAGTGAATATTCACTTTCAATTTATCCCTTGCAGCATCTTTATCTGAGTAATTTGCCGATGTCGACACAATCATCGATCCGAACTCATCACAAAGATTTTTTACCTGATAGTGATCACTCACTCTCACGGCAACTGAGGCGTGATTTCCTTTAATCCAGTAGGGTATAAGATTATCAGGATCAGGTAAAATCCAGGTGACCGGACCCGGCCATGAAGCCTCGACACGCTGCCGGTCTTTTAGCGCAAGATTGTCCAGTAGCGGTTTCACCTGCTGCACCGAGGATGCCACCAGAATCAACCCTTTATGAACCGGACGACGCTTGATGGCCAACAGACGGTACACCGCTGTTTCATTGAAGGGGTCGCAGCCGAGCCCCCAAACAGCTTCGGTAGGATAGGCGATAATACCACCATGGTGCATCGCCCTGGCTGCCTGACGAATATGCCACCAGCCCATAGCGATCAGATTTCGCCGTTGGCCAGTCGTTCCTGCAGCGCTTTATCTTTCGCAACAACCGCATCGGTATTCGCCTGACGCTCAGCCTTGATCCGCTCCGCCAGCTCAGCATCCTGCACAGCAACGATCTGGCACGCCAGGTAAGCAGCATTTTTAGCACCCGCTTTCCCAATGGCAACAGTCGCTACCGGAATACCACCTGGCATCTGTACGGTAGAGAGCAGGGCGTCCAGGCCGTCCAGAGAGGACTCAATCGGTACACCAATCACCGGCTTAGTGGTGTTGGCTGCAACCGCACCCGCCAGGTGAGCAGCCATACCCGCTGCACAGATGAATGCTACTGCGCCACGCTGATCAGCATCTTTAACATACTCATGTGTCTGTACCGGTGTACGGTGCGCAGAACTTACTTTCATCTCAAACGGAACTTCGAGAGAACGAAGAACGTCAACGGCAGCCTTCATAATCGGCAGGTCAGAGTCGGAACCCATCAGAATAGCAACAAATGGTTTAGTCATGATTTCCTTCAAAAGTCGTGAAGTTATTCGGGAAAACGTGGCAAATTACTCTAAAACTGTACAACATTCAACCACGCAAAATAGCGGGTTTTTTACGTCCGGAAACACTAAACAGATCAATCTTTTTTCAGATCAGTCGCTGATAACCATCCGGGGTGTTTTCAATATAGCCCGACAGCTCCATCGCCACCAGCTGCGGCAACAATTCTGCGGCATCCAGTCCTGTTATGCCGATCAGCTGCTCCAGCGTCACCAGCTCATAACCGATCTGCTCCAGCAGCCGGGCTTCGACGTCCGTCAGTTTAATGGACTCCGGCATGGCGCGCTTTTCATCATGGCAATAACTACCCAGCAGACTGGCTAAGGGCTCGACTATCTGCGCACTGGTTTCGATCAGCGTCGCGCCCTCACGAATCAGGTCGTGACATCCATGGCTCTGAGGGTTGTTCAGGGCTCCGGGCAGCGCAAACACCTCCCGGCCCTGCTCCAGCGCCAGACGCGCAGTAATTAACGAACCACTGCGCCGGGCCGCTTCAACTACCAGCACCCCGGCACTCAGGCCGCTGATAATCCGGTTACGGCGGGGAAAGTTATGGGGTAGCGGCGCCATTCTTAGCGGGTATTCTGACACCAGCGCGCCGCCCTGCCTGACAATATCATCCGCCAGACGCTGATGCTGACGGGGATAGATATTCAACAGCCCGGACCCCAGTACCGCCACAGTAGGCTTTGACAGCGCCACAGCAGCCATATGCGCCGCGCCATCGACACCCCTGGCTAGCCCACTGGTAATGGTAATTCCGGCCCGTGTCAGGTCACTGGCGAAGGACCGGCTCAGCGACACACCACTGCGACTGGCTGAACGGCTACCGACAATAGCCAACTGAGGCATATGCAACAGATCGGGATCGCCACTGATATACAGCAACAGGGGAGGGTCTGATATCTGCTTTAATAAAGACGGGTATAGATCCGAGGTGAATGATATCAGGTGATTCGAAGGCGATTGTAGCCAGTGCAGAACCGTTTCAAGATAGTCGTTGTCAGGCCACTGGCCTGCCTGAAAAGCATGGATATGACGAATTGTCTGAGCAGGCAGACTGAGCGCCTCGAGCTGTGGAGCACCCAGCCCCAGCAGTGCAACAGGCTCAAAGCCGTTCTGCGCTGCCAGCCTGAGCAGAACCCCCGGCCCCATTCCGGGCAGTTCTGACAGTGCTATCCATTCCCTGAAATAGTTTTCCATGGACACTCCTTGTCCATCTTCATGTTTAACAGCCGGTGTTACTCGGGCGTATGAACCTCATCACCGATAGAGACGACGTCGGTAGCCTTCAGGATCAGCGCATAACTGACCTTTTCATACGCCTTGAAGACCATCATCAGGCCCGACTTTTCAGACGGCAGAGTGATCAGCTCTTTAGTCACCGGATCTTTGAGCATTTCACCGGCACGGAAAATTGTCAGCACATGGCCCGGTTTTAACCCTTCACGCGCACCCTGATTGATGGAAACAACATCATACTGTCCAGCCTGACGCACGCCGCGCAGTACTGAGAGAATTCGACCGTTGATCACGCTCTCTGGGGCACTGGGATAGAAGACAGACTGAATGGCTTCTTTAGGGCTGGGGTATACACGGTCCAGGGCAGACACCTCTTCCCGGGTTTTACGCAAGTCCAGAGTGATAATATCCCCTTTCTTGCTATCCACTACCGCATCGCCAATTTTAAACAGCTCGTAGCCCAGATGTTCCTGGGTGACCGGATCGATATACTCTTTGGCCGGACGGTAAATATTCTGCCGCGAATAATCTCCCACCAGCGAGCCCCGTGCGTACACCCGGTCACCGGCACCGGCAACAATCCGGTTTGCGGTGCCGCCCACGATATAGGGGGAGGCGGTCAGTTCATCACTGTCCATAACAATGTTGTCCGCCAGGAAACTGATAATATCCTTCAGAGGAATCGCCGGGATCGCATCCTTCAGCGAGGTCACTTTCGCTTTCGGGCTCAGACGCAGAATACCGTCATTCAGCACCAGACGCGGCTGACCATCAACCCACTTCAGAGTCAGTACATCACCCGGGTAGATCAGATGGGGGTTATCAATCTGCTGGTTGTATCCCCACAACTGAGGCCACTTCCATGGCGATTGCAGGAACATCCCGGAGATATCCCACAGCGTATCACCTTTAACCACTACATACGTTTTCGGATGGTTTTCTTTCAACGCCAGGGTATCTTTGCGAACATCGGCCTGCGCCGGCATTACTAATGCAATACATACCGCCAGAGCGCCCAGAAAACCTGTTACCAGTTGTTTCATCTTCTAATCCTTGTCTCAGACCGCCATGTTTTTGAGAGTCTATAACAGTATCGGCAATACATTGTGTATCTATATCAGTATAATGGGAAGATTATTGATTCTAGCGCTCATTTTTTTCAACCTTTTCTTTCTCAAGCAGCCATGTCATTACTTCCAATACTTGAATTTCCAGATCCACGCCTGCGCACAATTGCTGAGCCGGTTACCGAATTTAACGATGAGCTGCGCCAGCTGGTCAAAGACATGTTTGAAACCATGTATGACGCTCCCGGCATCGGCCTGGCCGCAACGCAGATCAATGTGCACCAGCGTATCATCACTATCGATACCTCTGAAGAGAAAAATAGCCCTCTGGTGGTTATTAATCCCCAGATTGAGGTTCTTGCTGATGAAACAGAGCGGATGCAGGAGGGCTGTCTCTCCGTTCCAGGGTTCTATGAAGATGTTGAGCGGCCCAACAAAATCCGCCTCACCGCACAGAATGAGTTCGGCGAAGAGTACACTCTGGAAGCAGATGATCTGCTGGCCGTCTGTATTCAACACGAAATCGATCACCTGGAAGGCAAGCTGTTTGTCGATTACCTGTCACCACTGAAACGTAATCGCATCCGCAGCAAACTGGACAAACTGCACAAACAAAAGGCCTGAAGCATGCCAGACACCGCCAGACAACTGCGCATACTGTTTGCCGGAACGCCGGACTTTGCCGCCGCCAGCCTTGCGGCACTACTGGATGCCGGCCATCAGGTGATCGGTGTTTATACCCAGCCTGACAGGCCTGCAGGCCGCGGCCGTAAGCTGACACCAAGCCCGGTAAAAAAAGTCGCTCTGGAACACGACCTGCCGGTCTATCAGCCACTGAACTTTAAGCAGCAAGAGGATCGCCAGCAACTGGCCGCGCTGGATGCTGATCTGATGGTGGTGGTGGCCTATGGCTTACTGCTGCCGCAGGCGGTGCTTGATGCACCCCGACTGGGCTGCATCAACGTCCATGCTTCACTGCTGCCGCGCTGGCGTGGTGCTGCACCGATCCATCGCGCACTGCTGGCAGGTGACAGCGAAACCGGTGTCACCATTATGCAGATGGATGCCGGGCTGGACACCGGTGATATGCTGCTGAAGAAGCGCTGTCCGATCACTCCCACGGATACCAGCGGTGAGCTGCATGACCGCCTCGCGGCCATCGGTGCAGCGGCACTGTTGGAAAGCCTGCCCGCCATTTCCGACCAGTCAATCCCACGGGAAGCTCAGGATGATAACCTGGCCTGCTATGCCCACAAACTGGAAAAAGCGGAAGGGGAGATCGACTGGAGCAAACCCGCCACTGAGATCGCCCGACAGATCCGCGGACTTTCGCCCTGGCCGGTTGCATTTACCCTGCTCAACGGCGAAACCCTCAGAGTCTGGTACGCCGAACCCAGCGATCAGCAGCATGCTACAAAACCTGGCACTGTGATCGGCACCGATAAAAAAGCAATTATTATCGCCTGCGGCAGCGGGACGGTCAGACTGCTTAAAATACAACTTCCCGGCAGCAAAGCGATGGACAGCAGCGCAGTACTGAACTCCAAACGGGAACTGTTTAGTGACGGTACGGAGCTGGGCCACCACGAATGAATATCCGCGCCATTGCAGCACGCGCTCTGGGCCCGGTTATCGGGCGCAAAGAGTCCCTCAACACGGCACTTCCCCGGGCCCTGCAGCAGTGCCAGGAAAGCGACCGGGCGCTGTTACAGCAGATCTGTTATGGCACCATGCGCTTTCTGCCACGGCTATCCTGCCTGGCGAATCAGCTTCTGAAAAAACCATTCAAACCCCAGGATCAGGATCTTTACGCCCTGGTGTTACTGGGGTTTTACCAACTGCTGGAGATGCGCGTTCCCGCCCATGCCGCGATCAGCGAAACCGTTGAAGCCGCCAGCCAGCTGAATAAAGAGTGGGCCAAAGGGCTGCTCAACGCCCTGTTGCGCAACCTGCAAAGAGAGCAGGGGGCACTGTTTGAACAACTGAGTGAACAGCCCGAATTTCACTACAACCACCCACAGTGGATGATCGCCAAACTGCAACACAACTGGCCGGACCACTGGCAGGCGGTACTCGAACAGAATAGTCAGCAGCCACCGATGACGCTGCGGGTTAACCAGCAGAAAACCTCCCGGGACAACTATCTTCAGCAGCTCCGGGATGCCGGTATCGCCGCCTCAGCAACCCTCTATTCAACAACAGCTATCCAACTGGACTCACCGGTGGACGTCAATCTGCTTCCGGGATTCGCCTACGGTTTTGCCAGCGTTCAGGATGAAGCGGCACAGCTGAGTGCCGGACTACTGGATCTGCAACCCGGTCAGCGGGTACTGGACGCCTGCGCAGCGCCGGGCGGCAAGCTATGCCATATTCTGGAACACCAACCCGATCTCAGCCATGTCACCGCCATAGAGCTGGAGCCTAACCGGGCAGAGCGGATTGAGGAAAACCTCAGCCGCCTGAACCTCTCAGCGGAAGTGATCATTGCCGATGCCGCTAGCCGTACCTGGTGGGATGGCGCAGAGTATGACCGAATTCTGGTAGACGCCCCCTGTTCTGCAGCGGGCGTAATACGGCGCAACCCGGACATAAAACATCTGCGACAAAATGAAGATATTAAGCCACTTGCCGAGCTACAACTGGCTATATTAGATAACTGCTGGCAGATGCTGAAACCCGGCGGCCGGCTGGTCTATGCAACCTGCTCCGTGTTCCCTCAGGAGAATGAGCGGGTCATTGAACGGTTTCTCAAGACACAAACAGATGCACGCCACCTCCCAATCGAGGCGAACTGGGGCATTGAGCGACCCTATGGCCGCCAGCTATTTCCTCAGCCGCAGGGACACGATGGCTTTTATTATGCGGTATTGCTAAAGGATCAGAACTGAAGCAGACTGTTCTGCCAGCTGACCGGAGAGTTATTAGATATGAAAATCATTATTCTTGGCGCGGGGCAGGTGGGCGGCACGCTGGCAGAAAACCTGGCCAGTGAAGCCAACGATATCACCATTGTCGATACCAATATTGGCCGCCTGAGAGAGTTACAGGATCGCCTCGATATCCGCACAGTGGAAGGTAAGGCATCCCATCCATCGATTCTTGAACAGGCCGGCGCCCGTGATGCGGACATGCTGATCGCCGTCACCAACAGTGACGAAGTCAATATGATCGCCTGTCAGATCGCTCAGAGCCTGTATAACACGCCAACCAAGATCGCCCGGGTGCGCGAGCACGACTATCTGCTGAAGGACAAAGCGATCTTTACCGATAAATCGATCCCCATCGACGTACTGATCAGCCCGGAAGAGCTGGTAACCAAACATATCCGCCGCCTGATCGAACACCCCGGAGCGCTGCAGGTGCTTGATTTTGCCGACGGCATTGCCCAGTTGGTTGCCGTTAAAGCCTACTACGGCGGTCCCCTGGTAGGCCGGGAGATATCTTACCTGCGCTCACACATGCCCGCTGTTGATACCCGGGTAGCGGCCATTTTCCGTAAAGACCGGCCAATCATCCCCAAAGGGGATACCGTCATTGAAGCGGACGATGAGGTTTTCTTCATTGCCGCAAAGAAAGATATCCGCGCCGTCATGAGCGAGCTGCGCCGACTGGATCGTCCCTATAAGCGGGTTATCATCGCCGGCGGCGGCAATATCGGCGCCCGACTGGCACAGAATATCGAGAGCAAGTATCAGGTTAAAATCATTGAGCGGGATATCCGCCGCTGCAACAACCTGGCAAAGAATCTGGATAACACCATCGTCCTGCAGGGCAGCGCATCGGATAAAGAGCTATTGCTCGAAGAGAACATTGAAGACACCGATGTTTTCTGCGCCCTGACCAATGATGATGAAGCCAACATTATGGCTTCGATGCTGGCTAAACGGCTGGGAGCCCGCACCGTGATGACACTGATCAACAACCCCGCGTATGTTGATCTGGTACAGGGCGGGGTGATCGATATCGCCATTTCACCACAGCAAACCACCATCGGCAGCCTGCTGACCCACGTTCGCCGCGGCGACGTAGCTGCGGTTCACTCCCTGCGTCGCGGCGCAGCCGAGGCCATTGAAGCGGTCGCTCATGGTGATAAGCGCACCTCTAAAGTGGTCGGCAAAACAATCGAAGAGATCGATCTGCCTGCCGGCACCACCATTGGCGCCATTGTCCGCAAGGATGAGGTGCTGATTGCGCACGATGATATCGTTGTGGAAAATGACGACCATGTCATCCTGTTCCTGGTCGATAAACGGAAAATCAGTGAAGTGGAGCGTCTGTTCCAGGTAGGCCTGGGCTTCTTCTGATCGGAGAGCATTAATGCATTACAAGGTAATACTCCGGATTCTCGGCCTGCTGCTGATGATTTTCAGCATCACCATGCTGCCGCCACTGGCAATCTCATATGGTTACCATGACGGCACCCATATGGCCTTTATTTCGGGTTTCACCATTACACTGTTAACCGGATTTATTATCTGGTCGCCGGTTTACCGGGTCAGAGAAGATCTCAGAACCCGGGATGGCTTTCTGATCACCGTGCTATTCTGGGTCGTGCTGGGGCTGTTCGGGGCGATCCCCTTTATGCTGTCCAAAGACCCGGGACTATCCTTCGTTGATGCGGTTTTTGAATCACTGTCGGGACTGACGACCACCGGCGCCACCGTTATGACCGGCATCGACGTTCTGCCAGAGTCGATCCTGTTCTACCGCCAGCAGCTGCAATGGCTTGGCGGTATGGGAATCATCGTCCTGGCGGTGGCGATTCTGCCAATGCTCGGTATCGGCGGCATGCAGCTTTACCGCGCTGAAACCCCCGGACCGGTAAAAGACAGCAAACTCACCCCCCGTATAACCGAGACCGCCAAGGCGCTGTGGTATATCTATCTGTCCCTTACGGTTGCCTGCGCTCTCGGATACTGGATTGCGGGCATGACGCCGTTCGATGCCATCGGTCACAGTTTCTCCACGGTCGCTATCGGCGGTTTTTCCACCCACGACGCCAGCATCGGATATTTCGACAGCCCACTAATCGAAGCGGTCTGCACCTTCTTTATGGTGATCTCTGCCATCAATTTCGGCCTGCACTTCTTTGCCTGGCGTCAGCGGACATTCAGTCACTATTTCCAGGACCCTGAGTTCAAATTTTATCTGATAATTCTCTTCAGTATCATCAGCCTGTCAGCCGTAGTGCTGACGCTGACAGAAACCTATACGCCTGTCGAATCGATCCGCAAGGCTATTTTTGAAGTTGTTTCTATCGCCACCACCACCGGCTTCGCCACAGCAGACTTTGCCCAATGGCCGGTAATGCTGCCATTCCTGCTCTTTGTGGCGGCATTTGCCGGTGGCTGCGCAGGGTCGACGGGCGGCGGCATGAAGGTGATTCGCGTCCTGCTGATCCTGAAGCAGGGCCATCGTGAGATAAAACGACTCATCCATCCCAATGCAGTCATCCCGGTTAAGCTGGGCCGAGAACCGATCTCAGACCGGATTCTGGAAGCGGTCTGGGGCTTTTTCTCTGTCTATCTGATCGTCTTTATTCTGATGCTGATCATTCTGCTGGGCACCGGTCTTGATCAGGTAACAGCCTGGTCAGCTGTGGGCGCCACACTCAACAACCTGGGCCCGGGTCTTGGCGAGGTAGAAACCCATTATGGCGACCTGAACAGTACCGCCAAATGGGTACTGACGTTTGCCATGTTGCTGGGTCGGCTTGAGGTATTCACCTTGCTGGTGCTCTTTACGCCCTCATTCTGGAAACGCTAAAAAAGAAAAAAGGGCGCAAGCCCTTTTTCTTTCCACTGGCACCAGGTGCACCAGCGCGCCCCGCCTGCTCAATACATCCGCCCGCCATCCGGCCGATGCTGAAACCGCTTATACTCCCACTGATACTGCTCCGGTATCTGCCGCACACAATATTCAACTTCGGCATTCATCGCCGCGGCCGAGCACTGCAGATCCTTCTCATTGATCTGCTCAGACGCTTTATGAAAAAAGATCTCAAAGCCTTGCGCATCCGGCAGCCGTCGGGCATAGGCCGACACTACCACCGCGCCAGTTTGTGCTGCCAGCTGCGGCAGCAGCTTCATGGTATATGCCGGCTGACCGAAGAAGGGGACAAAGATACCGCTACCGCTATCAGCCTCCTGATCTGGCAGAATACCCAACACCTCACCAGCCCTCAGAGCCTTCATCGCCATGCGCACCCCCTTAACATTTGCCGGGGCAAGCTGAGCCCCAAGCCGGGCTCTTTTCTTACGAATAAGACGCCCCATTAACTCAATCTTAGGTGGGCGGTACATCGATGTCAGCTTATATCGGGTGCTCAGATAGAGTCCCAGCACCTCCCAGTTGCCAAGATGAGGACCGATCACAATCACACCCCGCCCCTGACTCAGCGCTTCAGCCATGATCTCCTCGCCATGAACGCTGCGCACCTTAGCCATCACCCGTTCCGACCGCCACAGCCAGCTCATACCCAGCTCACCAGCCATCTTACCGGTTTCTACCAGACTGGCTTTTGCCAGCTCATTCTTCTGATCGGCAGTCAGCTCAGGAAAGCAGAGATCGATATTCAACTGAGTGATATTGTAGCTCTTGCCTTTTTTCTTATATGCCCGCGCACCTAACCCTGCGCCTAACCTCTGCGCCAGTTTAAGGGGCAGCAGCGCAAGCAACCATAAAACCGACACGGACAACCAGCCTTTCAAATGTTTCACGTGGAACCTTTCATATAGCAAAATTAGAATAGCAGCCAAAAGCAGTGTAGCGATTATATAATGCAGCCTCCTGATATAACCAACATAACGAAGAGGCTGAGATGAAATACACCGTATACCTGTCGGGTGAGATCCATTCAGACTGGCGAGAAAAGATCAAAAACGCCACTAAAGAACACAACCTGCCCATCGAGATCCTGACACCCAACACCGACCACGACAGCAGCGACGAGTGCGGAGCGGGCATCCTGGGGGCAGAGGAAAAGCCGTTCTGGAAGGACCATAAAGCTGCCAGGCTGAACAGCATAAGACACATGACGGCACTCAACAGAGCAGATATCGTTATCGTCCGCTTTGGCGAAAAATACAAACAGTGGAACGCAGCCTTTGATGCAGGCATTGCCACAGCACTGGGTAAATCGCTGATAGTAGAGCACGCAAAAGAACTCACCCACCCGCTGAAAGAGGTGGACGCTGCCGCCATGGCGGTAGCAGAAAACACCGAACAGGTGATCGAGATCCTCAGGTACCTGTGCCAGGATTACTAAATAGCACTAAAAGGAGCTGAAAAACCAGCCATATCCTTCAACCAGACACTCTAACTGTCTGGAATTCGTGTATAATTTCGCTCTATTTTTGTACAAACAGATTCAAATGGTGATCTCAGTGACAGATAAAGCGAGACCGGATGCCAGCACTTTTCAAGGGCTGATCCTGGCACTGCAAGAATATTGGTCAGAGCAGGGCTGTGTAATAGTGCAACCACTGGATATGGAAGTGGGCGCAGGCACCTTCCATCCAGCAACATTTCTGCGTTCAATCGGTCCCGAAAACTGGAACTCCGCATACGTGCAACCCAGCCGCCGGCCAACCGATGGCCGCTATGGCGATAACCCCAACCGCCTGCAACACTACTACCAGTTCCAGGTTGTGATGAAACCCTCTCCCGATAACTTCCAGGAGCTCTACCTGGGCTCGCTTGAACGCATGGGGCTGGACCTCAATGTCCACGATGTACGTTTTGTAGAGGACAACTGGGAATCACCCACCCTGGGCGCATGGGGTCTTGGCTGGGAGGTATGGCTGAATGGCATGGAGGTCACCCAGTTTACTTACTTCCAACAGGCGGGTGGCATTGAGTGCTACCCAGTCACCGGAGAGATCACGTACGGCCTCGAACGCATCGCCATGTACCTGCAGGACGTTGAGAGCGTTTACGACCTGATCTGGACCTACAACCCGGACGGCAGCCCGGTAACCTACGGCGACGTGTTCCACCAGAATGAAGTGGAGCAGTCCACCTACAACTTTGAGCACGCCGACGTCCCTCAGCTGTTCCGCAACTTCGACCATCACGAAGCGGAATGCAATAAGCTTCTGGCACTGGAGACACCTCTGCCACTGCCCGCCTATGAGCAGGTACTGAAAGCATCCCATACTTTCAACCTACTGGATGCCCGCCACGCGATCTCGGTTACTGAGCGCCAGAGATTCATTCTGCGCGTCCGCACCCTGGCCCGGGAGGTCGCGCATGCTTATTTCAACACCCGTAAGGGGCTCGGTTTCCCACTGGCCGAAGAGAGCATCCGCAACGAAGTTTTAGCCGCCTGCGAAGAGGAGAGCAAGTGATGACTGATACCGTGAACCGTCAGGATTTTCTCTTTGAACTCGGTACAGAAGAGCTGCCACCTAAAGCCCTGAGCACACTGTCCAAGGCACTCGAAAGCGAAGTCATGGCCGGCATCAATGAGTTGTTTGGTAAACAGGCCGCAACGCTGCTTGCCGATACCACCGTTAACGCCTATGCCGCACCTCGCCGCCTTGCTCTGCTGATCAGCAACCTGGCCGATGAAGTCCCCAGCAGCACATTCATGATGCAGGGACCACCGGCGCGGATCGCATTTGACGAGCAGGGCAACCCCTCCAAAGCGCTGGAAGGGTTCGCTCGTAAGTGCGGCACCACCACAGACCAGCTCCAGGAAATTGACGGCAAGATGAGCTTCAGCCAGTCGGTGTCCGCCAAAGCGATTGCCGGTGAACTGCCCGCCATTATCGAAAACGCACTCAGCAAACTGCCGATTCCTAAGCGGATGCGCTGGGGAGCATCACGCACCGAGTTTGTTCGCCCGGTTAAATGGGTGGTTATGCTGATGGGAGACGAAGTGATTGAGTGCGAAATCCTCGGACTCAAAGCTGGCCGCGACACCCGCGGGCATCGCTTCCACTACAACCACGCCATCACCCTGAACCAGGCCAACGAGTACCTGGAAAATCTGGAAAGTGTCGGCTATGTGATTGCCGACTTTGACGAGCGGCGGGAAAAAATTCGCGCCCAGGTTGAAGCGGAAGGAGCGGCTATTAATGGTATCGCTCAGATCGATGATGACCTGCTGGACGAAGTGACCGCACTCAACGAATGGCCCGTCGCCCTGACCGGACGCTTCGACGACCGTTTCCTGGAAGTACCATCCCAGGCGCTGATCTCATCGATGAAAGAGCATCAGAAATATTTTCATGTGACCGACAGCAATGGCCAGTTGATGCCATTTTTCATCACCATCGCCAATATCGAGTCCACCGATCCGGCGCAGGTAATTGCCGGTAACGAAAAGGTTATCCGCCCACGTCTGGCGGATGCCGCGTTCTTCTTTGAGACCGATAAGAAACGCACCCTCGAGTCGCGCATCGAAGATCTGAAATCGATCGTCTTCCAGCAAGAACTGGGAACCCTGCATGATAAAGCCGTGCGCGTCGCCGCGTTGGCAAAGCATATCGCCGCCCAACTGGGACAGGATCAGAATAAGGCCGAGCGCGCTGCAATGCTCGCCAAGACCGACCTGATGACCGATATGGTCTATGAGTTTACCGACCTGCAGGGCCTGATGGGATATCATTACGCCATCCATGACGGCGAAGATGAAGGGGTCGCCCTGGCGCAGAACGAACAGTACATGCCCCGTTTCGCCGGCGACGAACTGCCGCAAAGCGAACCCGGTATCGCCGTTGCACTGGCAGACCGACTGGACACACTGACCGGCCTGTTTGGTATCAATCAGCCACCAACCGGTTCAAAAGATCCATTTGCGCTGCGTCGCGCTTCGCTGGGCGTCTTGCGAATCATTGTTGAGCGCCAGCTGAATCTGGATCTGGAAGAGCTGATACAGGTCTCTGCCAGCAACTACGCAGACCTGCCAGCCAAAGAGGGCCTGGCGACCCGCATAACCGACTTTATGCTGGAACGGTTCCGCGCCTGGTATGATGACGAAGGGGTCGCAATCGAAGTTTACCTTGCCGTTCATGCGCTACGCCCAACCCGTCCACTGGAGTTTAACCAGCGAGTACAGGCGGTCAGCCACTTCCGCACCCTGGAGGAAGCAGACGCTTTGGCGGCAGCCAATAAGCGGGTATCCAACATCCTCAGCAAGCAGGAGAGCAGCGTCGCCGACAGCGTCTCTGAGGACCTGCTACAAGAGGATGCGGAAAAAGCCCTGGCAACTGCCATCGCTGAAAAAGAGAGCCAGCTAAAACCGCTGATCGCTCAGGGTGACTTCAAAGCCGTGCTTGAACAGCTGGCCGAACTGCGCCCGGTAGTCGATAAGTTCTTTGACGAAGTGATGGTAATGGCCGATGATGAAGCTATCCGGAACAACCGGCTGGCTCTACTCAATCAGCTGCGCAACCTGTTCCTGGGCGTGGCAGATATCTCTGCGCTCAGCTAAGATTGCAGCCTGACTGGATTAAATAAATGGGTTTAAAAAATGCCGGTTATTCACCGGCATTTTTATTGCTGCAGCATCATTAATCGCATATATCTATAAACCGGTAGACACCATGATGAAACTAGTCATCCTCGATCGGGACGGCGTAATCAACTACGACTCCGACGATTACATCAAAACAGCCGATGAGTGGCAGCCACTCCCTGGCAGCCTTGAAGCGATCGCCCGCCTGACAAAAGCAGGTTTCGACGTCTGCGTTGCCACCAATCAGTCGGGGCTGGCCCGGGGCTATTTCGATATTTCTGAACTCCATGCAATGCACCACAAAATGGTTCAACTCGTTGAAGAGCAGGGCGGGCGAATCGAGAAGATCGAGTTCTGCCCCCACTTACCCGAAGACAATTGCTATTGCCGCAAACCCCAACCCGGCCTCTATCAGCATATTTTAAGCTGCTACCCCGACATCGATCCTGGCAAAGTATTTTCCGTCGGCGACTCTCTTCGTGATCTTGAAGCAGCCGTTGCCGCAGGCTGCCCACCTATACTTGTTAAAACAGGGAAGGGGGAGCGGACACTAGCCAAGGGAGGGTTACCCGGGAACACCGTTATTGTCGATGATCTTGATGCGGCTGCCGCGCATATTATCTATCACCAACACCGGGGCGACTAAGCAAAGGTTCCACGTGGAACACTCAAAGCATGATCACTAAACCAAACACTCAAACAGCGATGCGAAACCTGATTGCAGATATCAGAGATGCTATTCCATTCGACACACCGATAGAAAAGCTGTGCAACGGCCCCTGCACAGGGTGCTCGAAAAAGCTGCTGGATTATCTTGATATGCAATTGGAGGAGAAAGAAGCCGAGATAGATGCAGGGCATATTCCCAGCTTTGGCGAGCTTAATCGGCTGAAGAAAAGCGCACTAAAGATTCACGCCACGCTGATGAAGAATGGGCTGATAGAGCCTGAATAACAGCGCCTGGCTTATCCAGCGTCTGCGGCTTCACAAACAGACCGGCTGCCCAATGGTCAGATATACAATGCCCGGAAGTGCCAGTCATCACTGCCCATCGAGTTACACACCATCTCCCTGATCGCTGATTCTATCTCATCAGAATCCTGCGGGTATAAGCCACAGAGAGATAACGCCCGCTGCTTATCAACAGACCGTCCCAGATACTCATACACAACCCTCGCACAGCAGGGCATCCGCTCGCCACTACCTGACACGCCAAGCTTGAGCCCGCTCAATCGGGAGACCCGGTTCTTGAAGGAGGGGAAGAGAATGGTCTGGGTCATCTCATTGCCCGTGAGTGATTCATAATCCACCATAAAAATACGGTCGGTCAGAAAGCTGGCGATACCGAGATAAACCCCATGAAAGACTTTATCACCGGGATGCTCACGCAGGCGTTCGGTGCGCTGATAGCAAACCCGGTCGTCACGCCGTTCCATGCAGATCAGCGTTCTCAGAATCCGTCCGGGGCAAGCCATCGACTGATAGTATTCAAAGTAGTACCCCAGATATTTATCCAGACTGGCAGCCCCCCGCTGCAACCGATCCAGATGTTCTGACTCAGGCGGCTCAGAGTCAACGACAATCTGTGGCCGGGGACGCACTTTGATCAGACGCTCAAACTGCTCATGGGGCATGAGAATCTCGTGTTCTTCCACACCAAAGAAATCACAAAAGCGCAGCAGGGTATGAGCAGAGGGTTTGTATCGCCCACTCAGGTAACGATTAAACTGAGGGCGGTTGATATCGAGTCGCCGGCACACTTCTGCGATCGATTTGTAATAGCTGCAGAGCAGCCTGAGATTACTGGCAAAGTCCTGATGCATGCAGATCCTGCTCCACTTAACAACGCCCGGGAGCTTCATTCTAAAGGGGAAACTGTGCCGGATGCAAAGCAATTGATGGCGCACATTAGCGCACTTAGTGCGCTATCCGGCACCAATGTGCACTAAAGCATCAAATGTTCTCCCCCCCCTGAAGCTGATTAAATATTGGTCTCAACCACAACAATAATAGCGACCCGTTGTCGCAAATGGAGACTGTCTTATGTTGGAGTTTCTCAACGACCTGCTCTGGGGAAAAGTCCTGATCGGTGTACTTATCACTCTGGGCCTCTGGTTCACGGTTGCATCGCGGTTTGTACAGTTCCGCTTCTTTGGCCAGATGTTCAAAATTCTTAGCGGCAAACAGTTGTTCAAGCACGAACAGCAGGGCCACCTGAGTTCGTTTCAGGCACTGTTACTTTCCGTTGCCGGACGAGTAGGGGGCGGCAATATCGCCGGTGTTGCCGTTGCCATTACACTGGGTGGACCAGGCGCCGTCTTCTGGATGTGGGTCATCGGCCTGATGGGGATGGCGACCAGTTATTTCGAATGTACGCTGGCACAAACCTTCAAAAAAGCAGAACCGGATGGCACCTACCGTGGTGGACCCGCCTACTACATCCGTCGCGGTCTGGGAAAAAAATGGCAATGGCTGGCGGCGCTCTATTCAGTATTACTGCTGGTTACATTCGGCTTCGGCTTTACCGCGATGCAGTCTTACTCGGTGGCGACCTCCTTTGAGGATGCCTTTGGCATTCCAACCTACTACACCGGCATTGCGCTGGCACTGATTGTCGGTCTGATCATCTTTGGCGGTGTAAAGCGTATCGCCAAGGTGTCCGAAGTACTGGTTCCAGTCATGGCGCTGGGCTACCTCGGTATCACGCTGGTGGTACTGGGACTGAACATCGAGCATATTCCTGACGTTATCGTACTGATTGTCAAAAGCGCGTTTGGCCTGAACCCGGCGATTGGTGGCGGTATCGGCGCGGCCATTCTGATGGGTGTTAAACGGGGCCTGTTCTCCAACGAAGCGGGGCTCGGCAGCGCACCTAATGTTGCTGCGGTTGCCTATGTCCCACACCCGGTGAATCAGGGCATCGTGCAGGCATTCTCGGTATTTATCGACACCCTGATTCTGTGCTCCTGTACCGCATTCATCATCCTGCTGAGCGGCATCTATGACCCCGCCACTATTGCCAGCCAGGGCGGTGTTGCACTGACTCAATCCGCACTGGCCGATCACGTCGGCGAATGGGGCCGGATGTTCGTCAGTATTGCGCTGTTGCTGTTCGGTTTCAGCACCATTCTGTACAACTATTATCTGGGTGAAAACAGCCTCAACTTCTTCAGTGAAGAGAACCAGAACCTGTTTAATGCCTTTCGGGTCATGATCATCTGCCTGTGCTGCTGGGGCGCCATTATGGACCTGGGTACAGTATTCGCCTTTGCTGATATCACCATGGGCTTCCTGGCTCTGGCAAACCTGCTGGCACTGGCACTACTGTTTAAGACCGGCCTTCGAGTGATGCGTGACTACGAACAGCAACGCAAAGAGGGTATCGAAACGCCGGTATTCGACGCCACTAAATTCAGCGATCTGAATATTGATCCGGCCGCCTGGGATCAGCAACCTGCGCAACAGGACGCTACCGATCTGCCGGCGGCCAATAACACGCTCAAGGCGACCTCCTGATATACAGCAACAACCGTCGCTGACGGATGTTAGCGACGGACACACATAAGCAAATGGTAACGGGCAAAGCAGCCCAATCACTGATGGAAATCTGACACATGAACACACGTCTCGAGCATGACCTGCTGGGCGATATGGAAATTCCTGCGGATGCCTGGTATGGCATTCAGACACAACGCGCCATTGATAACTTCGCGATTACCGGCGTACCCATCAGCCATTTCCCACAGCTGGTCGAAGCGCTGGCAATGGTAAAAATGGCGGCGGCAAAAGCCAATACGGATCTCGGCAGTCTTGATCCGCTTAAGTCTGAGGCGATTATTGCTGCCTGTGAAGAGATTCGCGATGGTCATCTGCATGATCAGTTTGTGGTTGATCTGATTCAGGGTGGAGCAGGCACCTCAACCAACATGAATGCTAACGAAGTCATTGCCAATCTGGCGCTGGAAAAACTGGGGCACCCGAAAGGGCAGTATCAGTACCTGCACCCCAACGATGATGTGAACCGTTCTCAGTCGACGAATGACGCCTATCCCTCTGCGGCTTGTCTGGCGATTCAGCTGGCGGCGGATCCGCTGATAGAGACCATCAAGAGTCTGATCGATGCCCTCAGAGCAAAAGGGCAGGAGTTCTCCGATGTGGTCAAGATGGGACGTACCCAGATGCAGGATGCGGTACCGATGACACTGGGGCAGGAATTTGAAGCCTTCGCGGTCACCCTGAGCGAAGATATCGACCGTCTGGGGGACGCCTGTAAGCTGCTGTGTGAGATCAACCTTGGCGGCACCGCTATCGGTACCGGCATCAACACCCATCCCCGCTATGCGGCGCTGGCCGTCAGCTATCTGGCGGAGATCTCCGGTAAGCCGATGGTGCCCGCCACTAATCTGGTCGAAGCGACCTCAGACATGGGCGCCTTTGTGCTGTTCTCAGGGGTTCTGCGCCGCTTTGCCATTAAGCTGAGTAAGATAGCCAATGATCTGCGCTTGCTGTCCAGCGGACCCCGCACCGGCTTTGGCGAAATCAGACTCCCGCCGATGCAGCCGGGCTCATCCATTATGCCGGGCAAAGTGAATCCGGTGATTCCGGAGGCGGTCAACCAGACCGCCTATCAGGTAATCGCCAGCGACCTGGCTGTGACCATGGCCGCCGAAGCGGGACAGTTGCAGCTCAATGCGATGGAACCGCTGATTATCTACAACCTGCTTAACTCGATGAAGATGCTAGGCTCCGCCTGCTCGATGTTTGAGACACGTTGCATAAAAGGCATTGAAGCAGACCGTGAGCGATGCGCCGAACTGGTGGATCGCAGCATCGGGTGTATCACTGCGCTGGTGCCCCATATCGGTTATAGCAACGCCTCCCGGATCGCCCAGACCGCATTACACTCCGGGCGCACGGTTCGGGAACTGGTGCTGTCAGAAGAACTGTTAAGCGAAGCCGAGCTGGAACATCTGCTCAGCCCACAATCGATGCTGGCACCGCAGTCATATGAACGGGAGAAACGTAGCTGATGAAACGACAAATCCTGATTCTATACACCGGCGGCACTATCGGCATGAGGTCGTCAGCGCAGGGCTATGTTCCGGATGACGGATTTGAAGCACTGCTGAAGGCCCAACTGGACACACGACCGGCGGATCAGCTTCCTGACTATCAGTTACTAGGGTTTGAACAACTGATCGATAGCGCCAATCTGACAACCGATGACTGGAGTAAAATCGGCCAGACGCTACTCGATAACTGGAATGGATATGACGGTTTCATTGTTCTGCATGGCACCGACACGATGGCATACACTGCGTCGGCATTATCATTCATTCTACAGGGAATGGATAAGCCCGTTATTGTCACAGGTTCGCAGGTACCGCTATCTGAGTTGCGCAATGATGCCCTGGATAATCTGGTGACCAGTATGATGCTGGCAGGGAACTACAAAATCCCAGAGGTCTGTGTCTACTTTAATGGTCGTCTGCTGCGGGGTAACCGCAGTAAGAAAACCAAAAGTACTGGGTTCGATGCATTTGATTCACCCAACTTCCCCTGGCTGGGGGAGGTTGGCATTAACATCGGGCTAAGGCCGGAGCTCATACTTTCACCTGAAAAGCCTGGGTTTAAACTCCCGGTATACCAGCCCGATGCGGTTGTCATGGTGCAAACCTACCCAGGTATTCCAGCCAGAATCATTGACAGTCTGATAGACACTGAAGAGGTCAGAGCATTGATTCTGCAGTCCTATGGCGTAGGTAATCCACCGGACAAAAACCAGGCCCTGATCACGTCACTGGAAAAGGCAACAGGCAGAGGGATAGTGGTCGTGAATCTGTCCCAGTGCTATCAGGGCAGTGTATATCAGGGCGCCTACGCAACCGGCGCAACACTGAACCGGCTGAGCGTTATTCCGGGGGCGGATCTGACACTGGAGGCCACCTTCGCTAAACTTCACCACCTGATCGGCCTTGGATATGATGCAGAGCGTATCAGACAACAGATCACCACACCGCTAGCAGGGGAGTGTCGCTTCGCTGATCAAAACTCTTTTGCCTGCCCTTAAGCAGGCACAGGTTAATACTGATCGCGCGATTCTCTCGCATATGTCACTTTCTCAATGCTATTCTTGAGTCGGCCACGGTAGCCAAATCGATAGTGAACCTGAGAGTCTGATCATATGGGATGTTCTGGATTAATCTATGGCTATGAGCTGGATGGCCAGGGTGGTGGAAAAGCATTAAGCGGCAGTGATATTGAAACAGGATGTCCGGATGCGGAACTGGTCTGGCTTCATTTTGATTACACCGATAGTGAAGCTCGTGACTGGATTACCCATAAGAGTGGTCTGAGCGGCGTCGTTATTGATGCACTCCTGACAGGAGAGAGTCGTCCCCGTGCGACCCAGGTTAATGAAGGCCTTTTGATAGCCCTGCGGGGGGTGAATCTAAGTCCTGATTCTGATCCCGAAGATATGGTCGGTATCCGTATCTGGATCGATGGGAAACGCATTATCACTACCCGCAGACGTAAAATGTTGTCGGCTAAGGATCTGGTCGACGCGCTAGAAGCCGGAACGGGCCCCGACAGTGCAGGGGATTTTCTGGTCATGCTATCCTCAGCACTGATGATCAGAATGTACGATACCGTTAACGCGACAGAAGATATCGTTGATGGTATTGAAGAGGAGCTGATTATGACCAGCCGCTATGAGCTGCGAAATCAGATCTCTGAGGTTCGCCGGACAGTGATATCCCTGCGACGTTATCTTTCTCCTCAGCGGGATGCAATGCTGCAGCTTAACCAGATGCGGGTTTCATGGTTTACTGAAGGGCACCGGCAAGAACTGCGGGAGGTAACCGATACGCTGATCCGTTATATTGAAGATCTGGATACCACCCGAGACCGGGCAACCGTTGCTCAGGAGGAGCTGGCTAACAGACTCGCTGAGCAGATGAACAACCGGATGTACCTGCTATCGATTGTCGCCGCGGTCTTCCTTCCTCTGGGCTTTTTTACCGGACTTCTGGGTATCAATGTTGGCGGTGTGCCGGGAACGGATAACCCCTGGGCATTCTGGATCGTCAGCGCATTGATGACAGCAACGGTCGCCGCACAGTTGTGGCTGTTTAAACGAAAACGCTGGTTTTAAGCGCTGCGGGTTTCAAGCGCTACCAGTATCAAGAACGTAGACCATCAATATTCGCCGCGCATCAGGAAACAGGCGCTGTCATATCAGATAACAGCTTACTGATTTTTTCGCGGAAGGTGTCCCGGTCGGCAGGCTTAACAATAAAGTCCCGGGCACCCGCTTTGAGACAGCGAGTCAGAATCTCCTTATCCCGGTGTGCAGTCAGCAGAATCACCGGAATATCCGTCAGTTGATTGAACTTCTGCATATACGCCAGCACTTTCAGGACATCCAGCCCAGACGTCTCATAATCAAGCAACACCAGATCGGGTCTCTGACAGATCATGGCAGGCAGCGCCTCTTTAGCGCTTTCAAACAGCATCGGATTAAAACCCGTATCAGTGAGAATCTGTTTGACTAATGCCGAGTACTCAGCATCGCCGTTGATCAGGGCAATGTTTTTCTGGTTTCCGGATACAGTGGGAATCTGCAACCGGCTCAGCTCGTTATACTCCTCTTTAACTGTTTTGGCCCAGGCTGAAATCTGCTCAAGTTTACGGTCACTCAACTCCCGGGTCTGTTCCGCTATCTTTTGATGATCAAGAATCAGATTCCGGCCTGAGTGCCCGGCAATCAGGTTAGCCAGCTCATTCAGGGCGGCAGAAAAGGCGTCTACAGTATCGGTCTGGCACGCAACCCCTTTATCGACATTATCGATAATAAAACTGTCGAGCGCTTTTTTATGTTCCAGCAGCTCTTCACCAATATAGGTCAATGCCAACTGCTGCTCTGAATGTGCAACGGCGTCAAATGCCTGCTTTACCAGCAATGCTAAACGGTGCATATCGTAAAGCGGCTTAACAATAAAATAGTTATCAACGGTCTGGTTTATACACAGTTCACATGCTTTACCAACATCCTTGCTGATGCTCAGCACAATTGAATAATGCGGGTTGCGGTCGAGGCCAAAGTCAGCCACCAGTTGGCTATAACGCTCGATGCCCTCAAGCAGATTCTGATAGGCAATCAGAATAATTTTGCAGCCTTCCCGGGCTAATGAATCACCAAAATGGTCGGGCTCCACCACAACCTCATGGCCCTTTGCCTGCAAAAAGTGCGCAACATCATCATGCAAATGTGTTTCATCACTCAGTATGATTACCACGGCTTTTGTCTTCTTCACTGAAGAGCTCTCTATAATAGATAAATAAAAACAATCTCTGCTACGCCTGAAAATACCCCTGACGCATCCCTTCGTTTCACAAGACTGTGCCTTAAAGTTAGCAGCCGAAACCGGGCAATGCCAGATTGAACAGAGCAGGGCAGTACTCCAGCCAACATTAAGCAATAAGCTCCACAAATCTTCAAATCATTATCTGTAAAATATCAACCTGGAAACGATGAACTTGAAAAATATGAACTTGAAAAAGAGTACCGCACAGTCACCGTGCATTACTGCCATACTATAGTCAGACGCATTTACAACGAAGTATGGGTAAAGTATGCAGCATCCATATAAGCCACTGGATTTTGATCATCTGAGCGAGCTGGCGCAGATCAAGCCCCGGGTACTGGAGCGTTATTTACGCTGGCAGATAAACAAACTGATCAGCCGGGCAAAACCTGAAGAGAGAGTCCGCTTACGGCAACTGCAGTTCCGGATCGATGCCATCAGATACCGCTCTAAAACACCGCTTGCAGCCTGTATTAAAATCTCGCAAATGATGCACGATGAATTTTGGCGCCTGAGGCAGGCGTTAAACTACACCACAGAAGAGCCCAACAACCTTGTTGTAACAGAAGCATCACCGGATAGAACAGCGCGCTCTCGCGGCAAGGTGGTCGTGCTGCCCCCGCGAACAGATGCTGACTCACGCAGCGCCGAGAAAAACAATCATAAAGGATTTTAACCCCTCAGGCAGATTGCGTTTCAGAGTCACTGAGGGCTTGTTTCAGTTGCTTCGCCGCCAGTGCATACCCCCCATCGGTTCCATCGACAAAGTGCAGATGGCCACCATCACTCATGCTCTCCACATAGCAGGTCATCTGCGCGGCATCCGACACATGGATACCAAAACATATCCGTCCCAACCGCTGTTCTGATTGCAGATATTCCTCTATAGCCCGATAGCCGGAAGGGGAGCAGTCCAGCACCATGCGCAGAGTGTCATCATATTTTTTAAAGTCACAGTGCAGAGGCACCCGATCAACATAGCGCTGCATCCCGGGTATCCATCTGAAGCCTTTAAGATTGAACAGCGGCACGGTCATCATCAGTTCATAGAGGGTGCGAAAAAAGACCCGGTTACAGCGGATATCGGAAGCCTGCAGCTGACGCTTAAGGTTATGCAGAAACGAGTGATAGCGGGCGTTATCCATACGTATCGGATTCGCGCTGGCAAAAGAGCCGCCCAGCAGATGCTCTATCCTGGCAATCACCCGGGGGAGCACTCTTGCATCCTTCTCATCCCGGGGCTGAATCAATATCGAAAGCGTCACGCCGTTGCCAGAAGGCACGGGCTGCCAGCGACAGGTGAGTCCGCTGAAGATCTCTGTTTTGCTGAACACCGGACGGGGTTCACAACGAAACTCTGCACTGTTTTTTACCAGTATCTCAGCCAGAGTCATACCACCGCCTTTAAACATCGCCTGGTTAACAAATTTACCGGAAAGATATTTGGCAATCTGCAGCTCTTTGCCCATCGCCCGCAAAGTTGAAACCGGCACCAGTCCCGCATGAAGCTCCAGAGCAAAGCTCTCTCTGGCATGATAACTCAGCGACTGTAGCACATTCAGGGTGTTACTCCGCATCGCTTCAGTAACCAGAACCGTGGCACCGTCACCACCAAAAATAAACGGCAGCCCCGGGTTCACCAGATTCAGCTGGGCAGTAATTGCCGCCGCTCCGATAAAGTTAACATCCCGATAGTTACCCCGTTCAATCGCTTCGGTGGAGCCACGCACATCGACAACCGATACATACCAGTCATCCGGTACCGGCCGATAAAAACGCCCATCCGCAATCTGTGCTATATCTGTAAAACCTGTTAACTGCCGATAGAACGCTTCCATCTGCTCTGCCTGTCCAAATCACCGAAAACCGTCTGCTTTATCTTCAATCACTCAGCCACAGCTGACAAGCATCACATATACCACTTTGTTGATGGAGAAGGGGGTACAGCAGACCCTCTCAAACCATAAAACGAAACAGATCCTGCCGGTCATTAAGATATTCAAAGCGGATCTGCTTCTCCCTCATTCGGGCCAGCAGCGGCTGCAGATCCTCCTTACAGGACAGCTCAATACCGATCAGCGCGGGCCCGCGGTCGCAGTTATTCTTTTTCGAATACTCGAAGCGGGAGATATCATCACGGGGGCCCAGCACCTCGACAAGAAACTCCCGCAGGGCACCGGCGCGCTGAGGAAAGTTAACGATAAAATAGTGCTTCAGCCCCTCAAACAGCATCGCCCGCTCTTTGATCTCTTCAGTCCGTAAAATATCGTTGTTGCCACCACTGACAACGCAGACCACGGTTTTACCGCGGATCTCATCGCGAACGCTGTTCAGCGCCGCAATCGATAATGCTCCGGCGGGCTCAACCACAATCGCCTCCTGATTATATAACTGCAACATGGTGGAGCAGACCTGTCCCTCAGGCACAGTAATCACCCGTTCAAGATTCTGCCGACAGATCTCAAAAGTCCGTTCACCCACCCGTTTAACCGCCGCGCCATCAACAAAGTTATCGATCTGAGTCAGCGTTTCATTACTGCCCGCCGCTAATGAGCCACTCATCGATGCGGCCCCCTCGGGTTCAACACCGATCAGGCGGGTCTGGGGGGAGCTCTCGCGGAAGTAGGATGACACCCCTGAAGCCAGTCCGCCTCCACCGACCGGCATCAGCAACATATCAGCCTGAGCATCGGCTGCAGCCAGTTGATTGAGAATCTCCACCCCCACCGATGCCTGGCCCTCGATCACTTTAGGGTCATCAAAGGGATGCACAAACGTGGCCTGTTCCGCGTGACAAAACAGCATCGCCTGTTGAAAAGCATCATCAAAGGTGTCGCCGACTAAACGGACATCCACCAGCGATTTACCATATTTGCGCACCTGCTCAACTTTCTGTCCCGGGGTGGGAGCCGGCATGAAGATCGTCGCCTTTAACCCCAGCAGGGCGCAGGCGTAAGCCACCCCCTGAGCATGATTTCCGGCACTGGCACAAACGATTCCCTGCGCCTGTTGTGCCGGCGTCAGGCTGACAATTTTGTTATAGGCCCCGCGGATCTTATAGGAGCGAACCAGCTGTTGATCTTCCCGTTTTAGATAGATCTCGGCACCATAGCGTTCGCTCAGATTTTCGCTCCGCACCAGCGGAGTATGGGTGACCACCGACTTAAGGCGTTGCGCCGCAGCCAGAATCTCATCAAGGGCAGGGTAGTAATCACAGGTATCTGCGGTGTTGTCTGTAAAAACAGCGTTGTTCATCAGGGATCTCCAGATCTCAATCATGATTGAATAATCGGTTACCCAGACCCCGGCGGCGGATTTCAGAAATAAAAAACCCGCCGGTGAGGGCGGGTTTTTTATGTTTTGCTAAGACATGCGCTAACCCACCAGTTCCTCGGAAATGATGGTAATAATGCTGCGGCTGTCAGTTGCGAATAGGTTCATGGCTGCGATGATGCGCTATTTGATCTTTTGCGTCAACAGGTAGAGCGCTGATGAATCAACAGTATCGGCAGCTAACAGAATATCGAAGTAAGTACTTACACTCAACACAGCATCTTTAATTACTGCAATAAATCCACTCGGCTTTTCACTGACCTGTTTAATAGCGGATAGCGGGAGGGCCTGCTCCTCAACCGGTTATGGTTGAGCGCTGATAGGGGGGTTACTCAACAATGGCCGCCGATTTAATCTGCGCCCAGACGCTATCGCCGACACTCAGTCCCAGGCTATACAATGATCGCTGGGTTAAACGACTGAGAATATAGTTTTTACCGATTTTCAGACGCACGATAGCGATACCGGGATGGTCACCATCGCTGATCTGATCCACCACCGCTGGCAGCACGTTAGCGATACTACTGCTGTGATCCGCCGTCAGCGCCAGGCTGACATCCCGGGCCATCACCTGAAAGCGCACCGTCTGGCCGACATGAAAACTAAGATCCCGAATCCAGAGCTCGCCCCCCTCAAAACCGGCCAGCGCCAGATGCCACTGTGGCTGGAGTCCGGTAATCCGTGCTTCGATAATCGCGCTGCCCGCATCACTGGCCTGTTGTGGCAGCTCAGCATGGGAGAAGGTTTCATTAAGTGGGCCAGCAGACTGCACCACTCCCTGATTCAGCACCACCAGGTGGTCCGCCAGACGAGCCACCTCATTGGCGGCATGGGTCACATAGATCACCGGCATCTCCAGCGCTTCATGCAGTCGTTCCAGAAACGGCAGTATCTCCCGTTTACGGGCCAGATCCAGCGCGGCCAGTGGCTCGTCCATCAACAACAGGCGGGGATTTACCGCCAGCGCCCGGGCGATAGCAACGCGCTGCTTCTCCCCTCCGGAAAGCCGCTCAGGCTTTCGATCCAGCAGATGCGCGATCCCCAGCAGATCAACGATCTCATCCAGCGAAAAACCATCATGCCGGTGCGGCTGACGTTTGAAACCATAGTTGAGATTGGCTTTAACACTCAGGTGAGGAAACAGATTAGCTTCCTGAAACACATAACCGATAGGACGCTGATGGGTTGGCAGAAAATGCGTTTCATCCTGCCACACCTCGCCTTTCACTGTCAGCGAGCCGGCCGCTCTTTCAAGACCCGCAATACAACGCAGCAAGGTAGATTTACCCGACCCCGACGGGCCAAACAGCGCGGTCACTCCCTGAGATGGCAGGTTCAGATCCACATCCAGCGCAAAGCCGGCATAGTTAAGTTTAAATCGGGCATGAATATCGGCGCGCACAGACATCAGCGTGTTCTTCTGTTGGGGTTAAAGGTATAAAGCAACAGCAGGATGACAAAGGAGAACAGCAGCATCGTGAGCGCCAGCGAGTGGGCCTGACCATACTCAAGCGCTTCCACATAATCATAGATCTGTACCGACACCACCCGCGAGACACCGGGAATATTGCCCCCCACCATCAACACCACACCAAACTCACCCACCGTATGGGCAAACCCCAGTACGCTACCGGTGAGAAAGCCCGGCAGGGCCAGCGGCATAGCGACACTGAAGAAACGGTCTAACGGACTGGCGCGCAGGGTGGCGGCCGCTTCCAGGTAGTTCTCCCCGATATTTTCAAACGCCAGCTGAATCGGCTGCACCACAAAGGGCAGGGAGTAAAATACCGAGGCCACCACCAGCCCGGCAAAGGTAAAAGGCAGGGTGCCTATCCCCAGCGCCTGGGTGATCTGACCCACAACCCCCTGCGGCCCCATCAGCAGCAACAGATAAAAACCTAACACCGAAGGTGGCAGCACAATCGGCAGAGCCACCAGAGCTTCAAAGAATGATTTCAGGCGACAACGGGTGTGCGCCAGCCACCAGGCGATCGGCGTACTGATAATCAGCAGCAGCAAAGTCACGATGCTGGCCAGCTTAACCGTCAGTAAGATTGCCGCCCAATTTCCGTCACTGAACATCACCGGGACTCCCGAACAGATTAAAGTTTATAGCCATAGGAGCGGATAATCGCCGCAGCAGGCGCCGATTTAAGAAAGTCGAGCAGTGCGGTTGCAGCGATATTATCCTTGCCCCGGTTTAACAGCACCGCATCCTGACGGATCGGTGTATACAGGTCAGCAGGCACAACCCAACCCGATCCGGCACTCAGCTTGCCCTCTTTCATCACCTGCGACAGCGCCACAAACCCCAGTTGGGCATTGCCGGAAAACACATACTGATAAGCCTGAGCGATGTTTTCACCCTGCACCAGTTTGCCCGCCAGACGCTCATAAAGCCCCAATGTCTGCAGCGTTTCCACCGCCGCTGCCCCATAGGGAGCCAGTTTAGGATTCGCCAGCGACAGGTGCTTAACGCTATCTGACCTGAGGATATCCGGGCTGTCATCTGCCACAAAACCGGCCTGTGAAGACCACAATATCAGCGATCCCTGAGCGTAGGTAAAACGGCTGCCCGGCACACTCCAGCCCTGTTCCTCAAGTTTTTGGGGCTTGCTGGCATCGGCAGAGAGAAACACCTCAAAAGGAGCTCCGTTCTGAATCTGAGCAAAAAACTTACCCGATGCCGCAAAAGTTAGCACCACTCTGTGGCCGGTCCGCTGCTCAAACTCTGCGGCGATCTGCTTCATAGGAGCGGTAAAGTTGGCCGCCGTGGCCACCTGAACGGTTTCTGCCCGGGCAACCGTTAAGCCGAACAGCAACGCGCAACCACTTAACAAAATAAGCATCTGTTTTATCATAAAGCTCCCTGATCCAATCAGTTAACTGGCCACAGCCAGGATGACACTGGAAGATTTAATCAACGCAGTGACTTCACTGCCAATTTTCAGCCCCATCTCCGTCACACTGTCGTTGGTAATAATGGCAGTCAGGGTTTTGCCGCCGGGCAGCTCGACCATCACCTCGGCGTTAACCGCTCCCTCATGGCAACGCACCACATGACCGGTAAGCTTATTACGGGAACTGGTTTTAAGGTTTCTGTAGGTGGTCAGGATGACCCAGGATGACTTGATCATAGCGTAGGCTTCACTGCCCACTTCAAGCGCCAGATGTTCGACACTGTCACAGGTTATGTTAGCAACTATCTCATCGCCGCCCCCGATATCCAACACCACCTCCGCATTAACCTCGCCATGCTTGATCGCTTTGACTCTGCCGGAGAACTGATTCCGCGCGCTGGTTTTCAAATCGTACTTCCTGATAATGTTGTAGTAGGCCTCAAAGTCTTCCATCACCTGATTAAGCTGATTCAGAACCTGCTGCCGCTCTTTATCGAGACGTCGGTAAGCCGACACCAGCCGGCGACCATTGACGGTCAGCACTGCACCACCACCATTGCGGCCACCCACCCGCCGTTCAACCAGTGGAGCTTCCGCCAGGTTGTTAATCGCTTCAACCGCATCCCAGGCGGTTTTGTAGCTCATCCCCATCAGGTTGGCTGCAGCAGTAATCGAGCCACAGGCATCGATCTGCTCCAACAACTCCAGATGGTCGTATTTACGGCCACGATCCATCAATGGCCCCTTATCCGGCGTATTCATCCAGGTCTCCTCAACCTCCGTCAGAAAGCCTATGCGCTTAACATGACGCTGCCAAAAGCGCTATTAGGTATAACTATATAGCGGTTATCGCGATAAAAACAAACCAAGCCTTATTCCCCCTGTACCAATGATGGTTTGTCGCTGCCCCATCAGGCCCGAAAGTCACCTGCGCAACAGTGCCGGAAAATCCGGCGGCGGCAGATAACAACCGTTATCAGGTATCACTATATAGCGTACTGCATAAGGAGTGCCATTCTTTAACTGATTGTAAATAAAGGATTATCTTATTTTTATTTTGTTAGATTACTGACAATTCTGAGAAATGTGGCATGCAAAATGTCGTTCGCTGTCCTGTTTACAACACGCCCGGATAACCCGGTCAGGATGAAGATATACGGCTCTGATTCAGATTAGTCACCACTAAACATGACAGATATCAATGGAATGCTGAATGCTAGCCATAGGTATCATTGTTCCGCTGAGGATAGTCCATATGATGATCGCAAATAACCTTACAAACTTAATGGATAAAGGAGAGCGGACAGATGGATCAACAGAAGCAGGGAAACCCCGCTGTCGTCGGGCTGGGAGGCTTCGGATTAACGACGATGGTGCTGCAGTTTCACAACGTTGGCTGGATGGGCATCGGCCCGGTGATCTGGCTGGGGCTGATCTTTGGCGGCCTGGCGCAGATGATCGCGGGGTTTCAGGAAAAATCCACAGGCAACAACTTTGGCTATTGCGCCTTTACCGCCTATGGCGCGTTCTGGATATCACTGGCGTTGCTGCTGATCGGTAACCAGTTCAACATCTACGTCTCCAGTAAAACCGATATCGGCTGGTTCCTGGTGGCATGGACACTGTTCACCGCCATCCTCTGGGTTGGTGCATTGCGGATTCACGGGGCGATGGCCACCACCTTCACACTGCTGCTGATCGGCTTTATCCTGCTGGATCTGGCTCACTTCGGCTATCCACAACTCACCGTTGTCGCAGGGTATGAGCTGATGGTCACTGCGCTGGCCGCCTGGTATATGATGGCGCATGTTATTTTTGCTGATGTCTATGGACGCAGCATTCTGCCGGTCGGCAACCCCTGGATCAAAGCCTGAGAGGAGATCATCATGTATTCTATTCGCAAACTTGCCCGACTGGCGCTCACCGTTACAGTTACCACAATACTCAGCACTACCACCGCCATCGCCGACGAAGGAGCAGCCACTCCGGATGAAGTCGTCACCAAAGTATGGGGTGCGGCTAAGGTGCTGCAAACCAAAGGGGCTTCGGCGATTCCGTCACTGAACAATGCCGATGGCCCCTGGGTGTGGAAAGACAGCTATGTGTTTGCCTTTGACTGCCGGCTTGACCGGATGGTGGCCCACCCGATGCGCCCGGATCTGGTGGGTCGGCCTATCATGCAGGTCACCGACAACAACGGCAAGCGCATCTTTAAGGAGCTGTGCGACGCCGCGAAACATAAAAACGGCGGCTGGGTCGACTATCAGTGGACCAAGCCGGGGGCAGGGCAGACATCGCGTAAATTAAGTTACGCCGTGACCGCCGATCTGGCGTTCTCCACCGGTATTCAGGTGGCTGCCGGGGTTTATGATGAAACTCTGTCCGTGGAGCAACTCAATAAGATGACCGAACAGCTGGCCGACCCGGGCAGTTTTGATCATTAAGCCTGTTGCGGCCAACAAAAAGCCCGCAGTTGCGGGCTTCAGCAGCTCCTGCACAAACATTCCCCCTGTAGGAGCCCTTTTTCAAGGGCGATAAAACAATCGCCGCGAGGGCGCACCTCCTACAACAACATCCTACAATGGCTACATCTGCAGGAGCCCTTTTCAAGGGCGATAAAACACTCGCCGCGAGGGCGCACCTCCCACACCAAGATCCTACAATGGCTGCATCTGCAGGAGCCCTTTTCAAGGGCGATAAAACACTCGCCGCGAGGGCGCACCTCCTACAACAAAATCCTACAATGCCTGCATCTGCAGGAGCCCTTTTCAAGGGCGATAAAACACTCGCCGCGAGGGCGCGCCTCCCACACCAAAATCCTACAATGCCTGCATCTGCAGGAGCCCTTTTCAAGGGCGATAAAACACTCGCCGCGAGGGCGCGCCTCACACCAAAGTCCTACAATGGCTGCATCTGCAGGAGCCCTTTTCAAGGGCGATAAAACACTCGCCGCGAGGGCGCGCCTCCCACAACAGCAGGAAGCAGTGTAACCGCCTGAAGTTAAACCACCTCAACCATAAGATCGATTTTTTCGATCTGTTTTTATATTTAATTCGAATATTACTTGCTGTTATCTCGTCCTAAGATAAAACCTCAATGCACAATATCCCTACCAGAATGCAGGAGAGCAAGATGAAAATTAATCTGAAGGTTCGCCATGTTTCTATAAAAAAAGGGCTGGCAGAGTATATCCGCCGACGGATGGCGTTTGCACTGGCATCAAGAGATGACCAGACAGATCAAATTAATGTCACTCTTTCCGACATTAATGGCCCGCGAGGGGGCAAAGACAAGCGCTGCCAGGTACGCATCGTGATTGCAGGGCAGCGCGACATCGTCATAGACGATGTGCAGCAAAACTGGCAGGAGGCGATTGATAGCGCCGCCTCTCGGGCCAGCAGAACACTCACACGACGCCTGGCACGCATACGCAGCAAGAGCATCCGTCCCAAAAACAGGCTACCCAACGGATCACTCGTGGGAAGAGAAACAGAATACGACCAATATTTGTCTGCAGCAGGAGAACACTAATGGACAAGCCTATCAGCTCAAGCCCGGCATATGCTGCGGGCTCCGACTCAACCCGCACCCAGAACCGGGTGCTTAAAAACACCTATATGCTGTTGTCGATGACGCTGCTGTTCAGTGGCGCGACCGCAGGCCTCTCCATGGCCCTGAATCTGCCCCACCCAGGCATCATTATTACCCTGGTTGGCTACTTCGGTTTGCTGTTCGCCACCTCGAAGTTTCGTAACAGCGGTTTAGGCATCGTCTGCGTATTTGCGCTGACCGGATTTATGGGCCTGACGCTCGGACCGATACTGAGTGCCTATATGAGCCTGCCAAACGGCGGACAGATCATTATGAACGCCATGGCGGCAACCGGGGTTATCTTCCTCGGCCTGTCGGCCTATGTGGTCACCACCAATAAAGACTTCAGTTTTATGGGCGGGTTTTTAACGGTGGGCATTCTGGTGGCCTTCCTGGCCGGTATCGGCGCGTTTTTCTTTGAAATAGGGGCGCTGTCTCTGGTGGTTTCAGCGATGTTTGTGCTGTTAATGTCAGGTCTCATCCTGTACGAAACCAGCAACATCATCCACGGCGGTGAAACCAACTACATCATGGCAACAACCACACTGTTTGTGTCGATCTTTAATCTATTCACCAGTCTGCTTCATCTGATGGGCTTTATGAGTGATGAGTAAAGCCGCATAAAACAGAGGGTCACCCCACTAAATTCACCTCAGAGGACATCGGAGGCACAGAGATAAAACGCTAACGGGGGAGGAAAAAGCCAACAAAAAGCCCGCAACTGCGGGCTTTTATCATTGAGATTCACCTATCAGCCAGCAATGCATTCAGGGCAGGGCGCAGAAGGCGCACACTGATACAGACCCGCTTCATTCAGCGGCGCCGCGGCGTTGCTGCGTGATCCCAGGTAGAGCAACTTATCTTTTTCGGGCAGGGAGGTACAGGTTTCGTTATGCACTACAAACTCACCCGCTGCATTTGCACCCTTTTCAACATAGAACTTAGCCATTTCAATTTCTCCTGTAATTATCAGTCTGTGGCAGCTGCAACAAGGCTTCCGCCACATCTTTGACCACGACGGCCCGACTGAATAGTCAGATAAAAAACCGGGGAAATAGCCTGGAAAGGCTGTAAGTTATTCAACGAATCTACGCTGATTTTGTGCCTTACAGAACAAAACCGGACCATTTATCACCCACAAACGCGGTCAACAGAGGAAAGAGCAAAAACTATTCCGGGTTATGGCAAGCGTAGAGAAGCTCAGGTACACCAGGAATAATGAGCAGACTTAATCTTCCAGGTTTCGCACAAAACGGTATTGTTCAGCACCTGCGGCAAGACGGTATAAAATAGCCGGTCTCCCGGCGTCTTTTCGGAACTTACCGGTATCCTCCAAAAGGTTTGCCTGTTCAATGCGACGACGAAACGAACGCTTTTGCAACGGCTTGCCAATGAGCAGCTCATGCAGGTGCTGCAACTCAGGAAAAGTAAACTCCTCCGCCAGGGCATAAGCGGGCACGATTGAGTAGAGCGCTTTTTGCTTTAGCCTTTCACGCCCAGCCTCTATGATCGTCATGTGATCAAACGCCAGTGTCATCTCCGGCAGTTGCGCTACATCAACCCATTGCGCATCAGCCACCGTTGCTATCCTGGCCTCGCAGGCCTGATAAGCCATCAGCGCGGTATAACTGACCGTAACCGACCAGCCCCGTTTGTCGCGCCGATTGTTGCCATAGCTGGCCAACTGCTCAAGGTAGGGCGCGGTTATTCCGGTTTTATCCTCAATAACACCATTAATAGCCTGTGTCAGATCAGCCACCCGATGAACATCGATAAATCCCCCCGGTAATCCCCATTTTCCCAGCTCCGGATGACTCGCCCGTTCCACCAGCAGCACCTTCAACACGCCATCATGATAGGTAAATAACGCAGCGTCGACGGTCACTAAAGGACTGTCGAACTGCTTAGGGTCATATTGCTGCAGGTAAGTTGCTTCATCCATTGCTGATTGTTCTGACATATTCAGGCTGCTTTAGGGGTTAGAAGGGGATAACGCCATTCTAATCAATTTGTGTCTTTTTGTCACTTAGTGCTTGACATAATAAGTGACTATAAGCCACCATTCATATTAGTGACATAAGGTCACTATTAAAAAGGAGAGACAATCATGTTTGGAATTCAATTCTTTAAAGTCGACGCAGCCACTTACGCCATTAAAACAGCCAACGGTAAAGTCCGCCGTAAGGGCCAGGGCATCAGTTTCTGGTATAACCCGGCGACAGCCTCCATTGCCTGTGTGCCTACCAGCGTGCAGGAAGCCTCTTTCATCTTTAACCTACAGACAGACGACTTCCAGGAGGTGCGGGTTCAGGGGCAGCTGAGTTATCGCATTGTTAACCCCGACCAGTTGGCGGAGGTGATGAACTACACCGTGAGCCCCAGAGAAAACCGTTATACAACAGAAGACCCTTTGCGCTTAGATGATCGCATGATCCGTTTCGTACAGAACCGCTTTCAGGCAGATATACAGGCCGTCAAACTGAGAGAGGCACTGAAACTGACGAAACAATTAATGACAAATACTCAGCAGGGGCTGGCAAACGAACCGGCACTGCAGACCCTGGGCATCGAGGTGGTGGACCTGAGTATCACCGGCATTACCCCCGCGCCGGAAACTGTCCGGGCACTGGAAGCGGAAGCCCGGGAGTCGATTCTCAAAGAAGCGGATGACGCCATCTATCTGCGCCGTAAAGCCGCGGTGGAACAGGAAAGAACCATCCGGGAGGCCGAGTTACAAACCGATCTGGAAGTTCAGAAAAAAGAGCAGGAAATTAAACAGGAACAGGTTACCAATGAGCGCAACCTGATGAGAGCCCGAAAAGAGATCGAACAAGAGAGACTTCAGGCCGATATCGAAGCGGAAAGTCAGCGAATCGAGCTGGTGCAACTGAATGCTAAAAACGGAAAAATTGAAGCGCAAACACAGGCCTACGCGATTGAAGCTCAGCTGAAAGCCTATCAAACCATCCCCGTAGAAAACCTGAAAGCCATGGCGATGGGCAACATGCAGGCCGATCAACTGTTCGCCTTTGCTTTCGATTCTCTGGCGCAAAACGCCGCGAAAATTGGTGAGTTAAATATCTCTCCAGATCTGTTCTCTCAACTGATGAAAAGGGCCGGATAATGACTACAACAAATCAAACCCGCTATGTGCTGGTATGGCGAAAAACAAGACTTGAAGAGCTGGTAGGCCGCTTTAATACCTGGCCTCAGGCGCAATTCTACCTCGAACACAACCAGACTGATCCCAGTGACTATCTGGCTGAGCATGATCTTTACCGACAGCGCGTACAGGAGATCGAGCAGGTATTAAAAGCCCGTGGGCGGTTTCAGTCCCTCAGCCGTCAATACCTGCCCAGTTTCCAGTTCGGGCCTGATGATGTGGTTGTGGTGATTGGTCAGGACGGTCTGGTGGCAAACACTCTGAAGTATCTGGACGGACAGCCGGTCATCGCCATCAACCCTGATCCTCAGCGCTGGGACGGCATCCTGCTGCCTTTCGAAACGAAAGACCTGGACAGTGTCATCAGCACCGTCAACCGGGGACAGTCTACCGTTAATGAGATCACCTTTGCGCAGGCACGAACCAATGATGGCCAAACCCTGTTAGCCATCAATGACCTGTTTATCGGGCCAAAAAGTCACACCTCGGCCCGTTATTCCCTGACCTGGAACGGGCAGACGGAACAGCAATCCTCGTCGGGCATCATCGTCTCCACAGGATTTGGCTCTACCGGCTGGTTTGCCTCCGTGTTGGCCGGTGCCGTTGGTGTCATGAAAGAAACCGGCACTCAGAACCACCCTTTACAGGGAGGATTTGACTGGAGTGCACAGAAACTGCAATTTGCCGTGCGGGAACCTTTCCCCAGCCGAACCTCATCAACCTCATTAGTGTTTGGCGAGGTAAGCCTGAGCAAACCATTGCGTTTAGAATCCATGATGCCGGAGAATGGGGTTATCTTCTCCGATGGTGTAGAAAACGACTACTTACTGTTTAACTCTGGCTGCAGGGTAACCATTGGGCTGGCAGAAAAGCGGGGGAGGCTGGTAATGGGATAAACAGTCGGCAGGCTAGTATCGTTACACTAAACTCACCACAGAGGACACCGAGGGCACAGAGATAAAGCACTAACGGAGAAGGGCCACGCTCAGCACGGCTAAAGCATCAGGGATCAGGAGCCTGTTCATAGAGTTGTTAAGTCTGGATCAATGATTTTGACCCCTTCAACTCATTAGCCAGCTCAAAATCATAGGATTAAAGCTACTCATTTAATTGAGGTTTTTCAGCACAAATAGCTCTATATCTGAGCGCCACCAAATCTTTCATCTTCTCCTTGAGATGTTCCGGAACATAGGATCTGTCAATCAGTTGATTAGCCAGCCCTAGTTTCTTCCCGAATGATTTTATTGCCTTCTCAGCAGCAACAGATCTCAGGCCTATCTTTTCAGCTAACATCATGAAGTCCTGCCTGGTGTAGTAACCAAAATAGTCATGAGCCTCAGAAAAAACTCCTTCCTTTTCGCTTTCTAATAAAGGCATCGCCAACTGGCCAATGCCATCCGTCGGATAAAACTCTGTGCACAAGATATCGTAATTCGGAGTTAACCTATCATAGGTAAGGCCTTTGTTATCAGGCTGCCGAATAACGCTGAAGTTCTTTAAGTGCTGATCGTCATTACCAACCAGATAAGAAAGCAGAACCCTCTTAAAATATTCGTTCTGCACGGCCATTTTATTTCCAGTCACTGCCCTCAGCAGTACCCCGGCAGCTTCATACGAACTGCCATACTTATCATCTTTTAAAAGGTCTGAAAGTGAGCAGAGATCTTCCTGATGCAACTTCCCTGTTGAGGTTCGATCATATCGCTTTGTGATATATGCTTTTTCTCCATCTGAAAATTCAACCAAACCAGACTCAGCGGTTTCTATTCCCATCGCACGGCTAATACCCATGCAAAGGTGCTCCATTTCAGCACAGGCCTCTAAACCATCGGGGGACGGCTTTAATATATACTCTCCATCATTTGTTGTCGGTACTAACGCTGACGTATCAGAATCTACTTTCAATGAAAGTTTCTGCTGAACCCCGGAAATGGACAGGCCTTTAGTAAATTGGCGACCTTTTTGAAAAAACGCCTGTCGGGAAACATCTAAAGCTGCCGAAACTTTGTCAGAACCATAAAAGGCCTTAGCCGCAACATCTTTCATGAGCGGATTTTTATTGCTACTCATAAGCGTTTCTAACGAGATATAACAGTGTGTCATGACTGAGCTTCCTTCAACGTTACGGCTCCGGCTAAATCATCTCCGTTTTGCAACAACAGTCCAAATGTGTCTCTTTCATCAATTTTCTGGTTGACTGACTGAACCTCTTTCATCCAGCCCTCAGCTGCCAAATTTTCAAAAAAAGGAAACAATACATCAGACTTAAACGGCTCTTGCTGCAGAGGTAGCCTGTATGAGAGCGGAACCCCGTCGGCAAAATAGTCAGGCTTGTATTGAAACTCAAAACCGCCACCGTCTATTTCTCTCAGCTCACCAGCCACTTGAGCGTTAAAAAATACAATTGCTATCCTACCCATAGCTTTTTACCCAGCGCAGCCAGTACTGCGATCATAAGCTCAGCCTTCACGTTAGTCTGACCTTTTTCAATTTTTGAAATGGTCATATGAGATACGCCACTATAGGTAGCAAGATCCTCTATCGTCACGCCCTGGTCCTTCCTGGCTTGTTTAACGACTTCTGCTAAAGACTCAATTGGTTTGAAGTCTTGCTGCTGACGAAGCAATGAGAGCTCAGCAGCCTGCTTCTCATAAAGCACCCCCAAGTCGGTCAGGAAAGACTGGACTTCAGCGTTAGAGAGTTTTGTATCACTCATCAGAGCATAACTCCTTGCTTATTTTTTGACTAATTTATAGACGACTTATAAGCAATAATAGACAAGCCAAAGCAATATGTAAATTATTGCTTATTTTTAGACCATAAATAGCAAAAAAATAACAGTTAGCTTATTTTTAGTGTTGTAACAAACACAGTAACTCATGAACGAGTGAATTAAGCGGATCTGAGCCGATTGATCAGCTTATTGATCCTGACCCTTTCATTACCGCACTAAACTAACCACAGAGGACACTGAGGGCACAGAGATAAAGCACTAACGGAGAAAAAAGGGGCAACGCTCAGCACGGCTAAAGCATCAAGGATCAGTGTGGTTAAGTTTTGACCAATAACCATAACCCTTTGTTTTCAATAGCTAAATCAGCAAATAAGCTGCGTAAATACGGTAGATTGGGATGAAGAACGAGTCCCAACAAGATAAAAAACAAGTGCCTCAGGCTACGAAATCAATTAATCTGAGCCTATTAATCCGGGAGCCCCTAGAGAGCTATTGACCTAAAAAGGGCTTTGACCCCTTTCCCTTTTGAAATGGTCATATGAGATACGCCACTATAGGTAGCAAGATCCTCTATCGTCACGCCCTGCTCCTTCCTGGCTTGTTTAACGACTTCTGCTAAAGACTCAATTGGTTTGAAGTCTTGCTGCTGACGAAGCAATGAGAGCTCAGCAGCCTGCTTCTCATAAAGCACCCCCAAGTCGGTCAGGAAAGACTGGACTTCAGCGTTAGAGAGTTTTGTATCACTCATCAGAACATAACTCCTTGCTTATTTTTAGACTAATTTATAGACGACTTATAAGCAATAATAGATAAGCCAAAGCGATATGTAAATTATTGCTTACTTTTAGACCATAAATAGCAAAAAAATAACAGCTAGCTTATTTTTAGTGTTATAAGAAACACAGTAACTCATGAACGAGTGAATTAAGCGTATCTGAGCCGATTGATCAGCTTATTGATCCTGACCCTTTCATTAGGTGGTAACACCGCACTAAACTCACCACAGAGGACACCGAGGGCACAGAGATAAAGCAATAATGGAGGAGAGAGGGACCAACGCTCAGCACGGCTAAAGCATCAAGGATCAGTGTGGTTAAGTTTTGATCAACAACCATAACCCTTTGTTTTCAATATCTAAATCAGCAAATAAGCTGCGTAAATACGATAGGTTGGGATGAAGAGCGAGTCCCAACAAGATAAAAAGCAAGTGCCTCAGGCTACGAAATCAATTAATCTGAGCCTATTGATCCGGGAGCCCCTAGAGAGCTATTGATCTAAAAAGGGCTTTGACCCCTTTAACTTGCTTCTTGTATTCAAAACAGAAAACTCAACCCCCTTTACTTTCAGCAAAGCGTTGCAAAATTGTCGCCGAGGGATAGCTAGACATAGATGCAATACCGTTTGCAAGCTCTACAGGAAACAGTGCACCCTCAAACTTTCGGCTTATTAGGCTAGGTAATGTGGCCAGTATCCTATCTAAACCAATCAAGTCTCCCCCCGTCGGAAAACTACCGGCTGGATCATAAGACCCTGTAGGAATGCTTAGAACCAATTGGGTACTTGGATCCACTTTTACGTAAATCTTTTCTCCCCAATTTGTTCTACTTCCATAGGGATTGGTCAGATCCGGTGAACGATAAACTTCTCTTCTCACAAAATCATGACTTAAAACGGAATAATGAATGTTTTCTTCATTGTCATGAGGCTTTGTAAACCTAGCTATTGACGATAGATGATCGAAAAAAGCACCTGACTTTTCTTGTCCAATAATATGTATTGGACGATTCCTATCCTTGGCAAACTGTAAAAATTCTCTAATTGGCGGGACAAGCTTTGAGTATTGGCTTCTCAGGGTTAACGGCCCATCTTTTATAAAAAGTGTATTACTAAGTAAGCTACTGTCACTATGAGACCAAAAGAGACGAATAGCCGTAAAAAGCATCAAATGCTCCATCACAAGCATATAAGAAGAAACTATTGAATCCGGGGCACTGTCTTCATCCATATCCAAATGGAATCCGATCATATCAGTCAGGAATACCTCTTTCCCGCAATTACTATTTGGGCAACATCCAGTGTCACTATCATATGGAAGTCCGGGAATGTCAGCTGCACAATGCGGACAACCAAAAGAAGGCGAGTTACTCTGTAATGGCGACCATTTTTTATATGAGATCCATTTCAAAGTTTCATAAAAAGCACCATTCTGATCAATCTTCATAGAGTCATTTACGATATGCCTTATAGCCTCGTAATTGGTACCTAAAGAGGTCTTTACGTTTTTCAATGGAAAAACAGTTGCATGAAAAACGGCACTATCAGACATAATGTCTTGTAGAAGCAAGGGGTGAGGATGTTCTTTATCAATTTCTTCAAGCTTAGCTCGGTCTACAGTTAATAAAGCTGTTTTGACAAACGATACTTCCTTTGGTGGTTTTCCACCTGCCTCAATAGAAACAAAGGAACCATCTGTAGCCCAAACGCTTTTTAATGGCTCAATTGAAGATGAATTAAACTCACTCCAATTCGATCCACTAGTATCTTCATTACTCAGAATATTGCTTTCAAAGTCCTGAATAAGAGACTTAACCCAATCACTTTTAGTGACGGTTAAATGTCCAAGCTTAGATGCGGTTTCTCCCGGTAACCGAGCTGAGTTTTGATATGGCATATTCAATCTCTTCCCTGAAATATTTACTGCTGTGAAAGTGCTTCAAACCTATGCACTTGCACCGGAATAACGAACCGATGAGACAATGTGAGCATTCGAATGTAACCAGGTGTCTTTGCTCTCAATATGTCCTTTTCTGTACCAGCAAAAGCCACCTGAACTCTAGACAATGATTTTGCTTCATCCTGACTGGATAGATGACCAACGAAAAAATTTTCAGTTTGAGCTAACAGGTCTTTATTGATAGTTGAAGGGGATTGTGTCGAATAAACCATACCTATATGGAATTTCGCACCTTCTTTAGCAAACCTGACATAAACACCTGTAAGGTCCTTACTATCTGGTGGGAACAAGTTATGCGCTTCTTCGAAGTAAAGCTGCACATAAGAATTGCCAAGCTTATTGCCAACAAACTTCTTTTCCTGATGCGCAAATACAGACCTAGAAAGCATATCAGCAAAGTATCGGCGTACCGTATCGGTTGCATTTCCCAAATCCAAGATAACTGTTTTGCCTGAGTCCAATAATTCGAGAATTTCTTTTATAAAGCCACTCGCTTGAGGATGGTGGTACATCATGTACGCTCGAAGTATCGAAGGCCCGCTACCCGAGGACGGACGTAAAAAACCGAGCAGAGCTAAATCATCTGCGTCAAAAAGCGACTTCCCACTAGAAGACTTTAAGCTTGAGGCGTCATTTTCGTTAATAAATTTCGCTATCTGCTCGAATTCATTTAAAAGCTCTTCGAGATTTGATGGGGGGTTTGGAGGTGTTTGATCACCATATATTAGGTTTCTAACAGTACCATTAAAATGGGGGTCGAAGTGTTTGGCATTTTTTGAAACCAACCCTAATGCACGAAGCCTAGCTTCATCTTCTGGGAATCCTGCCTTTTTTAAGATGGCCCAGTACATTTGGATCTTGCGAATAGGACGATCTTTTTCACCGTATCCCAGCCCAGAAATAGATTCGATAGAAGGTAGTTTTACCGCTGCAAAATTGCGAATGTAATTCGAATTTTGATTATCTTGACTCAGCATTGATGCGAGTATTTCGATACAGGAGTTAGGATCTTCATAGAAGTTAAGCCTAAGAGGCTTTGATGGAGTTTCAGGCCGTTCCGTTAAAGCATATACACTACATCTGGAATCGTAAGCAGATCGAATAGACTTGTTCCCATCTTGAGGATTGTCGTTTGCGTATTCACCATTAATATCAAAAATAAGTTGCCCAACAGAGTTATCACCTTTGGTGGATTCAAGCATTCCTTGAGCAATTAATTTAACAGTATTCGATTTACCTAGACGAGTCTTACCAAACATTGCTGTTCGGCAACCTTTAAAGTCCTTTAATGATATTTTCGCTGGTGTTGTCTCAAAATGACTATTTGTTCTAAGACCGCACTCCATTGTCCTTAGCAATCCAATTTCGAATTGACTCTCAGGTCTAACAGTTCCATTAACTATCAACTCCAACAACGCTTCATCCGGAGAATAAACTTTATATCTATGTGCACTAACCACATTATTAACATCACCAGAAAAGCAAAGCTCGCTCATATCTTGGGGGTTGGCATAAAACATCCCCAGGACATCGCAATCCAAAGCCCCCCACTGAAGCTCACTTTGAGTCCAAACATCCAATTCCGGCATTGATTTCTTATGCAACTCAAAATAAGTCTGTTGTACTTGATTACTCAAGGGAGTAGGAGAAACCCCTGTGACTCTCAACAATGTAAAATGGGGAGGTAAGTTACCTGGATTATTTGGAGCCATGATTAAAAATGACCCTCTAGGTATGCCACCAACAGCTAACTTGTAGGGGTCACTGGTAATAATCTTTGCAGCCTCATAATCAAGCTCGAGAACATAACCAACGAATCTCATATCCTGAACATTTCTTGCCTTTTCAGCCCTATCTTCTTTTTCCAAAAAATTCCGAAGAGCAACGATTGGGTTATCTTGAGTTGAAGAGGTATTAACCAGACTAGTCAAACTGGTGCTGTTCATATTGATATCCTTATTTTGTAGCTGTAATAACGAGTTCTTCGTATTGATTTCTGCTGCTTGTTTTTGCAGATATTGAGCTATACCGACTCACAACATCTAAATCAAAGACACTCGAAGAATAAAGTTCACGCACAGATTCATGATTGGCATTCGTACATATTACTTGAGCGCCCCTTTTTCGAGCTCTAGTCAACGCAGCAGCTAACCGGATCTGGTCGCCCCAAGAAAAAAGTTTCTCGTTGTATTTAATGAAACCATTGAGGTTATGTCTGACAGTATATGGAGGGTCGGCAAAGACAAGGTCACCTTCACCAGCTTGATCTATTATTTTTTCGAAATCACACGCCTTTAACGATGCTCTATGAAGAAGGCGTGAAAGAACCTGAAAGTCATCTGACTCCAATAAAACATTGTCTTTAGAGCCTTTAGGGACATTAAACTCACCAAGCCTATTTACTCGATAAATCCCGTTAAAACACGTCCTGTTCAGATAGATAAATTGAGCGGCTCTTTCTATTAAATCATCCGGCTTGGAGGAGCGAATTCTGTAGTAGTATTCATCACTATGAAGAGAGTGATGTTCAGACAGAATTTCTTTTATTCTTATATGATTTTTCTTAATTCCTTTGTAGGCATCAATAAGATCTTTATTGCAATCCCCAAGGACAGCCTTTTGAGGTTTAAGATGAAAGAATACCGAGCCACCACCTAAGAAAGGTTCAATATATCGGTCGTATTCCTTCGGAAGTAAATGGTCATACTTCTGAACAAACCATCTTTTACCCCCAGCCCATTTTAAAAATGGAGGAATATTAATTTCGTTCAGGTTTTTCTTTCTCGATGCTCCAACCACACTCACCCTCATTCCTTCGATTTTTTGCTATTTTTTAAATGTTAACTCAGGTGATGCATTCATAAAATCACGAGTAATTTGGATATAGCCTCAGTTCACGAAGGATGAGACGTTGGATCACGGCTGTGAGATCTCAGATCACGGAGGATGAGATCCCACAGACACACAACCCCATCAAATATCCAGATTAGACACGTTCAGCGCATTGGTCTCGATAAAGTCACGGCGCGGTTCTACTTCATCGCCCATCAGGGTGGTGAATAGCAGATCGGCGGCGATGGCGTCGTCGATGGTGACGCGTAGCATACGGCGCTGTTCCGGGTCCATGGTGGTTTCCCACAGCTGTTCCGGGTTCATCTCACCCAGACCCTTATAGCGCTGGATGTAGTAGCCACGTTTGGACTGTTCCATCAGCCAGTTAAGGCCGGTGGTAAAGTTGGAGGTGGGCAGGGTGCGCTCACCACGCTTAAAGTAAGCGGTCTCTTCCAGCAGTCCGTCGAGGGTGTCGCCCAGACTGGTCAGCGCCTTGTAATCGCGGGATTCAAAGAACGCCTGATCGAAGGTGTAGTGGTGGCTGACGCCGTGCTGAATCACTTTTACACTGGGCAGGAAGATCCCCTGGTGCTCCATATCTTCGGCAGCGGAGGAGGTGTAAACATCACCACCATCCAGGCTGTCGCCCAGCCCATCACAGACCTGATCGATCCACTCGGCAACCTTCTGTTCATCTTTCAGATCATCCTGTGTCAGACGTGTGGTATAGATCATCTGCCGCAGAATGGGCTCGGGATAGAGGCGGGACAGGCGCACGAGCATCTTATCAACGGCGCGATAACGGTTAACGATCTCTTCCAGGCCTGTACCGCTGATCGGTGGGGCATCAGCATTAACATGCATCGATGCGCCTTCCAGCGCGCCCTGCAGCAGGTAGTTTTCCAGCGCATCATCATCTTTCAGATACTGCTCCTGCTTGCCTTTTTTGATCTTATACAGAGGCGGCTGGGCGATAAATACATGGCCCCGCTCGATAATCTCGGGCATCTGCCGGAAGAAGAAGGTGAGCAGCAGGGTACGGATGTGAGATCCATCCACGTCGGCATCGGTCATGATAATGATGGAGTGATAACGCAGTTTGTCGGCGTTAAACTCTTCCCGGCCGATACCGGTGCCCAGTGCGGTAATCAGGGTGCCGACTTCGGCTGAGGCCAGCATCTTGTCAAAACGGGCTTTCTCGACGTTGAGGATCTTACCTTTCAGCGGCAGAATCGCCTGCGACTTGCGGTTGCGGCCCTGTTTGGCTGAACCGCCCGCAGAATCACCCTCCACGAGGTAGATTTCTGAGAGGGCCGGGTCTTTCTCCTGACAGTCGGCCAGCTTACCGGGCAGTCCGGCGATATCCAGGGCACCTTTACGGCGGGTCATCTCACGGGCTTTACGCGCCGCTTCCCGGGCCCGGGCAGCATCGATCATCTTCGACACCACCGCTTTGGCATCCTGGGGGTTTTCCTGCAGGTAATCGTTAAGCTGCTCATACATCGCCTGCTCAACCGCGGTTTTCACCTCAGAGGAGACCAGTTTGTCCTTGGTCTGGGAGGAGAACTTAGGGTCAGGCACTTTCACCGATACGATGGCGGTGAGACCTTCCCGGCAATCATCACCGGTGGTGGCGCCTTTAGCATTCTTATTGAGCTTTTCCGCTTCGATATAGTTGTTCAGGGCTCGGGTGAGGGCGGTCCGGAAACCGGACAGGTGAGTACCACCATCACGCTGGGGGATGTTGTTGGTAAAGGAGTGGATATTTTCCTGATAGCTGTCGTTCCACTGCATCGCCACTTCAACGCCAACACCATTTTCATGCATGACGTTGATATGGAACATCTTGTTGACGGGGGTTTTGTTGGTGTTGAGGTAATCCACAAAGGAGCTCAGCCCCCCTTCATAGGCAAACAGCTCCTCTTCACCACTGCGCTCATCGATCAGACGGATAGCCACACCGGAGTTGAGGAAGGAGAGTTCCCGCAGACGTTTCGCCAGGATATCGAATTTAAACTCGAGCTGGTTGTGGAAGGTCTCTTCCGAGGGCCAGAAGCGCACGGAGGTGCCGGAGGTTTCTGTCTGCCCCACTACTTTCAGCGGTTCATCAGGAACACCGTGGCGGTAGGTCTGCTCATAGACATCGCCTTTGCGGCGGATGGTCAGTCTCAGCTCGGCAGAGAGGGCGTTAACCACCGAAACCCCCACACCGTGCAGGCCACCGGAGACTTTATAGGAGTTATCATCAAACTTGCCACCGGCATGCAGTACCGTCATGATAACTTCGGCGGCCGATACGCCTTCCTCTTCATGCAGTTCGGTCGGAATACCCCGGCCATTGTCTGACACTGTGACGCTGTTATCGCCGTGAATCGTCACTTTTATCTCACTACAGTGACCGGCCAGCGCCTCATCGATCGAGTTATCCACAATCTCGAAAACCATATGATGCAGACCAGTACCATCGTCCGTATCGCCAATATACATTCCCGGGCGCTTACGAACCGCATCCAGTCCCTTTAGGACTTTAATACTGGAAGAATCGTATTCCTGATTTTCGACGCTCATTCAGTTCTCCTGGCTTGCTTTCCGGGCACTACAGGCACCCGTTTTGTATGTTGAAAAAACGTAACCCGGCCGGCTCTGACCAGTACCCCGTCAAAGCATCTTTATCAACACAGGTGATAAAACACTGACTGGCTGTTTTTTCTAAATAGTTACAGAACAGCCGGCTATGGTACTGATCCAGCTCTGATGGTAAATCATCGATCAGATAGATACAGGCCCGACTGTTCAGTTTGTAAAATAACACTCCCTGCGCCAGCTTAAGGGCGCTCACCACCACCTTTTTCTGCCCCCTTGAGAGACGTTCTGAAGCGGTGTGGCCATCTACCTTAAGCCGCAGGTCAGCCCGTTGCGGACCGGCACTGGTGTAACCCTGACGCAGGTCGCGTTCAAAGTTTTCATCCAGCACCTGATCCAGGCCACGTTTTTTGTCCCATCCGGGACTAAAACTCAGATCGATACTGATGCCCTCAAGCAGGTCAGCAAGGATCAGATCAAATTCGGGTTTTAATGCTTCAATATACAGTTCGCGAAGCGTATTCAGCTGCTCCGCGTAGCTAATAAATTCCTGGTCCCAGACCACCCGAATTCGTTGCTCGATTTTACCATATTTCAGTAGAGAATTTCTCTGTTTTAATACCCGTCTGAAACCACGCCAAAGCCTTATAAATTCGGGATTTGAGTGAAATGCACCCCAGTCGAGAAACTGTCGCCTGATAGCCGGACTGCCCTCGAGAATCATAAAGGTTTCTGAGTTGATCACCTGGATCGGTAACAGTTCGGCGAGGGTGGTGATATCGATATTATTGCCGGCATAACGGATGCGGCAATCACTCTCCAGATTGCGCTCTACCCCCAGGGGCTGACTGACGCCGCTGCCCATCGCATCCAGCTGAGCAAACACCGTGCAGCGCTGCGAGCCGGTCTGGATCAGATGGTTGAGCTTATTGGTGCGAAACGAACGGCACAGACCCAGCAGGTGGATCGCCTCAAGCACACTGCTTTTACCACTGCCATTGGCACCGTGAATAATATTGATACTGGGTGAAGGCGCGAGACTGAGGTCGCTGAGATTGCGAACCGCACGAATATTGAGTTGGGTTATCGGCATATCGGCTATATAAGGAGGGGAGGTATAGGAAGGGGGCCTGTGGCCCCCTAACAGAATTACATCCGCATCGGCATAACAACGTAGAGGGAGTTGGCATCGTCCAGCCCCTCAATCAGCGCACTGCTGTTAGAGTCGGCCAGGGTAAAGCGCACCACCTCAGAGCTGACAATCGACAGCACATCCAGCAGGTAGTTAACGTTGAAACCGATCTCCAGAGTATCGCCTTCATAATCCACAGCAACGGTTTCTTCCGCTTCTTCCTGCTCCGGGTTGTTGGCCATCACCTGAAGATAACCGCTGGTCAGCGACAGACGCACACCACGGTATTTTTCGTTCGACAGAATCGCAATCCGGCTGAATACCTGGCGCAGCTCCTGACGGGTGCCCAGCATAAACTTGTCGCCACCCTGTGGAATCACCCGCTGATAATCGGGGAACTTGCCGTCAACCAGCTTGGAGGTGAAGGTGAAATCACCGGCATGGGCGCGGATATGGTTGGCACCGACCACCAGTTTTACCTGATCATCGCCGCTTTGCAGCAGACGGGCCAGTTCGAGAATACCTTTACGGGGCACGATAAACTGATGGTTTGCCGGACCGTTGGTGTCGACCTGCGCGACACTGGTCGCCAGACGGTGACCATCAGTAGACACTGCGCGCAGGCTGTTCTCGGTGATCTCCAGCAGCATCCCGTTAAGGTAGTAACGGACATCCTGTTGGGCCATAGAGAAACCGGTCTGATCGATCAGATGGCGCAGCTGACTTTGCAGAACATTCAGCTCAAACGATTCAGGACTGTCTTCAACATTGGGGAACTCAGCCGCCGGCAGGGTAGAGAGAGTAAAACGGCTGCGTCCCGCTTTGATCACCATCTTCTGACCGGTGAGAGTCAGTTCGATCTGGGCTGAATCCGGCAGGGATTTACAGATATCCATCAGTTTCCGTGCCGGCACGGTGATCGAACCCGCTTCAGCCGGTTCATCCAGCTGCACCCGGCCCACCAGTTCAACTTCAAGATCGGTTCCGGTCATCGACAGCTGATCACCCTCTGCAACCAGCAGAATGTTGGAAAGCACTGGCAGTGTCTGACGACGTTCCACAACACCTGCAACCAGTTGCAGTGGTTTAATTAGCGCTTCTCGCGAAATAACAAATTTCATCTTTTTGCTACCCTTAATTGATCAGCCTGCTACGCGGTCAGATGACGCAACAGATTCTGATAATCCTCTCTTATATCCGTATCGGTCTCACGCAGCGAAGCTACTTTACGGCAACCATGCAGTACCGTGGTGTGGTCCCGTCCACCAAAAGCATCACCAATCTCAGGCAAGCTGTGATTGGTCAGCTCTTTAGACAGGCTCATAGCGACCTGTCTTGGCCGGGCCACAGAACGACTGCGTCGTTTCGAAAGCAGGTCCGATACTTTGATCTTATAGTAATCGGCTACAACCCGCTGAATGTTATCAATACTAACCTGTTTATCCTGCAATGCCAGCAGGTCTTTCAGTGATTCTTTAATAAAAGGTGTGGTGATCGCATTTCCGGTAAAGTGGGCATTGGCAATCACCCGTTTCAACGCCCCTTCAAGTTCGCGGACGTTGGAACGGATCTTCTGCGCCAGGAAGAAAGCGGAGTCATCCGGCAGACGCACCTGGGCCTCTTCTGCCTTTTTCATCAGAATTGCCACCCGGGTTTCCAGCTCCGGCGGTTCAATCGCCACGGTCAGCCCCCAGCCAAAGCGGGATTTCAGCCGCTCCTCAACACCGTTGATCTCTTTCGGATAGCGGTCACTGGTGAGGATCATCTGCTGACCACCCTCGAGCAGCGCGTTGAAGGTGTGGAAAAACTCCTCCTGAGAACGCTCCTTACCGGCAAAAAACTGAATATCATCGATCAGCAATGCATCCACTGAACGGTAATAACGCTTGAAGTCATTGATCGCATTCAGTTGCAGCGCCTTTACCATGTCCGCCACAAACCGCTCAGAGTGCAGATAGACAATCTTGGCTTTCGGATTGCGCTGCAACATCTCCATCCCCACCGCATGCATCAGGTGGGTTTTACCCAGACCGACACCACCGTAGATAAACAGAGGGTTATACGAACCACCGGGGTTATCGGCCACCTGCTGAGCCGCCGCCAGCGCCAGCTGGTTGGACTTACCCTGAACAAAGGAGTTAAAGGTAAACGACTGGTTCAGATTGGACTGATGGCGCACGCTACCCTCAACATCGACACTGCGTGACGAGCCTGACTGAGCAGAAGGGGGCACAATAATTTCACGGTGGTTGATCGGCTGAAAGCTGCTGTCATCAATTGCCAGTTGCTGCGGAGCATTTTCTTCCACCGGTTGAGGCCGTGAAGCAGTCTGAGGCCGATTATCAAAGCTGTTCTGGGAATCAAAACTGTTCTGAGAATCAAAGTTGTCCTGATTATCATAGCCAGAGGAGAACGACCCGGAATCATCGAAGCGATTGGCCGGACGACGAGCCGGCGCGGGCGGTGGTGCAGGGCGGGCAGGGCGCTGAGAGAAACCATTGGCGCGGCCTGCAATATCGATACTGACTTTGGCAGCGATATCACCACTGACCGTGTTGACGATCTCACGAATGCGGTTAAGGTATTTATCGCTCACCCAGTCCTTAACAAACCGGTTCGGTGCCAGCAGAACCAGCCCGGTATCCGACTCTGGCGACACTTTCAGAGGCCTGATCCAGGTATTGTATTGTTGGGAGGGGAACTCATCCTGAAGATTCTGAAGACACTGTTCCCACAACTCAGCCGACATAGCTAATCCTTAAACATCCTCTGTTTTCACTGCTGTTGAGTGACCGAGAACAAGACCGTAAACGTAATAAATAATAGCAGATAATACCCTTTAAACGCCCGCTTATCCACAGTTAGACGCAATCTGTTGCTAATTCTTTTCTGCTGATTTTTCAAATAATTAGCAAAGATTCCACAGTTTGCGAGGGAAACAGCGGGGCGCTGCAAAAAACTATCCATACTTTAAAAACAGTTAATATTCAGACCTATCAACAGAGTATCTATCTGTTTTTAATGATTTAATACGAGTTAATAACAGAATATTGTGCATATCTGAAAATAACGTCTGGGAATAATGTTACAAAGGCCAGAAACGGCTTTATTATCTGCCTGAAAAAGATCGTCACAGCTTTTTTATGATTGATGTCAGGAATTGTTTGCAAAGCGGATATCTTTTCTCTACAATTTCGCGTCTGTTTTTGACCGTGGGATTCAGCCAACCTTACTGATACCACCACACTGTATGTTAGTAGGACTGACCAATGAAAAGAACATTTCAACCAAGCAACCTGAAGCGTAAACGCACTCACGGTTTCCGTGCACGTATGGCAACTAAGAACGGCCGTGCTGTTATCAACCGTCGTCGTGCTAAAGGCCGTAAGCGTCTGTCAGCATAATTTTTTGCCTGTCAGGCTCTCTGAATGAATGAATTCAGCTATCCCCGTCAGTTAAGACTTTTAACTGGCGGGGATTTTAAACAGGTATTCAGCCGAGCCAGCCTCAAGGTGTCAGATAAACATCTGTTGATCCTTGCCCGTCCAAACGATCTCGATCATCCCCGTGTCGGCTTTGTCTTCTCCAAAAAAAATATCCGTTTAGCTGTTAATCGTAACCGCGTTCGGCGTATCATTCGCGAGTCTTTCCGTCTTAATCAGCATAAGCTGCCTAATGTCGATATCGTTATTCTGGCCAGACAGGGTCTGGGAGATATCGAAAACAGCAACGTTCACGCCCTTATTAATAAGAGCTGGAACCGCCTGATTGGCCGAGCCAAGGCAAAATCTGACAAATCAACTTAAAACTTATAACTGAATGGTCCAGAAACCATGGATGTACAGCGCATTATATTGATCGCAGCACTGGCAATTATCTCCTATATGCTGGTGCTTCAATGGAACCAGGACTACGGTGCTCAGCCGGTAGCGGTTGCCCAGCCCGGGTCTGTTTCAGCCTATCAGTCCAGTAACGAAACTGCGGCTTCGCAAGCAGGTGATCTGCCTCCAGCGACAACTACTGAAGCGGCGGCTAACAACGATCTGCCGGAAGCTCAGGCCGTTGCGACAACCGCACAGCAACAGCTGATCTCTGTTAAAACCGATGTTCTGGAGCTGCTGATCGATACTAAGGGTGGCGATATCATCCAGTTGACGCTGCCAAAACACAAAGCAGCGCTGAACGATGATAAACCCTTCGTGTTGCTGGAAAATGGCAATCGTACCTATGTATCTCAGAGTGGTCTGATCGGTAAAGATGGCCTCGACGCTAAAAAAGAGGGGCGGCCACAATACACCACAGCCAAAAACAGCTATCAGATGGAAGGCGACAAACTGACCGTTGATCTGGTGCATAGCGGTGAAGACGGTGTTGTAGTCACCAAGCGTTTCGTTTTTACCAAGGGTAGCTACAAAATTGAACAGGATTTCCTGATCAACAACGGCTCTGCTGAAGTATGGCAGGCTAAGCTGTTTGGTCAGATTAAGCGTGACGGTTCAAAAGACCCTTCGCAAACCACCAGTATGGGGATGCAGGCGTTTCTGGGTGCCGTGTTCTCTACCGCGGATGAACACTACGACAAATTTGCGTTCAAAAAGCTGGATGAAACCAACGTTAAGAAAACCAGCATAGGTGGCTGGGTCGCGATGTCCCAGCACTATTTCCTCAGTGCCTGGATTCCAGCGGCGGATCAGGAAAATAACTATAGCAGCCGGGTAAGCAACGGTAACTATATTGCCAGTTTTGTCGCACCTGAGTTTTCTGTTGCACCTGGCGAAACAAAAACCGTCAGCGCAGGCTTCTACGCCGGACCAAAAGAGACCGACCTGCTGGAACAGGCGGCACCGAATCTGGAGCTGACGGTTGATTACGGCATTCTCTGGTTCATCGCCTCACCGCTGTCCTGGTTGCTGAAAACGATTCACAGCTTTGTGGGTAACTGGGGTGTATCCATCATCTTTATTACCATCATCGTTAAAGCGCTGCTGTTCCAGGTGAATGCGAAGGCGTTCAAATCGATGGCTAAGATGCGTAAGTTTGGCCCGGAGATGACCCGTCTGAAAGAGCTCTACGGTGATGACCGTCAGAAGATGTCTCAGGCGATGATGGAGCTGTACAAGAAAGAGAAGATCAACCCGCTGGGTGGCTGTCTGCCGATTGTGGCGCAGATGCCAATCTTTATCGCCCTGTACTGGACGCTGATGGAATCCGTTGAACTGCGTCATGCTCCCTTTGCACTCTGGATCAATGACCTGTCAGTGATGGACCCCTACTTCATGCTGCCAATCCTGATGGGGGCAACCATGTTTATTCAGCAGCTGCTGAACCCGACACCTCCCGATCCGATGCAGGCGAAGATTATGAAGATGCTGCCAATCGTCTTCACCTTCTTCTTCCTCTGGTTCCCGGCTGGTCTGGTACTGTACTGGCTGGTGAACAACATTCTGTCGATTACACAGCAGTATATAATCAACAAGCAGATAGAAGCTGAAGGCAGTAAGTAAGCCTTCACCAACCTAGAAAAAGGCCTCTGATGAGGCCTTTTTTGTTTTAGTGTGTCGACACGTTTTTGTAGGAGGCGCGCCCTCGCGGCGATTAACTGAAACAGCCCCATATCATCGCGGCGAGGACGCCGCTCCCACACAAGCTCAATTTTTTATCCGCAAGTGATAACGTCGCGTTCAAGCTATGAATAACGGGAGCGAAACGATTATGTTACACTCCCGCCAATCTTAACCACCTAATCGCTATCTACTAATTTCCGAGGTTCTAATGACTCTGATTGATCAGGATACTATCGCAGCCCAGGCAACGCCTCCAGGCCGGGGTGGGGTGGGTATTGTCAGGGTGTCGGGAAAACTGGCCGGTGATATCGCTGAACAGGTTCTGGGGTTTGTACCACAGCCCCGTTTCGCCCACTACGGCCCTTTCTTTGATAACGACAGGAATCAGCTGGATCAGGGGTTAGCGCTCTATTTTCCCGGCCCCAACTCCTTTACCGGGGAAGATGTGCTGGAACTGCAGGGCCACGGTGGCCCGATCATTATGGACTTTATCCTGCGACGAGTGGTGGAGTGTGGTGCCCGACTGGCCAATCCCGGTGAGTTTTCTGAGCGCGCCTTTCTCAACGATAAGCTGGATCTGACACAGGCTGAAGCGATCGCTGATCTGATCGATTCCAGTTCAGAGCAAGCCGCCCGCTGTGCCCTGAAATCACTGCAAGGGGCATTTTCAGAACGCGTACATCAACTGGTTGAAACGCTGACTCAACTGCGTATCTATGTCGAAGCCGCTATCGACTTTCCGGAAGAGGAGATCGACTTTCTCGCCGATGGCAAGGTCGCCGGTGATCTGCAGCGCATCATCGATAAACTGGCAGAAGTAAAACAGGAAGCCCGGCAGGGCAGTATCATCCGAGAGGGGATGAGTGTGGTGATCGCCGGACGACCCAATGCAGGAAAATCCAGCCTGCTGAACGCGCTGGCCGGGAAAGAGTCGGCGATTGTCACCGATATCGCCGGTACCACCCGGGATGTGCTGCGCGAGCATATTCATATCGATGGCATGCCACTGCATATTATCGATACGGCAGGGCTTCGGGATGCCCCCGATGAGGTTGAGCGGATCGGTATCAGCCGTGCCTGGGATGAGATTCAGAAAGCCGACCGGGTGCTGTTGATGGTGGATGGCACTACCACCGCCACCGATGACCCGGAACAGATCTGGCCTGAGTTTGTCAGCCGTCTTGAAGACAGAAGCAAGATCACGGTGATCCGTAATAAGTGTGACCTGACCTCAGAACAACCGGTTATCGGTGAGCATGATGGCCATACCCTGATCTCTCTCTCGGCCAAAGCGGATATCGGTGTGGATAACCTGCGCCAGCATCTGAAAGACTGTATGGGCTATGCTAATACCACCGAGGGTGGCTTTCTTGCCCGCCGCAGACATATCGATGCCCTGAACCGGGCGGAAAGTTTACTCCTCACGGGCCAGGAACAGCTGATCTATGGCGGCGCCGGAGAACTGTTGGCCGAAGACCTGCGTCAGGCACAGCAACATCTGAGTGAGATTACCGGCGAATTCAGTTCGGATGACCTGCTGGGACGAATCTTCAGCTCATTCTGTATTGGCAAATAATCGGATCAGCGATACTTAATAGGGTCTTCCATCGAACCGACAGGCACACTTTTAAGACACTCCAGAAAGATAGAGAAGAGTTCTCCATGAGAGGTGATCTCAAGTTTCTGGTGGATTCGTTTACGATAGACCTTAACGGTTTCCGGGCTTATCTCCAGTAACCGGGCAATCGATTTACTGGAGTGTCCGCGAAGAATACACCTGACAATTTCGCATTCCCGATCACTCAGGCATGAGGAGCCAAATAACTGGAACGCCTTTTCCAGATGAGCTCCAACCCGCCCGGTATCCTGAGACAGATCTGATCTGATCTCCGGCCAGTGACTTCGGATTAATGATATAAACAGTGATTCAACCAGGTCTAAACGATGCAGGTCATCGGTTGTCAGTGCCGATCGATTATCTCTTAGCCCCAGTGACAGATGGATCTGAACGCTCTCATTGATATTCACAATCAGAGTGGTTTCATCCCGTAGCCGGGTCGGGACATAAAAGTTTTTAAAGTAATCGCTTTCAAAGAAGTCATCAGGCGCAATATCTCTGAGATGGTAAAAACCATCATCCACACGCTGTTTAGACAACTCGTAAAAAGGGTCGAGTAGATAAGCTCCCTCAAAGTATGGAATCCAGCAGTTCTCTATCTCTCTTTTATGGAAATCATTAAACAGGGGGCGGGGCAGTTCACCAGGAATGAAGGCATAGCCCATGACAGTGTCATATGCCGAGAGGTATTCACAGATTTGGCAGAGTAAACCCGGAAACTCATCTGTACCGATGGCCGCCACCGCCTTAGCACTGAGATCAAAAACCTCTTTTATCTCCTTATTACTGATCAGCGGCGTATGCATTGAGCTTCCTGAATTTATAGACTTCTCCTTAATAGTATAGGGTTCCAGTGAAGATAAAAACGGGCCGTATTAACGGCCCGGATGTTGTTATTAGTGAGCAAAAGAGAGTATTTCTTCATAATATTCAGGTCTGCGGTCTCTGAATAAGCCCCAGCTGTCCCTCTGTTGTGCTATCTGATCCAGATCGAAACTGGATAACAGAACCGTTTCACTGTCGCTATCAGCATCAGCAACCAGTACGCCTGTCTGATCGGCTATGAACGAAGAACCATAGAATTTTATCGGGGTATTGCCTTCGGCCTCCTGACCTGTTCGGTTGGATGCGATAACCGGCAGGATATTTGCGGCGGCATGCCCTTTCATCACATTCCGCCAGTGATCGGTGCTGTTATGATCCGGATCGGATGGTTCGCTGCCTATCGCTGTGGGATAAAAAATCATCTCTGCTCCCTTAAGAGCCATAATACGCGCGGCCTCAGGAAACCATTGATCCCAGCAGATGCCCACTCCAATCCTGCCATAGCGGGTATCATGAACCATAAATCCGGTATCCCCGGGACTGAAATAGTATTTCTCTTCATAACCCGGGTTTTGTGGAATATGCATTTTCCGATAGGTATCACTCACTGATCCATCGGCATCGATAACCACCAGAGAGTTAAAACGGGTATTTCCCGCACGCTCGAAAAAAGAGAGTGGTAACACCACCTCTAACTCCTTAGCCAGTTCAGAGAAATGTGCTATGAGCGTGCTTTCTTCTACGGTTTTTGCCAGCTCGTTGTGACAACTATGCTGTTCAGCACAGAAATAGGGGGTTTCAAACAGTTCCTGTAACAACACAACCTGTGCACCTTGCTGAGCAGCCTGCCTGACCAGTTGTTCCGCTTTGGCCACGTTGTTCTGAATATCCCATGTGCAAGACATCTGGGTCGCTGCCACTGTTACTTTTCTCATTCTGTTTCTCACTTATCATTGATATTCAAAGTCTGCACCCAAACCTGGCTACCGACTTACAGTATTCATAAACAAACCTTCACCGCCCTGTTTTGATAGATGTCCAGGCACTGGTTAACCTGCGATCAAATTTTGCGGTATGTGCTTTTTGTGAGAAAAGATTCGCTTTCAGTTCTTCATCAGGATAGATCCCCTGATTGGTGCGTATTGCCTCATCCAGAAAGGGTCCAACCTGGGTGTTCGGCACGGCATACATGACGAAGTTAGATATATCCGCAGCATTTTCAGGTTTCAGAAGGTAGTTAATGAATTGGTGGGCTGCGTCGCTGTTAGTGCTATCAGCAGGTATCGCTACAAGGTCAAACCATGCAATGGTACCCTCTTTTGGAATGGCATATTTCAGGGTTGACTTCATACCAGCCTCATCTGCTCGTTTCTGCGCACGGAGAAGGTCACCGTTATAGCCAATCGTCACGCATACATCACCATTAACCAGATCCTGAACAAGGTTACCCGAGTTAAAATACTTTATATTCCCGCGCACTTTTTTGAACAGATCGGTCGCTTTACTCAGGTCTGCTCTGTCTTCACTATTGGGGTCAAGTCCAAGGTAATTTAGAGTTATCGCCATTATTTCTGAAGGTGAATCCAGTAAAGCGATACCACAATCCTTTAGTTTCGAAGATATCTCCTGATCAAAAATCAGATCGAGGGTGTTAAATGGCCGGTCTCCTAAACGCTGCCTGAGCATATCTTCGTTATACCCCAGTCCTATCGTTCCCCAGGCATAAGGGACACCCACCCGGTTACCCGGATCATTGATCGCTGCCTTTTTAAGTAGTGCCGGATCCAGATTGCTGTAGTTTGAAAGTTTTGATCGGTCTAATTCCTGATAAATACCTGCTTTTGCCTGGCGCTCAAGAAATGAGCCGGATGGTACAACCAGATCATACCCTGAGTTACCTGCCATCAGTTTCGCTTCAAGTGCTTCATTGGAATCATAAACGTCATAGTTAACTTTAATGCCGGTTTCAGCTTCGAAGTTCTTAATAACCTCAGGCTTTATATAATCCCACCAGTTATAAACGTTGAGAGTTTGTGACTCTGCCGCCGCAAACCCTGAAAAACATAACGCCATGCCTGCGACTAAACTGATCTTTGTTATTTTCATGATGAATCACCATTACCATCGATTACTTTGATCTTTAGCCTAGAAGTATTTGAAAGTGCCCGGTATCCCCACTACGTGGTACAATTTTCCTGTCTATAATTCATCACTGACAGATATAGTAAAGGTGTTATCAATGCCCCTGAATATCAGTTGCCCGGGTTGCTCGACCCTCAACAAAGTACCTGCAGAGCGTCTTCAGGACGGCCCGAAATGTGGTAAATGCAAGCAACCCTTGTTTCTTGCCAGGCCTGTAGAGCTGACCACAGCAAACTACCAGAACATGGTGACTCGCAATGATATTCCGGTTCTGGTTGATTGCTGGGCCAGTTGGTGCGGCCCCTGCAAGCAGTTTACTCCGGTATTTGAACAGGCTGCCGGACTGTTTGAACCGAAACTAAGACTGGCTAAGCTCGACACTGAAGCAGAGCAGGCAATCGCCGCACAACTGCAGATCCGTTCCATACCCACCCTGATTCTGTTTAAGCAGGGCAGAGAGAGTGCCCGGATCAGTGGCGCACTGCCTCTGGGACAACTAAAGCAATGGCTGAACCAAAACGGGGTTGATCTCTGACCCCCTGATTTCCTCATCTAAACCTGCCGTTTCCTCTCCAGCCTCAACCAGGCCAATTTATCCCCAGCACTGCTGCGCGTTGTATACAACACACATGCAGTAGTTATAAACATCTATGAAAAATCCACATATAAAATAATATCTATATTTTTCAAGTATTTACGATGAGATACCGAAATAAAAGGAAATTTTATTAACAATTTATTGTGGATAAGCTTTGAATTAACCGCGAATAAACTGTGCAGTGTCGGTGCTTATCTTATGCCACTTGAAAATTTAGCAACTGAGTCATCATTCGCTCATCGCTATAACACTGTTGATCCAGGCAGGCTAAACAGCTGATCCCCCCTGTATAGAAGCACCAAAATGTCCAGCATCAGGTTGATTCGCTTCAGATCGGTTATCCAGACGATAGATCTGCCGTATCCACACCATTCTTTACAACGGAGATGTTCAGGATGAACCTGCCAGGCAACAGAATTTATCCACTAATTCCTGTGCATAAACTGTATAACTGTATGGGAACAACCGCTTAGCAAAGCTGTGTATAATAGCGCCTGTGCATAAAAGACCTGGTTACACACAGGTCTGTGACACCCTGCTAAGAGGTTAAACGCAGCTATACAACAGGTTTATGTATTACCTAATATATTGATAAATAAGAAGTAAAAATGGTTATCAACTGAAAATCACTGCCTCATTAATAGAAGTAAAAATAAAAAACATATCTTAAGAACATATTTAACTTATATATAAAAGATTAAAAAAAAGTAACCGATTAAAAGGTGTACAAAGTTTAACCATTTCTATATTGACCCCTTAGGTTTATACTTAGCGCCTTTTTCTGAGCCACTGTCTTCAGACATAACAACCCGGGCTCTCTTCAATTAGATAATGAGGTTAAGTGAGTGGACTATCCTGACCACTTTGATGTGATTGTAATTGGTGGTGGCCATGCCGGTACTGAAGCTGCGTTAGCTGCAGCCCGGACAGGCGTTAAAACCCTGCTGTTAACCCATAACATTGAAACCCTGGGCCAGATGTCCTGTAATCCGGCAATTGGTGGTATCGGTAAAAGCCATCTGGTTAAAGAGATTGATGCGTTAGGCGGAGCGATGGCGATTGCCACCGATAAGGGGGGGATTCAGTTCCGTACCCTCAACTCCCGTAAAGGCCCGGCAGTACGTGCCACCCGTGCGCAGGCAGACCGAATTCTCTATAAAGCGGCGATTCGTGAAATTCTGGAAAATCAGCCAAATCTGCAACTTTTCCAGCAGGCAGCGGATGATCTGATTGTGGAAGGCGAATCAGTCAAAGGGGTCGTGACACAGGCGGGTCTGCGCTTCTTTGCCAATAATATTGTGCTTACTGTCGGCACTTTCCTCGGTGGTAAGATCCACATTGGTCTGGATAATTACTCTGGCGGACGTGCGGGTGATCCGCCCTCGATCGCTCTGGCGGATCGTTTGCGGGAACTGCCGCTACGGGTCGACCGCTTAAAAACCGGCACGCCACCGCGCATCGATGCCCGCAGTGTCGATTTCAGTCTGATGCAGGAACAGCCCGGGGATACCCCGACACCGGTGATGTCGTTTATGGGGTCTCTGGCGGATCATCCCCGTCAGATCAGCTGTTTCATTACCCATACCAATGAACGCACCCATGATATTCTGCGTTCAGGTCTGGATCGTTCGCCGATGTATACCGGTGTTATCGATGGTGTTGGCCCGCGCTACTGTCCTTCGGTGGAGGATAAGATCGTCCGCTTTGCAGATAAAACCAGCCATCAGGTATTTGTTGAGCCGGAGGGACTGACCACCCATGAGTTGTATCCGAATGGCATCTCCACCAGTCTGCCCTTTGATATTCAGCTGGCTGCGGTTCGCTCTATCCGGGGTTTTGAAAACGCTTTTATTACCCGTCCTGGCTATGCCATTGAGTATGACTATTTCAATCCGCAGGATCTGAAGCACACCCTGGAAACCAAGGTGATTAACGGTCTTTATTTTGCCGGTCAGATCAACGGTACCACTGGCTATGAAGAGGCCGGAGCTCAGGGGTTGCTGGCGGGTGTTAACGCCGCCTTGCGGGCTCAGGAGAAGGAGCAGTGGTATCCTCGTCGGGATGAAGCCTATCTGGGAGTTCTGGTGGATGATCTGATCACCATGGGCACCTCAGAGCCTTATCGTATGTTTACCAGCCGGGCCGAATATCGCCTGATTCTGCGGGAAGATAATGCCGATCTGCGTCTGACAGAGAAGGGGCGTGAACTGGGCCTGGTGAGTGATGAACGCTGGCAGCGTTTCTGCGATAAGCGCGAAGCGATTGAACTTGAGAATCAGCGTCTTAAAGAGACCTGGATTCAGCCGGGTAGTGCTGCAGCGGAGCTGCTCAATGCGCAGCTGCAGCAACCGATTAGCCGGGAGTACAATCTGCAGGATCTGGTGAAACGACCCGAGCTGAATTATGCCGCGGTAGCCGGTCTCAAAGGTGAACCGGTGAGTGATCCCCAGGTGGCGGAACAGGTTGAGATTCAGATTAAGTATGCCGGTTATATCGATCGTCAGAAAGAGGATATCGATAAGGTTCGCCGGCAGGAGGATACGTTGCTGCCGGTTGATTTTGATTACGCCTCGGTAGGTGGCCTGTCGAATGAACTGACCGCCAAGCTGGAGCAGATCCGGCCTGAAAGTATCGCCCAGGCGGCACGGATTCAGGGAATGACACCGGCGGCGATCTCGCTGCTGCTGATCCACCTGAAAAAGAAACAGATGACCAATAAAAAGGCTCAGGCTTGATGCTGCAGTATCGAAATTTACTGGAACAACAGTGCCATCAGATCGGCTTACAGCTGAGCGATGCGCAGTATGAGCAGCTGTTGCAATATCATGCACTGCTGATCAAATGGAATAAGGCATTCAACCTGACAGCGGTTCGTTCTCCCGAAGAGATGATCAGCCGGCATCTGATCGATAGTCTCAGCGTGCTGCCCTATATCGATGTTGAGCGTTTGATCGATGTTGGCAGTGGTCCGGGATTGCCGGGGATTCCCCTGGCGATCTGCCGCCCGGATCTGCCGATCACTCTGCTGGATAGCAATATTAAAAAAAGCCGTTTCCAGTTTCAGGCTAAAGCGGAGCTGGGGCTGGAAAATATTGAAGTAATCCATGAGCGGGTGGAAAAATACCATCCGGATAGCCTTTTTGATGGGGTTATATCAAGGGCATTTGCCTCATTACAGGATATGATTCACTGGACTTCACATCTGTGCTCTGACACGGGTGTTTTTCTTGCAATGAAAGGGATGTATCCTGAAGAGGAGATTGAGTTATTACCCGAGTCGATTAATCTGCGTCAGAGTATCCGGCTAACCGTACCGGGCACCGATGGCGAGCGGCATCTGCTGATGTTAGGGAGAACTTCAACGTGACCAAAATATTAACCATCACTAACCAGAAAGGTGGCGTGGGTAAAACCACGACCTGCGTGAATCTGGCAGCTTCACTGGCAGTCACCAGGAAGCGGGTGCTGATGATTGATATGGATCCTCAGGGCAACGCTACCATGGGCAGCGGCGTGGATAAGCACAACCTGAAAAACTCCGTGTATGAAGTGCTTATTGGTGAAGCAACCCTGGAAGAGGCGATTATCAGAAATGCCCCCGCGGGCTATGATATCGTCGGTGCTAACGGCGATCTGACCGCGGCTGAAGTTGAGCTTTTACAGCTACCGCGGCGCGAATTCCGGATGAAAATGGCGCTGGAGAAGGTTCAGGATCAGTATGACTTTGTACTGATCGACAATCCGCCCTCGTTGAATCTGCTGACTGTTAACGCGCTGGCCGCTTCCAGCGGTGTCATTATTCCGATGCAGTGTGAGTATTATGCGCTGGAGGGGATCAGTGCGCTGGTAGGGACGATCAATAAAATCAACAAGCGGCTCAATCCTGAACTAAAGATTGAAGGGATTTTACGCACCATGTTCGATCCCCGTATGAGCCTGACCAAAGATGTCTCTGACCATCTGGTGGAATATTTTGGCGATCAGGTGTATCGCACCGTGATCCCGCGCAACGTGCGTCTGGCGGAAGCTCCCAGTCATGGGCTACCGGCACTGATGTATGATAAAAACTCCCGGGGGTCGGTGGCCTATCTGGCGTTAGCGGGGGAGCTGATTCGCAGATCGGCTCAGAATGATAAACAGGCAGACAAACAGGAACAGGAAGGCTGATCGATGGCGGTTAAAAAGCGTGGTTTAGGGCGGGGGCTGGATGCACTGTTATCAACCAGTACTAAATTTGCAGAGGACGCTGTAACCGAGGCGAAGCTGGAAGGTGGCGATGGCTATCGGCTGATGCCGATTGATCAGATTCAGCGGGGTAAATACCAGCCCCGTCGGGATCTTGAACCTCAGGCACTGGAAGAGCTGGCAAACTCCATCAGAGCCCAGGGGGTGATGCAGCCCATCGTGGTGCGTCCGGTGGGTGAAAATCTGTATGAGATTATTGCCGGTGAACGTCGCTGGCGGGCCAGTCAGATGGCCGGCCTGGACGAGATTCCTGCCGTTATCCGTGATGTCCCCGATGAAGCGGCGATTGCGATGGCGCTGATCGAAAATATTCAGCGGGAAAATCTCAACCCGATGGAGGAAGCGATCGCGCTGGATCGTCTGAAAATTGAATTTGAACTGACTCAGCAGGAGGTCGCTGATGCGGTGGGTAAATCCCGCTCTTCGGTTACTAATCTGCTGCGTCTGATGCATCTCACCGATGAGGTGAAAAAGATGCTTGAGTATGGCGATCTTGAGATGGGTCACGCCCGGGCATTACTGGGTATGGATGGCCCGGATCAGATTATTGCTGCCAAAGAGGTGGTGGGTAAAAATATGTCTGTGCGGCAGACCGAAGATCTGGTGCGCAAGCTGCAGCAGAAAAAGAATGAGCCTGCAAAAGCGCCTAAGAAACCGGACCCGCTGCTTAAAGATCTGTCTGATTCGCTTTCCAGCAGGCTGAACAGCAAAGTATCCATCAGCGAAAATGCTGCCGGTAAGGGGAAAATCACTATCGCCTATGAAAACCGGGAAAAATTTGAAGCGATCCTTAAAGCCCTACAATAATTAGGTTTTTTTGCAGCGAGAGATCGCTGCAGATACCGCTACTAGGGTATTTACTTAGTTCTTCCACTCTGCAGGTCTAATACAAAAGTGCAAATCGGCCTGAATCGTGTTGAAGCTGATGCATTAAGCCCCTATAATGCGCTGGCTGTGAAAGGACGTGTTTACGGTTTTTTTACGCAGATGAAGGGAAACTGAGGCTGTATTTATATGAGAAAAGGGCACCGGAAACCTGGCGTTCATACTCGTATCGCCTTGCAGCAGTTTAGGAAAGTCTTCCTGATTCAAGTAGTTAGTTTAGTAATAATTGCGGGAGTTTTACTTCTGCATAGCCTGAGTGCGGCCTGGTCATCCCTCTGTGGTGGTCTGATATTTTTGCTGCCCGGCTATGTGTTTGTCTATCGTGCGCTGGTTGTGCAACAGACAAAAAGTACTCCTGGCGCTGTTATCCGGCAGCTGTATACGAGTGAAATATGGAAAATGGGCTTATCCATCGCACTCTTTATTGCGGTGTTTATCCTGATTCAACCTCTGAATCCATTTTCCCTATTTGGCACTTATATATGGCTTCAGCTGACGGGTTTTATTGCCCAGCTGAGGCTGAATAACAGTTTCTTAAAACTTTGAATGAGAGAGATAGTAATGGCTAGCGAAATGACTTCCTCAGCCTACATATCCCACCACCTGACGAACTGGACGTTTGGTGTGCATCCTGAACACGGACTGGGCTTTGCCCATACCGCTGAAGATGCTGCTGCGATGGGATTTTGGGCAATTCACGTTGATACCATGCTGTGGTCTGTAGGTCTGGGCCTGTTTTTTATCTGGATGTTCCGTAAAGTTGCTAAATCAGTAACTTCCGGTGTGCCAGGCAGCACTCAGAACTTTGTTGAAGTGATCATCGAGTTTATCGAGGATAACGTTAGCAGTATCTTCCACTACAAAAATGCGTTGATTGCCCCGCTGGCACTGACCATTTTTGTCTGGGTCTTCCTGATGAACACCATGGACCTGGTGCCAGTTGACTGGATTCCGTTCCTGACTCAGAAGATCGGTGAAGCGTTCGGCGCGGATCCACATCACGTCTATATGAAGGTCGTACCGACTACCGATATCAACGCAACCCTGGGGATGGCGATTGCGGTGTTTGGTCTGATTCTGTACTACAGCATCAAAATGAAAGGTATTGGTGGTTTCCTGGGTGAGCTGGCATTTCAGCCGCTGGGTAAATGGATGCTGCCGTTCAACTTGTTCCTGGAGATCGTAGGCCTGCTGGCGAAGCCAGTATCACTGGCGTTGCGACTGTTCGGTAACATGTATGCAGGTGAGATGATCTTTATCCTGATCGCTCTGCTGCCGTTCTGGGCGCAATGGCTGTTGTCAGTGCCATGGGCGATCTTCCACATTCTGGTAATTACGCTGCAGGCGTTCATCTTCATGGTTCTGACGATTGTCTATCTGGCCATGGCGCATGAAGACCACTAAGTAGTTGTAATAACTGAATAATTAAACGATTTCTTTTTAAACTTAAACTTTAGCAATTAAATATCGGAGAAAAACTGATGGAAATGGCATTGCTGTACATCGCTGGTGCACTGATGATGGGTCTGGGTGCTGTAGGCGCCGCTGTAGGTATCGGCATCCTGGGTGGTAAGTTCCTTGAAGGTGCTGCACGTCAGCCTGAGCTGATCCCACTGCTACGTACTCAATTCTTCATCGTAATGGGTCTGGTTGACGCCGTACCTATGATCGGTGTTGGTCTGGGTCTGTACGTACTGTTCGCTGTTGCATAAGTAGAGCTACATACGTCCCTTTATGGGTAACTACTTTTTAAGACAACCGCGAGAGGTAATGGCGTGAATATCAATCTAACCATCTTTGGTCAGATCATTGCATTTGCCTTCTTCGTTGTATTTTGTATGAAATATGTCTGGCCACCAATTACTGGTGCGCTGGCAGAACGTAAGAAGAAAATTGCAGAAGGTCTGGACGCTGCAGACCGTGCTCAACGCGACTTGGAACTGGCTCAGGAAAAAGCCATGGCCGATATGCGTAAGAGCAAGGAAGAAGCAGCCGCCATCATTGAACAGGCTAATAAGCGAGCTAACCAGATCGTTGATGAAGCAAAAGAGAAAGCACGTGAAGAGGCTACCCGCCTTGTAACGGCTGCTCAGGCTGAAATCGATCAGGAAGCAAACCGTGCCAAAGAAGTTCTGCGCGCTGAAGTTGCTGCTCTTGTAGTAGCCGGTGCTGAGAAAATTCTTGAAGCGTCTGTTGACGCTAACGCGCACGCTCAGCTTGTTGAAAAACTAGCTGCTGAGCTTTAAGCGAGGTTTACGATGGCTGAACTCAATACAGTCGCTCGACCTTATACCAAAGCCGCTTTCGAGCACGCTGTGGCTAAGGGAAACCTGGACCAGTGGTCTGATATGCTGACAACTGCAACTGCAGTGGCGCAGCATGAGACGATGAAACTGGTTCTGGGTAATCCCGGACTGACCAGCGAACAGAAAGCTGATGCAATGATTACCGTCTGTGAAGAACAGATGGCAGATCCGTCGGCAAAGAACTTTATCTCTTTGCTGGCCGAAAATCAGCGTCTGGCTTTGTTACCAGAGATCTCTGCGCAGTTTGAACAGTTGAAAGCCAATCAGCAGCATTCTGTTGAGGTAAGTGTGACAACTGCCTTTGATCTGGGCGAGCAGCAGCAACAAAAATTAACTCAGGCACTGAGCTCCAAGCTGGGCCGCGAAGTGAGTCTGACTACCGAGGTGGACAAGTCCATTATTGGTGGTGTGATCGTTCGAACCGACGATATGGTTATCGACGGCTCTATTCGTGCTCGACTGGCTAAGCTAGCCGAAGCAATGAACTCCTGAGTGTGAGGATTAAACATGCAGCAACTGAATCCATCTGAGATCAGCGAGATTCTTAAGAGCCGCATCGAGAAACTTGATGTCTCTTCTGAAGCCCGTAATGAAGGTACTATCGTCAGCGTTTCTGACGGTATCATCCTGATTCACGGCCTGGCTGACGTAATGTACGGGGAGATGATCGAATTCCCCGGCGGTATCTACGGTATGGCGCTCAACCTTGAGCGTGACTCTGTAGGTGCTGTAGTACTGGGTGACTATCAGGGTCTGGTAGAAGGTATGACCGCGCGTTGTACCGGCCGCATCCTGGAAGTACCTGTTGGTCCGGAACTGCAGGGTCGTGTCGTAGACGCCCTGGGTAACCCGATCGACGGTAAAGGCCCGATTGAAACTAAACTGACTGACCCTGTTGAAAAGGTTGCACCCGGTGTAATCGAGCGTCAATCAGTTGATCAGCCAGTACAGACTGGTCTGAAATCTATTGATGCGATGGTGCCAATCGGCCGTGGTCAGCGTGAGCTGATTATCGGTGACCGTCAGATCGGTAAGACTGCGATCGCGATTGACGCTATCATCAACCAGAAAGGTACCGGTGTTAAGTGTATCTACGTAGCAATCGGACAGAAGCAGTCCACTATTGCTAACGTTGTACGTAAGCTGGAAGAGCATGGCGCGATGGAGCACACCATCGTTGTCGCAGCCGGTGCAGCCGATCCTGCAGCGATGCAGTTCCTGGCACCTTATGCTGGTTGTTCTATGGGTGAATACTACCGTGACCGCGGTGAAGACGCTCTGATCGTATACGATGACCTGACTAAACAGGCCTGGGCTTACCGTCAGATCTCCCTGCTGCTGCGCCGCCCACCGGGCCGTGAAGCATACCCGGGTGACGTATTCTATCTTCACTCACGTCTGCTGGAACGTGCTGCGCGCGTTAACCCAACCTATGTTGAGAAGTTTACTAACGGCGAAGTTAAGGGCCAGACTGGTTCCCTGACTGCACTGCCAGTAATCGAAACACAGGGTGGTGACGTATCTGCATTCGTACCAACCAACGTTATCTCCATCACCGATGGTCAGATCTTCCTGGAAGCGGACCTGTTTAACTCAGGTATCCGTCCGGCGATCAACGCTGGTCTGTCTGTATCCCGTGTAGGTGGTGCAGCGCAGACTAAGGTCATCAAGAAGCTGGGTGGTGGTGTACGTCTGGCTCTGGCTCAGTACCGTGAACTGGCGGCATTCGCTCAGTTCGCATCTGATCTGGACGATGCAACCCGTGCTCAGCTTGAGCATGGTCAGCGCGTAACCGAGCTGATGAAGCAGAAGCAGTACTCACCAATGTCTGTCGCAGACATGGGTCTGAGTCTGTACGCTGCTAACGAAGGCTTCCTGAACGATATCGACCTGAACAAGATCCTTGATTTTGAAGCAGCCCTGATCTCTTACTTCAACAGCGAGTACGCTGATGTAATGGCTAAGATCAATGACAGTGGCGACTACAATGACGAGATCGCGTCTCAGTTCAAGGCTGGTATCGAAAAGTTCAAATCTACCCAAACTTGGTAACAGCTCATTTGAGTGGAGGTCTGCATAAGTGATTATGCAGACCTGAACTAAGTAAAGGTTTAATAGGTGGAACTATGGCAGCCGGAAAAGAGATAAAGACGCAGATAGCCAGTATTCAGGGCACACGTAAGATTACCAGCGCTATGGAAATGGTGGCTGCATCTAAAATGCGTAAAGCTCAGGATCGCATGCAGGAAAGCCGTCCTTACGCCCGGATTATCCGTGGCGTGATTCAGCACCTGGCGAAATCCAACCCTGAATATAAGCATCTGTATCTGCAACAGCGCGAAGTAAAGCGTGTCGGTTTCATTGTTGTCGCAACCGACCGTGGTCTCTGCGGTGGCTTGAACATTAATGCGTTCAAGGCAGCACTTGCCAAGATGAAAGAGTTTAAAGACGCAAATATCGAGATCGATATCTGTGCTCTGGGCTCCAAGTCTGTAAGCTTCTTTAAAACATTTGGCGGTAATGTAACCGCAGCAAAATCTGGTCTGGGCGATAAGCCTGAAGCAGCTGAGCTGATCGGTACCGTTAAGGTGATGCTGGATGCTTACGATGAAGGCAAGCTGGATATGCTGTATGTGGTATCTAACGATTTCGTAAATACCATGACGCAGAAGCCACAGGTAGAGCAGATTCTTCCGCTGAAAGCAGAAGACGATGATGACCGTCTTAACCATCACTGGGATTATATCTACGAACCCGATGCACGCGAGCTGTTGAACGGCTTACTGGTTCGTTACATTGAGTCCCTGGTCTATCAGGCCGTGGTTGAGAACAATGCCTGTGAACAGGCAGCACGAATGCTGGCGATGAAGAACGCAACAGACAACGCCGGCGATCTTATCGATGAGCTCCAAATGGTTTACAACAAAGCTCGTCAGGCTGCGATTACTCAGGAAATCTCTGAGATCGTAAGTGGTGCTGCTGCTGTATAAGGCAGTTAACAGGTTTAAATGTTAAGAGGATCCGAACATGAGTAGCGGACGTATTGTTCAGATTATCGGCGCAGTTGTCGACGTGGAGTTTCCACGTGACAGTGTACCGAAGATCTATGATGCACTGACTGTTGAGGCCAAAGGCCTGACACTTGAAGTTCAGCAGCAGCTGGGTGATGGTGTGGTACGTGCAATCGCTATGGGTCAGACCGAAGGCGTAAGCCGTGGTCTGACAGTAGTTAATACTGGTGCGCCAGTGTCTGTGCCTGTGGGTACAGCAACACTGGGTCGCATCATGGATGTATTGGGTAACCCAATCGATGAGTGTGGACCTATCGGCGAAGAAGAGCGTATGCCTATTCACCGTTCTGCACCTTCCTATGCTGAGCAGGCAGCTTCTAACGAGCTGCTGGAAACCGGCATCAAGGTAATCGATCTGGTTTGCCCATTTGCGAAGGGTGGTAAAGTTGGTCTGTTCGGTGGTGCCGGTGTAGGTAAAACCGTAAACATGATGGAACTGATCCGTAACATCGCGATCGAGCACTCAGGCTTCTCCGTATTCGCGGGTGTAGGTGAGCGTACTCGTGAGGGTAACGACTTCTACTACGAGATGAAAGAATCCAACGTACTGGATAAAGTATCTCTGGTATACGGTCAGATGAACGAGCCTCCTGGTAACCGTCTGCGTGTAGCGCTGACCGGTCTGACCATGGCTGAAAAGTTCCGTGACGAAGGTCGTGACGTACTGTTGTTCGTTGACAACATCTACCGTTACACCCTGGCGGGAACCGAGGTATCTGCACTGCTGGGTCGTATGCCTTCAGCGGTAGGTTACCAGCCAACTCTGGCGGAAGAGATGGGTGTTCTGCAAGAGCGTATCACCTCTACCAAGACCGGTTCTATCACGTCTATCCAGGCGGTATACGTACCTGCGGATGACTTGACCGATCCATCACCAGCAACCACCTTCTCGCACCTGGATGCGACAGTCGTACTGTCTCGTCAGATCGCCGAGCTGGGTATCTACCCTGCGGTAGATCCGCTGGACTCCACCTCTCGTCAGCTGGATCCACTGGTTATTGGTCAGGATCACTACGACACTGCCCGTCAGGTGCAGGGTGTACTGCAGCGCTACAAAGAGCTGAAAGACATCATCGCGATTCTGGGTATGGACGAGCTGTCTGAAGAAGATAAGCTGGTAGTAACCCGTGCTCGTAAGATTCAGCGATTCCTGTCTCAGCCGTTCTTCGTAGCTGAAGTATTTACCGGTTCTCCAGGTAAGTACGTTTCTCTGAAAGACACTATCGCAGGCTTTAAGGGTATCCTGGCCGGTGATTATGATGATCTGCCAGAGCAAGCGTTCTACATGGTTGGCGGTATCGACGAAGTGGTTGAAAAAGCTAAGAGCATGTAAGTGCGCTTAGTTAACCTTTTAAAAAGGATAACAACATGGCTATGACTGTTCATTGTGACATCGTAAGTGCTGAAGAAGAGATCTTCTCTGGTCTTATCGAGTTCGTTTCAGTGACAGGTAGCCTGGGTGATCTGGGTATTTACCCGGGTCACGCTCCGCTTCTGTCGGAACTGAAACCAGGTCCTGTAGAGCTAAAGAAACAGGGTGGTGAGCAGGAGATTTTCTACGTTTCCGGTGGCTTCATTGAAGTTCAGCCACACAAGGTCTCTGTCCTAGCGGACGTTGCACTGCGTGCGGGTGATATCAACGAAGCGGCCGCTGAGGAAGCGAAGAAGCATGCTGAACATGTGATGGCTGATAAGAGCAGCGAACTGGATTTTTCCCGTGCGACTGCTCAACTGGCCGAAGCTGCAGCACAACTGCGTACTATTCAGCAGATTCGTAAGAAGATGGGTAAATAATTCTTTCTTACTGAACTGCTACTCGAATAAAAAAACAGCCTCCGGGCTGTTTTTTTTGGTTTTGAGGGAGGACAATTAACCTCTGTCATTATCCGATCTGAAGCACATTTCGCTGCCTGCTGCAGATGAATTTAAAAAGGATTGATTGTATGTTTTTTAAACACAAAGGACTGGCTGTAAAATCTGCTGTTGTTCTCTGCACCGCCGTTTTAGTAACCGGCTGTGCCACAGAGAGTCATCGGGAAATTGAGCCACAGAAAGTCGAAACCTATCGCGCAACTTATCAGGGGCCGCGCACCACACTGGTGGTGGGTAATTTTGATAACCGTTCTAACTACCTGCAGGGGATGTTCTCAGCCGATAACAACCGGCTGGGTAATCAGGCACAAACTATCCTCAAAACGCATCTGCAACAAACCAACCGTTTTAATGTTGTTGATCGCCAGAGTATGGCTGATCTCAAACAAGAGGCTGGCCTGAGTGGTGTGAAGCAGAAAATTCAGGGGGCACGTTATGTTGTTACCGGGGATGTCACAGAGTTTGGCCGCAAAGTCACCGGCGACAAGCAGCTGTTTGGTATCCTCGGCAAAGGTAAAACCCAGACGGCTTACGCTAAAGTCTCACTGAATATTGTCGATGTTGTCACCTCACAGATCGTCTACTCAACTCAGGGTGCCGGTGAATATGAGCTGTCAAACCGTGAAGTCATCGGTTTTGGTGGCGCGGCGGGCTATGACGCAACGCTGAATGGTAAAGTGCTGAATTTTGCCATTATGGAAGCGGTGAATAATCTGGTTACCGATATGCAGAACGGTACCTGGAAGATCGAACAATAAGGAGTGTTTGAGTGAAAATTTTTGCCCTGTTGTTCGTTAGTATCACTGTTCTGCTGGGGGGCTGTGCCACCCAGGACAACAGCCTCTATTATTGGGGATCATACGAAGCGATGATTTACGAGATGTATGTTGAACCCGGTAATGCCCCGGCGGCATTGCAGATCACTAAACTGGAGGAGGATATTCAAAAGTCAGATGCGCTGGGTAAAAAAGTGCCTCCGGGGTTATATGCCCATCTGGGGATGATGTACGCCGCCGAAGGTAAAGCAGGACTGGCTCAGCAAGCGTTATTGAAAGAGAAAGCAATCTATCCCGAGGCAACCGCCCTGGTTGATACACTGCTGAAGAATCAGAAACAGGGAGTTAATCAGTGATGCTACGTTCTATTGTATCTGCATCGTTTATACTGCTGGTGCTGCTCAGCAGCGGTTGTGCAACCCAGGAGCGTTATGATTATGCTGCCCTTGAAGCCAGCAAGCCCCGTTCTATTCTGGTGATTCCACCGATGAATAACTCCATTGAGATCAATGCGTCGAATATCTATCTGTCGACGTTATCGAGACCACTGGCAGAAAAAGGCTACTATGTGTTTCCGGTTGCAGTGATCAATCAGTTTCTGCAGGAAAATGGATTGCAATCACCGGCTGATATGCACGATGTACCGCTGGAAAAATTTGCCGAGCACCTTAATCCGGATGCCATCCTTTATGTGGTGATTGAAGACTGGGGACAGAAGTATGAGATCCTCTCTTCAACCACCGTTGTTAAAGCGAATATGAAGCTTGTGGATGCCAAAACCGGCAAGACCCTGTGGGACACTCAGGTTTCCTACGCTCAGGGCTCCGGGGATAACGGTGGTGGCCTGGTCGGTATGCTGGTGCAGGCTGTGGTGGATCAGGTGGTTGGCACGATTGTCGATCCGACCCCCGGGGTTGCCCGGACAGCCAATAATATCGCAATTAACAACCAGGGACGGGGGCTGCTTAATGGCCCGTACCGGGCTAAGTAGTTGTAAAGCGACTCTATCGCTACTGGAAGTAACACCTGAATGGTGAAGGTCTGCTTCCAGCAGCGATTGAGAAGAAAATTCTCCGTATCGCAGCATGTTTCCTAGAGTCATTCAGCACTGGGTTGGCTCATTGGCTGAAGTTTATAAGGGGAGTAATTATATGACTGTTATTAATATTGCGTTTTTCCAGTAGCTTTTAACGCTGACCATGCAGCCATAGCCATTAAGTTTAACTTTCTTGCTCTTTAAGGTGCGATTGAACTCTCTTAATGAACGTTTGAGCCAGCCTTTTGCTATGTAAGATGATCCAGAGATTAAACCAACAACTAACTCTTTCATGTTACTGTTACAGCGTGCATTTTCGTTTATCATCGCCTCTACAACTACCACTGTCCTTTCATTGAATGAAGAAAGGCTTTTTCTTATTACTGCATCTTGCCCAATAGTTGATTCGATAATTTCATATAAATCTCGTTTATCTGTTTCGGTAAGCATTATCTTAGTCCTTTAAGAGTGGTGTATATCTTTTTATCATCAATATTTGTAAAGTTGATTACTAGAATTTGTTCAACATTATGTTTATTTATGGCAAAAGCTACGGACTCTTGATCTCCTTTTGCTAGATAAACCACTTTGTTGTTAAATTCATCTATAGTGACCTGGAAATTTCCGAGTCTATGTTTGTATGCATTAAGGGATTTTATGAACTGACTATTTGTCTCATTAGAAGAGGAGTCAGGCTTACGTAAGCCTAATATGAATTCTGGATATAGCCTGAGATCGAATAAGGGGTCAAGGCCTTCATCTACTCTATCAATGGCTTTAAATGATAAATACGAACCATTCTGGAATTTTATGAGAATATCATCAGCACTTGCTATTTTTGTAAAATTAAAGAATTCGACAGGAAGATCTAGACGGAAGTTAGGGCTAAATACCAATTCAATATTTGGATTTATAGAATCAACAGGTTTGTTTTCTGCATAAGAAGTCGAGGATATAGCAAAAAGGAGAAAGCAAAAAAATAATTTTTTCATTACACATCCCTGTAATCATATAGACCATATTTTAAAGATAAATATAGCAGATTTTAATAAAACGTATCAACTTTCTATGTGCTGCCGTTTACAGGATAAACTGTTTGGACACATATGCACAGTAATAGCACTTAACTACACAGCAATAAAAAAACCACCCGCGCAGGTGGTTTTTTTATTGCAGCAGCAGTGGCACTAATCTGCCATTTTATCAGCTCTTTTGTCTGCAAGGCCTGAGGTTAAACCGTTCAGAGAATCGCCTTTCAGACCGATCTCTTCCAGCAGCCCGTCAACCAGGGGGGCCTGAGCTTTGTACCGCAGGGCACTGCTAACCATCTGATCTGCCAGGCTGGAAGCGTGAGCTTCACCGCCTTCAGAGACGCTTGAACCCGAACCGCTCAGACCATCAACCTGAAAGATTTTAATGCCATCAATCTGCTCCATCGGTTTAACGCTTTCACGAATAATGTCCGGAAGCCGTTCGATGATCGCCAGTTTGATCTGACGGGTGATCTGCTCAGCAGCAAGCAGGTTCTCGGCTTCGTTGAGGGCGCGCTTGCCTTCGGCATCGACCCGGTTGCGGATCTCAGCAGCTTCAGCGGAGAGTTTTTCAGATTTGTTCTGTGCTTCAGCGCTGATCAGCTGCTTATCAGCATCGGCATGGGCCTGAATACGTACCGCTTCAGCATGATCCTCTGCAGCCTCTTTCTCTGCCTGAGCACCGACTTTGATACTGATGGCGTTGCGTTCTGCTTCTTTTGCCGCTTCCACCAGTTCGATCTGTTTATCACGCTCAGCGATCTCGGTTTCCCGCACAGTGATGACCTGTTCATCAGCTTTTACCGCTTCAGAACGGGCTCGACTGGCTTTGGCTTCGGCAACCGATTGCTCAGTGGATTTTTGGGCAATGGCTATCGATTTATCCTGTTCAGACAGTTCTAACGTGCGGCGTTTTTCAATTTCAGCACTTTCTATCGCTTTGCTCTTTTCAATCTCTTTCTCCCGCAACAGACGGGCCATGCCGATACGACCCTCTTCAACCGCCTGTTCGGAACTGATGCGGGATTGTTCTGTTTGCTGTTCGGCGACAATCCGGGCCTGTTCTGCAGCACGTTTGTTCTCGGCCTGCTCGCGCATAATCTCCGCTTCAATAGTCGCTTTACGGATTTCGACCTCGCGGGATTGTTGCAGTCGGGCATATTCCTGATCACGGGTGATCTCTAAACGCTGCTTTTCTGCCTCAAGGTTTTTACTGGCGATACTGACCTCTGTTTCCTGCTCGATCTCATTACGGCGCTTGCGACGCTCTTCAATCGCCTCTGTCAGCTTGGTCAGACCCTCGGCATCGAAGGCGTTATCCGGATTGAAATACTGTTTACCGGTCTGGTCGAGACCGGTGAGAGACACGGATTCAAGTTCGAGACCGTTTTTCAGCAGGTCTTCAGAAACCACCTGCTGTACTTTCTGCACGAAGTCGACCCGCTGTTCATGCAGTTCGTACATCGCCATCTCGGCAGCCACAGCGCGCAGGGCATCAACAAATTTACCCTCAACCAGCTCTTTCAGGGCTTCCGGTTCCATGGTGCGCATACCCAGCGTCTGGGCGGCGTTGGCGATAGACTCTACGGTGGGCTGAACGCGGACATAAAACTCTGCCAGAACATCGACCCGCATTCGGTCGCGGGTGATCAGTGCCTGCTCATTGGCCCGCTTCACTTCCAGCCGGAGTGTATTCATATTGACCGGAATGATCTCGTGCAGCACGGGTAAGACGATCGCGCCACCATTGACAATCACTTTCTGTCCACCAAAACCGGTGCGGACGAAGGAGGTCTCTTTTGAGGCACGACGATAGAGCCGCGCCATTATTAAGCCGATGGCGATAAGGCCAATAATAATGATGGCAGCTACAGTGCCAAGTTCAGTGAGGTCGAAGTACATAATCTGAATAATTCCTTTTATTGATTGACAAGGTGTGGGTTGGTATTGGGGATCACGATAAAACAACTCTGTTGCTGCTTAATGATCAGTACCTGGGACCCCTGGGGCTGATCTGGCTGGTGTTTGTCAGGCTCCACCATCAGATAATGGGTTTGCCCATGTTGGTCTTTGACTTTTGCCTGAGCCGGGCTGCCCACCCGGGCTGTCCCGGTGGTGACCACGGCGACTCTGCCGATAAAGCTTTCACTGGATACCGCTTCGGATTCATCTTTTGGCAGTACTCTGGCGACCCCTTTGACTGAAAGCCTTGTCAGGGGAAGTGTCAGTAAAGTTGCTGGAATGATCGCCAGCCAGTTGTACAGCAGATGCCCGGTAACAGCGCGATACACACTTTGCACAAACAGTCCGGCAAGACCGAAATAGGTGAGCAGGATAATCAGCAAAACCAGAAAGGGTACCTGGCCAATATAAAACCAACCGAGTATCCGGCTGATAAGGCCGCTATCGGGAATATCCGCTGCATCTACATCAACGCTGAGGTCCGGTAGCAGTGTTTCCAGCAGGGAGGAAAATGCCAGCCCGACAACCAGGCCGACGCCTTCAAGCAGCGCCAGAATCACCATCACTGTCAGCGAGAGAGTGAAGGGGAAGTTGCCACTCAGGGTGAGAAACTCAAACATTACCGCTGTCTTCACTGTTTGATTTAAGCAACGCCAGGCGCTCTTTAATGCGGTTGGTGCGGTTAAGTTCGTCCAGCTCCGCTAGTTTTGCTGCGTTTTCAGCGCTGTTTTTGTTTACATTGGAATAGGCGGTCTGTTTTTCAATAATCCGCTCAAATGCAGATTCGGCTTTAGCCACTTTCGCTGCAACATCGGAGCCGTTGTTTTCGGCGCTTTGATGGTCCGGGATAGCCGAGGCATTTTTCAACGCCAGCAGCTTTTGCAGTTCCTCTTTCATCTCGCGCTTTTTCGCCGCCAGTGCCTGGATATAGCCATCAAGCTCTTTCTCTTTTTCACCCGCCTCAGAGATCGACTTTTCCAGCACCGGAATCTGCGCTTCGATATCCAGCTGATGGGCTATCCCCGCTTCGGCAAGGTCCTCTCTGCCTTCGGCCAGAGCAACCTGTATTTTGCTGCTCAACTCTTCATGCAGACCGCTGGTTTCCATCAAGCGGGTGCTGGCCTGGTGTTTTCTGGCGGCTATCTGCCCCAGCTCAACCCTGACCTGATCGATCGCGCTGTCCACCTCTCTCAGCGCTTCTTCCAGAATCATTTCAGGTGCAGAATCTTCTATTGAGTTAACCAGTGCATTGAGACTTCCACTGATTATGCGGCCAACCCGGCTGGTAATTGACTCATTCATCGTTCACTCCTTGGACGTTCATTAATTCATCTAGTTTGTGTCGCACGTTGTCTAACATGTCTGGATTGTGGCTGCTGCTCAGGGGTGGTTTCAGCTGGCGTAGCAGTTGCCCGGTGGTATTCGCCAGTAGTTCGAGACACTCGCGTTCATACAGCTGAATGGCGTCGTCTGACTGTTTAATGTTGCCCGCATGAAATAGCAGCGAGGACAGGGATCTTTCCAGCCAGTAGTGCTGGGTAGCCAATAGGGTCGATTGTTGCTGACAGCGGGATTCTGCCTGTTCAATAACCGCTAGGGCCGGAGCAAGATAGCCCGAGGCTCTTTGTTTAGAGTCCGCCAGTGAGTGTGGTGCGTGTTCTTCTTTACGTACTTTGTTAATGATAAAGCGAAGTTTGTCACTGGGCGTAACCGCATCAGGTGCCGTAAAGTCAGCCAGAAATGCGGCTTCGGCAGGGGAGAGTCGAACACTGATAGGGATAGATTTCATTGCAAAGCTCCATTTGCATCAATTAGGTTCCATCCAAAACTGAGCTATATATATCAGTATACAATCGTAAACAGCAAGCAAAACGGAATTATTTTTTTCTTACAACAGTCCCCACAGAGTATCAAAGATAATCTTCTGGGCGGCGGCCACCTCTTTCGATTCAATCACCACTGCCGTTGGGTAGTTGGCCGATGCCAGGGAGATAATCGCGCATTTGGGGGGATAAACGGCGATATAGGCGGCATCAACCCGACCTTCAGTTTTAATCCACTTACGGGCGCTGAGTTCCGCATCTTCACCACCGTCACCGATGGCGATCACTTTTACTTCAATTCCCTTCAGAATTCGCTGCGCAGTAAAGTTAGGAAACGGGCGATAAAGGTGGGGTCGTATCGGCTTTGAAGAGAATACTGAATAGCTCTTAGGTTGTTGCGTCTCGACGGTGTTGAGTATATCCCTGAGCACCTGTTCGATGCCGCTGTCACCTTCGTAATAGCTGACATTGGCGGTATTAAAATCGGGCATCAGGTGGTGCAGTTCCGGCACGACACGGTTTTTCAGCTGATCGATAGCCGAATTGAGAGAGTGACGTCGCTCTTCTGCCATCTGTAGCAATACCTCAGGCTCGCGGGCGGAAAACAGGCGACGTTTGCCTTTTGGCAGATAGGTGACCAGCCCTTTCTGCTGCATCTCTTTCAGACAGTCGTAGGTTGTGCCGCGATTGATCCCCGCTTTTTCGGCAACGGTGCGGATCGCACTGGGCCCCAGAGAGAGCAGCGCGCGGTAGAGGGTAATTTCCCGGGGTGTCAGTCCCAGCAGCTCAAACAGTTCATTATTCATAATTGTCAATTTTTCTCTGACATTTAATATTGCATCTGAAACCAGTTAGATTAAAGTTCTGTTAAATTACTGTTTGTGTCAACAGCAGCGGGTCGCCGGATTGGCCAGTGCTGTAATTAACCAGGGATACCTCTGTTTTGAATACTCTTGATATCGTTATTCTGGCCGCAGGTCAGGGTAGCCGGATGAAATCAACTCTGCCTAAAGTGTTGCATACCATTGGTGGCAAACCGATGCTGCAGCATGTTATCGATAGCGCCAAGGCACTGGAAAACGCCCGTATCCATATCGTTATCGGACATGGTGCGCAACAGGTAGAAACCGCGCTGTCAGGACAGGCTGTACAGTTTGCTTTGCAGGCTGAACAGCTGGGGACCGGTCATGCTGTGGCTCAGGCAATGCCAAGTATCTCTGACAATGGGGTCGTGCTGGTACTCTATGGTGATGTACCGCTTACCCGGCCTGAGACCATGGCCGAGCTGGTGAAGATCGCTGAGCGTGGACAGTTTGGTTTACTGACAGTGAATCTGGCAGATCCGACCGGTTATGGCCGCATTGTACGCAGCGATGCCGGCGATGTTGTCGCGATTGTGGAGCATAAGGATGCCAGTGATGCGCAACGGGCGATCACCGAAGTTAATACCGGTATTCTGGCGCTGCCAACAGCACTGTTAAGAGAGTGGATACCGCAGCTTTCCGCAAATAATGCTCAGAGTGAATACTATCTCACCGATATTATCGCGATGGCGGCAGAGCAGGGCGTCCGTATTCAGGCGATTCAGCCAGCCACCGAGCAGGAGGTTCAGGGCGTCAATAATCGTCTGCAACAGGCCGAACTGGAGCGCTGGTATCAGCGGCGCCAGGCGGAAGCGCTGATGCTGGAAGGGGTTTCGCTGGCAGACCCCGCACGGATTGATGTGCGGGGTGAAGTCAGCGTGGGTCATGATGTGGCCATCGATATCAATGTGATTCTCGAAGGTAACGTGGTGATTGGCGATAACGTCAGCATTGAAGCCAATTGCATCATCAGGGATTCCGTCATCGGTTCGGGTTCTCATATCAAAGCGAACTCTATGCTGGATGAGGCTGTAGTCGCTGATAACTGTGATATAGGTCCTTTTGCCCGGCTGCGCCCTGGCAGCCATCTGGCAAACAACGCCAAAATTGGTAACTTTGTTGAAACCAAGAAAGCGAATATCGGAGAGGGTAGTAAGGTAAACCATCTGAGTTATATCGGTGATGCCGAGGTTGGGGCCGACGTCAATGTCGGGGCCGGCACCATTACCTGCAATTACGATGGTATTAACAAGTCGACCACTGAGATTGGTGATGGTGCCTTTATCGGCTCAAACACGGCGCTGGTGGCACCGGTTAAAGTGGGTGCAGGTGCGACCATCGGCGCAGGCTCTACTATCACAAAAGAGGTCCAGGCGGATCAACTCGCTATCACACGTGCTAAACAGACCAATCTGAATAACTGGCAACGGCCGGTTAAAAAATCATAAGGAAGCAGAGTTATGTGTGGAATAGTAGGGGCGATTGCTGGCCGGAATATTTCAGCGATTCTGCTGGAAGGTCTTAAACGGCTTGAATATCGGGGCTATGACTCTGCGGGTATGGCCGTTTTAAATAGTCAGACAGGAGAGCTTGACCACCTGAAGCGGGTGGGCAAGGTGGCACAACTGGATGCGGCCCTGACTGAGTCGCCTCTCCCAGGTTATCTGGGTATAGCGCATACCCGCTGGGCAACCCATGGTAAGCCGGAACAGCGTAATGCCCACCCGCATCTGTCTGCTGACCGTATTGCCGTCGTGCATAACGGTATCATTGAAAATCATACCGCGTTGAAAGCAGAGCTGGTCGCAGATGGGTATCAGTTTTTATCTGATACCGATACTGAGGTGGTCACTCACCTGATCTACCGGGAAGTGATCGCCGGTAAAAGCCTTGAAGCGGCGTTGAAAGAGAGCTTAAAGCGGCTGGATGGTGCCTATGCGCTGGCGGTCATCGATCAGCAGCAGCCGGATCTGCTACTGGCGACCCGCATGGGTAGCCCGCTGGTGATCGGGGTGGGCGTAGAGGAAAACTTTATCGCCTCTGATCCGCTGGCACTGCTGCAGGTGACCGATCGCTTCCTCTATCTGGAAGAGGGGGATGTTGCTGCCATTACCCGCTCAGAGATTAAGGTTGAGAATATTGCCGGTGAGTCTGTCTCCCGTGAGGTGCAGCGCTTTGAACATGGTCATGATGCGGCAGATAAAGGCCTGTATCGTCACTATATGCTCAAAGAGATCTATGAGCAGCCGGATGTGATCGCCCGGGTGCTTGAGGGCCGGATCCATCAGGGGCATGTGCTGGAGCAGGTGTTTGGCAGCGGTGCATCCGAACTGTTTGATCAGGTGAAAATGGTGCAGATCGTCGCCTGTGGCACCAGCTATAACGCTGGTGTAGTGGCCCGTTACTGGATCGAAAAGCTGGTGGGTATCCCCTGTATGGTGGAAGTGGCCAGCGAGTTCCGCTATCGCAAAACCGTGTGCATGCCTGGCACACTGTTTATCACCATCTCCCAGTCGGGTGAAACCGCCGATACCCTGTCCGCGCTGCGGGAGGCGAAAGAGCAGAACTATCTTGGCTTTTTGTCGATCTGTAATGTTGCAGGCAGCTCGCTGGTGCGTGAGTCCGATCTGGCGATCATGACCAATGCCGGACCGGAGATCGGCGTGGCATCGACCAAAGCCTTTACCAGTCAGTTAGTGGTACTGATGCTGACCACCCTGGTGCTGGCGCGTCGTTACGGCTTTGATGGCGAACAGGAGATAGTTGCCCAACTGGAGCAATTGATCGATCTCACTGAGCAGGTATTGGCGCTGGATCCGCAGATTCAGAAAATGGCCGAGCACTTTGTCGATAAGCACCATGCACTGTTTCTGGGGCGTGGCACTATCTATCCGGTGGCCGTAGAAGGCGCTCTGAAGCTGAAAGAGATCTCCTATATCCATGCGGAAGCCTACCCGGCCGGTGAGCTGAAACATGGCCCTCTGGCGCTGGTAGATGAGGATATGCCGGTGGTGGCGATCGCCCCGAACAACTCCCTGTTGGAAAAACTGCAGGCAAATCTGGAGGAGGTGCGTGCAAGGGGCGGAAAGCTGTTCCTGTTCGCCGATTCCAAAGCGCAGGTAAAACCGGGTAACGACCTCGAACTGATCACCCTGCCGGATGTGCCAACGGTCATGGCGCCGATTATCTACTCAATACCGCTGCAGCTGCTGGCCTATTATGTCGCTTGTCTGAAGGGCACCGATGTGGATCAGCCGCGTAACCTGGCGAAATCGGTCACGGTGGAGTGATGGTTACCTGATAGCGCTGTAATTGTCGGTTAGGTTATAGGGAGAGAACCCGAAATACTGACGACATGAGTCATCTTCGGGCCTGATTTCGAAAAACTCACCGCCTTCGTTTTCAGGCCCTGTCTTTCTGGCAGGTATTTTCTCCCTGCACTAACGTCGTTTTTGTTACCCAATCTGGTTGCCATACGAAAGTATGGTATGGCGACTTCTGCAATAATCACCTCTGTTACATGACCGATATCAGGCTGATTCGATCTTTAGCGGTCACGGATGATTTTTCTGACGCAATAATAACAATTCCCCGAGCCGTACTATGAAAATTCGTACTAAATTGCTGGCCTTCATTACCGTTTCGGTCATTGTACCAATCATTATCATCTCTTCATTTTCAATATATGAAGCCAGAGTGACCGCGCTGGATAACTTTGAAACCAGCAGCCGTAAAGAGATCACTCAGATCGATAATGCGTTTACCCTCTTTTTTAAAGCCATTGCCGATAATGTGACGTTCCTGGCGGATCTGCCGTTGGTTAAAGATAACAGCTTTAACTTATCCAGTTTTGTAAATGGGCCTGGCAGTTTCAAATCGCATCTGAGTGCCGGTGGACAGGAGGCGGAGCTGTTCCGCATTTATGAGAAGTTTGGTCAAACCCATCCAGGGCTGGCCTATGTGTACTCCGGTCGTGCTGACGGCGGTTACATTCAGTGGCCCGATGTTGCCATGAAAGATGCATACGATCCGCGTACCCGTCCGTGGTATAAAAAAGCACTGCAAAATCCTGGTGAAGTGGTGCGTACCGGGGCGTATTACTGGGCGGGTGATGACGCCACCTTTGTTGGCACCGCTAAGACGATTACGGACAGTTCAGGCAAGGTTATGGGGGTGCAGTCGATGGATGTCTCCGTGAAGCAGCTGACGGAGATTGTGCAGCAGATCAAAATTGGTGAGCGCGGGCATATCCTGCTGGTTGAAGACAACGGCACGGTGTTAGTCGATCCGCTCTTTCCTGAGCATAACTTTAAAAAAATCGATGAGCTGAACAGCCCGCTGTTTAAGCAACTCGCATCGGTGGACTCTGGTTTGCTGGAGGTGGAGCGAAACGGCGAACACTATCTCGCTAAAGTGGTTAAATCCTCTGCACTGGGATGGCGTTTTGTGGCGTTGGTACCCTCCAGTGAGGTTTATCAGACGGCCAATAATATTGCCTGGTTATCGCTGGTTATCGCCGCGCTTCTGATAGCACTGTTTATCATCATCGGTGCTTTCTTTTCCAAGCTGATTACCCGGCCGATCGACAGTGTGGCTGCGGTTTTGAAAAGCATCGCTGAAGGTGAGGGGGATCTGACCACCCGGTTACCTATCGCATCAAATGATGAGGTTGGTGAGTTGTCCCGGTCATTCAATCAGTTTATTGAAAAGCTGCAATCGATTATTCAACAGATTGTCGGCCTGTCGGGTGATCTGAAAACCAGTGCTGATGCCGCAGCAGAGAGCGCCAATAACTCTATGGATGAGGTCAAACTGCAGCAGGATCAGATTACTCTGGTAGCGACCTCAGTCGAGGAGATGTCGGCGGCGACGCAGGATATTGCCGCGAATGCCGAAAACACCTCCCATGCCGCCAGTGAAAGTGCCCGTTTTAGTCAGCAGGGTCAGGCGGTAGTGATGAAAGCCCGGGATTCGATTGGTGATCTGGCGGGAGAGGTGAGCACCGCATCGCAGATTATCCTTAAACTGAGTGAACACTCACAGCAGATCAACTCGATTCTGGGGACAATTCAGGGAATAGCAGAGCAAACAAACCTGTTAGCGTTAAATGCTGCAATCGAAGCGGCCCGGGCAGGCGACAATGGCCGTGGCTTTGCAGTGGTGGCCGATGAAGTTCGTAGTCTTTCACAAAAAACCACTATATCCACCGCGGATATACGCAATATGATTGCGACACTGCAGTCAACCATGCAACAGGCTGTATCTATTATGGCCAGTAGTGAAGCGATGGCTCAGAGCTCTGTTGAAGAGGCGAATCAGGCTTATGAACAGCTGATTCTGATAACCGATTCGGTCAATAATATCAGTGATATGTCTGCTCAGATTGCAACCGCAACCGAGGAGCAGAGTATGGTTAACAGTGGTATTGCTGAGAACACCAGCCGGATCAAAATGATTGCCGATCAGATGTTGGAAAATGCCGATACCCGGCTGGCACGATCCCGTAAACTGCATACGCTTTCAGAAGGTATGCATGGGCAGGTAGGGCTGTTCAAAGTCTGAAGCGTTTAAACGAACGCGATACCTCAACACGGTTATATCGGCGGAGCCGGAAAATGCATCCAGCATGCCACTTCGCCGATATCGTAACCCGGGTAGAACCGGGCACTATTCCTGAACTGATCATTCCCGCAGGTGTCTCAACCATGATGGCGCCGATCATTTATTCAATACCGCTACACAGATCTGAAACATAACCGGGCTGTATTACCGGTTTTTTTGTCTGGCAGCGCCGGCTTAATCTATTAAGCTGATAATCGATAAATTTTCTTCGCCCGCTTTATGTCGTGATCGCTTGCCTCAAACCATGGGAGAACCGGGGTGACAATATTTTCTCAGTATCGCGCTATGAACCGCTTTGGATTAGGTGCCGGGCCGTTAGATCTGAATGCTGCTACCGCTGATCCTAAGGGGTGGCTGCTGCAACAGCTTGAAATTCAGCAAGATCCGGGCCCTCAGGTTCCTGATGCAGCGACCAGCTTAAGCGCTTTTTATGAGTGGCGTAATGAGAGAAAGCGGCTGATGAGCAGCGAGGAATCTGAAAGAAGGGCTCAGGAGCTTACGTCACTACAACGGGGATTAGCAGCGCAGGAACAGAGTAACTTCTTTAAGCGTTTTGAGTATGCAGCACATACCCGAACCCCTTTCAGAGAGCGGCTGGTTCAGTTTTACAGCAATCATTTCAGCGTTTCCCGCAAAGGCAAACGGATGATTTCACTGGCGTGTGTTGCCTATGAAAATGAAGCGATTCGGGCGCATCTGGATAGCTCTTTCGCCGATATGTTGCTGGCGGTGATGTCTCATCCGGTGATGCTGTTTTATCTGGATAATAATAACTCTGTCGGCCCTGGCTCGCCTGCGGGTAAAAGGTCTAAGCGGGGGCTGAATGAAAATTTAGCCCGCGAGATTATGGAGTTACATACTCTGAGTGTTAACGGAGGCTATACGCAGCAGGATGTTCAGGCGTTGGCGAAGATGATTACCGGTTGGGGATTTGGCGGCTATAACAACAGGAACCCAGCTGTTAAACAGGGGGAGTTCTTTTTCTATAAACAAAACCATGAACCCGGCCCCCAGGTTTTACTCGGCCGTCAGTATGACTTTCAGGGATTAGAGCAGGGCAGAGCCGCATTAATTGATCTGGCGCTGGACCCTTCAACGGCGCGCTTTCTGGCAACAAAGCTGGCATCACACTTTATCGCCGATACCCCTCCGCCTGAGGCTATCAGTATTCTGGAGCGCAGCTTTCTGGACAGCCGGGGCCATCTGCCGACCCTGCACCGTACCCTGGTCAATCTTGAGGCCGCCTGGGACCCTGCACATAAAAAATTCAAAACGCCTAACGAATACCTTCTGTCGGCGGTCAGGGTCTTTGATCTGCCGTTTAACGGACGTATCAGAAAGCTTATCAGGTCTGGTTTAGTCAACCTGAATCAGCGGCCGTTTTTTGCCGGGTCTCCCGCCGGGTGGCCGGATGATACCCGCTACTGGAGTTCTTCCAGTGCCTTGAAAAAACGGATCGAATGGGGGCTGGCAACAGGGGCTTCTGCCAATACCGGGCTGCATAAAATTGAGCAGGCCGTTGCAATGCTGCCAACAGATGCGGGTGACTTGCAGCTGGCGATGAAGCGGGCTGAAAGTCCGGCACAGGCGGCAGGGCTGATGTTAGCCTCACCAGAATTTCAGTGGAGATAATCATGGCATCTGCAATTAACCGCCGTCAGTTTATAAAAGCCTGCGCTGTTTTAACACTGGGCTTCACGACGCCAATATCCTTTGCTCAGGGCCACCGCGATCCCCGCATGGTGGTGTTGATCTTAAGAGGGGGGATGGATGGTCTGGCTGCGGTGCCAGCCTATGGTGATCCAGCTTATCGGTCTGGCCGCGGCAAACTTGCGCTGGGAACGCCAGATACGGTTGACGGGGTGATCGATCTGGATGGATTCTTTGGTTTAAACCCGGTTTTTGAAAACCTTGCGCAGATGTACGCCGGGCGGGAGGCTTTGTTGTTTCAGGCGATTGCGCCACCCTACGCCAAACGCTCACACTTTTATGCGCAGGATGTGCTGGAAACCGGCCTGACTAACCCTGCAGGCAGTGCAAGTGGTTGGTTATACAGGGCTTTACAAGGTTTAAGCGAAGGCCGTGACCCTGAGAAGTATGGCTACTCTCTGGGGGCAGGCATCCCCCGTATTGTGCAGGGCGCGTTGCCTGTGGGGGCCTGGGCTCCGGATCGGTTACCCGACCCCGATGAAGACACTCTGCAGCGTTTGATGGCGTTATATGAACAGGACAGCTACCTTGGCCCCAAGGTGCGGGCGGGTTTTAACGCAGATGAGATGATTAACGCCATGGGTGGAAAGCTCAGGGGCGGAAACAACCTGACGACAGTGGCTAAAGCGGCTGCCCGTTTTCTGACCCGTGACGATGGCCCCAGAGTTGCCGTGATGGACAGCGGCGGCTGGGATACCCATGCGTGGCAGGGCACTACAAAAGGCCGTTTAGCGAACCGGTTTCGTGAACTTGATACGGTGTTGGCAGGATTAAAACAGGATATGGGCTCTGTCTGGGATCAGACAGCGGTGGTGATTATCACTGAGTTTGGCCGCACCGTTGCAGTGAACGGGACGTCCGGTACTGATCATGGTGTGGGAGGCGCGGCCTTTCTGCTGGGCGGAGCGGTTAACGGTGGCCGGGTGCACAGTGACTGGCCCGGGCTGGCGAAAGAAAAGTTGTATGAGGGCCGCGACCTTAAACCGACACTGGATATGCGGGCGCTGTTTGCAGGTGTGCTGCATCAGCATATGGGGTTGGACCGGGGCTTTATTGAGGAGCAGGTCTTTCCCGGATACCGGGATCAGGTGAGTGGGCTGATCCGCGCCGGGTAGCTTTTCCGCTCGTTCTCTGAATCGTTACAGGCCATCAGGTTAGCCCGGGGCAGAACGGTCAATCCCATACTTTCGGAGTTTGATATACAGGGTACTTTTGGCGATATTCAGTTGTCGGGCGGCCCGGGTGAGGTTGCCTCCCTGTTCCTGAATCACCCGGCAGATCACCTCTTTTTCCGCCTGATCCAGCGGGTTAAAAGCGTCAGCAGTTGTTGTACCCGTGGGCGCGGCGGCTGTTGTTACCGGCTGCAACATCAGGTTTGCCGGCAGGTCCTCGGGGCTGAGCTGTTCCGCATCGGTGAGAAAATAGGCGGCGGTGATCAGGTTGCTCAGCTCACGGATATTGCCGGGCCAGAGGTGTTTTTCGAGCAAGGATCGGAGTTCAGGAGTGAGCTGCTTTCTGATCCCGCCATGTTGCTCTGCCAGACCGGCAAGCATATGTTCAGCCAGCAAGACAACGTCATCGCTGCGCTCCCGTAACGGCGGAATCGTCAGGGTCATCGACGAGATTCGATAGTAAAGGTCCATTCTGAAGCGTCCCTCGGCCACCTCCTGGGCCAGATCCCGGTTGGTCGCCGCAATCAGACGGAAATTAACCTTGCGCGGTTGTGTCTCACCGATGCGGCAGATCTCTGATTCCTGCAGCACCCGCAGGAACATCGGTTGCAGATCCAGCGGCATCTCGCCGATTTCGTCGAGGAACAGGGTACCGCCGTTGGCGGCTTCAATTTTACCGGTCATGCCGCCCCGTCGGGCGCCGGTAAAGGCGCCATCAACGTAGCCAAACAGCTCTCCGGCGAGCAGGTCGCGGGATAAACTACCGCAGTTAAGGGCGATAAACTTCTGGCTGCTGGCGGGGCTCATCTCATGCATTGCGCTGGCAAACAGCTCTTTGCCCACGCCGGTTTCTCCCTGCAGCAATACCGGAATCGGGGCTTTTGCCAGTCGGGCTGCCTGTTGAATCGCTTTGATGAACACCGGGTTGCGGCCCACCAGCCGGGCAAAACCACTGCCGGTGTCCTGATTGGCGGCCTGTGGTCCGCTTTTTATCGCAACAGAGGGGGTGCGAGGCGTCGGGAAAGGGATCACTGCAATATAGCCGATCTGTTCCCCCTGATGTATCAGGGGTTCAATCCATTGCGGATCCAGCTGATCAAGGATTGCGGCTGAGCGTTCAGTAAAGCGGCCCTCTTCATTGAGTGTGAGTATCGGATTGCTGGGGTTCAGGTCAATTTTAAGGCCGCGCGAGGCGAGTACGCGAACCGCCTGATGGTTAGTGCGTACCAGGCGTCCGTTCAGATCCAGCAACAGCAGGCCGTCGTTACCCGGGGCTCCGAAGCGATCCAGGGTGACACCTAACAACAGATCACGTTTGGCCATCTGTAGCTGTACCAGCTGCCCCTCAATACGCCGGGCGCCGGAAACTGCCAGCGCCAGGCAGTAGTCATGCAGGGTGTTTTTCAGGCCGGAGATATTCACCGCCCCGAGGATTTTGTTTTCGAACGGGTCCCGGATCACCGCGGCTGAGCAGGTCCAGTTGTTGATGTTCTCACAGAAGTGTTCATAGGCGTGCACCTGAACGGCGGAACCGACATTGAGGGCGGTGCCGATAGCATTGGTTCCGGCGACACTTTCATTCCAGTTGGCACCGGGCACCAGGCTGAAATCATTCGCCAGATCACGGGTATGGTCGTCGCCATGGGAGCATAAAATCATCCCGGTCGGCGCGACCAGATGCATAATCGTACCGGATTCTGCCAGCAGGTCTTTGGCATCCCGCAGGATCGGCTCTGAGGCGGAGATCAGTTCACGGTAACTCTCTCTGACCGACTCGAGTTGCTGCTCATTCAGTTCGATGGTTTTATTGGCTACCAGCGGGTTGACCGCGTCTGACACGCAGCGCTGCCACGAGTCCCGGATCAGCGGGCGCACTGAATCATCAGAGAGTGAGCCCTGGCTAAGAAGTGTCTCTCTGGCTTTGGCTATCTTCCGGGGATGCTCAACCGCAGCAGAACCCCGTAGGGTTGTTTTCACATTCGTGGCATTCATAGCGTTATTTTTATAGTTATTGATGCGTTGTTTCATTCTGAACCTACTGCCAGGGTTTTTCAATTGTCTATTTTTTGTGCGGTTATTTCCCCGGCGGATCGTTATTTCTTTACCCCTTCCTGCAGTGATTCCGCTGTCTGGATAAGCGTCTGATTAACGGTCGATGGCCGACCGATTATCGAACTGTTTATCAGTGTTTCTTCAGTCATGGTGATCCTTAAAAATATTAACTCATTGTTTTATATCTATTTTTATCTATTGGCATGGCCGGTGCAATTTAACAATCAGATCAGTTGCGGCTGATTGCAGAACTTACACGGCAGATCTCACCGGGTAAGCAGAAACAATAAAAATAACATGAGGATACGATCTTGAATCAATTAACAAATCCAGTAGAAGTTCTTGGGATAGATGCCGGCGGCACTATGACCGATACATTTTTTGTACGGGCCGACGGGGAGTTTGTTGTCGGCAAGGCACAAAGTAATATCAATGAATCACAGGCGGTGCTGGAATCCAGCACCGATGCACTGGCGCACTGGGACCGCAAGGTTGAGGATGTGTTTCCGGAGATGGTCACCTGTGTCTTCTCCGGTACGGCAATGCTTAACCGGGTGGTAGGCCGTAAAGGGTTGCGCACCGGTCTGATCGTCAGCAAAGGGTTTGAAGATTTTCATCGGATGGGACGGGCGATCCAGAGCTATCTCGGTTATGCCTTTGAAGACCGGATCCACCTCAATACTCACCGTTATGATGAGCCGCTGGTGGATATCAAAGATACCCGCGGGGTGACCGAGCGGGTGGACTCCAAGGGGAATGTGGTGATCGCCGTGCGTCTGCACGAAGCCCGTGAAGCGGCCCGTGAGCTGATTGAACAGGGTTGCAAGGCGATTGTTATCAGCCTGCTAAGTTCCTACCTCTATGAAGACCATGAAAAAGCGGTGCGTGATGCCTGTAAAGAGGTCGCTCGCGAAATGGGTGTGGATATTCCGGTATTCGCATCGGTGGATTACTACCCGGTGCGCAAAGAGAGTCACCGCACTAACACCACCATTCTGGAAGCCTACGCGGCGGAGCCATCACGGGCAACCCTGGGCACCATCAGTGACAGCATGAAAGCCGTAGGCGGTCAGTTTGACCTGCGGGTGATGGCCAGCCATGGCGGCACCATCAGCTGGAAAGCTAAAGAGCTGGCACGCTCGCTGGTGTCAGGTCCTATCGGCGGCGTTATCGGGGCTAAATATCTGGGCGAAAAGCTGGGTTATGAAAATATCGCCTGTTCCGATATCGGTGGCACCAGTTTTGATATGGCGCTGATCACCAAAAACAACTTTGCCATTCATAAAGATGGCGATATGGCGCGTCTGGTGCTGTCTCTGCCGCTGGTGGCGATGGATACCATCGGTGCGGGTGCCGGTAGCTTCGTGCGTATCGATCCCCATGCCAATGCGATCAAGCTGGGACCCGACAGCGCCGGTTATCGCGTCGGCACCTGCTGGCCAGAAGGCGGCGTGGATACGGTGTCCGTCACCGACTGCCATATTATTCTCGGTTATCTCAACCCGGAGAACTTCCTCGGCGGCATTCTCGAGCTGGATGTCGACCGCGCCCGTCGTGAAATCAAACGTCAGATCGCGGATCCACTGGGGCTGTCCGTTGAGGATGCCGCTGCGGGCGTTATCGAACTGCTGGATCTGTCACTGCGTCAGCATCTGCGGGCGATGATCACCGGTAAGGGTTACAGTCCGACCGACTTTGTCTGCTTCTCCTACGGTGGTGGCGGCCCGGTACATGCTTACGGTTACACCAAAGGGCTGGGCTTTAAGGAAACCATCGTGCCGGCATGGGCCGCAGGCTTCTCCGCCTTTGGCTGTGCCACGGCTGACTTTGAATACCGTTATGACAAGAGTGTTGATATCGGGATCACTGATGAGTCAACTCAGGATGATATCGTTGACGCCACCACAACCCTGCAGGCGGCCTGGGATGAACTGCGTGGCAAAGTGCTGGAAGAGTTCCGCATCAATGGCTTCAAGGATGAGGAGGTGACCCTGACACCGGGATACTCCATGCAGTACCTTGGGCAGCTGAACGATCTGGAGATCGATTCGCCCCTGACGGTGCTCTCCGGTGCTGAAGACTGGGACGCACTGGTGCAGTCATTCAATGATACCTACGCCCGTGTTTATGCTGATGCGGCCCGCTCGCCTGAGCTGGGATATGGCATTACCGGGGCGATTATGCGTGGCTCGGTGGTGACCAAGAAACCCAATATCCCGGAAGAGCCGGATGCCGGCCCAACCCCATCCGCAGAGTCCCGTCAGGGCAGCCGTCCGTTCTATTACGAGAAACAGTGGGTCGACGCCGACATTTTCAAGATGGAGCTGCTGCAACCGGGTAATGAGATCAAAGGGCCTGCGGTGATTGAGTCTGATGCCACGACCTATGTAGTGCCACCTGGCTTTGAGACCTTTCTGGATGTGAACCGTCTATTCCACCTGATTGAATCCAAGTAATCCGATAATAAATACAAGAAATCGAGGAAAACAGATGACTATTCAAGAAAAAATTAATGGGGCAGGTACCCGACCAGCCAGTTTGTTACCTAGCGGGCTGACGCTCAATGACCACCGTAATCTGATTCTGAAAAGAACGGAAGAGACCGGTCACTACAACGGACTGGAGACGCTGGAGTTCAAAGAGTCTGACCCGATCGGCTATGAGCGGATCTTTTCAAAACTGCGTGCCGGACTGGTTAACTCCCGCGAGGTTGCCAAGAAAATTGCCGCTTCACCGATTGTTGAGCAGGAGGGCGAGCTGTGTTTCACCCTCTATAACGTGGCCGGTGACTGTATTGCCACCTCAACCGGAATCATTATTCATGTGGGCACCATGGGAGCGGCCATTAAATATATGATTCAGAACAACTGGGAATCTAACCCCGGTATCAACCCCGGCGATATGTTCACCAACAATGACTGTCAGATCGGTAACGTACACCCCTGTGATATCGCCACCATAGTGCCGATTTTCCATGAAGGCAATCTGATCGGCTGGGTCGGCGGTGTCACTCACGTTATTGATGTGGGGGCGGTGGGCCCGGGCTCTATGTCCAATGGTCAGATTCAGCGCTTTGGTGACGGGGTGCAGATCACCTGTCGTAAAACCGGTGTCAACGATACCCCACTGCGTGACTGGCTGCACGAGAGTCAGCGTAATGTGCGCACGCCGAAATACTGGATTCTGGATGAGAAAACCCGGATTGCCGGCTGCCACATGATCCGTGATCTGGTGGAAGAGACGGTGCGCGAGGAGGGGATAGAAGCCTATGAAAGGTTCGCCACTGAGGTGATTGAGGATGGTCGCCGGGGTCTGGTGAGCCGGATCAAAGCGATGACTATTCCCGGCAAGATCAAAACCGTGGCTTTCGTCGATGTTCCCTATGCCCATGAAGATGTGGCGGTGCCATCACCGTTTGCCAAGGTTGACACCATTATGCATGCCCCTTGCGAGATCACCGTCAAACCGGATGCCACCTGGCGGCTCGATTTTGAGGGCTGCAGTCGCTGGGGCTGGCACACCTATAACGCCAACCCGGTCGCCTTTACCAGTGGTATCTGGGTGATGATGACCCAGTCGCTGGTGCCCACCGAGCGGATCAACGATGGCGCCCGTTATGCCACTGAGTTCCGTCTGCCAAAAGGCACCTGGACCAATCCGGATGACCGGCGCACGGCCCATGCGGATGCCTGGCACTTCCTGGTGTCTTCATGGAGTTCATTGTGGCGCGGTATCAGCCGCACCTACTTTGGCCGCGGCTATCTGGAAGAGGTGAATGCCGGTAACTCAAACCCCTGTAACTGGTTACAGGGCGGCGGTATCAATCAGGAAGGCGAGATCCATGCGGTCAACAGCTTTGAAACTGCTGCCTGTGGTACCGGCGCCTGTGCGGTCAAAGATGGTCTTAACCATGCTGCTGCTATCTGGAACCCTGAGGGCGATATGGGTGATATCGAGATCTGGGAACTGGCGGAACCGCTGCTTTATATGGGCCGCACCATCAAGACCAATACCGGTGGTTACGGTAAGTATCGCGGTGGTCTGGGCTTTGAAACCCTGCGGATGGTCTGGGGGTCTGCCGACTGGACCATGTTCTTCATGGGTAATGGTTATATGAACAGCGACTGGGGACTGATGGGTGGCTACCCTGCGGCAACCGGTTACCGTTTCGAAGCACACAATACCGGCCTGCTGGAGCGGATCAGCGAGGGTAAATCACTGCCGCTGGGTAAAGACCGTGATCCGGGCCAGTGCGAGCTTGAAAAGCATCTGGGGCCTGATGCCCAGGTGAAACGGGACAAGCAGTGTATTACCACCGAAGCGATCTTTGAAAATGGCGATCTCTATCTCAACTATCTGCGCGGTGGCCCGGGATTTGGTGATCCACTGGACCGTGATATTGCCGATGTCGAAAACGACCTGAATCAGAACTTTGTTTTGCCGGCGTTTGCCGAAAAGGTCTACGGTGTGGTGATTTCCCAGGATAAGGATGGCGCCTGGAGCGTTGATAGCGAAAAAACGGTGCTGCAGCGTGGCAATATCCGCCAGGCACGGATCGCCCGGGGTACGCCAACCCGTCAGTGGATGGAATCTGAGCGCCAGCGGATTATCGATAAGGATGCTTCGGTGCAGGTGCAGCAGATGTTCGCCTCCAGCTTCTACCTGTCAGAACGGTTCCTCAATGAGTTCAAAACATTCTGGGATCTGCCGGCAAGCTGGGAGCTGAAAGAGGAAGAGCTGGGGATTCCTATGTTTGGTGCCAAGCATCATATGGATCTGAGCGAACTGCCTGATGTGCATCCGGTGATCATGACCGAGCAGTAATGAGCGCTGCTAAAAGATCGCTCGAAAAAACTGACGGAGGGGTGCCCGGCACCTCTCCTGATCACTTGATAAAGCAAACCACTCAACTCTGAAAACTCGAATCTAAAAACAATAAAGAGAGACCAATTATGTCAAATTTCACAAAAAAACAGGTATCCGACCTCGTAAAAGGCAGTCTTGACTGGGACACCCTGCACATGATGCTGTCCATGCCCAAGGACAAAGAGCGTTATGCTAACTATATGTCCGTATTGCAGGATCAGGTGTCCTGGGACGATAAGATCATTATGGCGTTTGGCCCACACCTCTATCTGGCTGAAACCACCGCCGATAAAAGCCTGGTGACCAAGTGTTCATGTGGTCACGACTTCGGTGATTACCGTAGCAACTGGAAGCTCAACGCGCTGGTGTATGTGCGTGATGATGAGGAGAAGATGCAGGAGGTTTACCCGAAACTGATGGCGCCTGACACCAACTGGCAGGTCTACCGTGAGTACTACTGCCCGACCTGTGGCGTGATGCATGATATCGAAGCGCCGACCCCGTGGTATCCGGTGATTCATGACTTCCAGCCCGATATTCCGGCGCTGTTTGACTGGCTGGATCTGCCTGCGCCTGTTAACGCGTAGTTATAGATGCCCGGATAGGGACACACTTCCGGTCGCAGTTGGCCGGAAGTTTTCCTCACCGCCCGCATAAGTCCGCCACGCTAAACCCCATTAGATGTATGGAGCATCCCATGTCAGATAACAATAAACAGCATCAGGGCACAGATACGCCCTTCTTTGCCCTGCAGAAGATCTATGTTAAAAACTCATCTTTCGAATCTCCCAACTCCGCGAAAGTATTCCGCTCAGAGTGGAAGCCAACGGTAACGATGGATCTGAACACCACGTTTGAGCCGATCGAGGAGGGGCTGTATGAGGTGGTTCTGTCGGTCTCGGTCACGGCTAAAAACCAGGATCAACTGGCGTTTGTGACCGAGGTTGATCAGGCGGCGATGTTTAGGATTTCCGGTTTTCCCGCGCAACAGCAAGCGGAGGCGCTGGGGTCGGCCTGCCCCGCAGTGATGTTCCCCTATTTGCGTGAAACCATCGATCAGTTAATGGTGAAGGGCGGTTTCCCGCCGCTGATGATGGCGCCGGTCAACTTCGATGCGTTGTATGCCGAGCAGAACCGCAAAACAGCATAACCATCAGGTTATCAGAGAGTCTGTGGGGAAACAGCTCTGAAGTACAGGCCATGGAAGGTATCCCTTTTATCTCTGTCGATCAGACCGGGGGAGGCACTCAATGTCAGAAAGCCGACGTCTGTTATTGTTAAACGTTCAGTCCCGTAGTCATTTAGCTCAGTGGCAGGCTTACCTTTGCCGAATGTTGTTGTCGGGGGTGTACCTGCTGCAAAGAGCTGTCAACTGCTTTGATCAGAAGCTTGCCGAGCAGATCAGAAAAAGTGAAAAAGCAGATTCAGCCCGACAGTGACACAGGCCATGTGATCCGCGATGAAAGGCCGCACCTGGCCTGATGTGGGCGCTCCATCTGCGTAATAGTCAAACAGATTTGTTGTGCAGATCTGTTATCCGATTTTGAATATTGTTGTCGGAACCCCATGGATATTGTCGCTAAATAGGGCGATCGCAATTAAAATGCGCGAAAATGATGCGCTCTTATCCGGGCATCGTTCATCGTAAAATATAGTTTTTGTGCATAGTGCACTGTGAAGCTTTGATCAATAAAGTTCAGCAGGAACAGCACTTAAATTGGTTACCTATTTAACTTTAGGGTGGTATAAGCTTTGCTCCTGGCAGGTTGTACAAAAAATACAATCAACCTGAAAATTTAGCGGAGCCTGATATGGAACCATCGGATTATCCTCTGAGTGAAGTGCCTGAAACTGATCGTAAAGGCCTGCTCTCTACATCTGTGCTATTGCTTGGCTTTACCTTTTTTACTGCCACCATGTGGGCCGGCGGTACTCTGGGTAAGGCCTTCTCCTTTAGTGAGCTGATGCTGGTGATTATGCTGGGCAACCTGTTGCTCGGCATCTATGCGGCGGCGCTTGCTTATATTGCCTGTAAAAGTGGCCTGAATTCGGTATTGATGGGGCGCTTCTGCTTTGGCGAGATCGGCAGTAAATTGTCAGATTTTATTCTGGGTTTTACCCAGATCGGCTGGTATGCCTGGGGGACTGCGACGGTGTCTACCGTACTGGTTAAAACCACCGGACTGCCTGCCAGCTTTGAAACGCCCCTGATGATCGGTTTCGGTATGGCCTTCTGTATTACCGCCATGATTGGTTACCGTGGTCTGGACTGGTTATCCCGGTTAGCGGTCCCCTCCATGATGCTGTTTATTCTTATCAGCCTGTATACCGGGATGGTCGATATCGGTGGTTTCGGAGGGCTGATGATGCAGTCGCCAACTGAGAGCCTCAGCTGGGCTGCGGCAGTCACTATGATTATTGGTACCTTCGTCAGTGGCGGAACGCAGGCAACTAACTGGAGCCGGTTTGCTAAAACACCGAAAATTGCTGTGATCGCAACGCTGGCCGCATTCTTCTTTGGTAATGGTCTGATGGTGCTGACCGGTGCACTGGGGACAATGATTTATCAGCAAGCAGATATTGTCGATGTGATGATCGCCCAGGGGTTTGTGGTATTGGCAGTATTGATGCTGTTGATGAATATCTGGACCACTCAGGACAATACCATCTATAACTTCGCGGTGGCGGGCTGTAATCTGCTGCGCACCGATAAGCGCCGCCTGGTCACCGTTGTTGGCGCCGCCACCGGTACAGTGCTGGCAGTCGGGGGGATGTATAACCTGCTGATCCCTTTCCTTATTCTGCTGGGAACCTTTATTCCGCCGATCGGTGGTGTGATTATCGCTGACTTCTGTTTCAACCATAAAGGCAGCTACCCCAAACTGGCGACGCAGCGTCTGCCCGCGTTTAACTGGCTGGGGCTGGCGGCTTATGGCATCGGTTCTCTTGCGGCTTACAGCTCGCCGATTCTGCCGCCGGTGATTGGGGTGTTGGTTGCGGCGATCAGCTATACCGTTTTACTGCGCCTGCCGTTGGCGCATTCATCTCTTGATACAGTGAAAAGTTAATGCCAATACTTTGTGCTGATATTCCCCGTTTGCCAGGCCTTGAGAGTATTTGCCTGGTGGCGGGGCTGCGTGGCAGCCAAATAACAGTTCGCTGGCCCTATGTGGCGGAAGATGAAACCCTGGGGCCGTGGTTGCGGGGTGGTGAGCTGATCTTTATTACCGGCATTAATCAGCGGCGCAGCGAGCAAAACCTGCAACAGCTGATTCGTGAAGCGGTTGAACACAAGGCCGCCGGCATTGTGATCCTGACAGGATCTGAGTTCATTCGCTCGATTCCGGCCAGTGTGAAAGCCGTTGCCAATGAACTGGGTTTTGCGCTGTTTGAACAACCCTATTCGCTGCCGATGGTGCAGGTGACCGAGGTGATCAGTAATGCCATTGTGCAGGATAATCTGATTGGCCAGTCGACCCGGTTGTTCCTCACCCGTCTGATCAATGGCTATGCGGATACGCCGGAGCTGATCCATCTGCGCGCGGCTGATCTTGGGTTGAGTGATAGCCGGCCCTATGCGGTACTGGCGTTGCGGCTGAAAGGTTTTAGTCAGCGTCTGAGTCGTGATGATCCGGCGGATCAGTGGAGGTTTATCCATGAGCGAGCGCTGCTCGGGGAGCAACTGACAGAGTTGCTGATGCGCAGAGGGATTGACTGGCCGGTGCTCGAGTATGAGCAGGATCTGTTAGCCATATGGCCAACGACTGCGGCGCACTCTCCGGCACTCTCTGATGAGTTGACTCAGGCCCTTGAGCGATTAAAGCCCGAGCTTGAGGTGTTTACCGGTGTCAGTGATCTGCAACCGGGGCTGAGCTCCATTGCGAAAGCAGCGGAACAGGCCCGGCATGCGGTGCAGTTTGCGGTGCAGCAGGATCAGGCATTGTTTTTTTATGATCAGTTAGGGATTGCCCGGTTGTTTGATGCCATTCCTCAACGTAGTGTGTTAGCACAGTTTTGTCAGCAGCAGCTGGGGTCGTTGTGCTTTGCCCGTGACCCTCGTTCAACTATGCTCAAGGAGACCCTGAGCCAATTTATGAACTACTTTGGCAATCAGCAGCAGGCGGCTGAGTCGTTGGGAATCCACCGGAATACCCTCAGTCACCGGTTAAAACGGATTGAGCAACTGATCGATTGTCCGCTGAACGATCCGTTTGCCCGATTGAATCTGCAAAGCGCATTATTGATCGAGCAGATTCTGTTTCAACATCACAATATAGAGAGTTAACGCGAGAATACCTATGGAGATTGTCAACGCTCGCCTGCGACAGAGTACGGCACTGTATACCCTGGAAATCGATAATGGATATTTCACAGCGATCAGCAAACAGGGCACCCGGGTAAGCGCGACAGCTGATCAGATTGATGCCGATGGCAAGCTGGCCTGTGCCCCGTTTGTAGAACCCCATATCCATCTCGATGCGGCGCTGACGGCGGGAGAACCTAACTGGAATCAGAGCGGCACTCTGTTTGAGGGAATCGAGCGCTGGGGGGAGCGAAAACCTCTGCTTAATGAAACGGATATCCGCCGCCGGGCTTTGCAAACTATCGAGCTGCTGGTGCAGAACGGCGTGCAGTACATCCGCACCCATGCCGATGTCAGCGATCCCAGCCTGGTTGGATTGCGCACCCTGTGTGCTTTGCGTGATGAGCTGGCCGGTAAGATAGAGATTCAGGTGGTGGCATTTCCTCAGGAAGGCTTACTCTCTTTTCCGGGCGGGCTCGGGTTGATGGAGGAGGCTTTGCAGATCGGTGCCGATGTGGTGGGGGGGATTCCCCACTTCGAATATACCCGTGAGCTGGGTGAAGCGTCGATGAAGAAGGTGATCGGACTGGCGCAGGAATATGACCGGCTGGTGGATGTCCACTGTGATGAAACCGATGACCCTAACTCTCGCTTTCTTGAAGTGTTGGCGGCCGAAGCGCTGTTCAACAATATGGGGGCGAAAGTTACCGCTAGCCACACTACCGCAATGGGCTCTTACGATAACGCTTACTGTTCAAAGCTGTTCCGCTTACTGAAGAAGTCGGGTATTAATTTTGTCTCCTGTCCCACTGAAAGTATCCATCTGCAGGGGCGCTTTGACAGCTATCCCAAGCGTCGTGGCCTGACCCGGGTGAAAGAGCTCAATGCTGCCGGTATCAATGTCTGTTTTGGCGAGGATTCCATTTTTGATCCCTGGTACTCACTGGGAAATGGTAAATTGCTGCGCAGCCTCGATTTTGGTCTGCACATCTGTCAGATGATGGGTTATGCCGACTTCAGTCAAGCGCTGGACTTTATCAGTGACAACAGTGCCCGGACACTCAATGTTGATCATCGCTATGGTATCGCCGTCGGTAAGCCCGGCAGCTTTATTCTGCTCGATGGTGAAGACGACTATTCGGTGATTCGACGTCAGGGTGAGGTGCTGTTATCGGTACGCAACGGCGATGTTATTATGCAACGTGAGCCTGCCCGTGTGGTCACGCCTGAGTGGATTACCGGTGCTGACTGCCCCTGATTGAGATTATCTACCCTCCAATTTGATTATTGTTACCGTAGGCAATTCAGGTATAACAGGATAGGATTGGCACTGGCATTTTTTGTGATGCGCGGATAAACATACTCAAGGAGTTCGGAAGATGATCGATCCCGTCAGTAGCTTTGCGATTGAATTCGTAGCAATCCTGGGCGGTATCCTGCTGTTGATCTTCGTCGGTGGGCTGATCGCCGCCCTGATTATTTATCAGATCGATAAGCATCAGACCAAACAGACCATTCGCCGTAACTATCCGTTGTTTGGTCGTTTCCGTTATATGTTTGAGCACCTGGGGGAGTTTTTCCGCCAGTACTTCTTTGCGATGGATCGCGAGGAGATGCCGTTCAACCGGGCGCAGCGCAGCTGGTGTTACCGGGCGGCAAAGAATATCGATAATACCATCGCCTTTGGTTCATCCCGGGATCTACGGGTGCCGGGCACCTATTATTTCCTCAACTGCCCCTTCCCGACTCTGGAGGAGGATGCAGTTAAAAACCAGCCGCTGCGCATCGGGCCCTATTGTCGTCAGCCCTACGATGCTAAATCGTTTTTTAACATCTCCGGTATGAGCTATGGCGCTATCTCCAAACCGGCTATACGGGCGCTGTCTAACGGTGCCCGTGAAGCGGGCTGTTGGATGAATACCGGCGAGGGGGGGTTATCGCCCTACCATCTGGAGGGCGGCTGCGACATTGTTTGCCAGATCGGTACCGCTAAATATGGCATGCGTGATAATCAGGGCTTACTCAGCGACGATAAGCTGAGAGAGAAGGCCGCCTATAATCAGGTACGGATGTTTGAGATCAAGCTGAGTCAGGGGGCAAAGCCGGGTAAAGGGGGGATGTTGCCAGGTGAAAAAGTGACCGCTGAGATCGCCGCCATCCGTGGTATCCCCGAAGGGGTTGCCTCGATCAGCCCGAACCGCCATCCCGAGGTTGATAGTGCCGATGATCTGCTGGATTTGGTCTGCCATATCCGCGAGGTCACCGGCAAGCCGGTTGGCTTTAAGCTGGTGTTGGGTTCCACCGACTGGCTGGATGAGTTTTGCGAGCGGGTGGTTGCCCGGGGGCTGGAACATGCGCCGGATTTTATCACCCTGGACAGCAGTGATGGTGGTACCGGTGCTGCGCCGATGCCGCTGATGGATAGCGTCGGGCTGCCGTTACGGGAGAGTCTGCCAATCCTGGTGAACAAGCTGATTATGCATGGCTTGCGTGAGCGTATCCGGGTGATTGCGTCGGGTAAGTGTATCAACCCCACCGATGTAGCCGCGGCACTTTGTATGGGCGCTGATTTCTGTGTCAGTGCACGGGGCTTTATGTTTGCACTGGGGTGCATTCAGGCGCTTCAGTGTAATAAAAACACCTGCCCGACCGGCATTACGACTCACGATAAAGATCTGCAGCGGGGGCTGGTACCGGAGGATAAAGCGGTCAGGGTCACTCACTATCATGATAATCTGGTGCATGAGGTGGAGATGATTGCGCACTCCTGTGGCGTGCCGGAGCCAAGAAAACTGAAACGCAAACATGCCGCGATAGTGATCGACAGTGGCCGCTCGGTACCCCTGGATATTCTTTATCCGGAGATGTAAAGGTGCAAAGCAAATAAAAAAGCCTGCGCAGATGTGGCAGGCTTTTTTATCGTCAGGCTTCAGATATCATCAAACCAGAGTTCATCGTTAATCTGATATTCCAGCTCTTTGCGCTGTTTGCGTTCTTCAATTGCCCGTCTGACCGCCAGGCTTTTCTGGCTGGCTAGTTTTTGTTGAGCCTGCTTCTCTTGCTCCTCAATACCGACGATGATATCGAAGACCGTTGTTTGGATTTCATTCAGATCCTGATCTTTCCGTATAAGCATAGCATGTACTCCTATACCCTCTGTAAAGTCCACCTGAAAGCCCATAAATCTGACAGGCTAACAGACCGCCTCGCATTTCTGATTAACAGGGAATCTCTTTTTTATACCAGAAAAAAGAGAATTTCAATGAGTCAAAGACCTTATAAACAGCGATAACGGGGAAGATAGTGACGTAAAAATGTTACAAAAAGAGGAAATTCCGGGGCGATTTATTCTTCTGGTTTGCGCAGAGGCAGGCGTTTATCGTTCTGACGCAGGCTTTTCAGACTGCGTTTGATCGTTTTCAGGTGGTCCAGGAGTCCCGGTCCCAGCTTCATTGCGACACCGACGGCAAGCACATCGATTACCACCAGATGAACCACCCGGGATGACATCAAAGTGCTGAGGTCTTTATCCTCTTCCAGATCGATATGGATGGCGATACTGGCCAGGTCGGACAGGGGGGTGTTACTGGGGCAGAGCGAGATGACGGTGACACCGGCATCTTTAACCAGTTTCACCGCATGTAGCAGATCTTTGGTTCGACCAGTCTGGGAGATAGCGATGACGACATCCTGCTCTGTCAGGGTGGTTGCTGAGATCATCTGCATGTGCGGATCAGAGTAGGCGGAAGCGGCAATCTTCAGACGGTGAAACTTATGCTGGGCGTCGTTACATACCGGGGCGGATGCGCCAAAACCATAGAGTTCCAGCCGGTTAGTACTGGCAATGGCATTGATCGCTTCTTCCAGGGTATTGGCATCAAGCTCCTCCCGCACCCGCATCATATTGCCTACGGTTGAATCGAAGATCTTTTGCTTGAACTCGCTGACGGTATCTTTGCTGTTCAGAGAGAACTGTTCAAAGTTGGCGTTGCTGGCAAGCCCCTGAGCGAGGGTCAGCTTAAAGTCCTGAAATCCATCGTAGTGGAGTGCACGGCAGAAACGCACCACGGTCGGCTCGCTGACATTCGCTTCTGAGGCCAGATCGACAATACGCATATGGATGACATCGGATGGATGCTCCAGAACGTAATCGGCAACTTTCTGCTCTGATTTTCGCAGACTGGTTTTGGCGTCAGTAATAGATTTAAGAAGATTAAGCGGTTGCAAGCTGGTTTCCGTTCTCAGGTTAGGTGTAACGCAGGAGAGTATATCAGTAATTCAGTTTAATAGAATAAATGCGTCTCTTAATCCTGCCGCATTTTATCTTTACTGATTAATCGATGGGGCCGTGCTTACTATTTGAAATTGCAGCCTTTATGACTTGGTGCTATGTTCAGTGGGTTATAGATAAAAAATACAATAACGTTAGACAGTTAGATAACTAAAATGACGATTAGGGAGAAGCCTTGTGAAACGTCGTGAGATTGTCAAAGTGCTTGGTCTGGGCGTTGCTGCTGCTGGCCTGGCAGCCTGTACCGAAGAGAAAAAAGAGGTTGCTGATTGTAAACCGGCTGCCCCTCAACCTGCCGCACCGGCAGTTGCAACAAAGCCGGAAACCATTGAATGGAAAATGGTAACCACCTGGCCGAAGAATTTCCCGGGGCTGGGGACGGGCGCTAACTATCTGGCTGACCTGATTGGGCAGATGACCGGTGGTCGTATCCATGTAAAAGTTTATGGCGCTAAAGAGCTGGTGGGCGCGCTGGAAATTTTTGATGCCGTTTCCCGGGGAACCGCGGAAATGGGGCATGGCGCTTCCTATTACTGGAAGGGTAAATCCCGTGCTGCGCAATTCTTTGCTGCGGTACCCTTTGGTCTGACGGCGCAGGAGATGAACTCCTGGCTCTATCATGGCGGCGGCATGGAACTCTGGGAAGAGGTCTATGCTGAGTTTGGTCTGATCCCTGGTGCAGCGGGTAATACCGGCGTACAGATGGGCGGCTGGTTTAACCGGGAGATCAACTCGGTTGACGATCTGAAAGGCCTGAAAATGCGGATTCCGGGGCTGGGTGGTGAGGTGCTTAAGCGTGCCGGTGGTACTCCGGTGCTGCTGCCAGGCGGTGAGATCTTCCCATCGTTGCAATCCGGTGCCATCGATGCGACGGAGTGGGTTGGACCCTACAATGATCTGGCGTTTGGTCTGCACAAAGCGGCTAAATACTACTATTACCCTGGCTGGCATGAGCCAGGTACAACGCTTGAATGCTTTATGAACAAGGAAGCCTTTGAGAAATTGCCGGAAGATCTGCAGATTATCGTCCGGAATGCGATCCGGGTGGCTAACCAGGATATGCTGGCTGACTTCACCGCTAAGAATAACCGGGCGTTGGAGCAACTGGTGAATGAGGAGGGTGTCGAGCTGCGTCCGTTCCCTGACGATGTGTTGAAGCAGATCAGAACGCTGTCTGATGAGGTTGTAACCGAAGAAGCCGCGAAAGATCCGATGACGCAGAAAGTGTTCGATTCTTTCGTGAAGTTCCGCGAACAGGCGATCAAGTGGCATGCGGTGTCTGAGCAGGCTTACCTTAACGCACGGACCCTGTAAACGATCATTAATGCTGAAAAGTAACGCGAAAAGCAGGCATTATGCCTGCTTTTTTATTCCCTGAAACAATATATTTAATTATAAATATTATAAGAGTCATTATGGTTTTCAGGAGTGTTTCAGGAAGCTCTCATATATTAAGGCTGAGCTAACAATATATGAGGAAGTAGACATGATTATTAAATTTTTAACAGCTGTTACTTTAGGGTCTTTAGTGATCGCATCCAGCGCTTTTGCAATGAATACTCTGCCCAAGGAACCATACTCTGGTTATGTTGTTACTCATTCAGAAATGAAAAGTGATGCTTCAGGGGTGGGTGATCAGGCGGCTCGTATGGACGAAAGAGCACCTATCTGGAACTGGGATAATAGTGCTTCAAGATAATTCATCCTGCTTACTAAGAAAAAACCTCATAGCATTCCGCTATGAGGTTTTTTTGGATCGGATTCTGATCTATCCATACACCAGGTTTGGCAGCCAGGTGGCCATCGCTGGCCATTGTGCAAGGGCCATCAGGGCCACCAGCTGAATCATAATAAACGGAATCACACCGCGGTAGATCTGCATGGTTGAGATCGTTTCCGGCGCCACGCCACGGAGGTAGAACAGGGCAAAGCCAAACGGCGGCGTCAGGAACGAGGTTTGCAGGTTGAGGGCGATCATCACCCCAAGCCAGATCGGATCAAGTCCCATGGCCAGCAGAATAGGGGCAACGATCGGTACCACGACAAAGGTGATCTCGATAAAGTCGAGGAAGAAGCCCAGCAGGAAGATCACCAGCATAACCAGCGCCACAGCACCAAACACCCCTCCGGGCAGGTTAGACAGGAAGTGGCGTACCAGATCATCCCCACCATAGCCACGGAACACCAGCGAGAAGATTGATGCACCTACCAGAATAATAAACACCATCGAGCTGACCTGCGTGGTGGTGCGCATCACATCCTGAAGGATGGACAGGGTGAAACAGCGGCGGGCCATCGCCAGCACCATTGCACCCACTGCACCGACTGACGCGGCCTCTGTGGGGGTTGCCCAGCCTCCCAGAATGGAGCCCAGTACCAGACCAACCAGAAAAACCGGGGGTAACAGTGCCGAGATCACCCGTTTAAACATGTTATCCATTGCATCCCGTTCCTCTTTTGGGATAGCAGGCACGGTGTCGGGGTGGAAGACCGCCTTAAAGATCAGGTAGACGATATAGGCAGCTACCAGCAACAGGCCGGGCAGCAGTGCACCAAGAAACAGGTCGCCGACAGTCACTGTCTTGGGGGAATAGATCCCCTGATCCAGTTGCGCCTGCTGATAAGCTGAGGAGATAACATCACCCAGCAGTACCAGCACAATTGAGGGGGGGATGATCTGTCCCAGCGTACCTGAAGCACAGATGACCCCGGTGGCGACCTTCGGATCATAACCCCGGCGCAACATGGTGGGCAGCGATAGCAGCCCCATGGTGACCACTGTCGCGCCGACGATACCGGTGCTGGCGGCCAGCAACATGCCAACAACAGTGACCGATATTCCCAATCCCCCCCGGAGCGGACCGAACAGGGCCGCCATGGTATCCAGCAGTTCCTCTGCAATTTTGGATTTTTCCAGCATCACGCCCATAAAGACAAACAGGGGCACGGCGATCAGTACCGAGTTGTTCATAATGCCGAACAGACGATTGGGCACCGCTTCCAGGAAACTAGCCTCAAAGTGCCCGGTCATGATTCCGATAGCGGCAAATATCAGCCCGGTGCCCGCTAGGGAAAACGCCACCGAGTAACCCAGCAGCAGAACAAAGATGGCGCCGACAAACAGCAGTAAGGGTAAAAATTCCATCATAACGGGTGCTCCTGAGCGTCGGCTTCAGTCAGATGTGCCTGGCCGGTCAGTACCAGCAGGTTGCGTAACAGTTCAGCAATGCCCTGTAACACCATCAGCACCGGCATCAGCAGCAGTGAGCTTTTGAGAATGTAAAGCGCGTCAATCCCTCCGGCCTCCTGAGAGCCTTCCATGGTATGCCATGAAAACATCACATAGTCCCAGGAGATCCATAGAATAAACAGTGAAACCGGTAGCAGCAGAAACAGAGTACCGACGATATTGATGATCGCCTTGCCCCGTTCGCTCAGGGGGCGGTAGAAGATATCCACCCGGACATGGCCGTCATGCTTGAGCGTATAGCCTGCGCCAAGCAGAAAGACAAAACTGTGCATATAGATGACGGATTCCTGCAACTGAATGTTGCCAATATTGAGGATATAACGCATTACAACGACAACAAAGGTCACCAACACCATCAGCAGTGTTAACCAGGCGATGCTGCGCCCGGTCCATTCGCTGAGACTGTCCAGTCCTCTGATGACCGCTACAATGGGATTCTTGTTATTCATGGTTTAATTCCGCTAAGAGCTGACTTTGCAGTTGAAGTATACAGTAAAAAAGCGAACCGAATCAGCGGATTAATCAACGGAGCTCCGAACACTGAAACCGTCCGGAGTGTTGCAGTAAATTAAGCAGAACTGCTGCAAAATGATTCATGCGCGGTACAATAGGATCGAAATAGAGTCTGGGGGGAGTATCTGATGTCACAATGGTCACTGGAAAAAGAGCTGAAAGTGCTCGATGGATGGCAACTGAGCGCCTTCTCCGTGGCGCTGACGGAGCGGATGTTTCCCAACTTCGCGCTGTTTTCTACCCTGCTTGAGTTTGGTGATCGCGACCAGGTGCGCAGCATCCTTGATGGTGTCTGGAACAAGCTCGGTAATACCGGAGCGAAAATGAACTTTGAGGTGCAGCAGGCTAATGTAGAAGCCAATATGCCTGATCTTGACGAATTTGATATGTATGGCGCATCCCCGGCTCTGGATGCGATGGTCGCGCTGTATTCAACCATCAACTGTTTGTTGGAGCCGAACCGGACAGAAGCGGCCAGCGTTGGTAATCTGTCACTGGAGTGCGTCGCAACCTTTATCGAAGTGACTGCCGATGCCGATATGTCCGATGAAGAGCTACTGGTCTATATCAGCCATCATGAAATGATGCAGCAGGAGGAGAGCTTTCAGGAAGAGGTGATCAACCGGCTGGCGGCGATGAAGAGTGCTTCGGCTTCAGCCATTCAAGAGCTGAAACTGCTGGCTGCAAATGAGGGTGTCAGTAATATTGGAGTCAGCGAAGAGTGATGTTGCGTCTGGGCCTGATACTGCTGATACTCCCCGGCGTGGTATTGATGGGGGTGTTCTGGTCTGAATTGAACAGCGTCAATCAGTGTCTCGCTGCGGGAGGCTCATTTGATTATATGGCAGAGGTCTGTGATATGCAGGCATCACATCCATTTATTCCCTTTGCTGTTCGTAATCCTATGTTTGTAAATCTTACGATGCTGGCCAGCGCGGCTGGCTTTTGTTGTTGTCTGTTTGGACTCTACGTTCGCAGGCGTTAAAAAAGGATTTAAGAGTTATGCGACGTTTTTGGCTGGGTCTGCTGTTGGCGATCATTGTGGGCGTTTTTTACAGCTGGCTGAACGCGCCTGAATGGCTGGAGAGCTGGAATGAAGAACACCAGACGATGGTTGAGCAACAGCGCCGGGAAGGTATTTCGGCCGGTCAGCAAACCGATCAGCAAGGCTGTCTTGCGGATGCGTTGCAGCGGGTAGAGCAGTGTAAGGATTCGGAATACCGCTGTACGGTTAGTGGTGGAACGTACTTTAAAGCGTGCTGGGAAACCAGTCAGCCAACAGTGGGCATCTGCAACACTATCCCTCCTTTTCATGAGAAGGCCACTGAAGATGATAAAGCCTGGGTAAAAGATCGCTGTTCAGAGCTGGGTTTGCTGGCGAAAGGGTGTCGACTGATTTTGCGCCAGCAACAGCAGCTATGCAGTGATGCGCCCTGATTGTATAGGGCTTTTTATGGCGTGTTACCCAGTTTGGGAGGTTGTTTCTGCGACAACAATTGCGCCAGATCATTGACTCCCTGTTTCTTTATTTTTCCCTTAGTATTTGATTTTAAAGAAACCCTTCATTACCGCAACGTTCGTTTGCAGAGATCTTAATCGGGTGCTGCAACCAATAAATCAATCCTGACTGTCTGCCCCGGGCTTGTCAAAACCTTACATAAGCCGTAGTTTGATACAGCTGTTTGAGTCCGGTGCTGACTGACCGGCTCAGCAGAGAAAGAAGCACTTGTTTTACAGACAATAAATATAACAAAGGTCAATTGGCTCAGCTTAAGATCAGGCGGGCCAGTTTGGTTTATGTAGAGCGTGATATCCGCAAATCTATAGTCGCTGAGACGCTTAAGTAAACGGATAGTGTGTTGGTCTGAAGCAGTTTAAAGACTCTGTAACACTTTACCTCCATCATTGTTGCCCCTTTGTTCGAATATCTGTTTAGCGCTTTTTTGATTAGATAAGCCGTTTTATGTTAATTCCCGCCCGCCGGGGGTGGAATAGATGTTTTGCTGTAGTGGTTAATCAGGAAATACCATGAATATTGGAACTATAGGCTTTCCCGCCGATCAGCAGCAGAAGCTGGCCAGGATACTCGAACTATCGAGAAATCAGCGTTACGAACTGGTGGCCTTTGATCCACAGATGCCGCCGGATCTGTTATTACTTTTTGGTGAGGAGGCAACGGCTGATCCTGCTCTGGAGAAACTATCTGCCGGCTATCGCTCGCGAATGATTCAGGTCAGTAGGGAGGTTCCATCGGAGAGCGGACTGGGACATATCCGCTACCCGCTGGTATCGTCGCGGGTCATCCGCACTCTGGACGAGATGACCTCTGAAAATGAAGAGTCGTGTGATGACCTTCAGGCTGCCGCTGCCGCAGCAGAGGAACGTTTCAGGAAATATACCGAGGTAACGGCTGATCTGCCGCAACCTGTCACGCAACAGGATCACTACCGGGTACTGGTGGTGGATGACAATAGTGCGATGCAGCAGGCCCTGACGCTGGAGCTGGAAAAGCTTCCCGCCGCCGTTGAACTTGCTTACGCCGACACCGGCGAGCAGGCGCTGGAGCGGGTAAACGATGGTCCATTTGATTTTATTTTTCTGGATGTGGTAATGCCCGGTATCGATGGCTTTGAAACCTGCACCCGGATGCGTGAGCTACCGACGCTGAAGAAAACCCCGATTATTATGTTAACCTCGAAAACCTCACCTCTGGATGAGGTTAAGGGGATTATGGCTGGCTGTTCCACCTACCTGACCAAGCCTATCGATCCGGAGGAGTTCCAGAAGGTCATCGGCCGGGTGTCCAGTTGGGTCAATGAGTTTAAGCGAAACTAGATAAGTGTTATGCCAGAGAGTCTGGTAACTGAATATTAAATGGAGTGGTAATGAGTAAGAAAATTCTGGTCGTTGAAGATGATCCCGTACAGCAGCAGCGTATCTGCACAGCACTTCAGGCTGTTGATGCTGAGATTATTGTGGCGGCGAATGGTCAGCAGGGGGTTAGCAAGGCTGTTGAGGAGAAACCGGATCTTATTCTCATGGATGTTGTTATGCCTGAAGTGGATGGCTTTGCCGCCTGTCGTCAGATCACTTCTGGTGATACGACACGGGAGATCCCGGTGGTGATTGTTTCCAGTAAGAATCAGGAAGCGGATAAAGTCTGGGCACAGCTCCAGGGGGCCAAAGCGATGATCTCCAAGCCATTTTCCGATCAGGAACTGGTGGAACAGGTTAACGCCTTTCTCTGAGGTACCGATATCAATGGAACAGCACAATATCGCTATGGGCGGCGCGGTTGAAACACAGGAGCAATACGATCTTCGTCATGGATTCCGGGTCGGATTTCTGCAACTGCTGCTACAGCCACAGGTCCGTTCGGAGTTGCATCGCTGTGAGCGGCTGTGCGCTATTCCCGATACCCCCGACTGGTTTGTCGGGTTTATCAACCATCGCGGTGATGCTGTTCCTGTATATGATCTGGCAGCCTCTCTGGGGCTGGGTATAACCGATCCGAAAAAGGGATGGCTACTGCTGCTCGATGCACAGCCTGCGACCGCAGCAGTGCTGCTGCAGGAAACACCACAGGGGATCACCAATCCCGGCCGGGCCGATGCACCTTGCCCTGATCTGTTGGATGGCATCTCTAGTGGCGAATATCGCTATCAAAACTCGATCTGGTTTGAGTTTGATCACCGGGCCTACTTTTCCAGACAGAAGCAGCGCTTTATCAAGACCGATTCCGCTCTCCCGGCCTGAAACGCTGGATAAAGCAGATATTGACACGGGGAATACCACGTATGACTTCATTCAGGCAGATAAAAACCGATAACAGCCCGCAGAGGTGGGAGTTCCGTAATATACGGATGCCGCTTAAGTTCGCCATAGCCGGCGTTCTGATGCTGATAGGCCTTATCTTTATGGGTGCTTCCTATTACCAGACCATTGTCATCGATGAGCAGTCTGAGGAACGTTCCCAGCAGGTTAATGCTTTCTTGCGGCTGACGGGGAATATTGATGCGAATATCACTCAGGCCCGCTATTACGAAAAGAGCTTTCAGATCGGGAATGATCTGATGCAGCTGACGCTGTTTAACCGCACTATGGCGATAGTGGATCAGGATATCCTCAAGCTGAAACAGTATCTGCAGACGCCTGAAGACCTGCAGCGGGTATTGAAGTTGCAGACCGTAATCGATAACTATCAGGATACCCTTTATGATGCTTCAGAAGCGGCCATCGTTGCTGGTCTGACACCTGAAGAGGGGCTTTCAGGGGAGATGAGAACACTGATGTCCACTGCCGGTGAGCGGGTAGCAAGAACCCGTCAGCCAAATCTGATCAGTTCATTCACTAACCTGAACAGCAATGTCAATGACTATATTTTCAGCGCCGGACAAGCCGCCTCGAAAAGTATGGTTAAGCAGCAGATTGAGCAACTTAAGCGAGCGCTGCAGACAGCTGCTTCTGAACAGATCTCTCAGAGCCGCAACGCCCTGGATGATATTACTGAAGCTGAACAGCTTTTCGCTCAGTTATCCGATGCGGTTGAGCGCAGAGAGAGTCTGTTTCGTCTGCTGCCAGCGATTATTGTAGCGCTGGATCCACACATTATTCGTATTATCAAGCTGGCGGATAAGCAGAAAGCCGATAACAGTGCGTTACAGGCTGAAGAGACGCTCACCATGGTGAGTTACTTCTTTTTCTCCATGGCGATGATGATTGTGGCTTTGGCAGTGGCGATGTCGATTATCAAGTTCGGGGTGGTCGACCCGGTGAAAAAGCTGCAGGAAACAGTTAACCGGGTACGGGAAGGTGATGTGGATGCCCGCAGCCAACTAGAGTCCCGCGATGAGCTGGGACAGTTTGGTCTGGTATTGGATACCTTGCTGGACGAGAAAGAGCAGGCGTTGCAAACCAAAGAGGAAGAGAACCGTCAGCTCAACGGTTCGATTATCGAGCTGATCAAGAGCGTATTTCAGATTAGTCAGCGGGACCTTACCGTCCGGGTTCCGGTGGCGGAAGATGTTACTGGTGCGATTGCTGACTCGATCAACCAACTGACAACCTCAATAGAAACCGTACTGAACGACGTAAATGCCGTCTCCCTGCGGGTAAATAATGCCTCTGTGCAGGTGAAGTCTCAGTCTGAAACCGTATTGACTTACGCCAGCCGGGAGCAGGAGGAGATCGTTGAAACCCTGCAGGGGCTGGACTCTGCCATCAAGGCGATGGAGCTGATCTCAAAACTGGCGGTGCTGACCAACAACGCATCCCAGAAAGCGATCAAAACCTCAGAAACAGCGATGAGTTCGGTATCCCAGACGATTGGCAGTATCAATAAGATCCGTCAGACCATTCACGAGGCGGAAAAACGTATTAAACGCCTGGGTGAGCGTTCCCAGGAGATCGGCGGTATCGTCAGCCTGATCAACAACATCTCTGAGCGAACCCATGTACTGTCACTGAATGCGAGTATGCATGCGGCATCTGCCGGTGAAGCGGGACGAGGCCTGATGGTGGTGGTAGATGAGGTGCAGCGTCTGGCGGAGAACTCCCGTGAAGCGACCTCTGAGATCGAATCTCTGGTTAATAATATTCAGTTGGAAACCGCAGATACTATCAACGTTATGAACACCGTAATCGCTGATGTGGTGGAGGGCACCCGTCTGGCAGAGGAAGCGGGTGAGCGGATGGATGAAACCCGTGCAACCACCCAGACACTGGTAGAGTCGGTCGTGCGCATCGCACAGAACTCGGCCAGACAGGCCCGGGTGGCGAAGGATCTGCGGGTACGGGCAGGTAAGATCGATGAAACCACCCTGGCGACCAACAAGGAGATGCTGCAGCAGGCTGAACTCTCTGATGAGCTGGTAAGCGCAGCACAGGAACTTCAGCGATCTGTCAGCGTATTCAAGCTGGCGGCTCCGGTCGCTTCCTGAGTCACCTGACAGGCAGATAGCATGATCCTTGAAAGTATCACCGCAGCAGAACAGTTTCTGACCCAATTACAGCGGCAGGTGGATGACCAGCCCGATGCTGCAGACCTGGCTGAGGCGTTGCAACAGCTGGTTGATCCCTTCAGCGAAGCCGGGTTACTGGGCATTGCTGATGGTCTGGCATTATTTGCCGAACAGCTCGAGCAGCTTGATCAGATTGAAGAGCCTTCCGAGCAGCGGGTGCTGTTGCTGGATTTCCATAACGCGCTGGAGGATCTTATTCATCGGCCGGGCAGTGGTGTCTGGCAGTATCTTCTTGCCAGTCTGAGTGACAGCCACTGGCCAGAGCCGCTGCCCGAAGAGGATTGCGAGTTTCTGGCAGAGTTGCTGGCACAGGACTGTGAGAAGCTGACCGTTCAGCTTTCTGAGACTGTGTCTGCTACAGCGTTGGAGAGGGTGTCTGAAACCGCAGCAGAGGTTGAAGAAACTACCAGCAGTTCACTTCCCAACAGCTGGGTAAAACAGCTCAGTCAGCTCGCTGAATTGGAAACTGATAGCGGCATAGCTAAGCTTCACCAGTTGGCAGAGCTGGCGGGTGATGAGGCGTATACCGGCTTTGCCGATCTGTTTGCTCTGCTGGCGGAACTGTGGCAATCGGAGTGCGAAAGTCCACAGCGTGCTGAACTGCAGCAACAGGCAACCTTGCTGCTGACCACGCTGCAAGAGGACGCTGTGGCGCCGTTGTTGTCTCTGATGAGCGCTCCCTGCTGGCAGGAACCCTTGCCGGAGGATGACCGGGCGTTTTTACAGCCACTGCTGTTATCTGATCTGCAACGGCTGAATCCGCCCGCTCAGACTGTTTCTGATGCAGCTCCGTCCACTGACCCGGAGCCTCCGGTACTGGCTGTTGAGGTCGGGGCGCTGCCTGAGCCCGCAGAGCAGTCTCCCGCAGAGTCTCTCCCCGCAGAGCACCCGCCGTTATTCTGTCAGGTGGCTCTGGAGCAGTTGCAACAACCGGGACCACAGCTGGATCCGGCGGTGCTGGAGATGCTCACCGGTTCGCTGCAACAGCTTGAATCACTGTGGCAGCAGAACGGCGGCAACACTGATACGGCTGAAGCGCTGCTGGAAAACTCGCAAAAGCTATTAGACCCGGTGATTCGGGCGATGCATACGGTTCATCTGAGCGGTGCGGCGGACATTGTGCTGGGGTTGCAGGTCAATATCGACTGGTTACAGCGTTATCCGGCGCAGTTGCAGGGGCAAATGCTCTTGCAGATCAGTGCCCTGCTCAGTGATCTGGTCAGTTATCTGGACGACATTAATGATCTTTCCCGGCAGCAGGTGTTGCTGGATCAGCTTGAAGCGCTGGAGCTTCCCGCCAGTCCGACCGAAGAGCAGATCAGCTATATTGGCGGCTTGTTGTCACTGGCAAGACTGCAAACTGCGCACAGTATTGAGCAGGAATGGGCTGACGACAGCGATATCCAGCTGGATATCGCCGCAGATATTGATCCCCAGCTGCTGGATATGCTGTTCAGTGAGTTGCCGGTTTTGTCTGAGCAGTTGTCAGAACAGCTTCAGTCTATAGCCGAACGGCAGAACCCTGAAGCAATACGAGAGGCACAACGTGCAGCGCATACGCTTAAAGGTCTGGCCAATATGGCGGGTATCAGTGGTATAGCCAACCTGACTCACCGGCTGGAAGATATCTTTGAACTCTATACCGAAGCGGGACAGCAGCCGGGTACACAGCTTTGCAATGACCTGACGGCGATAACCGATACGCTGGCGATGATGTGTGAGGCGGTAATAAATCAGTCGGCCGCGCCTGAGAACGTCCGGGCGATGCTGCAGCTGTTAATGGACTGGCATTATCGCTTACGCAGTGAAGGGCTGGAACTGAGCGACAGCGAGGTTGTGCCAATACAGACACAGCCGTTAACCGTGCAGGGGCCGGATACTGAAACAGCGCTGTCTCTGGCAGAGGAGGAGCCTCCCCAGGATGCTGCTGAGAGTTCCCGGGAGCAGACCGTTTTCCGTGTTCCTCAGGCAACGCTGGATGAGCTGATGCGTCTTGCCGGTGAAGGCACCACCCTGAATACCCAGTTAAATGAACAGATTACGCAGCTGCGCAGTTATGTTCGTCTCAGCCGCGATCGTCAGCGGGTTTTGCAGCGGATCATGTTTGAACTTGAACAGCAACTGCATGAACAGTTTACCATGCAGCCGGCAACCGATACCGATGACAACTTTGATCCGCTGGAGATGGATCGTTATAACGAGATGCATACCAGTATGTCCCGGCTACAGGAGGCGGCTGCGGATATCCAGGAGGTAGAGCAACTGATGGACCGCCATATCCGTCGTACCGGAGAGCTGCATATTATCCAGTCCGGGGTGCAGAAAGAGACCCTGGAACAGGTACTCAGTACCCGGTTGGTAGAAGTTAAATCGATCGCTGCCAGACTACACCGGGTGGTTCGTCAGGCGTGTCGCAGTACCGGAAAACAGGCGGAGCTGATTATCGAGGGAGAGGCGGTCCGGATCGACAGTCATATTCTCAGTCAGCTCACCGACCCGCTGATGCATATTATCCGCAACGCGGTTGATCACGGCCTGGAAAGCCCGCAACAGCGGCAGCGTCAGGGTAAAGCAGAGCAGGGGCGCATTGTGCTGCGCTTCTGGCTGGATCAGGATCAGGTCCGGGTGGAGTGTAGCGATGATGGCCGGGGGATTGATGCCGAGCGGATTCGTGAAGTGGCTATTCAGCGCGGGCTGATCGACACTGAGGTGCAGTTAAGCAAGCGTGACGCCGAGCGGTTGATTCTTATCCCCGGATTTTCGACCCGGGATGAGATCAGTCAGCTCTCCGGCCGGGGGATCGGCATGGACGTTGTGCATCAGCAGATCATGCGGTTGCAGGGCGTTCTGGATATCCGCTCAGAGGCGGGAGAAGGAACCACTTTCGTGTTATCGATGCCCTCCAGTTCGCTGATGATAAAAACCCTGTTGGTTCGTGCCGGTGGGCAGATCTATGCCCTGGCCAGCCATGGTCTGGAGCAGACCATGATATCGCTGGATGGAACGCTGAGTGATACAACTGAGGGAATGATATTTGAGCATAATGGCGAACAGTTTCCTGCTTACGGCCTGGAAGCACTGTTGGGTGAATACGGCACTCCCTACACCGCGGGAGAGGTTCATCCGGTATTGCTGGTTAATCTGGGGCAGGGGGAGAAGGTTGCGGTCATGGTGCGTGAGCTGATCGCGCACCGGGAACTGGCATTCAAGCAGATGGGGGATTATCTGCCTGACCTGCCGGGCATTCCCGGGCTGACGATTCTCGCCAATGGTGATACCGCCGCGGTCATCGATCTGCCCGCCCGAATCCGTTATAAGCTGGCGAGTCAGCACAACCTATTTAATCCGGTAGCGGTGCAGAGCGATCTGGGCCTGCCGAAACTGCTGGTGGTGGATGACTCTCTCAGTGCGCGGGCTTCGTTGTCTACCCTGCTACGGGACACCGGCTATGATGTCAGCACCGCTATCGATGGACTGGATGCGATGAATCAGATGCGTAAAAAACGTCCGGATCTGGTACTGACCGACCTGGAGATGCCCCGGATGGGCGGTATGGAGCTGACCAGTACGATTCGTGGCCGGGAAGGGATGAGCGATATTCCGGTACTGATGATCACTTCGAGAAACACCCAGCGGCATCGTGATGAAGCTCAGAACTCGGGTGTCAGTGTTTTTCTGACAAAACCCTGGACTGAAAATGCGCTATTGGATCATGTGCAGACTCTGTTACAAACTACCACTCAAACAGCCTGAAGACAGTATTGATATGAAGACTAAAAAAATCATCAAAGCATCAATCTCGACCCTACTAATGACCGTCTGTCTGGCGGGTTTAGCCCGGGCTGCAGAAATCAACACTCAGGCTGAAGCGATCGCTATGGCGGCACAGCAGCGGACGCTGACACAGGTGATGCTGAAAAGTTATCTGTTCTCTGCGTTGGGGGTTCGTGCCCGTAACGCCGATGAGCAACTGACGCAGGCTACTCAGAAGTTTTCTGCGCAACAACAGCAACTGACTGATTTTGTTGCCGATGGGGCGGTACAGCAACAGCTGGTACGGCTGGGGCAAAGCTGGCAGTCGGCGCAAAAGCTGTATCAGCGCAAAGCCGATAAGATGCATTTTAAAGAGCTTTATTCCGGGAACGAAATACTCCTTAGTCAGGCGGATGCCACTCTGGAAAAAGTTGTATTGGCGAAACCGGACGACAACGCCCGGCCGTTGTCGTTGCTGGGCCAGCAGGAGCTGCTTTGCCAGCAGTTAGTGGTACTTTACGCGATGACCGCCTGGGGCGTTGCGGCAGAGGCGAATACCTCTTATGACGCAATTTCCGGCGAGCTGCGCAGCAATATGGCGGCGTTGCAGGAGCTGCCACAGAACACCCCCCAGATTAATCAACAGTTAGAGCAACTTAGCTATGCGCTGGAACGGACCATTCAGGTATCTAAAGCCCGCCCCGGCGCTATGTTGCCTGCGTTGGTAGACCGTTCTGTGGTGAAGGTCGTGATGCAGTTACAACAACTGCAGGCGGATTATCTCTCTCAAACGCCCGGAGTAAACTCCTGAGGGGTATTTAAGCCTGACCATTGACGGTCAGAATCAGTTTGCCGCAGACATGGCCGCTCTTGCTCAGTTCGAACGCTTCAGCGGCCTTTTCCAGCGGGAATGTCTCGCCGATGTGCAACTTCAGGTCCTCGTCGGCCACCAACTGAGCGATGCGGCTTAACTGCTCTGCTGATGGTTCGCAGAAAATGGGTTCAACACGCCGCTTCTGGGCGGCACCTGCGGCGATCACCTGCTCTTTGGTTACCGAGGGCAGGGTGACTAAGACGCCGTTGGGTTTGAGACAGGGCAGGGCTCCGATGCCGGTATCTCCCCCCACGCAGTCGATAATCAGATCCATGCTGTTGCTATACTCATTGAGACTCTGGGTATGGTAATCGATGGCACGTTCGCACCCCAGTTCTGCTAGAAACTCATGATTGTGCATCGAGGCTGTTCCAGTGACATGGGCCCCGGCCCATTGAGCCAGCTGCACCGCGAGGTGACCCACGCCGCCCGCGGCACCCAGTACCAGCACCTGCTGGCCGGTTTGCAGTTCTCCTTTATTGAATAGTGCCTGCCAGGCGGTCAGACTGGCCGTGGCCAGACCGCCGGCCATCATCAGATCAACAGCATCCGGCAAGCGGGCGATCTGCGCGGCTGGTGCGGCGATGTATTCGGCATAGCAGCCGGCAGGCTGGGGGAATCTGATCATACCAAACACTGCGTCATCGACCTTGTAACCCGTATCACCCGGGTCGGCAATCACACCTGAAAACTCCCAGCCGGGAATAAACGGGAACTCTTCGACAAAGCCACTAGCCCCTCCGCCGGAGCAGGTTTTCCAGTCAATCGGATTTACTCCGGTGGCGGTGGTCTTAACCAGCACCTCGCCTGGGTTAAGCTGAGGTTTGGCTTGTTTACTGTAAATTAGCTCTTCTGTACCGCCAAACTGATGAATTGATATTGCATGCATAGGAGACTCCGGTGAATAAAAAGAAGAGGAAAAAAGGAACAGGAAAATTTTATATTCACATAAAGTTATAGGCTAAACCAGCCACTATTGCAGACTATTTCTGTTAATCTTAGCGCTCTGAATAGTAACTAATGGTGATGATAAAATGACTCTGGCAGTGGCGGAACAGCTGTTAATGATGGTCGGTCTTGGCGTATTTCTGGTGTCACTGATACTCTATGTGCTGCGCACCAGTGATTTCAAGTCGATAATTATATTCTGGCAGGCAACGATCAGTTTTACCAAACGGGAATTTCTGATCAACCGGATAGGTCTGTCGATGATGGTTCTGGCTGTGATTGTGCGTTTTTATAACCACTTTTTTGCCTGATTTTGATCTGTTAACCCATTGAGGAAATGATGAAAGGAAATCCGTTACGCGGCGCAAACTTCTTTTTGCGTGGTCTGGCGATGTTGCCAGAGAAGGGAATTCGGCACTTTGTTGTGGTGCCTCTGTTGATCAATATTTTTCTGTTTACCGGCGCAATCTGGTTGTTGTTTGATCAGATGGGCTACTGGATTGACTATCTGCTCGGTTCAATCCTGCCGGACTGGGACTGGCTGCAGTTTTTACGTTACCTTCTCTGGCCTCTGATTGCGGCGTTGGTACTGATTACGGTGTATTACAGTTTCAGTGTTGTAGCCAACATTATTGCGGCCCCGTTCAATGGCATTCTGTCCGAGAAAGTTGAGCAGCGTTTACGGGGGGTGACCATCACCGACTCCGGCTGGAAGGAGATTCTGGCGCTGATTCCCCGGACGGTGGCCCGGGAGCTCTCTAAACTGTTTTATTACCTGCCGCGATTGCTGTTCCTGATGATCCTGACGTTTATCCCGGTATTGGGTATGGTGGCGCCGGTGCTGCTGTTTCTGTTTGGCTGCTGGATGATGGCGATTCAGTACTGTGATTACCCGATGGATAATAACCGGGTGAGCTTTCGTGATATGAAAGACTCCCTGAAGCAGCGTCGGCTGACCTCAGTGGGGTTTGGTGGACTGATCTCTGTCGGCATGATGATTCCGCTGCTTAATCTGCTGATCATGCCTGCGGCTGTGGTTGGCGCGACGATCTTCTGGGTTGAAGAGTATACCGATGGAGGTGAGATCGATCTTACAGGGTTAACCGGTCAGCGGCAGTTAAACGATAAGCGAGGCTGACGGGCTAAGCAGGCGGTCGAGTGGGGGCTAAAAAACGTACCGATGGTGCGTTTTTTTTACTGCCTGGCTCTGACTTTCTCGGCCGCGGGAATCACCAGTTCATGGGGAAAGTGACAGGTAAATGTGCTGCCTTTGCCCAATTGGCTGCTGATGCTGAGTTTGCCGCCGTGCCGCAGCATGACGTGTTTGACGATCGCCAGCCCGAGACCGGTACCGCCGCTGTCAGACGAGCGGCTTTCATCAACCCGGTAGAAACGCTCCTGTAAGCGGGGCAGATGGATGCTGTCGATCCCTGGTCCGTTGTCTTTGACGGCGAAATGCCCCCCCTCTTTATCGGTCCACCAGCGTAGTTTTATATGGCCATCGGCGGGGGTGTAGCGCACTGCGTTGAACACCAGATTTGATATCGCGCTGTAGACCTCGGACTCCTGCCCCAGCAGGGCGCTGTCTTGCTCCAGGTCCATCTCTATTATCTGATTCTTCTCCTGTCCCAGTACCAGGCCGTCTTCACGGATGCGCGCGATCATTGAGTGAATCGGAATCGGCAGTTCATCGGAGACATGGGCACTGGTTTCCAGTCGGGAAAGCAGCAGCAGGTCGGCGACCAGGTTTTCCATCCGGCGGGACTGGCTTTCCATCTGGCTCAGGCCCCGGAGCATCGGCCGGGGCAGTTCCTGGTCAAGGAAGGTTTCAAGGTAGCCCCGAATCACTGTCAGCGGCGTGCGCAGCTCGTGAGAGGCGTTGGCGACGAAATCCTGCCGGGTCTGTTCCAGTTGCTTGAGGCGGGTGATATCGCGGGCCACCAGAATCCGGTCACCGGCACCAAAGCGGGTAATGCGGTACTCCAGAACGGTATCTTTCTGTACCGGGGATGTCAGTTGCAGGGGATCATCGTACTGGCTTTTGCGGTAGTAGCGGACAAAGCGCGGGTCACGCAGCAGGTTCATCACCGAACGGCCACGGTCGGTCTGGGTTTTCATCCCCAGGAGTTTTTCCGCGGCTCTGTTCCACCACTCCAGGTGGTTCTGGGCATCAATAATGACGATGGCATCGCTGAGTGCGGCAGAGGATTGCTGAAACCGGTGAATCACATTGCGCAGTGACTGGGTACGCTGAATCTGGCGTTTCTGATCCCGGGATATCTCATCAAACAGTTCCCCCCAGTAACCATTACTTTCCGGCACGTCGGTGTGGTCCTCGCGCATCAGCCACCGCTGTAAGCGATTGAACTGTTTAACCTGATAGGCCCCCCAGAGGGACATCGCCAACGCCAGAGTCCAGCCGGGATAGCCGATAATAAACCCCAGAAACAAACTCACAACCACCGTTAGCAGGAGGTTGCCGGCTATTGTATGGCTGGAGTTGTACATAGGCTAGGCTCAGGCGACCTGTGAAGAGAATCGGTAACCAGTGCCGCGGACGGTCTGAATCAGGTAGTCGTGACGGTCACCCAGGGCTTTTCGCAGACGACGGATATGCACATCAACCGTACGTTCTTCGACGTAGACGTTGCCACCCCAGACCAGATCCAGCAGTTGACTACGGGTGTAGGCGCGATCCTGATGGGTCATGAAAAACTGCAACAGGCGAAACTCGGTAGGGCCCAGTTCCAGTGGTTTCAGCTCTGAACTGACCCGGTGAGACACCGGATCCAGGGTCAGGCTGTCAACGGTGATCGGCTCTTCAACGCCTTTTGGGGTTGTTCGGCGCAGCACGGTCTTCAGGCGAGCAACCAGCTCCCGGGGGGAGAACGGCTTGGTAATGTAGTCATCAATACCGGTTTCAAGTCCCTGAATCTTGTTATCCTCATCGGTTTTGGCCGTCAGCATAATAATCGGGATGTCAGACGTCATTTCATCTTTACGCAAACGGCGCGCAAATTCGATACCGCTGATACCTGGCATCATCCAGTCAAGCAGCACCATATCCGGTTTACGATCAACGATCATGGGATGTGCCGCCTGGGCGGAATCCGCTTCCATACAATCGTATCCAGCCATTTCGAGTGCAACAGCGATCATCTCGCGAATCGGAGCCTCGTCGTCAACAATCAGAACGCGTTTACCCGACGTCATGACCAATCACCTCATCTATTCATTCTATGTATTAGGACGGTCATATTAGATTATGAAACTGTTACAGAAATATGACAAAGTGTCCTCTGCCAGGCTATTTGTCATCAAGTTGTCAGATAGTGGAGAAATAAGCCGATAAAAACCGCCATTCCCGCGTAATTATTATTCAGAAACGCAGTGAAACATGCCTCCCGCTGACGCTCTCTGATCAGGTATTGCTGGTAGACAAAGAATCCCCCCATTCCCAGCAGACCCAGATAGAACCAGAACGACAGGTTCAGATCGATACCCAGCATGATAAAAATTGTCAGCGTCAGCAGTTGCAGCAGCCCTATAATGGCTTTATCCATGTCACCAAACAGCACTGCGGTGGATTTCACGCCGATACGGATATCATCGTCCCGGTCGACCATCGCGTACATGGTGTCATAGGTAATGATCCAGAGAATGGCGGCGATATAGATCAGCCAGGCGATTTTTGGCACCTCGTTCAGGGTGGCACTGAACGCCATCGGTATCGCCCAGGAAAATGCCATGCCGAGTACAACCTGAGGCAGATGGGTATAGCGTTTCATAAAGGGATAGGAGGATGCCAGTGCCACCGCAACGATGGACAGCCAGACTGTCAGCTGATTGGTGAACAGTACCAGTACAAATGAGGCTGCTAACAGTGCGGCAAACAATATCAGCGCTTCATGAGAGGAGATTCTCCCGGAAGGCAGAGGGCGTTGAGCGGTCCGTTTGACATGGCCATCAATCTTGCGATCGGCAAAATCGTTAATAACGCACCCGGCTGAGCGCATCAGGAATGTTCCCAACACAAAGATAATGAGTAGACTGATCGATGGAATGCCTGCGGCGGCAATCCACAAGGACCATAGTGCTGGCCAGAGTAGCAGGTAGGTGCCGATCGGTTTACTAACCCGCATCAGCTCACCACAGGCTTTAAGTTTTTGCTGCCAGACCGGGCTGATTATCTGTGTACTCAATTGCATAGTGATCAATCCGAATTTATTTATTGCCGTAGTGTACCTGTTGCAGGGCCGGCAGGAAAACCTCGGTTACCAGGAGAGGTTTATTTGCCAGGTAGAACAGTGAGCGTCGGGCCCAGGCTGTATCGCCGCAGTTCAGCATCAGACGACTGATCTGCAGTGGCCCCCGCTTCATGGTCGGGTCACGAAACAGAACACTGCCCAGTGAGCGACACCCCAGCCCTTTCAGTTTTCGCTGTTTGCCGGTGAGTGTTGAGGCGGGAATAATGGTGCGGGCGAATACCCAGGGCTGGCCGTGGCCGAGTAACCGGACCTCTCGTATCAGCACTCTTTGCCGCGGATCAATATTCAGCGCCCGGGCCTCTGAGCGACTCGGTCGCCCCCATAATTGACGCACAACTTCGACACTGAACTGGCCCTGACTGGCCTGTACAAGATGTTGCGTTAGCGAGCCCCTGTCGAGCAGCCATCTGCGCCAGATCAGTGGCGCATCAGTGGTTGCAGGGCGTTTCAGGGTATACCAGCGGGTATTAAAACGGTTCTGACTCAGAGCGGCAGGCACAATAATTTCTCGGCAAAAAAACTGGCCGTATAGTACCCTAGCTGAGTTGAAAAGTATCGGTTTCAACTCTGTTCAGAATAGGGTAAAGGTTATGACTGAAACACTGCGGGGCTATTCGCTCGCTGAGGTAGAAAAGATCACCCGGGAGTGGGTAGAAACGATGGTTGTCGGGCTCAACCTGTGCCCGTTTGCTGCACCGGTGGTGAGAGATAACACCCTGCGTTATGCGGTTACCACGGCTCAGGAGGGGGAACCACTGGTGGCAGCGTTCCTGGCTGAAATTGAGCTGATTCTGGCGGCGGATGAGCAAACCGTATCGACAACGCTGTTTATTGTGCCCGCCGGGCTGCAGGATTTTTACGATTATCTGGATCACCTGCATCTGTTTGAAGAGCTGCTGGAACAGGCCGGACTGGAGGGGGTGCTGCAACTGGCCAGCTTCCACCCTGCATATCGTTTTGCAGGGGTCCCCGCAGATGATCTGAGTCATTGGAGCAACCGCTCACCCTGGCCCGCCTTTCATATCATCAGGGAAGCGGAGATGGGGCGTGCGTTGACCCACTATGCCCATCCGGAGCAGATACCGGAGCGAAATATTAAGTTATTACGAGAATTGGGACGGGAGGGGCTGATCAGGCGCTTTCCTCCCTTTGCGGATTACTGCTAAGCAGGATTTAAACGCCTAATGGGGCGCTTAAGAGGTCAATCGTTCGACCCGGTTGCGACCGTTATGCTTGGCTTTATAGAGGGCGCTGTCAGCGTCCTGAAGCAGCTGTCTGGGAGACAGATCCCGGTTTGCTGGCAGTGCGGTGGCTATCCCCAGGCTGGCGGAGACCGGCTGATGAGCAAAAGCAGCCGCGTGGGGGATATTTAACGCGACAATGTTCTGGCGTATCTGCTCTGCCAGTACGCTCGCGCCCTCCTGATTGGTTTCTGGCAGCAGGATCACAAACTCCTCGCCCCCATAACGGCACACCAGATCCTGTGCCCGGCGGGCCGACGCCTGGATAGTACTGGCTATCTGCTGTAAACAGTGATCACCCTGGAGATGGCCATAGTTGTCGTTAAATGCTTTAAAGTGATCGATATCAAGCAGGATGACCGATATGGGTTGCCGGGATCGCTGGCCTCTGCGCCATTCGGTTTCAAAGTATCGTTCAAACTCCCGCCGATTGTACACCTGTGTGAGTGCGTCGATACTGGCGGCCCGGGAGAGCATGTCGTGGGCACTTTTAAGTTGTAGCAGCAGGTTAATGCGTGCCCGGATAATATCAGGGGCCCGCGTCTGTATGAGATAATCGGCGATGCCCAGCTCGTAGAGTTCGACCTCCTCGGCGTCACTGATGGAGGGACCGATCACGGCGATGGGGACCCTCTGCTCTCGAACCTGGTGGGATATGGCGCGGCAAAGATCATTAAGGTCCCGCTGTTGTCCGGTATTATTCAGTAGTATCAGGTCGGGGCAGCGCTCCTGTGATAACAGCATGTCGTGGAGTGCCTGCATCGATTGTGGCAGCAGAAGGTTGCTGTCATCCCGTAGTGTTGCAAGGACGCCCCACAGCTCTGTAATTTTTTCATCGCCGTAAATGGCTATCGTCATCTGGTTCTGTTGCCGGGAGCGGCTGCTAAGCTCCTGATTTATCTCCGCCCCCCGGAGAAAGTCGAGTACCGATTTCTGATCCAGCAAGCCCGCCAGGCGGCGTCCGTCCTGGGCCTGTATTGTGGGGGTTTGCAGGCCGGGGTTGTGGGCTTCCCACTCGTTTTGCTGATATAGCAACGTCTCTTCACAGAGTCCATCGATATCCAGCTCGATGGGCAGGCCTGCCTCTTCAAGACAATCATAAATAACGGCAGGCGATGATATATCTTTGCCTTTGATCCAGAGTGCCCGGTACAGGCTGCGCAGAAAGGTGGTGGCCCGGTCGGGGTGCTTTAGTTGCACAGCGGTAATGCAGAGGGAAGGGAACAGACTGTTCCCCAGTGTTTGGGGCAGGGAGATGGTGATATCCGGCGCCCGGTGGCGAATAGTGAATATATCATTGGCCAGTTCGGCCATATTTTCTGCGCTGTCCTGATATGAACTGGCGATAGCGTCATGTTCCACCATGCGCCAGTCCACCCTGTGCATCAGGTTCTGAGAGCATAGCATTTCGTGTAATGCATAGCTGAAAGGGCAATTGATATCACCATGAACGATATATTCAGCCATCAGAGCTTCCCGTTATAATTTTTCTGACTTCCATTTGAGTCAATTAGCTATCGGCAGTAACCGTCTGAATCTGAACGATCTTTGTCAGTTTTCTTGTAAATCATCAAATACGTAGTACAACCGCTGTTTTAATTGCGATAAGATTGATCTACAGCACTCGAACTGGAACAGTTCGTGCTGTCTTTTTGCTGGCGGGCTGAGTGGTACGCAGAATTAAATGTAATCGATACAGGGTGGAAGCGTGTCAGTAGATTCAAAGAGGCAACCCCAGGGAGGGCTGGGGGCTCGGAGTAAAAAACCGCGTAAAGCGGGTGAAGCGGTGTGTGACATGAAAGGTGACCTGTGGGATCTCGATGCGGTATTTCTGCTCTCGATGAAGCGGATTGCGCCCGGATGGAGTGGCGGAAACCTCCCAGAAGAGGTGATGTCCCAATTGAAGAATACCGGGATATATCAGGCCCATGGTCTGGAACTGACTGCCCAGCCGGTCAGTGGCGGGAAGATCGCCCTGCGTATTTCTGAAGCCGGTATCTGAAGGGCATTAAAAAGGCAGCTTTCGCTGCCTTTTTAGTATCCGTCCGTCGCAGTCAGCAGGTTATTTTTTCTGCTCAACTTCGCGCACGGTGCGTTTAATATCTTTCAGACTGCTATGGCGAACGTCGGTGCCACTGACCAGATAGATCAGGTGTTCTGCCATATTGCGGGCATGATCACCAATCCGCTCCAGACCACGCAGAATCCACATAACATTCATAATGCTGGTGATATAGCGCGGATCTTCCATCATATAGGTCATCAGGGAGCGCATTGCGGTGCGGTACTCTGAATCAACCTCTTTGTCCTGCTTGGCCACCTTATAGGCCATCTCAGCATCGCTGCGGGCAAATGCAGTCAGGCAGTTTTGCAGCATATCGCGCACCAGATTGCCAATGTGGCGAACCTCCTGATAACCCCGGACGTTTTTGCCATCATTGGCCAGCTCTATCGCGTAGCGGCAGATACGGCTGGTTTCATCGCCGATTCGCTCAAGATCGCTGGTCGCTTTACTGACAGAGATAATCAGCCGCAGGTCAGCTGCAGCGGGCTGACGACGGGCGATGATCAGCGTGCACTGTTCATCGATCATCATCTCCATATCATTGATCGCCTGATCGCTTTTACGGGCCTGTTCTGCCTGCTCTGTATCGCCGGCCACCAGCGCGTCAACAGCATCACTCAGCTGGCGCTCAACGAGGCCTCCCATGGTTAGCAATTCGGTACGGATCTGCTCCAGCTCTTCATTGAAGCTCTGGGAGATGTGATTGCTATGACGGTCCTGTTCGTAACTCACTATCGTTCTCCCCTAATTAACCGTAACGACCGGTAATATAATCTTCTGTTTGTTTTTTCGCGGGGTTGGTGAACAGGTGGTCTGTTACACCAAACTCGATCAGATCACCCATATACATAAATGCAGTGTAATCAGACACCCGGGCAGCCTGCTGCATATTGTGGGTTACGATTACAATGGTGAAATCATTTTTCAGTTCATTGATCAGCTCTTCGATCTTCAGGGTTGAGATCGGGTCAAGTGCTGATGCTGGCTCATCCAGCAGTAGCACTTCAGGTTTGACGGCGATGGTCCGGGCGATAACCAGACGCTGCTGCTGACCACCGGACATGCCCAGCGCACTTTCGTGCAGCCGATCTTTGACCTCATCCCAGAGCGCGGCCGATTTCAGGGCCCACTCAACGGTTTCGTCGATAATACGCTTTTTATTGATCCCCTGAATACGCAGGCCGTAGGCAACGTTTTCGTAGATACTTTTTGGGAATGGGTTGGGTTTTTGAAACACCATGCCGACCCGGCGGCGCAGGTCTGCGACATCGACACCGCGCTGATAAATATTGTTGCCGTACAGACTCATCTGCCCCTCAATACGGCAGCTATCCACCAGATCGTTCATCCGGTTAAAACAGCGTAACAGGGTTGACTTACCGCAACCTGATGGGCCGATAAACGCCGTTACCCGGTTTTGCGGAATATCCATGTTAATGCCATGCAGTGCACGTTTCTCGCCATAGTACAGCTCGAGATCGCGTACTGTCAGAGCAATGGTTTCATCTTCCAGGCGCAGGCTTTGGTTCTGGCGCTGCAGCGCGGAAATATCGATTGAATGGGTTTTAGCTTCCATAGTCATCATTAAACCTATCTAAAGTTCCGCTTACATCTCAAGCGCTTTGTATTTTTCACGTAAATGGTTGCGGATCGCAATTGCAGACATATTCAGCAGTGCGATCACCAGAACCAGTAGCAGGGCGGTGGCATAGACCAGTGGCCGTGCTGCTTCAACGTTCGGGCTCTGGAAGCCCACATCGTAGATGTGGAAGCCCAGGTGCATAAATTTCTGATCCAGATGGATAAACGGATAGTTCCCATCCAGAGGCAGGCTGGGGGCCAGTTTCACCACACCCACCAGCATCAGAGGTGCAACCTCACCGGCGGCACGGGCTATTGCCAGTATAACACCGGTCATCATTGCCGGGCTTGCCATTGGCAGAACAACCTTCATCAGGGTTTCAAACTTGGTGGCTCCCAGTGCCAGGCTGCCTTCACGAACCGCCCGGGGAATCCGGCTCAGCCCCTCCTCAGTGGCAACAATCACCACCGGTACGGTGAGCAGGGCGAGGGTCAGGGAAGCCCACATCAGGCCCGGTGTACCAAATGTCGGTGCCGGTTTTGCCGCCTGGAAGAACAGGTCATCAATATTGCCTCCCAGGAAGTACACAAAGAAGCCCAGACCGAATACACCGTAAACAATCGATGGGACACCCGCCAGATTATTCACCGCGATGCGGATCAGGCGGGTGATGAACCCCTGTTTCGCGTATTCCCGCAGATAAACCGCAGCGATTACGCCAAATGGCGTGACCAGCAGCGACATCAGCAGGACCATCATAACGGTACCGAAGATCGCCGGGAATATACCCCCTTCGGTATTCGCTTCACGGGGCTCATCACTGACAAACTCCCAGAGTTTCTTAGCATAGTGGACCATCTTCTGCCCGATTCCCATCGCGTTGGGACGGAAAATGCGCACAATCTTAGCCAGCTGTACTTCAACAACCTGGCCACCTGCGACTTCTGCGGTCAGAGAGTCCCGGTTGATCTCAGTATACAGATCCAGCAGGCGCTGCTGCAGGCCTTCATAATCGGCATCCAGCTGTTTACGACGCTGGTTAATGGCATCATAGGCGGCCGGGTCTTCAACATGTTTCAGTTGCAGACCCCGCTCCTTCAGGCGCAGCCGTTCAAGCTCGTAGTTGATCGAACCGATTTCCTGCTTCTCAATTTTAAGGATATCCTCATGAATCCGCAGAGCCCGCTCGACACGCTTGTCCAGCTCGTCCCACATCGCCAGATATTCCGGGGTTTGTTCATATCCATCATAATGGCTGATCTCTTTACCGGATTCTTTGAGTGAACGCAGGTATCCATATAGATTCCCCCACTCCCGACGCTCAGCGGTAAACAGCATTACAGGGCGGGTCTGGTCTTCGAAATAGTGCTCTAGTGCCCAGGTAAAGTCAGTTCCGTTGACATCACGGTTGCCTATTTTCAGTAGGTGACGAATGGAAAACTCATTGTCGTCAGGTATTTTGATGCCCGCTTCAATCAGCTGTTCGGTCAGTACTTCATGGGTTTCTACAATCTCACCAATGACCTTTTTTGACTGGCCATCGATGGTATAAGTGCCCTCAACAATGTCGGCAGGCCAGAAGTGGCTCAGACCACGTACGGCGATCAGCCCTAACAGACCGATAACCATAATGATGCTGATAGCGACGGCTCCGGCGTTCAGCCACACCCAGGGTGAACCGGATTTAAACCACTCTTTTACTGAGATGTTCATATCTGTTATTTCCTCACCAACACAGGTTACAGGGAGCCATATTTATTACGCAGCCGCTGACGGATCACTTCCGCCATAGTGTTTACCACAAAGGTAAACATAAACAGCACAAAGGCAGCCAGGAACAGAATACGGTAGTGGGTACTGCCGACCTCCGACTCTGGCATCTCCACAGCGATGTTTGCTGCCAGTGTGCGCATCCCTTCAAAGATATTGGCATCCATAATCGGTGTATTACCGGTGGCCATCAGAACAATCATGGTTTCGCCGACCGCACGACCCATACCGATCATAACGGCAGAGAAGATACCAGGGCTGGCGGTTGGCATAACGACCCGGGTAAGGGTCTGCCACGGGGTAGCGCCCAGTGCCAGTGAACCGTAACTCAGATGTTTAGGCACGGCGAAGATCGCATCTTCAGTGATTGAGAAGATGGTGGGAATTACGGCAAAGCCCATCGCTATACCGATCACCATTGCGTTGCGTTGATCGTAGGCGATCCCCAGGTCGTTAGTCAGCCAGTGGCGCATGTTGCCGTCAAACAGCGCCAGCTCCAGGGATGGACTGATGGCGATGCTGAACCAGGTTGCCAGGATGATAACCGGGATCAGCAGCAGCGCATCCCAACCATCTGGAACCAGCCAGCGGATCTGTTTTGGCATTTGCGCCCAGAGGAAGGCGAATGCGAGAATCGATAAAGGTAACATTAGCAGGGTCACAAAGATGCCCGGCAGGTTTTCCTCCATAAACGGTGCCAGCCAGAGACCTGCGAGGAAGCCCAGAATAACGGTTGGCAGCGCTTCCATCAGTTCGATAAAGGGTTTTACCTTACGGCGCAGTGACGGCACCATAAAGTAGGCGGTATAGATCGCGCCACAGATCGCCAGCGGTGTTGCCAGGATCATGGCGTAAAACGCCGCTTTCAGGGTACCGAATGCCAGCGGCATCAGGCTGAACTTGGGTTCGAAGTCGTTGTTGGCGGCAGAGGACTGCCACACATATTCAGGCTCATCGTAACCTTCGTACCAGACTTTGCCCCACAGTGAGCTCCAGGAGACTTCCGGATGCTCATTGTCGATATGCCAGAGTTTAAGCTTGCCGTTTTCTTCGATCAGCAGCGCATTGGCCCGTGGGGCCATGGTGATCATAGAAGCGTTTGCATCAGCGACTTTTTGTACCAGCACATTAACATTCGCCGTGGTGTTATAGAGACGCAGGTCGCCGGCGGTATCAACAGTGGCAAAGCCTTTACGACGGTGTTCAATCGCCAGATCAACCACCGGCGAGGTGCCGGTATCAAACGAGCGGATCTTGCTCATCAGCCAGGAGCCCTGCTCATCGCGTACCAGGAACCACTCAGAGACTTCGCCCTTTTCATTGCCCAGCAGAACCGCATTGCCTCCCAGCAGCAGATCAAAGGTGGTGATCTTGCTGGAAGAGGCGTTCAACACCTGAGTAATGGTCGGATCATCATGATTGCGCAGGCTGACAACCGCCATTTTGCCACCCTCTCCGGCAACGAATAACCAGGCGAGGTCTGGCATCAGCAGCATCTTCTTAATTTTGATGCCCAGATCCGGCAGCGACGTTGTGGATTGCTCCAGTTCAACGTCGCCGGTAAACATATTTTCTGTCTGAGAGATAAAAACCGCTTTCAGATTGCCTTCATCGCCCCCGATCAGTGCATAGCTGCCTTCATTTCCGCTGACGGTCAGTTGAGAGAGTGCAACGTTGGCAACGCTAATAGGGTCCTTACCCAGGGGGTAGGTGATGGTGGGCAGGATCACCCGTTTGCCATCCGGATAGGTAGACTTGTACTCATGCTTGAAAACCAGCGCCTGACCGTTGCTCAGCCCCAATGCGAAGGTGTGGCTGTTCTCTGATACCAGGGCAAAACTGGTGATGCGGGTATCGGCGGGTAGGGCTGGCTGAATACTCTCTATGATCTCACCACTGGTGGTGCTGAAAAATAGCATCTCACCCCGGTCTGTAACCCGTAAACCGATCTCTGCCTGCTCCTCCATCGCCATATACAGGGTTTTGCCTGTTCCGGGGACGGCGTAGGGTTCGACAACCTGGCCATTCTGCTGCCATGGCTGTGCTTCAGCCGCGCGAAACATCGGAATGACTTCATAGAGCAGATAGAAAAAGATCAATAGGATCGCGATGATGACACTGACACCCCCCAGACCGATGCCAACGGTGGCAGCCTTGTCTTTGAGGGCCCGGAATTTCCGTCCCCGGCGGGCCGCCGGAGAATCAAAATCCAGATCAGGAATAACGGAACTGTTCTCAATATTCATGACATATCTACAATTATAAAAAAGTTATGGCGCCACGATAAACTGACTTGATGACAGAAATGTTACAGAACTGTAATAAAACTTTTACATCATTAAAAAAGGAGCCATAAAGGCTCCTTTTTTTAGTGTGGGTCTGATGACCCGGGAATAAAGGTCTGTATTACAGACCCAGTTCCTTCATTTTCTTCTCAACCAGAGAGGCTGGCAGTGGGATATAACCATCCTTAACAACAACTTCCTGGCCTACTTTAGACAGAACCATCTTCAGGAACTCACGCTCCAGTGGTGCCAGATCCTGACCAGGCTTCTTGTTCACGTAGATGTACAGTGCACGGGCCAGAGGGTAAGAACCGTTCAGAGCGTTGTCGGGAGTCGCTTCAACAAACGGAGTACCGGCTTTCTTGGTCAGTGGCAGAGCGCGAACAGAAGAAGTCTTGTAACCGATACCTGAGTAACCGATACCGTTCAGAGAGGTAGAAACAGACTGTACAACTGACGCAGAACCGGGTTGCTCGTTTACGTTGTTGCGGTAGTCACCTTTACACAGGGCGTGCTTCTTGAAGTAACCGTAAGTACCGGATACAGAGTTACGACCAAAGATCTGGAAGCCCTGAGACGCGATAGCACCGGTAGCACCTACATCACCCCAGGTGTTAACGTCGTCAGTCAGACCACATTTACGGGTAGAGGAGAAGATCGCGTCAACCTGAGGAATAGTCAGACCTTCGATAGCGTTATCTTTGTTTACGAATACCGCCAGAGCGTCGATCGCAACCGGAATAGCTGTTGGCTTGTAACCATATTTCTTTTCAAACGCTTCCAGTTCCTTGTCCTTCATCTTACGGGACATAGGACCCACGTTAGAAGTACCTTCGGTCAGAGCGGGAGGCGCAGTAGAAGAACCGGCAGCCTGGATCTGAACGTTAACGTTTGGATAGTTACGCTTGAACTCTTCAGCCCACATGGTCATCAGGTTAGCCAGGGTGTCTGAACCTACAGAAGAAAGGTTTCCAGAAACACCGGAAGCCTTAGAGTAAGTTGGCAAGTTTGGATCCAGCAGGTCAGCTGCAGAAGCAGTCAGGCAGGTTGCTGTCAGTGCAACAGCCGCAAAAATTTTCTTCATTGGTTTCATTACAAGCTCCACAGAGTCGGGTTTGAATACGCTTTAAAAACGATCAGTATTAAATCGATGAGAGGAATATAAGGGCTGTTTGTGACAAACATGTGACATATCGAAAAGTTTTCTGCTGCCGGGTTTGCGAGACTCACTTATTTTAGCTAGACCTGAGTCGGGTATTTGGTAGTAAAATATACGCAGCAAATATAAATACTATGCGGGAACACACCTGATATGAATACCGATAAGACTCTCTTAAAGCCCGAAGGTGAACTAAGCCTTCGTTGTCCTGCGTCCGGGGCAGCCGCCAATATGTTTGGTGATGTTTATGGTGGCTGGGTTGCTTCTCAGGCGGTTCTGGCGGCAGAGATCCGGGCGGCTGAAGCGGCAGAGGGCCGGGTGGCCACTGTCTCTATCGGGGCGATGAGTTTTATGGCGCCGGTGCTGGAGGGGACGATTCTGAGCTTTTATACCCGCATTAAAGAGCAGGGCACCAGCTCACTGCGAATCAATGTTGAGATCTGGGGTTGCTGCCCTGACGGCCGGGATCTGCGCAAAGTATCAGAAACGGAGTGTGTGCAGGTCGCTATCGATGGCCATGGCCATATCCGGGCGCTGGACTTCGGACACTAAAGTTCCCCGTTAGCCAAAAAACCAGTATCCCACCACAATTGCACTGATAATCCCTGCCAGGTCTGCGGTCAGTCCGCAGGCCAGGGCATGGCGGGTATGACGTACACCCACTGAGCCAAAATAGACCGCCAGTACATAGAAGGTGGTTTCCGTTGACCCCTGAATAATCGCGGCCATTCGACCGGCAAATGAATCCACTCCGTGGGTGTTGATCGCATCCAGCATCATGGCCCGGGCCCCGGAGCCACTGAGTGGCTTCATCAGTGCGGTGGGCAGAGCATCCACGAAACGGGTATCCACCCCCAGCAGCGAGATACCCTCCCGCAGCAGCCAGATTGCACCATCCATCACGCCGCTGGCGCGAAACACGCCGATTGCCACCAGCATCGCCAGCAGATAGGGGATAATCATAATAGCGACTGAAAATCCCTCTTTTGCCCCCTCGACAAAAGTTTCATAGATATTCACCCCTTTCAGGTGGGCGGCCCCGAGAAAGCAGATAATGGCACTGAAGATCATCAGATTGCCGATCAGGGATGATTGCTGCTGCAACTGATCAACGGTGAGCGTGGCGAAGTAGCCGATAAAGGCCAGCAAGAGGGCAAAGAAGCCTCCCAGATAGAACAGAGTGACCCTCTCCCAGAGGCGGATCTTCTGTACCCAGGCGACCGCCAGCAAACCCGCCAGGGTAGAGCAACAGGTGGCGATCAGGATGGGAATAAACACCGAAGTGGGATCACTGGAGCCCTGCTGGGCGCGATAGAGAAACACGGTGATCGGGAACAGGGTAACCGAGGACGTATTCAGCACCAGGAACAGAATCTGGGCATTGGTGGCACGCGCTTTATCCGGGTTGAGTAGTTGCAGATCCTGCATCGCTTTTAACCCCAGCGGTGTTGCAGCATTATCCAGCCCGAGTATATTGGCGGACAGATTCATGGTCATTGAGCCGATCGCCGGGTGCCCTTTGGGCACCTCTGGCATCAGCCGGGTAAACAGTGGGCTGAGACCGTTGGCCATCTTTTCCACCAGTCCAGCCGCTTCCGCCAGCTTCATAATGCCCAGCCAGAACGCCAGCGTGCCGATCAGCCCCAGCGCCAGCTCCACTGATAGCTTTGACATATCAAAGGTCGATTGCACCATGCGCTGAAAAACGTCGGCATCGCCGAGTGCCAGCCATTGATACAGGCCGCCGAGAAAGGCGAGCAGGAAAAAACCCAGCCAGATTCTGTGTAGCATAGCCTCTCCCTATCAGACCGCTTGTAAACACTGTATCGGCAGCCGTACCGGTTATAACAGTGTCGACTGACTCTAATGCTCAGGGCTATGCTGGTTGCAGGTTCGCATAACCGACCACCAGCCATTTACTCCCTTCGGAATCAAAGTTGACCTGCACCCGGGCTTTGGGGCCTGAACCTTCATAATTCACCACAATGCCATCACCGAAAACCTGGTGACTGACCCGTTGTCCCAGAATAATCTGTGTTTCCGGCACCTCAGCGTGGTCAAGCATCGATGGGCGCTGTGGTTGCCGCGCAGTCACCGGGCGGCTGACACTGGCGTTGAGACGCACCTCTTCAAGACAGCTATCCGGTATTTCGCGGATAAAGCGGGAGGGGCGGTTAAAGGTTTCATTACCGTGCAGACGACGGGATTCTGCATAGGTGATAAATAGCTTCTGCATCGCCCGGGTGATCCCCACATAACAGAGCCGGCGCTCCTCTTCCAGGCGACCACCCTCCTCAATAGACATCTTGTGGGGGAATAACCCCTCCTCCATGCCGGCCAGAAACACCAGCGGGAACTCCAGTCCCTTCGCCGAGTGCAGGGTCATCAACTGTACCGAATCCTGATGTTCTTCAGCCTGAGCCTCGCCGGCATCCAGCGCCGCATCATCGAGAAATGCCGTCAACGGCGTACTGTTCTCATTGCCTTCCAGATCGGGTTGCCAGGTTGACAGATACTGGCGCGCTGCGCTGATCAGCTCTTCAAGGTTTTCCACCCGGGCCTGGGCTTTCTCACCTTTCTCTTTGAGGTGGTGCTCGATCAGCCCGGACCGTTTGATGGCATGTTCGGTCAGTTCGTGCAGATCGGTACCTTCGGTTTCCTGTGCGATCTGCTCGACCAGGTCGATAAAGGCTTGCAAAGCATTTGCTGCCCGGGCGGTGAGTTTATTCAGCTCAATCACCTCGTTCGCTGCCCGCCACATGGAGACTCCCTCGGTGCGGGCATGTAAACGCACCTCTTCGAGGGTTTTGCCGCCAATACCCCGGGTGGGCACATTGATCACCCGCTCCATGGCGGTATCGTCCTCCCGGTTGTTGATCAGGCGCAGGTAAGCGAGAGCGTTTTTGATCTCCAGTCGGTCATAGAAGCGTTGTCCGCCGTAGATGCGGTAAGGCATTCCTGCACGGATCAGCGCTTCCTCTAATACCCGCGACTGAGCATTGGAGCGATACAGAATCGCCGTCTCGCTGCGCAGGTTGCCCTTTCTGACCCAGCTATCTATCTGATCAACAATAAAACGTGATTCGTCCTGTTCATTGAAGGCTGCGTAGAGGGATATCAGCTCGCCATCCGCCTGATCTGTGCGCAACTCTTTACCCAGACGTCCCTGATTGTTGCGGATGACATCATTGGCCGCCTGCAGAATGGTGTTGCTGGAGCGGTAGTTCTGTTCCAGCTTAATCACCATGGTTTCATGAAAGTCCTGATTGAAACGCTGGATATTTTCGATCTTCGCGCCGCGCCAGCCGTAGATAGACTGGTCATCATCCCCAACCGCCATCAGCTTTTCCGGCTTCGGCTTGCGTGGGTCCATTGGCTGGCAGAGCAGCTTCAGCCAGGCATACTGGATGGAGTTGGTGTCCTGAAACTCATCTACCAGAATATAGCGGAAACGTTCCTGGTAATGTTCCAGCAGTGTGGGGTTGTGGTCCCGCAGCAGCTCCAGGCAACGTAGCAGTAACTCGCCAAAATCAACCATACCGCCGCGGTCACAGGCATTCTCATAGGCGGCATAAACATTCAGCATCACCTGAGCATTAGGATCGCCACCGGCTTCGATATGGCGGGCACGCAGCCCTTCATCCTTCTGGGCGTTGATATACCATTGAAATTGCCGGGCCGGCCAGCGGCTGTCGTCCAGATTCATCTCTTTAGCCAGCCGCTTAATCAGCCGCAACTGATCATCAGAATCCATGATCTGGAAGTTCTCCGTCAGGCCTGCATCGCGCCAGTGAGCCCGCAGAATACGGTGAGCCAGACCGTGAAAGGTGCCTACCCACATGCCACTGGGGTTGAGTCCCATCAGCTCCTCTATCCGGCTGCGCATCTCTTTGGCGGCTTTATTGGTGAAGGTCACCGCCATAATTGAGTAGGGGGAGAGCCCTTCGGTCTGCACCAGCCAGGCGATCCGGTGTACCAGAACCCGGGTTTTACCGGAACCGGCACCCGCCAGCACCAGCATGTTACAGACCGGAGCGGAGACCGCTTCCCGCTGGGCTTCATTAAGGGAATCAAGGAGATGGGATACGTCCATAGGGCTTCTTCAGATAGCTGTATAAATATTCAGTGGAGATTATAACGGCCGGGGCGGTCGGAGGCCAGACAGATCTTAAAGAGCCGTTGCTCGTCGCTCGAACGTCACAAAGAGCGTGACTTGCTCGTGACTCGGAAGAGCCTGCTTTACATTTGTAGGAGCGGCTTCCTGCCGCGATCAATATTGGAATATTTCCATTCGCGGCGGGTACCCAGAGGGCATGCTAAAGCCGCTCCTGGAATAAAAATTGTTATATTGGTTGTGCAGTCCAGGTTAATACCGCGAGCTAGGGTAACGCCGCAGGGGTCTTAATCCGCTGCAGTAGTATCCGGCGGAACTCTTCCGGGTCTTTGATCTTCTGGGTGGAGTTGGGGTCCAGTGCCGGGATCAGTCGGGATAACCAGAAACGCATCGCTGCGGTTCTCACCAGTTGGGGCCAGGCGAGGTATTCGTTGTCGTCGAAGGGTCTGACTTCGCCATAGGCGGTGAGCAGTGCCTGTTCCCGTTGCGGGTCAATCGAGCCATCCGGATTAACGCACCAGTCATTGGCGACAATCGCCAGATCATAGAGCAGATAACCGGTGCAGGCATTGTAGATATCCAGAATTGCGCTCAACTGGTCGCCCTCAAACAGAGCGTTATCATGGAACAGATCCCCATGAATTGCGCCCTGCGGCAGGTTCCAGGGTTGCTCCCTGAGTTGTTCAAACAGGGTGACTTCTGTGCGTAACAGTTGCGCATCTTCATCACTGAGCTTGCTGGCAATCTGCTGCGATTCCCGGCGCCACCAGAACACGCCGCGATGGGCCTGACGCTGCATATAAAAATCAAGACCTGCCTGATGAAACTGCCCCAGCGCGGCGCCTATCTGGTGGCAATGTTCCGGTGTCAGTTTCTCAATATGGTTGCCGGACAGTCTGGATTGCAGCAGCGCCGGGCGGCCATGCAGTGCTTTCAGGGCGATGCCGTTGCGATCTTTGAACGGAAAGGGCACCGGGCAGCCTCGTTCAGCTAGCCAGGTGGTCAGTTCAACAAAATAGGGCATCTCATCATGAGTCAGCTCTTCGAAGAGAGTAAGTACATACTCATGGTTCCCGGCCCCATCATTCAGGGTGACAAAATAGTTGGTGTTTTCGATGCCGCCGTCGATCCCTTTGAAACCAACCAGCTCTCCGAGATCGAAATCCTTTAACAGGGTTTCCAGATCGGTGTTACTTACATGTGTATATACAGCCATAAATACCGCTTATTTTTTACCAACTGAAAAGAATCCATTTAGGCAACATCAGGCTGGAGTCTTCAAATCGCTGAAACTCCCCCTCCTCGGTGGGCCGCAGATAGTAAGTTTTGCCGACCACTGGCTTAACTTTTATCTCTTTCAGTTTGCCGTTTACCCGATACTCAAAGTAGGTGGCCTTTTCTCCGTGGCGTATGGTGACCACCGGTTCATTGTCATCAAACTCTGGTAACACATCGGCACTGACTGTTGGCACCAGAGAGATTGAGCACAGCAGGGTAAGCAGGATTAAAATTTTTTTCATAACCACTCCGTGAACTGAGACGCCCCTTCTGTGTCGGAGGCTAATCTAATATGATGGTACTTCCGGGCACCAAACCCGATAACAATATCTCCTGACGGACAATGACTGCAATACCATGACCGCAAATACTTCTCCTATTATCTTAGTCGATGGATCCTCATACCTGTATCGGGCATTTTTTGCTGCTCAGCAGGCCGATATGCGCACCTCTGAGGGAGTTCCGACCGGTGCTGTGCGTCTGGTCACCAGTATGTTACGCAGCCTGATAAAACAGTATCCCCAAAGTCCGGTGGCGGTGGTGTTTGATGCCAAAGGAAAAACGTTTCGTGATGAGATCTATCCGGAATATAAAGCTCAGCGTCCGCCGATGCCAGATGATCTGCGTACCCAGATTGAACCGATCCATAATATTGTCCGGGCGATGGGCTTTCCGCTGGTCTGTGTAGAGGGGGTTGAAGCGGATGATGTGATTGGCACTCTGGCCCGTGAAGCGAGCGAGAAGGGGCTGCATACGATTATCTCCACTGGCGATAAGGATATGGCGCAGTTGGTGGACCAGCATGTCACGCTGATTAACACCATGAATGATTCCCATATGGATATCGATGGGGTCAATGAGAAGTTTGGTATTCCACCGAAGCTGATTATCGATTATCTGGCGCTGATGGGAGATAAGGTCGATAACATTCCCGGTGTGCCTGGGGTTGGGGAGAAAACTGCTCTGGCATTGCTGCAGGGGATCGGGGGGATTAAAGATCTCTATGAAAATCTCGATAAAATTGCCGATCTGGGGTTTCGTGGTGCAAAAACGATAGCCAAAAAGCTGGAGGACAATCGTGAGGCCGCTGAGCTGTCGTACCTGCTGGCAACAATTAAAACCGATCTTGATCTGGAGTGTGGCATCGAGGATATTCCGCTGCCAGTAGCCGATAATGAGCAGTTGCTGCGGCTGTTTCAGCAGTGTGAATTTCGCAGCTGGATCAGTGAACTGGATGCAGAGGCTGCCGAGGGAGCAAAAGCGTTAGAGAATGAATCGCAGCTGCCGGATGAGATCGTTTATGAAACTATCCTTACTCAGGATGAGTTTGATCGCTGGCTTAAGGTGCTGGAGGCCGCAGACCTGTTTGCTTTTGATACTGAAACAGACAGCCTCAACTATATGGAAGCGAATCTGATAGGTCTGTCGTTTTCGGTGGAGCCCGGAAAAGCGGCTTACCTGCCGGTTGCTCATGATTATATGGGGGCACCGGCTCAGCTGGATCGCAATGAAGTGCTGGCCCAGCTGAAACCTTTACTGGAGAGTGAGTCACATAAAAAGGTTGGTCAGCATATTAAATATGATATGAATGTGCTGGCCCGTTACGGGATTACGCTCCAGGGCGTTGCCTTTGATACCATGCTCGAATCCTATGCACTGAACTCCACCGCTTCGCGCCATAATATGGATGATCTGGCGGATTTCTATCTGGGGGTGAAAACGGTTAAGTTTGAAGAGATCGCCGGTAAAGGCAAAAAACAGCTGACCTTTAATCAGATCGAGATGGAACAGGCGGCCCCTTATGCTGCTGAAGATGCTGATATCACGCTGCGCCTGCATCAGGTACTGAATACAAAGCTGCAGCAGGACCCGACTCTGGAATCTGTCTTCTCCGATATCGAACTGCCTCTGATTCAGGTGCTGGCGCGCATGGAACAACAGGGGGCGATGGTGGATGCGACGCAACTGGCGATCCAGAGCCGTGAACATGGAGAGCGTCTGGTTGAGCTGGAGAAAAAAGCCCATGAGCTGGCGGGCGGGCCTTTCAACCTGGGGTCTCCTAAACAGCTGCAGGAGATTCTGTTCGAGCAGCAGAAACTGCCGGTGATCAAGAAAACCCCCAAAGGCGCCCCCTCAACCGCTGAAGAGGTGCTACAGGAGCTGGCGCTGGATTACCCATTGCCGAAGGTTATTATTGAACATCGCGGTCTGAGTAAGCTGAAGAGCACCTATACCGATAAGCTGCCGCAGATGATCAATCCTGCCAGTGGCCGGATTCATACCTCATACCATCAGGCGGTGACCGCCACCGGTCGGCTTTCCTCGTCGGATCCTAATTTGCAGAATATTCCGATCCGTTCCGCAGAAGGGCGGCGGATCCGGCAGGCGTTCGTTGCTCCACAGGGTTATAAACTGGTTGCGGCCGATTATTCTCAGATAGAGCTGCGGATCATGGCGCATCTGTCACAGGATAAAGGCTTGTTGAATGCTTTCGCCCACGGGGAGGATGTTCATAAAGCCACGGCCGCCGAGGTGTTTGGTGTGGCGCTGGATCGTGTCACCTCTGAGCAGCGCCGCAGTGCTAAAGCGATCAACTTTGGTTTGATTTATGGCATGTCGGCTTTTGGTCTGGGAAAACAGCTGGGTATCGGCCGGAATGAGGCGCAAACCTATATCAACCACTACTTTGATACCTATCCCGGCGTGCAGCGCTATATGGATGATATCCGTGCTCAGGCCGCAGAGAAGGGCTATGTGGAAACCCTGTTTGGCCGTCGTTTGTACCTGCCCGAGATCAAAGCCAGCAATGGTATGCGCCGCCAGGCGGCCGAGCGCACAGCGATTAATGCGCCGATGCAGGGTACCGCTGCCGATATTATTAAGAAGGCGATGGTGAAGGTGGATAGCTGGTTACAAAATAGTGATAGTGGTGCCCGCATGATTATGCAGGTACACGATGAACTGATTCTGGAGGTTCCAGAAGACAATGTTGAGTCAGTGTCAGACCAACTGGTCGAACTGATGCAGTCGGCTGCGGCGCTGGATGTACCTCTGCTGGTGGAAGCGGGGGTTGGTAATAACTGGGATGAGGCACACTGATACTAACTGATACTATAAGCTGACAATGTTGTGTCTGGTGTGCGGTCTTGCAGCAGTGAACTTTTCTTCTGAGTTTCACTCTTAATAGTGTGAGAGTTATATTCTTTGCCCTGTGTTAATCACTCAGGGACAGAACCCATGCCTGGGTTGGCTCTCATCATCAATGAAGCATATGAAAACAAATATGCCTTAGTGCTCTCGAAATCAAATGGTTCCCCTCCTGATGATTCCGGGAGCTTTTTTATGGCGCTGGCTTGGGGCTGTTATAGGGCAATGGTTGATGGCTCCAATGACTCGCTGAGCGGCTATTCAGCCGCGCTATCTTCCTCGAGTAACCAGCGATTGAGGTGCTCGCGCAGTTGTTCAACCCCCGTGGTTTTCAGCGCGGAAAAGGTTTGCACCGTTAACAAAGGGTTATTTTTCACATCCAACTGCTGTTTCATCTTCAGCAGCGCATTCTGTGCTGCGCCACGGTTCAGTTTATCCGATTTGGTCAGCAGAATGTGCAATGGCATAGCGGCCTCACTGCACCATTGAATCATCATCAGATCGAACTCTTTCAGCGGGTGGCGAATATCTACCATCAATACAACCCCGCGAAGGCACTCCCGGTTTTGCAGGTAATCGTCCAGATGTTTCTGCCAGTGCTCCTTCATGGCGATAGGCACTTTGGCATAACCATAGCCTGGCAGATCTACGATGCGCACGCCCTCAATGTTGGTATCGAAGAAGTTGATCAACTGAGTCCGGCCCGGGGTTTTACTGGTACGGGCCAGCTTGGCGTTGGTCAGTGTGTTGATTGCACTGGACTTGCCGGCATTGGAACGACCTGCAAACGCGACCTCTGCTCCGGTGTCTTCTGGACACTGGCTAAGCTTGCTTGCACTGGTGTTAAAACGTGTCAGATGGTACTGAATTTGGGGTAAAGACATATACTTTTTGCCTATCAGCCTGTAAATACAGACATTTATCGTTCCAGTTTGTATGGATATTAGGTTATAATTCGGCCGGAATTCTACCTGTGGCTGTAATATTACACCAGCCCGGGTGTTGGTCAGGTCGCCCTGTTTCAGTCTGATTAGCTTCAGAGTGTGGCAGAAACCGTTAGCAATCTATAGCAAGAGTCTGGGTTAGTCGATGAATAAACTACTGATCGCCATACTGGCAAGCGTGAGTATCATAAGTGTTGCACATGCGGCGGGAGATGCTGCTGCAGGACAGGGTAAAACCGCAATTTGCGGTGCTTGTCACGGAGCTGATGGCAACAGTGCTGTCGGAAACTTCCCTAAACTGGCAGGGCAGAATGAGAGCTACCTGCTGAAACAGTTGCAGGATATTAAAGCGGGCAACCGTACCGTTGTTGAAATGACCGGTCTGCTGACCAACCTGAATGATCAGGATCTGGCAGACATCGCGGCGTACTTCTCTTCCAAGACCGTTCAGATTGGCGCAGCTAAAGCGGATCTGGTTGCCGCAGGCGAGAAGATCTACCGTGCCGGTATCGCATCTAAGGGTGTGGCTGCATGTACCGCCTGTCACGGTGCACAGGGCAAGGGTATTGAAACAGCCGGTTATCCGGCTCTGAGTGGTCAGCATGCTCAGTACGTTGAAACTCAGCTGAAAAACTTCCGTTCCGGAGCGCGGGCTAACGATCCTCAGGCGATGATGAGTACTGTTGCTGCAAAATTGAGCGATCAGGAGATCCAGGCGGTTGCCAGTTATATCCAGGGTCTGAATTAAGATTCAGCTCTGAGTCAGGAAAGGCAGCGTAAGCTGCCTTTTTTATTGGCAAAAAGATTTGCGCCGGAGCTGAACTTGACGCATATTGGCCGGTCATAAGAGTTTGATTTTCTGAAAGGTTGGAGAGAGATATGTTTAGAAAACTCGCCATTGGGTTGTTACTGATCCTCACTGCTGTTATCGCACAGGCTGAGGAATATAAAGCCGGTGTGAACTATGACGTGATTGCCATGCCAGTTCCGACTGCCGACAAAACAAAAGTGGAGGTGGTAGAGGCTTTCGGCTATCTCTGTCCTCATTGCGCCCACTTTGAACCGCTGCTTCACAGCTGGGTAACGAAACTGCCCGCCGATGTTGATTTTGCACGGGTTCCGGTGATTTTTTCCCGCTCCTGGGAGCCGCTGGCCCGGGCGTATTACTCCTCTGAGATTCTGCATGACCTTGATAAAACCCATCAGGCAACTTTTGACGCGCTGCATAAAGAGCGGCGGCGGTTTAATAGCATGGAAGATCTGGCGAACTACTATGCTGATCTGGGGGTTGATAAGGATAAGTTCACCAAAATGACTCAGTCTTTCGCGGTGAATATGCGAATGAATCAGGGCGCTTCAAAGTTGAAGGGCTATGGTATTCAAAGTGTGCCTACCCTGATCGTAAATGGAAAATATCGAATTACCGCCGATAAGGCCGGAGGGCATGCCGGTATGCTTAAAGTGGCCGAGTACCTGATTGAGCAGGAGCGCAATGCGCAATAACATTATATAGATCAAAAAAGCCGCATTTAGCGGCTTTTTTATTGCATATTGAGTATGGATCATCGCAGAGGCTCTGGCTTGTCGGTTATAAAGTGACATAAAATTGGGCCTCACTATTATTATAGATTGGCTCTTCACAGGTATGAGAGATGGATCAGGACGACTGGAAAGAACGTTATAAAGTGCTTTCAGAGGAACTGGATCAACTGCAGTCTCAACTCAATGACCGACCTCTTCAGCATCTGATATTACAGATGGCAGTGGCCCTTGATGGACAATCTGAGCGGCTTGACCAATCGTTAACGATGCTGTGTGATCAGCTCAAAGCAGATAAAGCGGGTAAGCCCGATACCATCAATCTGGTTGAAAAGCAGCTTAGAGGGTTGGATCTCGAACAGCAGCAACATCGCAAAGAATTATTGCAGGGCTTGCAGAAGTGGGTCTATCAGCTGCGCCTGAATCTGACCACTGATCTCAGCAATCAGCGTTTAAGCGTCATTGAGGAGGCGATGACGCCCTTCTCGGGACAACCCGCCGAAGTTGCCTCTCTGATTAATGATCTGGTTGCCCTCCAGGCGCCGCTTCTGACTGACGATTTTACCGGCGGGCGGTCGCAGGGCATTCTTGCAGAACTCGGGCATGAAGATGAGGAGCTGTTACAAAAAATCGCTTCCGAGCTGCTTAGTCTGATGTCGGGTCTGCGTATTCCGCAGGGTGAGATGTCTCTGGCGCGGGAGTTAATCAGCCGGATTGAACGGGGTATATCGCTGAGTTGTCTGCCCGGTATTATCCAGGATCTCGTTGGGCTGGTGTCCCGGTTGAGCGCCTATAATAGTGAAGACTTTGAGGATTATCTGTTAAACCTCACCGGGCAACTGGCTGAAGTGCAGGCCTATGTTGAAGCAAGCCAGAAAGATGGGCAGCTGAATGAAGAGACAGCGTTGCTGAGTAACGGAATCCATCACGATGTGCAGGCGATTCACCAGGCGATGCAGGACTCAAATGACCTTCAGCAGCTAAAAAGTAATGTCTCATCACAGCTGCAGAACATTGTGAAATCGGTGGATCTTTTTAAGCAGAAGGAGGAAAACCGGGAACGACGGTTGCATGAACGTTACCTGCAGCTCCAGGAGCGCCTTGAGCAGATGGAGGAGCAAACGCAGCAGATGAAAGTGCATATGGAAGTTGAACGCCATAAAGCGTTGACCGACTCGTTAACTTCTCTGCCCAACCGTGCCGGATATGATAAACAGATCGCCGCAGAGTTTGATCGCTGGAAACGTTATGGTCAATGTTTTTCCATCGCTGTAGCGGATCTTGACCTCTTCAAGCGAATTAATGATTCCTATGGTCATCAGGCGGGAGATAAGGTGTTACGTCTGGTGGCCAGTATTCTTACCCGGCAATGCCGCTCTACCGACTTTGTCTCCCGCTATGGTGGCGAAGAGTTTGTGCTTCTCATGCCGGGGACGTCGGCGGAGCAGGCGCTCACAGCCGTTGATAAAATCCGTCATGCGGTAGAGAGCAGCCCGTTTAACTTTCATGGTGAGCCGGTCAGAATCACCCTGTCGCTTGGGGTCGCTGAAGTGCAGGCGGATGATACTGTTGAGGAGTTGTTTGGCCGGGCTGATAAAGCGCTCTATACAGCAAAACGCCTGGGGCGAAATCGTATTGAGCTGGGTTAACCTTTTCGGCCTCGGTGTGATCCAGCCCTTTACCTTGAGTGCCGAAGTGGGCAATATGCCTGCCTCACTCCAGAACAACTGACCACGGAACATAACAGCGGTGCGACGTTTACTCCGAATTTTCAAGATTACACGGGTTTTTGCCCGATACCGGCTTGATACCCTTTTTGAACAACTCAACCTGCGTTGGTATGCCCGTGTTCTATTAATGCTCATGCTATGGCGCTACGTGATACCGGTGGGGGGGCGTTCACAGGGTCAGCGGCTTCGTTTAGCGCTGGAAGAGCTGGGGCCGGTATTTATTAAGTTTGGTCAGATGCTTTCCACCCGGCGCGACCTGTTATCTGATGATCTCGCTCTGGAACTGAAAAAGCTACAGGATCAGGTGCCGCCTTTTGAGAGTGCTTATTCGCAGCAGCTGATTGAGCGGGCGCTGGGTGCCCCGGTCGAAGAGTTTTTTGCCGAATTTAATGCAACGCCGATGGCGTCTGCTTCGGTTGCACAGGTGCATGAGGCGCTGTTGTACAACGGTGAAGAGGTGGTGGTGAAAGTGATCCGGCCCGGTATCGAAAAAACGATCCGCAAAGATATGGCCGTGCTCTATACCATCGCTCAACTGGTGCAGGCGTTATGGGTTGAAGGGCGCAGACTGAAACCCGTTGAAGTGGTGGCCGACTATGAGAATACGATCTTTGATGAGCTGGATCTGCGTAAAGAGGCGGCTAACGGTTCCCAGATCCGGCGTAATTTTGAGAACTCTCCGATTCTCTATGTGCCTGAGATCTATTGGGATCTGACTCGCCAGAATGTGTTGGTCATGGAGCGGATTCATGGTATCCCGGTGGCTGACGTTGAACAGCTTAAAGCCCAGAATACCGATATGAAGAAACTGGCAGAGCAGGGGGTGGAGATCTTCTTCACCCAGGTTTTTCGCGACAGTTTTTTTCATGCGGATATGCACCCGGGGAATATCTTTGTCTCCCGGGAAAACCCCTCTGCGCCACAATATATTGCCGTTGATTTCGGCATAGTGGGCTCTCTTTCGCCGGAAGATCAAAGCTATCTGGCGCGTAACTTCCTGGCATTTTTCCAGCGCAACTACCGTCAGGTTGCACAACTGCATATCGATTCTGGCTGGGTTCCACCGGATACCAATGTCCAGGCATTTGAAACTGCTATCCGCAGTGTTTGCGAGCCGATCTTTGAAAAGCCGCTGAAAGATATCTCGTTTGGTATGGTGCTGATGGGATTGTTCCAGACCGCCCGGCGTTTCAATATGGAGGTCCAGCCACAGTTGGTACTATTGCAGAAAACGCTGCTGAATATCGAAGGGCTGGGGCGTCAGTTATATCCGGAACTGGATCTGTGGGAAACCGGGCAGCCGTTTCTGGAGCGCTGGATGAAAGAACGAATGGGCCCCAAAGCGGTCTACCGTTCTATGAAACAGCAAGCGCCTGACTGGCTGGATAAGATGCCGCACCTGCCACAGATGGCTTACGATGCGCTGAATCAGCTCAAGAGTCTGGATGATTCCCGGCGGCGGGATATGCTGGCCCTGAGTGTGGCCCGGCATGAGTTGCAACAGCAACGTGGTTATAAATGGCGCTGGATCGGGTTGATCTGCCTGGTAGCAGCGGCGGGTTTTTCGCTGGATGATCCTCTTTTTGCCGCTCGGGAGTTGCCGGCAATAAGCTGGCTGCTGGGTACGGCTGGCGTGGTGCTGTTGCTGCGTCACTGAACTGAAACAATAAACTATTACTCTTGCGCCTCCCGTGATACGGGGATAGTAGTGTTACAGAGTATCAGGTATTCTTGCCTGCTTAGATTTTGAAGATTATCAATATGTCTGAACAATGGTTACAACAGATCAAATGGAACAGTGATGGCCTTGTGCCGGCAATTGCCCAGGACTACCTCACCGGCAAAGTGCTGATGGTCGCGTGGATGAATCAAGAGGCGCTGGCGCTGACGGTGCAGGAAAACCGGGCTATCTATTGGTCCCGCTCACGTCAGAAACTATGGCGCAAAGGCGAGGAGTCTGGCCATGTTCAGCAGTTACATGATATCCGTCTTGACTGTGATGATGATGTGATTCTGCTCAGTGTTGAACAATTAGGCGGTATCGCCTGCCATACAGGCCGTGAGCACTGTTTTTTTAAAACCCTCAAAGAGGGTGAGTGGGTCGCAGTTGAACCCGTTTTGAAAGATCCCAATACGATTTACGACAAGTAAGGCCTTATATGAGTGATGTATTGACACAGTTGGGCGACATCCTGGAACAGCGTAAAGAGGCGACAGCTGAAAAGTCCTATGTTGCCAGCCTGCATGCGAAGGGGCTGAATAAGATCCTGGAAAAGATCGGCGAGGAAGCAACAGAAACCATTATTGCTGCTAAAGATGCCGAATTAACCGGTGATACCCAGGATCTTGTCTATGAAACTGCCGATCTGTGGTTTCATACTCTGGTGGCGCTGTCTCATCTGGGAGTACGCCCTGAGGCCGTTGTGAATGAACTCGCCAGCCGGTTTGCTATGTCAGGTCTGGAAGAGAAGGCGTCCAGGACAGAGCAAAAGTAGTTTTAATGCTGTTCCAGAGCAGAGATAAAACGAGTAATCTGGAACAACCAAACATAATTCAATCAACGAGCGGATATGCTCCGCCCAAGTAGTCAATCGGAGAACAATAATATGTTAGGTGGTATTAGTCTGTGGCAGTTAGCTATTCTTTTGGTCATTGTCGTACTGCTGTTTGGCACCAAGAAACTGCGTAATCTCGGTGGCGATCTGGGCGGTGCAGTTAAGGGCTTTAAGAAAGCGATGAATGAAGATCCCAAAGAGGAAGAGAAAAAGCTGGAAAATGATGCTGACTTTGCTGAAACAGATAAAGCTGAAGCAAATAAGCAGGCTAAAGAAGAGCCAAAAGCTGATAAATAACCGACAGGTAGCCGCAGATGTTTGATATCGGTTTTGCTGAGCTACTGATAATCGCTGTTGTTGGACTGGTGGTACTTGGGCCAGAAAAGCTTCCGGTTGCTGTGCGTACTGTAGGCCTCTGGGTGAGTAAAGCCAAAAGAACGCTGAGCAGTATTCAGTCTGAGATCAGTGAAGAGCTTCGTCTGGATGAGATGAAGCGTCAGATTGTCATGAAGCAGGAAGAGCTTGACCGTGAACTTGACGAAATGCGTCGCCCCTCCTCTGAAGGACCCGCCGCAACACAAGTGCAACAAACTACCCACAGTGCGGCTGTAGACGATAAATCGGAGCAGACGGGAAAAAACCAACAATCTGAAGTAAAGCCTGAACAGGAAAATACCAAGGCCGATGATAGACCCTAACCAGACCCACTCAGAGGATGATCAGGAGCAACCGATTGTCTCCCATCTGGTAGAACTGCGCAGTCGCCTGATGAGGGCATTGCTGGCAATTCTTATTCTGTTCCTCTGTCTGTTCTACTTTGCCAATAACCTCTACGAAATCGTTTCTGCCCCGTTGACTGCGCTGTTGCCAGCAGGCACCAGTATGATCGCGACAGATGTTACATCGCCTTTTTTTGCCCCTTTCAAACTGACACTGGTGCTGGCAATTTTTCTGGCGATGCCGCTTATCCTGCATCAGGTTTGGGGCTTTATCTCGCCTGGTTTGTATCAGCATGAGAAACGTTTGGCGGTACCGCTCCTTGCATCCAGTATTGTGCTGTTCTATTCCGGTATCGCGTTCGCGTATTTTGTTGTCTTCCCACTGATTTTCGGCTTTTTTACCAGTGTCGGACCTGAAAATGTTGCGGTGATGACCGATATCAGCAGCTATCTGAACTTTGTATTGAAGATCTTTTTTGCATTCGGCGTCGTTTTCGAAATTCCAATTGCTACATTACTGCTGGTGTGGAGTGGCATAACCGATGTTGAAAGCCTGAGAGCAAAGCGGGCATACGTGATTGTTGGCTGCTTTGTGCTGGGTATGTTACTGACACCCCCGGATGTGATCTCGCAAACCCTGTTGGCGGTACCGATGTGGTTGCTTTTTGAGCTGGGTATCGTTTTAGCAGTGATCGTTAAGCGCAAAGCGCCAGCGGAGGATGAAGCGGCGGAGTAGACTTAGGAGCCAGACGCTTCGCTTGATTAGCTGTTAGACGCGACTTCGTCGCTTGCTAGTGGCGAGAACGGAAACTGCGTTTCCTGCTAGAAAAAGCAAAGACAAAACATAAAAACCGCCGCGAGGCGGTTTTATGTTTAAGGGACGAGAGACTTTTCTTCTGACTTACCTTACGAAGTCAGTTTTCACAATATCCATAAAGAAGGTTCTGCTAGTGTAGTGTTTCACTCTTGATGATTCTTAATGTATCCTCAGCTCAAATACCCTGAGAGAATCGGACTTATCGCATGCGAATTGCCACCCCTATTGTGCTTACTGAAGAAGAAAAGGCTGAGCTG
>NZ_JAFFZO010000059.1 GCF_016924145.1 Amphritea pacifica | reverse complement strand
GGATGCCCGCTGGCTGGCCCACATGCACCGTCTTGGGATTTTGAAAGAGGGATATATCTACCCGAAGCAGGAACGGGGCTTTCGGGACCTGCTACGCAAACGCATGCAGCTGGTGCGGCAGCGCACCACCCATATCCTCAGCATCCAGAATCTGGTTTACCGCATTAAAGGGGTCAAAGCCTGTGGTATCCCCAAGAATTTTCAATAAATAACAAATAGTTAGCTTAATAAGGGAACGTTCATAGCCCTTGGTGATCAATTATTTCGCAAAAAAAATTACCGCCAGTGCTATGAACGCGACCACTATATTGAACAAAATCATCCCATTTGTCTGCCCCAATATGCATAAAACCCGACGAAATGCGTTAGCCGCATGTGTCTTGAGCCTAGCGCAGGGTAGTCTCTGTACTGTCACCAGTATTGGGCGTGGCATTCACTCTCAGAATTAAAGGGATAAAAGCCTGTGGTATCCCCACGAGCAAGCCGCGAAGCCGCATTCTAACCACAGTTTTTTATGCCCTTTTCTTCGCTTTTTCTAGCAAGGAAACGAAGTTTCCGTCTAGCCACGAGCAGGAGCCGAAGGCTCCGTTCTAGCCAGTTTGTTCACTATTTTCCGTGTTCAAGGGAAAGGGGTCCCCTGAACAGGGACAATTGATCTACTTTCATCCCTATACTGCTGGAATTAAAGAAATCAAAGCCTGTGGTATCCCCGCGAGCAAGCCGCAAAGCCGCATTTTAACCACGGCTTTTTATGCCCTTTTCTTCGCTTTTTCGAGCAAGGAAACGAAGTTTCCGTCTGGCCACGAGCAGGAGCCGAAGGCTCCGTTCTAGCCACGTCTTCGCTTTATCATTACAAAGAAGGAAAAGTGGACAGATTTATTTTCCAGATACTAGCGCTTTTTTAACTACCAAAGAACATTCCAGGCCGAATTCCAAATCGCGCAGATAGCTTTTCAATTGCCTGTCGACTCAATACCCGTTTCCCATTTAAAACTTTCGAAACCATTGTTTTATCACCTATCTCTGGAAGGTCACTTCCTGTCAGGTGATGTTGGCTCATCAAAGTTCGGAGTAGTGCAATATCATTTGGTATTGCTTCAGCCTCTTCGATAAAAGCTGCTAACTCTTCATCTTCAGCTTCATAACGCTCAATAGCGTTACTGAGCATGTCTATCAAAGGGTTCATAAGATCATCTGGAGTATCAGTAGCGGTTTCGATTACCTGCTCCAAAGTTTCCAGTGCTGTTTCGTACTGCTCATCTGAACCAATGTTAATGAAAGGCTGAGCAGTTGACATAAATGCCAGGTAAGCATCAACAATTGCTAACTGTGCCATAACATTACCTCTATTCTTTCTCTTTCATATATTTCTTAGTTAGTTTGTCATAATCCGCATGATTCACTATATGTTTGATATACATGCGTTTATTCACAAACTGGATAAATGCAATAACCCGGAGGTTATTGCCTCCTACATCCAGTACCCACCATTTATCTTTGTATTTAAAGTTATCTAATGATGGAAAAACTGCCATTAACTCTTCGGGGTTATGAAAATCCGTTTTATGTAGCACCTTGAACATATCCATCAAAACATCGCGGTCATTGGGATATTTCCTTGCCGCATCATTGAAGGGCTTTTTTGAGATTACATTCATTACCTATTCCTTGTTGACTACGTGTCAACTATAGCTCTAGTGTTGACTGAATGTCAACTTTGAGTCTTTTCGCTGATGGATGCTTATTGATTTATTTTCCAGATACCAGCACCAAAAAGCGGTAGTAAAGGGGGCAAGAAAAATTACCTGAGGGCATCCAAATGGCTCTTATCGGGTTGTATACCTCACTTGTGAAACCCAAATTTATTCTCCCCTTCTTTTTCAAAGAGAAGCAAAACGCTCAGCCATAAAGTCCACAAATTTTCGAATTTGGATCGGAATAAATCGTGATTGTGCGTATTGTAGTATCACCTTTCCCTGATAGTTTCCGGCCACATGCCAATCGGGCAATACAGCAACCAGAGTCCCATCACGCAACTCAGACTCGACGGTAAAGTCGGGAAAAATGCTGATGCCTAGATTACGTAGAACTGCGTCCTTCCTGATCTCGGTGTGATTCACTGAAAATCGACTTTGGGTTTTGATTTTAACTTTCTGCTGCTCATTGGTGAACTTCCACTCATTATCTCCGGTCTGCTCATCGAGTGTAATGCATTGGTGATCTAACAGATCACCAGGGTGAGCGGGAACACCGAAGATCTCCAGATAAACTGGAGTTGCGCACAACACCAGATTGGTCTGCATCAGTGTTTTAGATATCAGGCCTTCTAAAGGTTGGTCGGTGAGCCGGAAGATCACATCCACATCCTCACTGACCGGGTCTATAAAGTGATCAGCCACGCGAAATTTCACAGTGACTCCTGAGTAGGTTTGCAAAAAATCCAATACCAATGGTGACAATATTTGTTTGGCAAACGCTTTCGGCGCTGCAATACGCAGGACACCGCGGGCTTCTTCTAAGTTGCTGTGCGCGACTTGCACCGCTGATTTAGCAGATTCCAGCATCTGTTTACATTGTTCATAAACTTCACTTCCCGCAGTGCTGAGCCTCACCTTTCGGGTTGTCCGTTCCAACAATTTAGTTTGTAAACTTCTCTCTAAACGGTTTATTGAACGGCTGACAGAGGATGTTGCCAATCCAAGTTTTCGCCCTGCTTTTGAGAAACTTTCTTCTTCTGCCACCGTGACAAACACAGCCATTTCTGGAAGCAACGGTAATACATAATTGTTATCCACGGTGCAAAAATCCTTTGCGTGATAGATGTATTGTTCCTTTAAAATTACTAATTATCATTGGTGATTGTCAATTTGACTCAAGTAAACAATGAACCATCACAGGGATTCTAAGCGTGAAGAAGATTCGAAGTATCGACGATATTTCCATATTGACAGGGCAAGTCGACCATATTTTAACCTTATTTAGCGGCGGGCTGGATAGCACCTATTTGCTGGAATTGTTGCAGGGACGTGGAGTAAAAGTAACCGCTCTGGCAATCGACATGGGCGATGGTATAGACAACTCATTGTTGACCCATATTGCTAATCATTATGGTGTCGACTTAATTGTAGTGGATGGTCGACAAACCTTTATCGAACACTCAGTTATTTCTGCAATTCAAGCACAGGCTATGTATTTAGGCGATTATCCAGTGAGTTCCTCATTGTCACGACCAGTGATTGTAAAACACGCCGTTGAGGTCGCCAAAAGGCTTAATTGTGGTGCAATAATCCATACAGCTAACCAATCTCAAAATAGTTTGAGGCGCTTGAACGGCGCAATTGAACGCAGTGACTTCGAGGGCTTTTATGGCTCGCCCTATGAGTATTCTGCAATAACACGGGATGAGAAAATCGCCAGCCTATCCTTGTCCGGCCTTTTCGAGTTTCAAAATCGCAATGTTAGTGGTGATTCGAATTTATGGTGCCGTGAATTTGAATCGGGTGTGCTCGACAATCCGGAGAACTTTCACCTTTGTGAATCGTTATTCCATTGGTCAGCCTGGAATCCGAAATATCAATTAGTGGACCAGAATCACCAGATTGCTATTACTTTTCAAAAAGGCATACCGGTAAAGCTCAACGACCAGCCCATGACGCTTTCGAACATGGTGGCTTTCTTAAACAAGCACGTCGGTAGTTACCAGATAGGCCGTTACATTGGTTTCGATCATCTTGATGCGGATGAAAAAGTTTTAGAAATTCGTGAAGCCCCGGCGGCATGTACTCTGATCACTGCTTATAGACATTTGGAAACGGCTGTTCTCGAAACTAATGTTCTGCAAATGAAAGCGCAACAGAGTTTGGCATGGACCAATGAAGCTGTAGAAGGAAGATGGGGCAGCACACTACAACAAGCTGCGCAGGCATTTATTGAGCACACCGCACAGCTGGTTACTGGCACCGTTCGTTTCTCTCTCATGCAAGGTCAACTTTTCATGAATAGTATAGAAGCCGACCAAGCCAGATATCTAACTGATCGAGATGCATGGGAAGTGCAGATAGCGTTCGAACGAAGTCAAAGAAGTATCGCCACAGACGACTATTCATTGCAGTTAGCAGAGACCGCTTAGGAAGCACTTACTATGAAAGCACTATTAACCAGACAAGATTGCGATAGCGTAGTGGACCATTCAAACGGTCTGAAAAACAACTACTTCACTGTAATACATGCTTCAGAAATGCAGAGTTACTTAGGTTGTTCAGCAAAACAAGTTCAAGAATTTATTGATGAATGGCAACACCTTACGTTGGATACATATATGGGGGATGGTGGTACTTATCGTTATCGTCGTTATGGTCAGTTAGACAAAATGGCAACATCCAACAGTCTTACTTTATTGCCACATCAAGCGTATGAGCAAAGCAAAGAGGTGAACTACCTTAATGGCGATATCGCGCGTTGGTTTGATCCGCTGACCAGCAGCTTTGTGAACTCGCAGGTATTGCAGAGCACGCTGTTGTTTTTGGCCAACTTATACGATCAAACCTTGGGACAAGCGACTGACTGGAATATTCGTTTACACCCTTATCGCATAGTTGCTTCTACCGGACAGCTGGGGCAACCTGCCCCGGAAGGCCTGCATCGAGATGGCGTAACCTATATAGCGTCCATGATGATTCAACGTCAAAATGCTTCCGGTGGTGTGACTACACTAACTGACAATCAACGACAGCTGAAGTCAACTATTGAATTGGCCCAGACTTTTGACATCGTCATCGCTGATGATGATCGTGCCATGCATGACGTCAGCGCAGTATGTCCAGTTAATGATCAGGCACTGGCCATTCGTGATGTTTTAGTCATCGCTTTTACAAAAAAAGAGTCTGAAGCATGAGTGTTTCTTCCACATGGGGTGGCCGGTCAGATTTTCCTGCCACGGAAGCGATGCTGTTATTGGTCGCTATATTCTGGGGCACCAGTTATGGCATGACAAAAAGTGCACTACTATTCACCAGTGTATTCATGTTTCTGGCGATTCGGTTTCTAATGACCTTTGCACTCCTACTTATTCCTACCATTCAGGATTTTCGAGCCAGTAAAAATAAAGATTGGCAGGTTGCCTTACCTACCGGATTAATTTTACTGGCGATTTTTTGTTGTGAAGTTTTAGGCGTGTCGCAGACAACGGCCACAAACGCAGCCTTCCTGATCAGCTTGTCGATCGTTTTAACGGCATTGGTGGAAGTGCTGGTTAACCGTCAACGGCTTAATCTTAAGTTGTTAGCTCTGGCCTGTGCGAGTGTCATCGGAGTGGGCATGTTAACCTTTGATGGAACAATACAGTTGTCTTTGAACACAGGTGATAGGTTGATTTTGTTGGCAGCACTATTACGGGCTCTTATGGTAACCACTACAAAACGTTTCACCGAAGGGAAGCAAGTGACAACGCTCAGTTTAACGGCCTTACAGTCCTTAGTGGTTGGCACAGGTGCTCTGATCATGGTCTTGTTTCAACACATAACTCAAGAGACAGTTACTTTGCCGATGTCTACGAGTTTTTGGATGATTACACTGTACTTAGTTATATGTTGCACGTTGTTCGCATTCTTTGCTCAGAACTACGCAGTGCGTCGAACATCGCCAACCAGAGTATCCCTGTTGATGGGCAGTGAGCCACTGTTCGGTGCTTTATTTGCAACTATATGGTTGGGGGAATCCTTAACACTGGTACAGTATTTAGGTGGGGCGATTATCTTAAGTGCGGTGACTGTAGCATCTCTCTCGAAATAGAAATTGATTAATTCTAGGTTGAGAATAAAAACTAAAAAGGAAGAGGAAAAGGGGACTAGGAAAAGGGGACAGATTTATTTTTTGAAGCAAGTTACGTCTGTCTGCTAAAGAATTTAACAAATCAAACCCTGCGGTATCCCCACAAGCAAGCCGCGCAGCCGTATTCAAACCACGGCTTTTTATGCCCTTTTCTTCGCTTTTTCTAGCAAGGAAACGAAGTATCCGTCTAGCCACTAGCAGGAGCCGAAGGCTCCGTTCTAGCACATGTTTGTGGAGCGTAGCTGGTTCCCGTGCACTGCCTTGTTATGCGCCTGTATATGCTGACAAAATTTCATTTTCTTTACTCTTAGCAGCGATATGTACTATTACAGTTTTGTTTAAGTCTACGGCTGGATGTAGCGCTAGCCTTTTTGAATAATCAAAAACTTCACCAAGCGACTCATTATCGTGCCACGTGGTCATAACAGATTTCGTTTCTGGAATATCACCATAGTTGAATGCTTCAAGATTAGCGTAATCAACTGAATCATCCCAGCTACTTGCTTCGACACCCCAAGCCATCATGTATAAGCAACCTGCGTTCACCAAGTCATTGCTTAGTTCTTCTTGCCATTCGGCAGAAACCGGCTCCTCCACAATCACTATTGCGCGAAATGGTTCAGAAGACGCAATCTTTGGATTCTCTGAATTTGGCACAAGATGTAAATATTCAATTTTCACGCGAACGCTCAATACTCAAATATTCGCAGTCATGGTAGAGCGCCCCGTTACCGAGACGACCCCACACAGATCCGGACGTGCGGAACTACCGCATCCGGCTCTTCAATAATATCCTCGCCCGTGTAAAACACAGACCCTCAATACCAGTCCACTGCTATCACTCTTTTACTCACTCGCATGGGCTGGATTCCAAAATATCTTAACATCTCCTTCATCCCTGACCATGTGTAACTTTTCCGACCACTTCGCCGGTTTAGCCAGATATACAGACTGTTGAGTATGTGACCGTAGATCCGCCCCACACTCAGGCTGTTGTCCGGTAACGCAAAGTAGTTCCTGAATCCGGCAATCTTGCATTTTAGTTGTGGCATCCAGTGATCCAGTCGCCGATGGCGATTGTCTTTAATCCACGCATAAAACGTTTGCAAGGCCATCTTATGTTTCTTCGGGGCA
>NZ_JAFFZO010000058.1 GCF_016924145.1 Amphritea pacifica | reverse complement strand
CTGAAGAGGGGGATGACTGGCAGGGCTTCACCGGTTTTGTGCATGAAGCGGCCCAGGCACACTTTAACGGCCGTTTCGATGGCAATAAAGCGTATCTCTGTGGCCCGCCGCCGATGATCGATGCGGCTATCACAACCCTGATGCAGGGGAGGCTGTTTGAGCGGGATATCCATATGGAACGCTTTGTCACCGCCGCCGATGGTGCAGAGGAGCAGAGCCGCTCGGCGCTATTTAAACGGATCTGATTGTTCTGATCATTAACCGCCATACATACCGATAGCTTTGAGACAGACAAAACCGCAGCGCTATGCTGCGGTTTGCCTGTTCCAGTAGGCAATAAATTGCTGCGTAAAGGTTGTTACTCTGCTGGACAGGTGTTGACGGTGGGGATAGATTACATTAACCGGTATCTGGGTATTACACACTTGGGGCAGGAGGCTGACGAGCTCCCCCTTTTCTAGCATGGAATGAATGGCAAACTCCGGGCAAAAAGCGATTACTTTGCCTGTGAAAGCCATATTCGCCGCCGCCAGAGCGCTGTTCACCCGGGCAATAATCCTCGGTTTTATTTCAACTTTCTGTTTGTCTTGCAAAAAGCCCCAGCTTCCCGCGTGTCGATAGTTGCTATCAAATACACAGGGCAGGTCTTCCAGTTGTTCTATTGTGTCAGGCCGGCCATAGTGCGCTATAAACTCAGGCGATGCGCAAAGGATCATCCGGGTGAAACCTGCAGGCTTTGCAATCAGTGATGAGTCCGCCAGCTTGCCAATTCTCAGGGCAACATCAAAACCTTCGCTGATCAGGTCTACAAAGCGATCATTCAGTTGCAGTTCGATTTTCAGGTCAGGGTTGGCGGATGTCAGTTCTGCGATAAACGGCATCAACACCAGCTCGCCAAAGGTCGTTGGTGCCGAGATACGTAATCGTCCAACCAGACTCTGGCTTTCATTAAGGAGCTGAGCTTCGAGATTGACAATATCATCCAGTATTTTTTTTGCCTGTTCATAGTAACTATGACCTTCGCTGGTGACCTGCATACTGCGTGTCGAGCGAATAATCAGTCTGACTTTCAGTAGCGCTTCCAGCTGTGATATATGCGTGCTGACAAGGGCTTTGGTTTTACCCAAACGGTTTGCTGCGGCGGTAAAGCTTCCAGCCTCTGTAACGGCCACAAAGGTGGACATCAGGTTCAGTTTATCCATTCTCGGAAAGCCTTATTGGAAGTATTAATTGTAAAATTATATTAAACAATATGTATATTAAATTGATTATTGTTTATTTTATTGGTTGAGTCAAAATGTATCCATCAACTACGAATCAATTGATGAGGATAACTCAATGAATACTTCTCCTGCTTATGCGGCAACGCTGCTGCGCCTCGCTCTGGGTAGCATGTATCTGGCACATGGCTTGTTAAAACTGCTGGTGTTTACACCGGAAGGCACGGCAGGCTTTTTTAGTTCACTTGGACTGCCTGGCTTCTTTGGGCCTGTCACTATGGCGCTGGAAATCGCTGGCGGTACTGCACTGATTTTAGGCGTTTATGCTCGCTACGTAGCAGCGGCGCTGATCCCTGTTCTTCTGGGCGCCGTCATCCTGGTTCATGGAGCTAATGGCTGGGGCTTTGGAAATAAAGGTGGAGGCTGGGAGTATCCGGTATTTTTGATTGCGGCTTCTGTTGTTCAGTTTTTGCTGGGCGATGGACGTTATGCTCTTAAATCTCAGGAGACAAAGTCTGCGACGGTGTGAACTTTTTTGTGGGCACGGTGCTTTTGTCAGGTTAATTAAAGGGTTATGGGGGAGCTATGTTAGTTAATGGTGTGTGGCAAAGTAAGTGGGGCCCGGTGCAGAAAAAAGATGAGCAGGGTCGCTTTATTCGTCAGAGCAGTGCATTCAGACACACTATCAGTCCAGATCGCATTGCTGCGGTCACAAGTGGAGATATTGAAGCACTGGGTGTCAAACTCTATGTGGCGTATATCTGCCCCTGGGCAACCCGTACCCTGATAGCCCGGTCTTTGCTTGGTCTGGAAAAGTATATACCTGTCAGCATTGTTGATCCTCAACTAAGTGATAGCGGCTGGCGGTTTCACGGATATCCCGGGAGTACACCGGCAAAGCAGGAATCGATAACCTATATTCATCAGCTGTACACAGAGGCCGATCCTGACTATACCGGACGCGCAACAGTACCTGTTTTATGGGACACAGAAGGTCACAGGATAATCAATAATGAATCTGCGGATATTATCAGGATTTTTAACCATGATTTGCGGCCTGTACATAATTCTGAGGTTGATCTGGCACCTGAATTACTGTTGCAAGAGATAGACAGCTTTAATGAGCGAATCTACGATAGCTTAAATAACGGGGTCTATCGTGCCGGTTTTGCCTCCACTCAGGCCGCTTATAATGAAGCGTATAGCGATGTTTTTACAACACTGGAATGGCTGGAAAAACACTTTGATAATCACCGTTATGCCGTGGGCGATCAACTGACCGAAAGCGATATCCGTCTGTTTGTCACACTGGCTCGTTTCGATGTGGCGTATTATGGACTGTTTAAAACCAATAAGGCCCAGATCGGCGATTATGCAAACCTTTCCGCCTATATGGGGCGGTTATTAACGCTGCCGGCATTCAGTAAAAATACGAATATTGATCATATAAAAACGGGTTACTACTCTATTAAGGCTCTGAATCCGATGGGTATTGTGCCAGAGGGACCCGAACTGGACTGGTTTGGATATCTGAAATAGGAGATTGTCATGTCTGAAAAATCAGCTCCGGTCATGTTTATCGGTCACGGTTCACCCCGGTGGGCGTTATCACCGGGGGAAGCGGCGGCACGGTTAGTGGAATACAGACCGTTGTTCGACAATGTTAAAGCGCTGCTGGTGATCTCTCCCCACTGGATTACCCGGGGAATGCGCCTGACGGTATCTTCAAAACCGGAAACTATCCATGATTTTGGTGGATTCGAGCAGGCGCTTTATCAATTGCAATATCCGGTAGCGGGAGATCCTGAGCTTGCCCGTCATATCCAGTCAGTCCTGCAGGATAATGGTTTAGATGTGGCGCTGGATGAAAAGAGGGGACTGGATCATGGAGTCTGGGTTCCGCTATTGCATATGCTGCCGGAGCACAGTATCCCGGTAATACAGCTGTCTCTGGATGCGGCTTCCACACCGGAATCCCTGATCGCGTTGGGAGAGAAGCTAAAGTGCCTTCGCAATGAGGGGGTAGCGATTATTGCTTCCGGTAGCCTGACCCATAATCTTTATCATATGGGGGAGGAGCGAGCTGCCCCTCTGGACTATGTTGAACGGTTTCAGAACTGGGCCAGAGAGCAGGTTGTGGAGCGTAATATCGTTACGCTGAGTCAGCCTCATATTGAATCGGATGATTTTGCAACGGCCCACCCCAGTGCGGAACATTATCTGCCGCTTCTGATCGCGATGGGAGCCAGCCATGCTACAGATCAACTGTCAGTATTGGAAAGCCCGATCTTATATCAGGCGCTGTCGATGGAGTCCTACGGGTGGAACTGATGAAATCATTAACCCAGTTCTGAAATGATTGATTATATGATCAAAAGGCCTTGTTCTCGGACAAGGCTTTTTTGTTTTCTTAGTCTACTCTGAATGTTTAATTTATTTTAAAACAGTAGCTTATGAATGAGTTTGTTCTTTTGTTTAAGGCTGGCACAGAGGTTGCTCTAATATCAATGCGTCAAAAATCGAATGAACGTCAGTGGAGATTCCTATGCCGGATCGGGAGACACATTTGATCAGGGTTGTTAATCGTGATCAGAGCTTTAAATGTGCAGAAGATCAGGTGTTGTTGGTTGCGATGGAGCGAATGAGCACTGATGCAATCAGCGTGGGATGTCGGGGTGGTGGTTGTGGTGTTTGCAAAATTCGCATCCTCCAGGGGGATTATGAATGCAAACGGATGAGCAAAGCCCATATTTCTGAAGAGGAAATGCAGCAGGGTTTTGTGCTGGCCTGTCGGGTGTTTCCCCGGACAGATCTGGATATTGAATCTGATCATTACCAGGCTCCTGAGTCTTCTTATCAAATAGAGGCCGCCAGGATGGTGGCTGGTTGAACAATAAAAGCAAAGTGCAGAGGAAAACGAGATGAGAAAAGGTGTAATGCGTCCCGGTCATATACAGATTCGGGTTTTAGATGTTGAAGAAGCCCTGAAACATTACCGGGATCTGCTGGGCCTGATCGAAGTGGAGCGTGACAGTCAGGGGCGGGCTTACCTGAAGGGTTGGACTGAAGTTGATAAGTTTTCGGTTGTCCTGCGGGAAGCGGATGCACCGGGTCTGGATTTCGTCGGGTATAAAGTACTGGATAATCAGACACTGGAAAAACTTCATGGTGAGCTGGTCGAATATGGCTGCAATGTCGAAGAGATCCCTGCCGGTGAACTCAATGGTTGTGGTCGTCGTATTCGTTTTGACTCGCCAACCGGCCATATGTTTGAGATCTTTGCTGAGAAAGAGCAAACCGGTAAGTGGGGTTTGTCGCCGGTAAACCCTGAAGCATGGCCTCGCGGCCTGACCGGTATGAAAGCGACCCGTTTTGACCACTGTCTGCTGTATGGGCCAAACATCGCCGGTACGCTGGATCTGTTCCAGAAAGTGCTGGGATTTGAGCTTGCTGAGCAGGTGCTGGATCCTGAGGGTACCCGTATCGCACAGTTCCTGACCGTCGGCATGAAAGCCCATGACGTAGCCTTCATCGAGTGTCCTGATCCCGGCAAACTGCACCATGTATCGTTCTTCCTGGATACCTGGGAAGATGTGCTGCGCGCTGCCGACCTGATTTCAATGGAAGATGTTTCTCTGGATATCGGTCCGACCCGTCATGGTCTGACTCACGGTAAGACGATCTACTTCTTTGATCCATCGGGTAACCGTTCAGAAGTATTCTGTGGCGGCGACTATCACTATCCGGATCATGAGCCAGTTACCTGGAAAGCGGAAGATCTGGGTAAGGCGATTTTCTACCATGATCGCGTTCTGAATGACCGCTTCCTGACTGTTCTGACCTGAGTTCTGATGGGATAGTTTCAACCTGATAATTATAAGGCTGCACAGTCGTGTCAATGCTGGCAGTGCGGCCCTTATGACGGAGTTATACCCCCGTCAGATATAGTTCTATTGTCTGTTGTTCTTTAAAACTGCGAGTGCCAGACAGATTTACCCCTGAGATTAGCGAGTACCGACATGCACGAATTTAAAAACTTTATTAATGGTGAGTTTGTCACCACGGCCAGCGGTAAAACCTTTGAAAACCGTAATCCGGTTGATAACAGCCTGCTGGGTCTTGTCCATGAAGCGGGTCAGCCTGAGGTGGATGCGGCGGTCAAAGCCGCCAAAGCGGCGATGCAAGGCCCCTGGGGCAAGATGACTCAGGCGGAGCGGATCCAGTTACTGGATAAAGTAGCTAACAGAATCAATGAACGTTTTGATGAGTTTCTCGATGCCGAGTGTAAAGACACTGGCAAACCCCACAAGATCGCCTCCCATATCGATATTCCCCGGGGCGCAGCCAACTTTAAAGCGTTCTCTGAAACCCTGGCGAATCATCCGACGGAAGCCTTTAAGCTGGATACCCCGGATGGCCGGGGTGCACTGAACTATGGCCACCGTACCCCCAAAGGGGTGATCGCCGTGATCAGCCCCTGGAATCTGCCACTGCTGCTGATGACCTGGAAAGTGGGCCCGGCGCTGGCCTGCGGTAATACAGTGGTGGTGAAGCCATCAGAAGAAACACCCGCTACAGCCACTCTGTTGGGCGAAGTGATGAACGAGTGTGGTGTACCTAAAGGTGTTTATAACGTCGTCCATGGTTTTGGTCCTGATTCAGCAGGGGCTTTCCTGACCGAGCATCCCGGTGTGAATGCGATCACCTTTACCGGTGAAACCCGTACCGGCGAGATCATCATGCGCGCAGCCTCTGTGGGACTGCGTAATATCTCTTTGGAGTGCGGTGGTAAGAACCCCGGTATCGTGTTTGCCGACTGCGATATGGACAAAGCGATTGAAGGCACCATGCGTTCGGCGTTTGTTAACTGTGGCCAGGTCTGTCTGGGCACCGAACGGGTCTACGTTGAGCGTCCTATTTTCGACGAGTTTGTGCAACGCCTCAAAGAAGGCGTGGAAAAACTTAAGCTGGGTGTACCGGAAGATCCCGAGGTGGACTTTGGTCCGCTGGTGAGTCAGGAGCACAAAGAGAAAGTTTTGTCCTACTACCGTCTGGCGGTGGAAGAGGGCGCTACCGTGGTCACCGGTGGCGGTGTCCCCGAGATGGGTGAAGCACTGAATGCCGGAGCCTGGGTTGAGCCGACCATCTGGACCGGTCTGCCTGATGATGCCCGTGTTGTCCGTGAAGAGGTCTTTGGGCCCTGCTGCCATATCCGTCCGTTTGATACCGAAGAGGAGGTGATCGAACTGGCTAACGATACTAAATATGGTCTGTCCGCAGCGATCTGGACAGAAAACTCTGCCCGGGCTTCCCGTGTCGCGGAAGCGATGGAAGTAGGGATCTGCTGGGTTAACAGCTGGTTCCTGCGGGATCTGCGGACCGCCTTCGGTGGCGCGAAAGAGTCCGGTATCGGCCGCGAAGGCGGGGTACACGGTCTGGAGTTTTATACCGAGCTGAAAAACGTCTGCATCAAGCTGTAATGGCTGATTCAATGACAACTAGATATTGAGACGATAATGAATACAGAACAGATAAAACTACTGGGCGATGAACTCTACCAGGCCCTGTGTCAGCGACAGCAGGTGAAGCCGCTGACCTCACGCTTCGGGGATATCACCATCGAAGATTCCTACCATATCTCCTTGCAGTTGTTGCAGCGCCGGCTTGATGCGGGTGAACGGATTATTGGTAAGAAGATCGGCCTGACGTCAAAAGCGGTGCAGAACATGCTTAAAGTCGATCAGCCTGACTTTGGTTATCTGACGGATAAGATGGCCTTCAGTCAGGGCCAGGAGATGCCTATCTCCCAGCAACTGATTCAGCCGAAAGCGGAGGGTGAGATCGCCTTCATCCTGAAGAAAGATCTGTTGGGACCGGGTATTACGGCGGCCGATGTTCTGGCGGCAACCGACTGTGTGATCCCCTGCTTTGAGGTGGTGGATTCCCGCATCGACAACTGGCAGATCAAAATTCAGGATACCGTGGCGGATAATGCCTCCTGCGGACTGTTTGTCCTGGGCGATAAAGCGGTCGATCCCCGCAAAGTGGATCTGTCCACCTGCGGTATGGTGGTGGAGAAAAATGGCTCGGTGATCTCAACCGGCGCCGGTGCTGCGGCGCTGGGTAGTCCGGTGAACTGTGTTGTCTGGCTGGCGAATAAGCTGGGCGAGTTTGGCATCCCGCTTAAAGCTGGAGAAGTGATTTTATCCGGTTCACTGGTGCCGCTGGAGCCAGTGCAGGCTGGGGATTATATGAGCGTTAGTATCGGTGGTATCGGTTCGGCTTCTGTCCGTTTTGTATAACCACTAGCAATATTTGGCTTCCTTATTTAGAAGCTTAGGGTGAAATTATATGAGTAAGAAATTAAAAGCAGTGATTATCGGGCCGGGCAATATCGGTACCGACTTGCTGATGAAGATGAAACGGTCTGAGTGGATCGAACCGGTCTGGATGGTGGGGATCGACCCGGAATCCGATGGCCTGAAACGCGCCCGGGAGATGGGTATTAAAACCACTGCTG
>NZ_JAFFZO010000057.1 GCF_016924145.1 Amphritea pacifica | reverse complement strand
CCAGCACGGCGGCAGCCACCGCCCGGCATACATCAACGTCCAGACCTTTCCAGTTACCTTGATCATCAGGCACCGAGAAGCCAGGGACACCACTCGTTACACCACACTGAAGTGCGTCACGCTCCTTCACCGTTTCCAAAGTACCCGCCATGGCGGTACCTGTCATTGCAACCATCAGGACGGCAGCGGAAATCAGGGTTTTCTTCATTGTTTACTTCCTCTTGTTTTTATAACGAATGAATAAATGAGACATTAAAGCAGGCTGTGTTTAACAGCCGTGCTATAGATTTGGACGCCAGTTTTGAAACGTCGTAAAGCGTATTCCACTTCTTTATTCTTGTAATCTTCAGCTGGGCTGAGTGCCTGTCGCAGAGCTTCAGGCTCTGATAGGTGCTGATGCAGATTCAGAGCTGGATTGTGATTCTGAAAACAGCCGCTCGCACATTTTGCGCAACATTCGCCGCGGTGCGAAGCGTGTCTGGATTGAATAGAAAAGACCGGCCCCAAGGCAGAGATAGATCAGAGCAGGGCTTGAGATAATGCCGTTTATGAGATCGACAAATTCTTGCATGTGTCAGTGACTCCGGAAAGCAGCGTGCTGGGCACGAGAGTTATAATTATTGTCTTGCTATATCCATCTTATGAAATGGATGCTTATGCCACCAGGGGCATTGCAGTTGTGTCTTACTGGAAAAACCATGTCCCGGACATCAGGCGAGACATAGCATTTCTGACAACTGCGATCTTTTACTGGATGATCTTTTATTGGTTAGCTCGCCTGCAAAAACGTCCGATCAGTGGTCGGACGGTGTGCGGGGTAACCCGAAGATCAGCTGCAGATAGCGAGAGTGCTCGGCTCTCTCTGTATCTACGCCACTAGACTCTAGTGTGAATATTCGGAATAAGTTGCATCCTGCTGTGCCTTCTTTACCTCTTAGCGTGCCAATTATTAGCTGATGCAGGTGTAAATATGTTGGGTTTAGCGCACTTTTTTGATTTTCTTTTCTGGTTCTCAGGAGAATTGTGTGTTGCTGTTTGACCCTGCATCAGCCGCAGGGGCTGCTCCATCGTGCAGCCCGGTGCGGGAGAATCAATGGCAGTATTTAATCGAGGCGTTTCTTAAAGCGTATCGAGGCGACGGCTAACCCCCCCAGTGTAAACAGCGCCAGCCAGTACATATCGCCAGCCATATTGATGATCTCTACATCCTTTAACACCACGCCGCGAATCAGCCGCATAAAGTGGGTCGCTGGCAGAGCCTCAGCGATATATTGCGCCGCCAGCGGCATCCCCTCGTAGGGAAACATAAAGCCGGATAGCAGGATTGAGGGTAGTAAGACAAAGATCGTCATCTGCATCGATTGCAACTGACTTTTGGCAATGGTGGAGATAATCAGGCCCAGGGTCAGGCTGGCAGTAATAAACAGCAGGGTGGCCAGTGCCAGCTGTAACAGGCTGCCATTGAGCGGCACATTAAACAGCAGGAAACCGAGCCCCAGAATAATGGCAACCTGAAGTGCACCGATAAAAATATAGGGGAGAATCTTACCGATCATCAGTTCGATCGGGCGTACCGGGGTGGTGATCAGCATCTCCATATTGCCCCTTTCCCGTTCCCGCACGATGGCGGCGGAGGTGAACATAATCATCGTCATCGTCAGGATCACCGCAGCCAGTCCCGGCACGATATTCACCACCGTGCGCTGCTCCGGATTGTAGAGCAGGGTGACCTCAAAGGTGGGTGTCTGGCGGTTGGCGGGCTTATCCAGCAGTTCTACCAGAGGCATCCCCCGCAGGCCCTTAATCGCACCGGCGACAATGGTGTCAGAGCCATCAACCAGCCACTGGGCAACCGGCCGGCTGGTCTCTGCATCGCTGGCCGACGGAGAGCCCATCCCTACACTGGGGTTGCGCACCAGTCGCTGACTGACATCGCCGGGGATAATCAGCACCGCCCGCACCTCCGCACTGGCGATCGCCTGCTCTGCCTCGGGCAGGTTGGTGAAGTGGCGGGTGAAGGTGACCACCTGAGTGGCGCTGATGGTTTGAATCAGCACCCGGCTTAAACCGCTGTGGCTGTAATCCACCACGCCCACCGGAAGATGGCGCACATTGGTATTGATGGCAAAACCAAACAGCAGTAGCTGAATCAGCGGGATCATCACGATCATGCCGAAGGTCATCTTGTCCCGTTTAAGTTGCAGCAGCTCTTTAGCGGCAATCGCACCGACCCGGACAAAAGGGTTCATGGTTGCTCCCCGCTGTCGGCTCTGACGCCGGTGCAGGTGACAAACACATCTTCCAGACTGGGCCGCACCCGATTGAGCTGATCTTCAGGCTTCACCGACGGTTGTTGAGAGAGAAAGCCGACAGGGTCGCCCACACTATCCTTCACCAGCACCCGCAGACGCGCGCCCAGTTGCGCGGCGGAGATAATCTCCGGCAGTGCTATCAGTATCTGTTTTAACGAGCGCAGTTCCGATGAACTGATCTCTACCACGCTGGAGCCCATCTGCTGCATCAGCTCATCGGGGCTGCCATCGGCCCGTTTAATACCGTTCTCCAGAATCGCCAGTTTATGGCAGCGTTCCGCTTCATCCATATAGTGGGTGGATACCAGGATGCTGGTGCCCTGATCGCTCAGGTCGAATAGCTGCTCCCAGAACTCCCGGCGGTTTTCCGGGTCGACGGCAGAGGTCGGTTCATCAAGGAACAGTAGTTTCGGTTTATGCAGAGTAGCCGCGGCTAAACTGAGTCTCTGGCGCTGGCCACCGCTCATACTGCCGGCAAACTGCTTTGCTTTTGCCTGCAGCCCATAAATGCTCAGCAGCTCTTCGATCCGCTGCTTCTGTGCCCGGGCGTTCAGGCCATAGATGCGTGCAATAAACCTGAGATTCTCCTCAATCGTAAGGTCATCGTAGAGCGAAAACTTCTGCGTCATATAACCAATATGCAACCGCAGCTTTTCTGCATCATCAGGCAGATTGAAGCCGAGCACCTCAACCCTGCCAGCACTGGGTTGCAGCAGCCCGGTGAGCATGCGGATGGTGGTGGTTTTGCCACAGCCATTGGGGCCCAGAAAGCCATAGATCCTGCCGGTTTCAACTTCCAGGTCGAGATCCTGCACCGCCAGGGTATCACCAAAGCGGCGGCTGAGTTTTTCTGCCCGGATAGCATAGCTGGCTGACGGGCTGGTCATGGCAGCTCCACCTGTGCCGGGACACCATTGGGCAGCTCGGCTTCACTGTCCGCTAGCTGCACCTCTGCCAGATACATCAGCCGGGCGCGCTCCTCCTGATTCAGGGCGTAATAGGGGGTAAAGGCGGGTTCGGTTGCGATCCAGCTCAACTGGCCTGTAAGCGGTTGCTCAATGCCATCCACATGCACTGTCAGTGAATCCCCCACCTGCAGTTTCACCCGATAGGGTTCGGGAATATAGACCCGTGCATGGGGCGCTTTGCCCGCCAGTATAATCGCCAGCGGGCTGCCGATAGTGACCCGCTCCCCCAGATTCCAGGGCAGGTTATCCAGAATGCCATCACGGGTGGCGGTAATGGTCAGATCCTCCAGCCGTTTAGTCTGGATCGCCAGTGTGGCTTTGGCTGAATTCAATGACGCTTCCGCAGCCCGGAGATCCTCCTCCCGGGTGCCATTGGTCAGCAACCGCAGGGCTTCCTGCGCACTCTCCAACCCCGCCTGAGCCGCATCTTTCACCGAACGCGCCCGGTCCAGTTCCGACTGACTGACCAGTTTCTGCTTTTTCAGATTGAGGATGCGGGTATAGTTAGAGCGACTTTCAACCAGAGAGGCCCGCGCTCCGGCGACGTTGGCGGTTGCCGCAGCAACCTCCTCCGCACGGGCACCATTTCTGAGTTTTTCCAGATTCGCTTCCGCCCGGGCCACCTCCGCAGCGGCTTTATCCACCTCCGCCAGCTGTAGCGTATTATCAAGTTTTACCAGAATCGTACCTTTGGACACCTGGCTGCCGGGTGCCACTGGCAGGTCAACCACCACTTCGCTGGCGGTGGCCGTATGGGCGATCCGGTCCCGCTCCAGAGTGCCCAGGGCAAGGTTCTGAGCGGTGCCGTCGCAGGCGCTCAGAAATGGCAGAATCAGGCAGATGAGGTAACGCATGGTGTTGACCTTTTTATGGTTTACAAAGCACGGACGAAAAAGAAAAAGCATTCGTAACTTGTTAATAGTAGAACGATAAACCTAATTGGGATCGACTGCCAGAGTTGTGGATATTTATGCAAGACCTGTCGCTGACTAGATGTTGCTTCGCAACTTGCGAGTAGCTAGGGGTCGCTGCGCGGCCTGGGGCTCGAATACCCTTGTAGGAGCGCCTTCCAGGCGCGAAAGGAATAAACAAGGGGCTGATTTAGTAAAATAAATCTGTCCCCTTTTTACCCTTTTTAAGATGAACGTTTAAATGAATCCAGTTTGAACCAGTTATCATCCCGGCCCAAAAACAGTTTATACATGTAAGCCAGGGCATTCAGTGCCTTACGTTGGGTGTCAGTACCGATCTGACGGTGTATCGCCAGATATTCCAGATAAGCAGTGGTAGTCTGCTGATTTAATGTACCGGGATGAACCCGGTTGTCGTAGTGAATAAAATCCAGAGTCCAATGTATGTAGGTCTGCTCTATGCGCTTACTATAGTTGCGGGCACGTGAAAGGTGAACTCATCGTATACATCCTTGTACTGTATTTATGAACAGTATTTCATGGCGCATAAATCTATGCAACTATTGAAGTACTCAGGGAGAAACACCCGCCACTTCAGGGATTATGAATGCAAATCACTCTTATTAATGGTCATTTTGTCGTATTTCTGCAGATATACGACAAACTGTCGTGTTTTCCCAAAGTCGAATCTTTATATAAATCATTAAAATTCAGATGGTTGGATGGTATTTCTAATCTAATTAGAAACTGTGATATACGACAACTTGTCGTCTTTCTCCAAAACCGTTGTCGTATATTTAGCTGTTAAGCGAATAAAAATATGGCCTGGGAACCAATATCAGAGGAAGAATTAAGGAGCGACATAGAAGATGCTCTCGATCGAATGAGTTTGGAGCAGAGAAAAATATGGGATGTCATTAAAATTGAACCCAAAAAATGGCACCAGGAGCCATGGGGGAATGAAGGTGGTGGTTTTTGGGTTGTTGCTCTCATTGGTGACCGCGTCATTTGGTACAACGACATAGAAGATGGATTCAATCAATCCACCTACACTGAATATGGAAGGATTAACGAGTATTGGTGTTGTCAAGATGAGTTAGAGTGGGCAGTAGATAATATTATAAATTTGTTGCGTGATGGCTATGAGTCTCAAATACGGCTTGGTGCACCTCAACCAATCGCTTAACAATGGGCTGCACTGGAACCGCTCACTGCGTTCGCTCCCCAGTGAGCCCGGGCGTTAGGAGAAGGGAATCATGAATCATTGCCAATCACATAAATCCGTTACGAGCGAAGTTAAAGAGTTCATATTGAACGTTGAAGGCGTTGGAGAAGAATCCATCACCGACTTTCTGCTATGGAAGTGGGCGTTAATAGACAAGAAGTTTAAATCAATAAACGTTTCTTCATTTACTAGGCATCAAGAAAGTAGGGTTTCTGGGGCCGACTTTGAAATGGAGGTATGGCTTGTAGGGAGTAAATTAAGCTACCCGCTAGTTTTTCAAGCCAAAAAAATTGTTAAGCCATACGATGCGTATGTCAGAAAGCTCAACTACCCAGATAAGACAAAAAGCCAAATGAACACCTTGCTTAGATATGCAAGTGCAAATAGAAAAATTCCTTTCTATGCCTTCTATAGTCTTCCTGATAAGAAAACAAAAGCCATGTGTGCCCACAATGATGTTGATGACTGTGGAGTGTTTATGGCGCATGCAAAAGTGGTTGAAAAATTTGCCGATGGAAAGCATAGGCGGATAGTTTCAAAGAATGATTTGCTCCGAGTAAGCAACCCGTTCCACTGTATTTTTTGCTGTCCAATCGCATTTAGAGGCTACTTTGAGCAATATTTTCCATCCATAGACGGTGAGTTATACGAACAGGAGACTCCTGCTTATGTTAACTATCTTCTTAACGCCCATGAGCAGGAAATGAGTGAGGAAGTAATTAAAACCTTCATTGAAAAATACGAGCTAGGTAAATTCAGGCATATTGCCGTATATGATATGCGTGAACTGGAAGAATCGCCTAACAATGCATTGCAGCAGACAAGCCGCTGAATGCGGCGTTAGTGCGACAAGCGAAGCTTGTCACAACTTGCAGGGTGAAAGTCCCTGTCGGGTAAGAGTTAGCCACTCACCCGTATCGAGTCTTGCGCGGTGCGAGTTAAAGGGGTCAAAGCCCTTTAATCTTGGAATCTAGCCCATGCGGGAGAGTAAAAGGTTGATGGCGGTGGGCTGGTATTGAGAGTCTGTGTTTTACAAGGGCGAGGATATTATTGAAGAGCCGGATGCAGTAATTCTGCACGTCCGGATCTGTGTGGGGGTACCTCGGAAACGGGGCGCTTTATCATGACTGTGTGAAAAGGAGAGTAAAAGGGGTCAAAGCCCTTTTGCAGAAGAGTTGGACAGGTAAAGCGGGGATGCCCAAAGAGAGCGATTGATTGAAAAGGGCTTTGACCCCTTTAATGTGTAGATGTGGGTTGGAAAGTAACCTATCTGAGCGTTTTATCCGATGCTTTTCATAGGCTTGAGAATGAATGCCACGTCCAATACTGGTGACAGTACAGAGACTGCCCTGTGCCAGGCTCAAGACGCATGCAGCTAATGCATTCCGTCGAGTTTTATGCATATTAGGGCTGACAAAAGGGATGATTTTGTTCAATATAGTGGTCGCGTTCATAGCTCTGGCGGTAATTTGTTTTTGGCGAAATAATTGATCACCAAGGGCTATGAACGTTCCCTTCTTAAGCTAACTATTTGTTATTTATTGAAAATTCGTGGGGATACCACAGGCTTTGACCCCTTTAATGATTTACGCTCAGAGGCAAAGAGAAGGTCAGCGCACAATGGTTAATGTACTGCATGGTGCATAATATTGAGAAAATCGCGACGCAGGGTGAGATCAGGCATTAAGTGGCAGTATATGCCTGAAATCGAGGCTGTATTGCGTTGAAACATGATACAGAGCGTGTTTGAACTGGAGGAATAATCATTATTACTTCCAGGCAAAACGTTAAAACGAACAGGTGAAGGCTGCGGTAGATGGATATTATTATGTCAAAATGTCTAATCCGACAGTCTTGTTAAATGCAAGTGGAGTCCGTTAATTATGAGTTTTTTGTTGAAAGTTTCTATAATTGTTTTTTTAATACCCTATATTTCAGATGCAAATGCTGAAAAGGTTGGCTCATGCAATGATGAACTCTATTCTGTGTTTTTAGATTATAGGGTTTGTCTTAATCAAAAAGAGTGTGAATTCGATGAAATTAGAAATAAGTTTTATTCTAAAAAGCAGACTAAAGATTATATTGAGAGATCAATTAGTATAGATAGAGATATTGTTGCTATAGAAAGTTATTACGAAGTATGTAATGCTTCGTATGGAGAACTTTTTCTTGGTGTTGTAAGAGCAGATGGGATCACTGTTAGCACTGTTTTTGAGTTTGAAAATGAAAGTGGTAATTGGGTTATGCTTGGCGGAAAACTTTTTAATTATAGTGACCTGCTAAATATGAATTTCATTGATATTGATAGTGATAATATGACTATTGTAGATACTGTTTTGATTGAAGGTAATATCTTAAACTGTTTAAGTAAGCTTATAGGAACTAATAAAAGAAGAGTTAATTACCATGAATATTTATTAGAAGTTAATTCGTGTTATGAATAACCTGAATCAGTGGCTCTATTCGCCGGCCAGTGCCCTAAAACCAGAAATAGATCAAGACTGGGGTAGGCACCTTTAAAGAAAACAAAGGGACGGGCATATTCTATTCTCCTCTTGGATCCTACTTATTCTTCTTGCTTGCCCTGTCAGATATTTTCTTTGTATAAAAGAAAAAAGCAACGCCGAGTAAAACCACTAGAAAATAATTCAAATTCAGAAATGCTAGAGTCAAAAAAAACACCATAAAAATCAGCAATATAATAAATTGTAATTTTTCAAATTTATTAGCAAAACAAATCAATCCAACCCTTAATTGTATAGCTATCAAGCTTAAAGAAAGTAGAATTAAATATAAAAAAGCCTTCTCTACTCTATATTCCAAAAAGGATTTTACTGCTAAAACAAAAGGACAGAATGATGTAATTAGCATCAAATGGTAAAATCCTCGATCAGCAACAAATTTTTCCACCCTACGGTCCTTCTGCAGACTGGCTATCATGAATTATCTGGGATGCAGTGCTCATAGTATTAATTCTATCATTGAAACAAGAAAGGAAACAACGGAACAGGCACCTTTAAAAAACACGCTTCCCGCCCATTTTAAATATGGGTTTTAGTTTTATTTCTCAAGTAAAAGGTAAGTAAAAGGGGTCAAAGCCTGTGGCATCCCCACGAATTTTCAATAAATAACAAATAGTTAGCTTAAGAAGGGAACGTTCATAGCCCTTGGTGATCAATTATTTCGCCAAAAACAAATTACCGCCAGAGCTATGAACGCGACCACTATATTGA
>NZ_JAFFZO010000056.1 GCF_016924145.1 Amphritea pacifica | reverse complement strand
TCCGGTAGTTCGCGCAAATATCAGTGAGCCAGAGTTAGCGACTCAATCAGAGCTCGAACATAAGCGTGCATTTATTCTAAGTCAAAATCGTTTCATTGTTGACAGAGGGGAGTCCACATAAGCAAGTGGCGAAGCCACATCTAACCACTAGCCACTGCTTTTAGAAGCGAAGCCACATCTAACCACTAGCCACTGCTTTTAGAAGCGAAGCCACGTCTAACGCCTGGCGATTGCTTTTTAACATTCACGGGACGGATACATATAACCAATTATGATGCAAAAGAATCTGAATAAACTTCTGCGGGTCACTCAGTTGTGTCAGGTGCAGATAGGATTTCACCGCAAATCCCGTAGGATTAAACCCCATGTAGGTCACACTGATTTCATCGCCGGACTCCCAGGGGCCGGTCGCGGCAGCCTGAATGATCTGCGCGCGTCTGGCGGCAGATAAAACCCCAAGCTGGGTGGCATGCGCCAGGTATTCCTGCGCCGCGTTTGTCCACTGTTCCTCGATGTTTTTGGCGTTGTGCTGAAAGATTGCATGAGTGATCTCATGGGCTAACGCGCCCACATAGTGCTCCTCGTCAAAGGGTATGTTATACATCTGTGGCGACTGACTGCTGTGTAATATTGCCGGCAGTGACATTATCTGAATACGGTCGCTCTGGCGGTCATAACTGCCAAAGGCTATATAACCTTCCTGATTGATGCTCTGTTCAATAATGCCGATCTCTATCGGTCTTTGCAGCTGCAATTGATACCGGGCAAGAAAACTGATCGCCCTGTCAGCCGCATCACACACATACCCGACCATACTATCATCGGATGCCGAGACTAAAATCTCCGGTGTCGTCTCACAACGATACTGACTTGCGATAACCGGAGACAGCCAGGTAACGGTCAGGATAACGAGACCATAACCGACACTAAGAATCGAAATCAGGAAAAACCTTCGTTGACGCGTTTTCATAGGCTCACGTCCATTGATAACAACAGGTTGCGCGCTTACACAGATCTAAACTCCATTTCTGTGATATCAGGCACTAATAATTTAGCTTTCAATATAGTCTGAAGACCTCTCCTGCGCCTCAATCCGATATCCCGCCTTCTCTGCTTTCATCGTAAATATCCTCCTTGCATCAGATAATCGCAAACAAAGTTACGCAAAAGGCAAACAAAAGAGGCCCGATTGATTTTTCACGGCGGTCGGGCTTTTTCTGGCAAGTGGCGTAGCCACGTCTAACAACCAGCTACTAACCACCAGCGGCTATCTATACTTCATTTGTGTTGCTGGCAGCTATACTGATCGATGAAGCTCTTAAATCATCTGAACAGGCCGGTGGCCTGAAAGGATCTGTTATGACATTTGTAGTCACTGAGCCCTGCATCAAGTGTAAATACACTGACTGCGTTGAGGTCTGTCCGGTGGACTGCTTCTACGAAGGCCCCAACTTTCTGGCGATCAACCCGGACGAGTGTATCGATTGCGCCCTGTGTGCACCGGAATGCCCCGTCGATGCGATTCTGGAAGAAGACGAGGTACCAGATGATCAACAGGCGTTTATTCAACTCAATGCAGAACTGGCGCAACAATGGCCCAATATCGCTAAAAAGAAACCCAGTCTGCCGGATGCCAAGCAGTGGGATACTGTGACCGACAAGAAACATCTGCTGGAACGCTAAGCCATCGCCGCACCTGGCCAATTACTGTAACTTACCGGCGGGTGATGACCTGCGATCTATACTGAGAGCGTCAACGATGATAATGAGGCGGCAGGATGATTCCCGAATCCCATCAGGTGTTACCCACTCAATACTGGCATAGACTGGAGGACGGCCGTCTCCAGTGCGATGTCTGTCCGCGTGCCTGCAAATTGCATGAAGGCCAGCGAGGATTGTGCTTTGTACGCGGGCGTGAGGACGACCAGATAATGCTCTATACCTGGGGTCGCTCCAGCGGCTTCTGTATCGATCCGGTCGAGAAGAAACCGCTCAATCATTTTCTGCCGGGACAGCCGATACTGTCTTTCGGCACCGCGGGCTGCAACCTGGCCTGTAAATTCTGTCAGAACTGGGACATGAGCAAATCCAGGGAGATGGATACCCTCGCCGATCAGGCCCTGCCCGAGGAACTGGCTGCCACCGCAAAACAGTCAGGCTGTATGGGTATTGCTTTCACCTATAACGACCCGGTGATCTTTATGGAGTATGCCATGGATGTCGCCGACGCCTGTCATGAACTCGGTTTAAAGAGCGTTGCCGTCACCGCCGGTTACATCTGTGCTGAGCCACGCGCAGAGTTTTACCGCCATATGGACGCCGCCAATATCGATCTGAAGGCGTTTACTGAGAAGTTCTATCACAAGATCTGTGGCGGTGAGCTCGGTGCCGTGCTGGAAACCCTCGAATACCTGAAACACGAAACCGATGTCTGGTTCGAAATCACTAACCTGCTGATTCCCGGTGAGAACGATTCCAGCGACGAGATCAACGCCATGACCCGGTGGGTGGTCGATCATCTTGGCCCCGATGTGCCAATGCATTTTTCCGCCTTCCACCCCGACTGGAAGATGCTCGACAAACCCCATACGCCACCAGCAACCCTCACCCGGGCACGGGAGATCGCCCTGGCTAACGGTATTCGCTACCCCTATACCGGTAATGTCTACGACACTGCAGGTGAAAGCACCTACTGTCATAGCTGCGGAGCCCTGCTGATTGAGCGTTGCTGGTATACCCTGGGTCATTGGGGACTCACCGGGGATGGCCGTTGCCAACAATGCCACACGCCACTCCCCGGGGTTTTCAACGGCCCACCTGGGCGATGGGGATCACAACGGCAGCGGGTCAATATGCGTTACCACACAATGAGCTGAATCCAGGGACCGTTGCAGCTTCAGATCGATGCTGGCTAACACGGAGCATCATTATCCCGCTTAACTAACACCACCAGCACGATAAAATCATACAGGCTGTGGGTCATAATCGGCACTAGCAGGTTATCGAAGCAGAGCAACAGCCATCCCAGGTAGATACCGATCAGCGTCGCACTGATGGCATAGGCCAGCGAGAGACTATGTACCAGACCAAATAACACTGCCGCGATCAGAACACCCGACAGAGCATTAAGGTGTGTCGCCAGCAGCGTCTGTATTACGCCGCGAAACAGCGCTTCCTCACCCAGTCCGGCTATCCCGGCTACCAGCGCCAGAGTCAGCAGCGGGGTCCCCCTGAAGAGACGGGAGATACGCTCCTGACTTAAGCGAAACAAACGCTCAACGGGCCGGAAGTCGAGCGCAGCGGCGCACAGCACCAGCAACAATAATGGCAGTGTCGCCAGCACGCCCTGAATAACACCGGCTCCGCTGAGCTGGAATAGCGCAAACGCCGGGGTATCCAGCAACCAGCCCAGTCCCAGTGCAATGCCTACCAGACCGCCCTCAAACAGCAGCGCCAGGTTAGCCGCCTGATTTGCGCTTATCCACTGCTTTCCAGAAGCCATACTTCACCTCATCGGGTTATCGTTGAACATCAGAGACATCCTTACCGCACAGTTACAGCCTGGTAGACCCCAGCTGTTATCTGGGTAAATTCTGAGCAAATAATCAATATAGGACTATACTGGTACTGTATTAATATAAAGGAAATACCCGATGTTGCGCATTAGCAAGTTTACTGACTATGGCACCGTAATCCTGGCTCTCATGGCAGATAACCCGGCGTCTACCCATAGCGCCGCCAGTATCGCACAACAGGTTGGCTTACCCGGCAGTACCGTCAGTAAATTACTGAAGATGATGAACCGCAGCGGTTTGCTGACATCCTGCCGCGGCAAACAGGGTGGCTATTCGCTGGCAAAGGCGCCGCAGGAGATCTCTCTGGCCGACGTCGTCGAGGCTCTGGAAGGCCCTTTCGGCGTAACCGAGTGCAGTCGCCAGAACGGCTTGTGTCAATTAGAAGAGCGCTGCGCAATCCGCCACCAGTGGCAGGGGGTTAATGGTGTGATCCACAATGCCCTGCAACAGGTCAGTCTCGCAGCCCTGCAGCAACCATCAACGGTAACCGGGGCCCCTGATTTTAAAGCGAACGCTTAGGTCCGCGAGTTGCGCAGCAAAAGGTATTTCGGTTTGATCATATAATCCCCTGAAGCAGGGAGGAGTGCCCACATGGCTAAGTCAACGCCGCCTCTCGAGCGCATGCTGGAACGCGGCTATAGTCAGGGATTCGTTACCGATGTGGATAGCGACAGCCTGCCGCCTGGTCTGAATGAGGAGGTCATCCGCCAGATCGTGGCAAAAAAAAACGAGCCCGGGTTCATGCTGCAATGGCGTCTGCAGGCCTACCGCCACTGGCTGACCATGCCGGTACCCACCTGGTCCCGCGTTCACTATGCGCCTATCGACTACAACGCCATCAGCTACTACTCGTCGCCCAGATCACGTACCGATGGCCCGCAAAGCCTCGATGAAGTCGATCCCGAAATCCTGCGCACCTATGAACGCCTCGGGGTCCCCCTGCACGAACGGGCACAGTTGGCCGGTGTCGCCGTTGATGCCGTGTTTGACAGCGTGTCAGTGGCTACCACCTTTCAGAAAGAACTGGCGGCCAAAGGGATTATCTTCTGTTCCTTTTCCGAGGCGATACAAAAGCATCCGGCACTGGTGCAACGCTATCTGGGGTCCGTCGTTCCCTACACCGACAACTTTTATGCGGCCCTTAATGCCGCTGTGTTCAGTGATGGCTCGTTCTGCTACATCCCCAAGGGGGTGCGCTGCCCGATGGAGCTGTCCACCTACTTCCGCATTAACGCCGCAAACACCGGTCAGTTTGAGCGCACCCTGATCATTGCCGAGGATGACAGCTTCGTCAGCTATCTTGAAGGCTGAACCGCACCCATGCGGGATGACAATCAGTTGCATGCTGCCGTCGTTGAACTGGTAGCGCTGGAAAACGCCGAAATCAAATATGCAACGGTCCAGAACTGGTATCCCGGCGACCAGCACGGCAACGGCGGAATCTTTAACTTTGTCACCAAGCGGGGCCTGTGCGCCGGAGCCCACAGCAAGATCTCCTGGACCCAGGTGGAAACCGGCTCCGCCATTACCTGGAAATACCCCAGCGTTATTCTCAAGGGGGATTATTCAGTTGGCGAGTTCTATTCCGTCGCCCTGACCAATAACTACCAGCAAGCCGATACCGGCACCAAGATGACCCATCTGGGTAAACATACCCGCAGCACCATTATCTCCAAAGGGATCTCCGCCGGTCACGGACAAAACAGCTACCGGGGGCTGGTGAAGGTTGGGGCCAAAGCGTCGGATTCGCGCAATCACAGTCAGTGCGATTCGCTGCTGCTCGGCGATACCTGTGGTGCCCATACCCTGCCCTATATCGAGGTCAGTCACCCGATGGCCCAGGTTGAACATGAAGCCACCACCACCAAGATCAGCGATGACCAACTGTTCTACTGTCAGCAGCGCGGTATCGACACAGAAGCCGCCGTGGCCATGCTGGTCAGTGGCTTTTGTAAAGAGGTGTTTCATAAACTACCCATGGAGTTTGCCGTTGAAGCCCAGGCGCTGATGGAAATCAGCCTCGAGGGCGCAATCGGCTAGCGGAGGTGCACATGACTGTAACCAGAAAAGAGCATTGGTTGAAAACGTTGCTTAAGGTGCTGCGCAGACTATGGCAGCGCTTCAGGGATTACCTGCGGCCCAACGTCGACAATATCGCGGGAGACATATCATGCTGAGCATCAGAAATCTTGGCGTACGCATCGATAACAAGCTAATTCTGCAGGGCATCAATCTGGAGGTTGCCGCAGGCGAGGTACATGCCATCATGGGCCCCAATGGCTCGGGTAAAAGCACCCTCGCCCAGACGCTGGCCGGCCACCCTGATTATCAGGTTAGCCAGGGGCAGGTGCTGTATCAGGGACAGGACCTGCTGTCACTGAATGTCGAACAGCGTGCCGCCGCAGGTATTTTCCTGGCCTTTCAGTACCCCGTAGAGATTCCCGGGGTCAGCAACATTCAGTTTCTGAAAAGTGCACTTAACTGTCAGCGCAAACAACGCGGCGAGCCGGAACTGGATGCCCTGGATTTTATCACCGACGTGAAACAGAAAATGCGTCAGATGCAGATCGATGAGGCGCTGCTTTACCGGGGCACCAATGAAGGGTTTTCCGGCGGGGAAAAGAAATCCAATGAGATACTGCAGTTACTGGTGCTGCAGCCCCAACTGGCAATACTCGATGAAACCGACTCGGGGCTTGATATCGACGCCCTCAAACGGGTTGCCGCCGGGGTGAATGCCTTCCGCAGTCCGGAGCGAGCGCTGATACTGGTGACCCATTACCAGAGATTGCTGCAATATCTGGTGCCGGACCGGGTTCATGTGCTGCAAAATGGACGCATCATTCGTTCAGGCGGCGCAGAACTCGCCCTTGAACTGGAGCAGCAGGGCTACACCACGGATACCCCCTCAGAGGACGCGCCGACACAAAAACGGGAGGTGCCCGATGACAATGGCTAAGCGGTTCTGTGAGCTACAGGCCCATGCACCACCCAACATCTCAGGCTGGCCCTGGCTACGGGCATTCCGGCAACAGGCACAACGGGCATTTGCGGCACAGGAGTTACCGACGCTGCGGCAGGAGAACTGGAAGTACACCAACATCAGGTCTCTCAGCGAAACCGCATTTTCTGACGCCCCGCCCCCTGGAGCAGCAGAACTAGCGCAGGCGGAAAACGTGCAGCAAACACAGGCCCTCAGCCTGCCCGGGTATCGCCTGACATTCATTGCGGGTCACTTCCAGCCGCAGCTCTCTCAGCTGGAAACGCTCAGCGGTGCTGCCCGGCTGTTGCCGCTGAAACAGGCATTCGAACAGGAACAAGCGCTGGTCGAAAACTATCTGGGGAGCGCCATGGAGTATCCCGGACAACCCTTCGCAGCACTGAACTCGGCCCGGCTGGAAGACGGAGTACTGCTCTATCTGCCCGCCAACTGTCAGTTGAGTCAGCCGATCCACTGTCTGTTCTACACCCCGTCGGGCCCTCACTCTCATGTCAGCTATCCCCGCCTGTTGCTTATGCTGGAGCCAGGTGCACAGGCCCAGTTGATCGAAGAGTATCTGGGTGACCCTGTACCGCCGGAAAACGCCGCCGCGCAGTTTACCTGTCCGCTGAGCGAAATCATTCTGGCACACGATGCCCATCTGCTGCACGGTAAAGTGCTGCGTGAGGGTCCACAGGGACACCATATCGCCGGCATCCACGTGTCACAGGCAGAGCAGAGTCACTTACACAGTATCAGCATCACACTGGGGGGCGGCATCTGTCGCAACGACCTTCAGGTGAAACTTCATGCCAGGGGCGCACAGGTACGGCTGGACGGGCTCTATATGCTTGCCGGTCGACAGCACCTCGACAACCATCTGCGCATTGATCACCTGCAGGCCGGCTGTCGCAGTGAGGTACTCTATAAAGGCATTATCGATGACCGGGCCCGCGGAGTTTTCAACGGCCTGGCGGTGGTCCATCCGCAGGCTCAGCAGAGCGATGCCCGGCAGATAAATAAAAACCTGCTGTTGTCTGAAAACGCTGAGATCGACACCAAGCCCGAATTGCAGATAGACGCCGACGATGTGAAGTGTTCCCACGGGGCTACCGTCGGCCAACTGGACAAAGACGCCCTGTTCTATCTAGGCAGCCGCGGCATGGATCAGCCAACCGCCCGCGCACTGCTAACCACCGCCTTTGCCCTTGAGACACTTAACCCTCTGTCGCAGGGCCCACTGCGGGAACAACTGGCTGCCCTGACCGGCACAACCCTGACACGACAGGCCGGTGGTAAGCCGCCGGCGACAACGTCACACAGCTAAGGTGATCCGCATGAACATATCCGATCCCCTCACGGCGTCATCCCCCGGTCCCCGGGATAACTGTCCGCCATTCGATATCGACACGATTCGCAGCCAGTTCCCCATTCTCCAACGACGCATACATGGCCACCCACTGGCCTATCTGGATAACGCTGCCACCAGCCAGAAGCCCAGGGCGGTGATCGACGCTATCCAGAAATACTATCTGCAGCACAATGCCAACGTGCACCGCGGGGTCTACCAGCTCAGTGAGGAAGCCACCCACGACTACGAAGCATCCCGTGATAAAGTGCAGCGCTTCATCAATGCCCGGGAGCGGGCAGAGATCATCTTCGTCAGGGGCACCACCGAGGCCATAAATCTGGTCGCCCACAGTTTTGCCAAGCCCCGGCTCAACCCGGGGGATGAGATACTCATCAGCACCCTGGAGCATCACTCCAACATCGTACCCTGGCAGATTATCTGCCAGCAGACCGGTGCCCAGCTGCGGGTCATACCGATCAGCGATGCCGGGGAGATAGACACAACTGCGGTCGACACCCTGCTCAAACCCAACTGCCGTCTGCTATCCCTCACCCACGTATCCAACACGCTGGGCACCATCAACCCGATACAACAGATGATCAGACAAGCCCATCAGCACGGCATTCCGGTGCTGATCGACGGCGCTCAGGCGGTGCCTCACCTGCAGATCGATGTGCAGACGCTGGATGCCGACTTCTATGCCTTCTCCGGACATAAGGTCTACGGTCCTACCGGTATCGGTGTGCTGTACGGGAAACGCGAGATACTCGAACAGATGCAACCCTACCAGGGCGGCGGAGATATGATAAGCGAGGTGACGTTTGAACAGACTGAATACAACGAGCTACCCTATCGTTTCGAAGCTGGCACGCCCAATATTGCCGGAGCCATCGGTCTGGGCTGCGCCCTGGATTATCTGGACGCGATCGGACTACAGCAGATCTCCCGTCATGAGCAGTCACTGCTGGACTACGCCACCCAGGCGTTATCCGCCATCAGGGGGCTACGCCTGATCGGTACCGCCAGAAATAAGGCGGGCATTCTCTCGTTTGTCATGGATGCGGCTCATGCTCATGATGTCAGCACCGTGCTGGACCAGGCGGGTGTCGCGATCCGCGCCGGGCATCACTGCACCATGCCATTAATGGCGCGCCTGGGTGTTGCCGCCACCGCCCGCGCGTCGCTGGCACTCTACAACAACCGAACCGATATCGACGCCCTGGCCGCAGGTCTGCAAGAGGTAAAGCGGATGTTTAAATAGATTCTGGGAGCGCGGTTTCATCTCTGCACCCTTTTGACTCCCCCCTTACCACCGAAACTGACAGGTACCGTATGAATCAGGAACTACGCGAGCTATACCAGGAAGTTATCATTGATCATGGACGCCACCCCCGGAATTTCAAAGTTCTGGAGGATCATACCCACTGCCAGAAGGGCTATAACCCTCTCTGCGGCGACCGCCTGCAGCTGTACCTGCGGGTCCGGCCCGGGCCCCAGCCAGTCATCGAAGAGGCATCGTTTGATGGGGAAGGCTGCGCCATCTCGATGGCGTCCGCCTCGCTGCTGACAGAAAGTCTGAAAGGCAAGACTCCGGAGGAAGCAAAAACACTATTTCAACAGTTTCATCAACTACTCACCGGCGGCGGCGATAACACCCAGACGGATCTGGGAAAACTGCAGGTTCTGACCGGGGTTCGCGCCTTCCCGACAAGGATCAAGTGCGCCACACTGGCCTGGCACGCCTTGCTCGGCGCCCTCGACCAGGGAGAAAACAAACCAGACAACTGGGTCAGCACCGAATAGCGTACTGTGAAGCAGGAGGTGAGCCAATGCAACGTACAAAACCCATCAGACTGCAGCGCGATTGCAGCGCCCTGCTGATCCCCTCAGGCGAGCCGGTCATCCTGCCCAAAGGCACCGAAGTCAGCATACAGCAAGCCCTCGGCGATACCTACACCGTCAATACCGGCGCATCCCTGGCTCGCATCGACAGCGACAATGCAGACGCCCTGGGGTTAATTCCCCTGCGGCCGACGCCGACGGTGGCCAAAGCGCAACCCGTTGAAGACGTCCCGGTGGCTGAAGAGGAGATCCAGCGTCAGCTACGCAGTTGCTATGACCCGGAAATTCCGGTCAACATATTCGATCTGGGATTGATCTACAACTGCCGTACCCGCCCGCATCCGCAAGGCGGCAGCCAGATTCACATCGACATGACACTGACCGCCCCCGGCTGTGGCATGGGAGAGGTGCTGGCGCGCGATGTAGAAAGAAAACTCCTGCAGATCCCCGGTGTGCACGCCGTTGATATCCGGCTGGTGTTTGATCCCCCGTGGGATGCCAGCCGCATGTCCGACGCCGCCAAACTACAACTTGGGCTACTCTGAAAGACAACATCGCAACGGAGGTAAGGTCACATGGCACACTGGCATGATGTAAGCGTTAATTTGGCCCCCGGCGAGCATACCGTGCTGACACTGGGGGATTTCAGCATCCTGCTGGTTAACGCCGACGGACACTTCTACGCCGTTGAAAATATCTGCCCCCACGATGGCGGCGAGCTCGACGGCGGCACCATCGACAACACCACCGTCACCTGTCCGCGGCACGGTGCCTGCTTCAGCCTGAAGAACGGCGCCGTCCTCAAGCCGCCCGCGTTCGAAGATATCGGCAGCTTCCCCGTACGCACCCACGACGGACAGTTGCAGGTTTATGATGAGCCCAAAGCACCGTAGTTAGAACGCGCTTCGCGCTTGTTTGTGACGCGATGCGACCGGGTCGCCTGTTTGAAAAAGCATTTGTTTAGCGTGTTGGAATGGGATATGGACGAGAATATATATCTCACCCATATCCTCTAATCTGCCCGTGTCTATTACACAAAAAAGAAGACAACGATTAACAAAGAGGCCTCACAGCTACCGCTGTCCACTAAGGCTTACGAACTTTACCAAGCCCTTTTAGCCGGAAATATTTTTTATCAGCCTGGGTATAAATGGTTTTATAGCAGCAACATTGGTTCTAATTTCCTTTAAGTCTTTTGTTTTATAGAAATCAAAAAACTCTGAAATAACCTGACGCTGATGCTTATCCTGTGAAGCAGCTTTATAACCATTAAAATCTTCAGAAAAACTCAATCCTAAATTCTTATAGGTACTCTTATAAACAGGAGTTACAATAGCATCCAAATGAGAGGGGCCATTTTCATCAATAAAACTTGATAGTACACCTATCCTTTCCAAAACACATTCTGATACATATTTAAATATTGATCGTTTAGGATGATTAAATTGATTAAACAGTTTTTCCGCTTTGTAGTTTTGCTCTATAAAATCAGAAACCCTTATATCTATAGAAAATTTTTGTTCCTTAGCTTTAAGGTTGGATATTGATTTTTTCAAAAAATCGACAGAAAGCGATTCAGGATATAGACTTTCAAGATTCAGAATATCGAATGTTTCACTTTCACTAAATCCTGAAGCACACAAATATGCAATAAAATAATCGTGAACTAAATTCAATACAGAAACATATCCATTGAATGTTTGCAGATGCGGAAAATAGCCATCAAAGTATAAGGAAGGAAACGAATAGCTCATCGCACTTTCATGCAGTTGACTAAGTAGGAATTCGCTGGTCAATTCCTTAGGTCTTCGCCCTTGCTGAACAGGCTGATGTATAAAAAGATCTATACTGCGAACTACCGAAATAACTTCATTTACATCTTTCTCAGAAAGACTCTGCACTGCCCTGATTGGTACATATTCGTATTTAGAACGAAACTCTTCATTTTCTAAAAGGGTGCGAGCCAGTGCTTTAGACTGACAGTTCGCGTAAACAGTAAACTTCTTCATCATAATTCTTTACTTAATATACAGTATACCGAGATTAACGACATCATTTTATATAAAACTACCACTGCCTTACTGCATTTCTTATATTTCCCTGACATCAATTTACATCAATCTAACTAACTTGATTCTACGAGAGGAAAAGCATCTCAGCGAGTCAGTTATCGGCAGAAAATATTTAAAAAGGATCATACTAGCCGCATCTCTCTGAGCTATCTCGTCCTTATCCCTGATTAAGCAGTATTTAATAAGCTATAGATTAACACCAGAGCTATCTTAAGTCTGCCTAACAAGTCGCGTAAAGACACCTAAACGACGGGAAAGTCACTCTTTTTTTGACATTAGAACAGCAACTTAGCTATAACACCTACATAGGCCGCCCCGCAAACGTGCCAGCACACTCTGATTCAGCTGTAGTCACTTGTAATAACCTGACTCGATAATTGAATATGTACTTCTTGCCTCAGCCTTTTCCATACCGTTGAAATGCCACCACTCGTGGGCTAGAGGATAAAAACCAGCCTTTAACATAATGCGCTTCAAAAGATCACGATTCTTTTGCTGCTCCTCAGATATTCCAAAGCCCATTTTTTTTAGAAAATAGTTCCAGTAGAGTTTGGCGTGACTACTGTGGAATGGGCCAGGTCCCATATCTAAACTGTTGCCACTCCTGTCAACAATGGTAATGTCTACAGCAATTCCATAATTATGCATCGATCCTGTGGCTGGATTTGCAACGTATTTTTCAAATCTGGTGCCCTTCATTTTTTCATACATGGCACGAGAAACAGATCTTGGCCTTGCAGCATCTAGCACCTGAAGTGAATATCCAGAGTGTTCCTTTTTTAATGCATTTTGTGCCTTCGATAGTTTTATAGCTACACCTTTTCTTAAGTAGGCCTTTTTCAACCCGTTATAGAAGTTTACTTTAAAGAAGTTTTTGCCTTCATCTGAATTAACAAGATCAACGCTAATTGACCTATCGATTGTAGTTATTAACCCGGCGGATAAATACATCGTCTAAGCCGCGTATTTTATATGCTGTGATTTGAAGTAACTTTTAACCCGCGCGGGTCTTCTTTGTAGCGTCAACATGCATGATCGTGTTTTCTTCTTCAGC
>NZ_JAFFZO010000055.1 GCF_016924145.1 Amphritea pacifica | reverse complement strand
TGCGTGGTACTAAGCGTGACGACGTTGAGCGTGGTCAGGTACTGGCTAAGCCAGGTACTATTACTCCTCACACTCGTTTCGAAGGTGAAGTATACGTACTGTCTAAAGATGAAGGTGGTCGTCACACACCATTCTTCAAAGGCTACCGTCCGCAGTTCTACTTCCGTACAACTGACATCACCGGTGCTTGTGAGCTTCCGGAAGGCGTAGAAATGGTTATGCCAGGTGATAACGTTAAGATGGACGTTACCCTGATCAACCCAATCGCAATGGAAGAAGGTCTGCGTTTTGCGATCCGTGAAGGCGGTCGTACTGTCGGTGCAGGCGTTGTATCTAAAATCATCGAGTAATTGATGATTTAGGCAACTTAACGGTTGCCACCTAGTAGGGATGCGTGTAACATACGCGTCCCTAGTTAGCACTAGGCCAGTGGCTCAATTGGCAGAGCAGCGGTCTCCAAAACCGCAGGTTGGGGGTTCGAGTCCCTCCTGGCCTGCCAACTCTAATCTGAGTTGGCATCTAACAAGTCATAGCAAATTATCGATAACCGAGGCCCATCGTGAATTCTAAAGTGTCTTCCGAAGGTTCAAAGCTGGATGGCCTGAAATGGGTCGTAGTGGTAGCAATTGTGGCTGCTGGCGTAGTAGGTAATTCTGTTTATTCAGAAGAGTCTCTGCTGTATCGCGTAATTGCATTATTAGTTCTTGCTGGTGTTGCAGGCTTCGTTGCGCTGCAGACAGCTAAAGGTCTGGCTTTCTTTACGCTGTTTAAAGAAGCGCGATCTGAAATTCGCAAAGTTGTATGGCCAACCCGCCAGGAAACACTTCAGACAACTCTGATTGTTACGGTGGTGGTTTTGATTGTAGGTTTGCTTCTGTGGGGTCTGGATTCGTTGCTGAGTCTGGGTGTTGCAGCTGTAATCGGATAGGAGGGAAGAGGCATGGCTATGCGATGGTATGTTGTACATGCGTACTCCGGTTACGAGAAGCGCGTGATGAACTCACTGAAGGAGCGCGTCGAACTGCATAATATGCAGGATGGTTTCGGCGATATTCTGGTGCCTACAGAAGAGGTTGTTGAGATCCGCGAAGGCAAAAAACGTAAGTCTGAGCGTAAATTCTATCCGGGCTATGTTCTGGTCCAGATGGAAATGAATGATGATACCTGGCACCTGGTGAAAGATACACCACGTGTCCTCGGTTTTATTGGTGGTACGGCTGATAAGCCTGCACCGATTACCGAAAAAGAAGCACAAGCCATTCTGCAACGCGTTGAGAGTGGTGTTGATCAGCCACGTCCGAAAACTCTGTTTGAGCCGGGCGAGATGGTGCGCGTTATTGATGGTCCGTTTGCTGACTTTAATGGCGTAGTTGAAGAAGTGAATTATGAGAAGAACAGGCTGCATGTTGCAGTGCTGATCTTCGGTCGTTCGACTCCGGTCGAGCTGGAGTTTGGTCAGGTCGAAAAAGCCTGATAGCAGTATGTCAGGAATTAACCTCGGTGCTTGAATAGGTGCTGGGGTTTTTCCGTCTTTAAACCGGGGAGCCGCAAGGCGCTACTACCCACCAGGAGTAAAACATGGCTAAGAAAATCCAGGCTTATATTAAGCTGCAGGTTGCCGCCGGTCAGGCGAACCCAAGTCCACCCGTTGGTCCAGCACTGGGTCAGCATGGTGTTAACATCATGGAATTCTGTAAGGCGTTTAACGCGGCTACGCAGAGTCTGGAGCCGGGTCTGCCGACTCCGGTTGTGATCACTGTTTATGCTGATCGCAGCTTTACTTTCATTACCAAGACTCCTCCTGCTGCTGTTCTGCTGAAGAAGGCTGCGGGCCTGAAGAGCGGTTCTGGTCGTCCTAATACTGAGAAAGTCGGTACTGTTACCCGCGCTCAGCTGGAAGAGATTGCTACCACTAAGATGGCTGATCTGACTGCTTCTGATATGGATGCGGCGGTTCGTACCATCGCAGGTAGTGCACGTAGCATGGGTCTGATCGTGGAAGGAGCTGAGTAATGGCTAAGCTGACTAAACGCCAAAAGGCGATTGCTGAAAAAGTTGAACCAGGTAAGCAGTACTCTGTTGCTGATGCTGTTGCGCTGCTGAACGAACTGTCAACTGTTGGCTTTAAAGAGTCTGTCGACGTGGCAGTAAACCTGGGCGTTGATCCACGTAAATCTGACCAGAACGTACGTGGTTCAAGTGTTCTGCCTAGCGGAACTGGTAAAGATGTTCGTGTTGCGGTGTTTGCGCAGGGCGAGAACGCAGAGAAAGCTAAAGCGGCTGGTGCAGATGTTGTTGGTTTTGACGATCTGGCTGAGCAGATCAAAGGCGGCGATCTGAACTTTGACGTTGTTATCGCGACTCCGGATGCGATGCGCGTTGTCGGTCAGCTGGGTCAGGTTCTGGGTCCACGCGGTCTGATGCCAAACCCTAAGGTGGGTACTGTAACCCCTGATGTTGTGACTGCGGTCAACAACGCTAAGGCGGGTCAGGTACGTTTCCGTACTGACAAGAACGGTATTATCCATGCTGGCGTTGGTAAAGTTGGTTTCGAAGCTGATGCTATCAAAGCAAACGTTGAAGCGCTGCTGAGCGAGCTGAAAAAGCTGAAGCCTGCTTCTGCTAAAGGCGTTTACATGAAGAAAGTTACCCTGTCCACCACTATGGGGCCAGGTCTGGCAATCGATCAGAGCTCACTGAGCGTTTAATCGGTTTTCAGAAAGAATTGAGGGTCTCTGCAGCGTTGCTGCAGGGGTCGTCAAAGACCGCAGGTGAGAATGGTGCACGTAACCAGACTCTTAATCTATCAGCCTGCGCAGACGGTGTGATCCCCTTAACAGGATCAATTGAACCACCGTACTCGGCGCTTCAGTGATCGATGCTGAAGTGAATGGTAAACAGTCGAAAAGACTAAACCCAGGAGTAAATCGTGGCATTAGGACTCGAAGATAAAAAAGCGATTGTCGCTGAAGTCCAGGAAGCTGCCAAGGGCGCTCTCTCTGCTGTAGTTGCGGATTCTCGCGGTGTGACCGTTGAGAAGATGACTGAACTGCGTAAGCAGGCACGTGAAGCGGGAGTATGGCTGCGCGTCGTACGTAACACGCTGGCACGTCGTGCAGTAGAAGGCTCTGATTTCGAATGTATCACTGATTCATTCGTAGGTCCGACTCTGATTGCATTCTCTACTGAGCACCCAGGTGCCGGTGCGCGAATTCTGAAAGATTTCGCCAAGGGAAATGACAAGCTGGAGCTGAAGACCGCTGCTTTCGAAGGACAGATCGTTGATATCTCTATGCTGGCTTCACTGCCAACATACGACGAAGCGATCGCCAAGCTGATGGGCTGCATGAAAGAAGCTGCAGCAGGCAAGCTGGTGCGCACTATCGCGGCTGTTCGCGAACAGAAAGAACAAGCAGCTGCTTAATACAAGCCGCTTAAGAACGAGTTTAAGAGCCTCTGGCTCGAATATTTAGGAATTAAACATGTCCGTATCTAAAGAAGATATCTTGAATGCAATCGCTGAAATGTCTGTAATGGACGTTGTAGCACTGGTTGAAGCAATGGAAGAAAAATTCGGTGTATCTGCTGCTGCTGTTGCAGTTGCTGGTGCAGCTGGCGGCGACGCTGGTGCTGCAGCTGAAGAGCAGACTGAATTCGACGTTGTACTGACTGCCGCTGGCGACAAGAAAGTAAACGTAATCAAAGCTGTTCGTGCAGCAACTGGCCTGGGCTTGAAAGAAGCTAAAGGTATGGTTGACGGCGCTCCTGCTACCGTTAAAGAAGGTGTTAGCAAGGAAGACGCAGAAGCGCTTAAAGCTGCTCTGGAAGAAGCTGGCGCAACTGTTGAAGTTAAGTAAGCAGCGCGATGCTTCGTATCAGACTATTTAGTAGCTGATACATCTACGGCTGGTGGCAAAGTGCCACCGGCCTTTTTCCGTTATTAGTAAGAGCAAATAATAACGGTTCACAGGCCGAGAAATTTCCTTCGGTTTGTTTGAATTTTTCAGGTGCAGATGCTGGGGAACTTAGATGGCTTACTCATATACTGAAAAGAAACGCATCCGTAAAGACTTCGGAAAGCTGCCGGAAGCGATGGATGTGCCATATCTGTTGGCAATCCAGTTGGATTCTTATTTGAAATTCCTGCAACAGGGTGCTGATTCTGCAGAGCGTAAAGATATCGGGCTGCATGCGGCTTTCAGTTCCGTATTCCCGATCGTTTCCTATTCCGGAAACGCCGCATTGGAATATGTAGGTTACCGTCTGGGCGAGCCGGTTTTTGACGTTAAAGAATGCCAGATGCGTGGTATTACTTATGCTGCCCCGCTGCGCGTTAAAGTACGCCTGGTAATCTATGATCGCGATTCTTCAAATAAAGCGATTAAAGATATTAAAGAACAAGAAGTATACATGGGCGAAATGCCGCTGATGACCGACAACGGTACCTTCGTTGTCAACGGTACTGAGCGGGTTATTGTCTCTCAGCTGCACCGTTCGCCGGGTGTATTCTTCGACCATGACAAGGGTAAAACGCACTCCTCCGGGAAACTGCTGTATTCTGCCCGTGTTATTCCTTACCGTGGTTCATGGCTGGACTTCGAGTTTGATCCTAAAGATAGCCTGTTTGTACGTATCGACCGTCGTCGTAAGCTGCCAGCAACTATTCTGCTGCGCGCGCTTGGCTATACTACAGAAGAGATCCTCGATACCTTCTTTGATAACACCGAGTGGACCCTCAGCGCAGATGAAATTCTGATGACGCTGGTGCCGTCCCGTCTGCGTGGTGAAACGGCTACTTTTGATATTAAAGATTCCAGCGGCAATGTGCTGGTTGAATCCGGCCGCCGGATTACACCACGCCATATTCGTCAGCTGGAAAAAGAGAATATCACGCAACTGGAAGTGCCGGTTGAGTACCTGCTGGGCAAAGTCTTAGCGAAAGATATTATCGATCCGACCACCGGTGAGCTGCTGTGCGAAGGCAACAGCGAAATCACTGAGGAGCTACTGGAGCAGATTCGCAGCCGCAATGTTACGGCTTTTGAAACCCTGTATACCAATGAACTTGATTGCGGTCCATTTGTATCTGACACCCTGCGTATCGATACCACCCGTAACCAGCTGGAAGCACTGGTAGAGATCTACCGCATGATGCGCCCTGGTGAGCCGCCAACCAAGGAATCAGCAGAAAACCTGTTTGAGAACCTGTTCTTTACAGAAGAGCGCTACGACCTGTCTGCGGTTGGCCGGATGAAGTTCAACCGCCGCCTGGGCCGTGAAGAAGAGACCGGTTCTGGCGTGCTGGATAAAGAAGATATCCTGTCGGTCATGAAAACGCTGATCGATATCCGTAACGGTAAAGGCGTTGTGGATGATATCGATCACCTGGGTAACCGTCGTATCCGTTCCGTTGGCGAGATGGCCGAAAACCAGTTCCGCGTGGGTCTGGTGCGGGTAGAGCGTGCCGTTCGTGAGCGTCTGAGTATGGCAGAATCTGATAACCTGATGCCTCAGGATCTGATCAATGCCAAACCGGTTGCGGCCGCGGTGAAAGAGTTCTTTGGTTCTTCTCAGCTGTCTCAGTTTATGGACCAGAACAACCCGCTGTCAGAAGTGACTCACAAGCGTCGTGTTTCTGCGTTAGGACCTGGCGGTCTGACCCGTGAGCGTGCAGGCTTTGAAGTACGTGACGTACACGCAACTCACTACGGTCGTGTATGTCCTATCGAGACACCTGAGGGACCAAATATCGGTCTGATCAACTCGCTGGCAACCTATGCCCGCACCAACGACTATGGTTTCCTTGAGACGCCGTATCGTAAGGTAGTGGATTGCAAGGTGACCGATGAGGTTGAATACCTGTCAGCCATTGAGGAAGGTCGTCATGTAATCGCCCAGGCGTCTGCTGCCATGGACGAGAACCGGACACTGACTGATGAACTGGTTGCAGTGCGTCACGAAAATGAATTTACCGTTATGCCGCCGGAAAAAGTAACCTACATGGATGTATCTCCACGTCAGGTTGTATCGGTCGCAGCGGCGCTGATCCCGTTCCTGGAGCACGATGACGCGAACCGCGCATTGATGGGATCAAACATGCAGCGTCAGGCTGTACCAACCCTGCGGGCTGATAAGCCGCTGGTCGGTACCGGCATGGAGCGTTATGTTGCCCGCGATTCCGGTGTGTGTGTCGTTGCCGATCGAGGTGGTGTGATTGAGTCGGTTGATGCGGCGCGTATTGTTGTCCGTGTCAACGATGAAGAGACGGTTGCCGGTGAAGCGGGTGTGGATATCTACAACCTCACTAAGTACACCCGTTCTAACCAGAACACCTGCATCAACCAGCGTGCCATTGTACGTCAGGGTGAGCAGGTTCAGCGTGGTGATATCATGGCTGACGGCCCGTCCGTTGACCTGGGTGAGCTGGCGCTGGGGCAGAACATGCGTATCGCATTCATGCCCTGGAACGGTTACAACTTCGAGGACTCCATCCTTATCTCTGAAAGGGTCGTTCAGGAAGATCGTTTCACGACGATCCATATCCAGGAGCTGACCTGTGTGGCACGTGATACCAAGCTGGGCTCTGAGGAGATTACTTCAGATATTCCAAACGTGGGTGAGTCTGCACTGGCTAAGCTGGATGAAGCCGGTATCGTGCATATCGGTGCTGAAGTAGGCCCGGGTGATATTCTGGTGGGTAAGGTGACACCTAAAGGTGAAACTCAGCTGACACCGGAAGAGAAGCTGCTGCGTGCGATCTTCGGTGAGAAAGCGTCCGATGTTAAGGACACCTCACTGCGTGTTAAGACCGGTACTATCGGTAAAGTTATCGATGTACAGGTATTTACCCGTGACGGTGTGCCTAAAGATGAGCGGGCTATCTCTATCGAGCAGTCCGAGCTGAACCGCATCCGTAAAGATTTGAACGAAGAGCTGCGTATCGTTGAACAGGCGACCTTTGAGCGTCTTGGACGTGCTCTGTGTGGTCTGAAAGCTGAAGGCGGTGCGAACTTCAAGAAGGGTGAAGAGATCACCGCGGAGGCCCTGGCTGCGCTGAAAAAATCAGACTGGTTCAAGATTCGTGTTGCCGATGATGCGACTCAGGAGATGCTGGAGAAAGCTCAGGAGCAGCTGGAAGAGCGTCGCGTTGAGCTGGATGCCAAGTTTGAAGATAAGAAAGGCAAGCTGCAGACCGGTGATGACCTGGCCCCTGGTGTGCTGAAAATTGTTAAGGTTTATGTGGCAACTAAACGTCGCGTACAGCCGGGCGACAAGATGGCAGGACGTCACGGTAACAAGGGTGTTATCTCCGTTATTATGCCGGTTGAGGATATGCCATACGATGAGAACGGTGAGCCGGTCGATATCGTACTGAACCCTCTGGGTGTACCGTCACGGATGAACGTCGGTCAGGTGCTTGAGACCCACATGGGTATGGCCGCTAAAGGTCTGGGCGTGAAGATCAATAAGATGCTTCAGGCTGAGCGTGATCGTCTTGAAACGATTAAAGAGCTGCGTGAGTTCCTTGACCGTATCTATAACAGCGAGCTGGGTGGTTACAAGTCTGGTCGTCATGAAGACATCGACTCACTGAGCGATGATGAAGTACTGGAACTGGCGAAGAACCTGAAAGGTGGTGTTCCTCTGGCAACCGCAGTATTTGACGGTGCTAAAGAGGCGGAAGTGAAGGAACTGCTGCGGATGGCAGACCTGAGCGACACCGGCCAGTTCACTCTGTTCGATGGTCGCACCGGTGATCAGTTCAGCCGTCCGGTAACCGTGGGTTACATGTACATGCTCAAGCTGAACCACCTGGTTGACGATAAGATGCACGCACGTTCCACCGGTTCCTACAGCCTGGTTACTCAGCAGCCGCTGGGTGGTAAGGCGCAGTTCGGTGGTCAGCGTTTCGGTGAGATGGAGGTATGGGCACTGGAAGCATACGGTGCAGCCTACACCCTGCAGGAGATGCTGACGGTTAAATCCGATGACGTGAACGGCCGTACCAAGATGTATAAGAACATCGTGGATGGCGATCACCGCATGGAGCCGGGTATGCCAGAATCGTTCAACGTGCTGGTGAAAGAGATCCGCTCGCTCGGTATCGATATCGAGCTGGAAAACGAGTAACCCTTTAACAGATAGTTTACTGCGCAGCTGATTAACCGCTGCGCGGTCAACTCCCCCGAGGAGCTGAATGAAATGAAAGATTTACTTAATCTGTTGAAATCCCAGGGACAGAACGACGAGTTTGACTCGATCCGTATCGGTCTGGCATCGCCTGAGATGATCCGTTCCTGGTCTTTTGGTGAAGTTAAAAAGCCAGAAACCATCAACTACCGCACCTTTAAGCCAGAGCGTGATGGTCTGTTCTGTGCCAAGATCTTCGGTCCTGTTAAGGATTACGAGTGTCTGTGTGGTAAGTACAAGCGACTGAAGCATCGTGGTGTTATCTGTGAGAAGTGTGGCGTTGAAGTTGCGCTGGCTAAGGTTCGTCGTGAGCGCATGGGTCACATCGAACTGGCCTCTCCGGTAGCGCACATCTGGTTCCTGAAGTCTCTGCCGTCCCGTATCGGTCTGATGCTGGATATGACCCTGCGTGATATTGAACGGGTCCTGTACTTCGAATCTTTTGTCGTTATCGATCCGGGTATGACGACGCTTGAGCGCGGTCAGTTGCTGAACGATGAGCAATATTTTGAAGCACTGGAAGAGTTTGGTGATGACTTTGATGCCCGCATGGGTGCTGAGGCGATTCAGGAGCTGCTGAAGTCGATCGATCTTGCTGAAGAGATCGAAGTGATGCGTGAAGAGCTGCCGTCTACCAACTCTGAAACCAAGATTAAAAAGCTGTCCAAGCGTCTTAAGCTGCTGGAAGGTTTCTACACCTCTGGTAATAAGCCAGAGTGGATGATTCTTCAGGTTCTGCCGGTGCTGCCACCCGATCTGCGTCCGCTGGTACCGCTGGATGGTGGTCGTTTTGCGACTTCTGATCTGAACGATCTCTATCGTCGCGTTATCAACCGTAACAACCGTCTGAAGCGTCTGCTTGATCTGAGTGCTCCGGATATCATTGTACGTAACGAAAAACGTATGTTGCAGGAATCTGTTGATGCGCTGCTGGATAACGGTCGTCGTGGTCGTGCTATCACCGGTTCTAACAAGCGTCCGTTGAAATCTCTGGCTGACATGATCAAGGGTAAGCAGGGTCGTTTCCGTCAGAACCTGCTGGGTAAGCGGGTTGACTACTCCGGTCGTTCCGTCATCGTGGTGGGTCCATACCTGCGTCTGCATCAGTGTGGTCTGCCTAAGAAGATGGCGCTGGAACTGTTCAAGCCATTTATCTTCTCTAAGCTGGAGCTGCGTGGTCACGCGACCACCATTAAAGCCGCTAAGAAGATGGTTGAGCGCGAAGAATCGCTGGTTTGGGATATTCTGGATGAAGTTATCCGCGAACACCCGATCATGCTTAACCGTGCACCAACCCTGCACCGTCTGGGTATCCAGGCATTTGAGCCGGTCCTGATTGAAGGTAAAGCGATTCAGCTGCACCCACTGGTATGTGCGGCCTACAACGCCGACTTTGACGGTGACCAGATGGCGGTACACGTACCGCTGACAATTGAAGCGCAGCTGGAAGCCCGCGCGCTGATGATGTCGACCAACAACGTACTGTCTCCAGCCAACGGTGAGCCAATCATCGTACCGTCTCAGGACGTGGTACTGGGTCTGTACTGGATGACCCGTGACCGTATCAATGCCCTCGGTGAGGGGATGATCTTCTCTGATATTAAAGAAGTTCAGCGTGCTTACGGTGCTAAACAGGTTGATCTGCAGGCCAAGGTAAAAGTTCGTATCAGCGAGACTATTCGTGATATCGAAGGCAACGAAGAACACCGTACGACCATTCAGGACACTACTGTTGGTCGTGCCATGCTGTTCAATATCGTGCCAAAAGGGCTGCCGTTTGAACTGGTCAACCAGGCGATGACGAAAAAGGCGATCTCCCGTCTGATCAACACCGCGTACCGTATCGTTGGTCTGAAAGATACCGTTATCTTTGCTGACCAGGTGATGTACATGGGCTTCCGTCAGGCAACCGTATCCGGTTCTTCTATCGGTGTTAACGACTTCGTTATCCCGGATGAGAAGGTCGATATCATCACCTCAGCTGATGCTGAAGTGAAAGAGATCGAGATGCAGTACGCCGACGGTCTGGTTACCCAGGGTGAGAAATACAACAAGGTTATCGATATCTGGTCCCGTGCCAACGAAATTCTGGCCAAGAAGATGATGGATAACCTGAAGAAGGAAGAGGTGATTAACCGTCACGGTGAGCTTGAAGCTCAGGACTCTTTCAACTCTGTGTATATGATGGCCGACTCCGGTGCCCGGGGTAGTGCGGCGCAGATTCGTCAGCTGGCGGGTATGCGTGGTCTGATGGCGAAGCCGGATGGCTCTATCATCGAAACGCCAATCACGGCGAACTTCCGTGAAGGTCTGAACGTACTGCAGTACTTCATCTCAACCCATGGTGCTCGTAAGGGTCTGGCGGATACCGCACTGAAGACTGCGAACTCTGGTTACCTGACCCGTCGTCTGGTTGATGTGGCACAGGATCTGGTTATCACTGAAGATGATTGTGGTACTGAAGAAGGTCTGATCATGCAGCCGCTGATTGAAGGTGGCGATGTGGTTGTCGGTCTGGGGTATCGTGTTCTGGGTCGTGTCGTGGCACAGGATGTGATGGATCCAACCGGAAAAGAGGTGCTGATCGAAGCGGGCACCCTGATGGACGAGGCCTGGGTTAAGCGTCTTGATGATGAGGAGCGTTACTCCTCTATCGACGAGATTATTGTCCGCAGTGCGATCACCTGTGAAACCACCTTTGGTCTCTGCTCTAAGTGTTATGGCCGTGATCTGGGTCGTGGTCACCGGGTTAACCCGGGTGAAGCGGTCGGTGTTATCGCCGCACAGTCAATCGGTGAGCCTGGAACACAGCTGACCATGCGTACCTTCCACATCGGTGGTGCGGCATCGCGGGCAGCCGCGGTTGACAGTATTCAGGTTAAAAACTCCGGTGAGATCCGGATGCACAACCTGAAGTCTGTAGAAAAAGCCGACGGTTCACTGGTGGCAACTTCCCGCTCCGGTGAGCTGGGTGTAACCGACGAACACGGTCGTGAGCGTGAGCGCTATAAGCTGCCGTACGGTTCTGTGATCAAGGTTAAGGATGGTTCCCGTGTTGAAGCCGGCTCCATCGTCGCCAACTGGGACCCGCATACCCACCCAATCATCTCCGAGGTGGCGGGTAAGCTTGAGTTCGTTGGTATCGATGACGGTATTACTGTTAAGCAGCAAACCGATGAGCTGACCGGTCTGTCGACTATCGAGATTCTCGATCCGGCACTGCGTCCGGCGGCGGGTAAAGATATTCGACCGATGATCCGTCTGGTCGATGCCGCCACAGGTGATGATCTGTTCCACCCGGGAACCGATTCGCCGGCTCAGTATCTGCTGCCAGCGAAAGCGATTCTCAACCTGAGCAACGGTGCCGAGGTTGGTATTGGTGACGTACTGGCGCGTATCCCACAGGAAGGTTCTGTGAACAAGGATATCACCGGTGGTCTGCCACGGGTTGCTGACCTGTTTGAAGCGCGTAAGCCAAAAGAGTCCTCTATCCTGGCTGAGATCTCCGGTACCATCACTTTTGGTAAGGAGACTAAGGGTAAGAAGCGTCTGGTTATCAGCCCGCAGAATGCTGATCCAATGGAGATCATGATTCCTAAGTGGCGTAACCTGAACGTCTTTGAAGGTGAAACGGTGCAGAAGGGTGAAGTTATCTCCGACGGACCGTCTAACCCGCATGATATTCTGCGGATCAAGGGGGTCGCCGAGCTGGCGAAATACATCACCTCTGAGATTCAGGACGTATACCGTCTGCAGGGTGTAGGGATCAACGATAAGCATATTGAAGTGATCGTACGTCAGATGCTGCGTAAGGTGGATATCACCGCCAGCGGAGACAGTTCGTTCATTAACGGTGAGCAGGTTGAATTCCATCAGGTGGTTGAAGAGAATAAGCGCCTGGAAGCGGAAGGTAAGATACCAGCTAAGTTTGATCGTGTACTGCTGGGTATTACCAAAGCCTCTCTGGCAACCGAGTCCTTCATCTCTGCGGCGTCCTTCCAGGAGACAACCCGTGTACTGACCGAAGGTGCGGTGTGTGGTAAGAAAGACTTCCTGCGCGGTCTCAAAGAGAACGTTGTCGTGGGTCGTCTGATTCCGGCCGGTACTGGTCTGGCATACCACAAGGCCCGTAAACGTCAGGCGGTTAAGGCTGATGATAGCATGTCTGTCAGTGCAGAAGATGTTCAACTGGCGCTGACCGCAGCCCTGAATCAGGCATCAATGCCTGATTCAGAATAATGAACCTGGGCAGGCTCTGATACTCATTGGAGTCTGCCCGTAAGGTGCATATCCAGATAGTACCTGATGGTGATTGAAAGAAAGATCCAAAAAGTACTATCTATTATCTGGTCGAATATTGACCTGATGGGCCGGGATTGAGTACAATCTCGGCCCTTTCGTGACAGGAGTGAAAAAAATCCTGTTTTTTAGTGCTTAAATAAAAGCGTGGAGTTTGCTTAATGGCAACTATTAACCAGCTGGTACGACAGCCGCGCAAGCGCAAAGTGGTAAAGAGTGATGTACCTGCATTGCAGGCATGTCCTCAGCGCCGTGGCGTTTGTACCCGCGTCTATACTACAACCCCTAAGAAACCGAACTCAGCACTGCGTAAAGTGTGCCGTGTTCGTCTGACAAACGGATATGAGGTTACTTCCTACATCGGTGGTGAAGGTCATAACCTGCAGGAGCACTCTGTTGTTCTGATCCGTGGTGGTCGTGTAAAAGACTTGCCGGGTGTTCGTTACCACACAGTACGTGGCGCACTGGATACCAGTGGCGTTAACGACCGTAAACAGGGTCGTTCTAAGTACGGTACCAAGCGTCCTAAGTCTTAAGCGTTTCCGGGACGGCGACAGAAGTCCGGCACAGCTGTTTAAACAGCCCGCTATACAACTAGAGCTAGACCGCAAGCAATAAGAGTAAGGTCAGGTATCAATTCCTGAAATAACCTGAAGACCTGTAGATAAAGGGGCTTATCATGCCAAGAAGAAGAGTTGCGGCAAAACGTGAAATCCTGCCGGATCCTAAATTCGGTAACATTACACTGGCAAAGTTTACTAACCACCTGATGATCAGTGGTAAGAAATCTGTTGCTGAGAAGATTGTTTACGGTGCGCTGGACACAGTTGGTCAGCGGACTGGTGAAGATCCAATCGAAGCATTCAACAAAGCACTGGAAGCGATCCAGCCAATGGTTGAGGTTAAATCTCGCCGTGTGGGTGGTGCTACCTATCAGGTGCCTGTAGAGGTTCGTCCTTCCCGTCGTATGGCTCTGGCTATGCGTTGGTTGGTGGATGCTTCCCGTAAGCGTGGTGAAAAATCCATGGCGCTGCGTCTGGCCGGAGAGATCGGTGATGCAGTTGAAGGTCGTGGCGCAGCTGTGAAGAAACGTGAAGACGTTCATCGCATGGCTGAAGCGAACAAAGCATTCGCTCACTACCGCTTCTAAGCTTTTACTAAAGCTTTTGATGTAAGTTCCGAGGATTGAGTTTTGGCTCGTAAAACGCCTATAAACCGGTACCGTAATATCGGTATCTGTGCCCATGTCGATGCGGGTAAAACCACGACCACTGAGCGCGTTCTGTTCTACACCGGGATGTCTCATAAGATCGGTGAAGTACACGATGGCGCAGCGACCATGGACTGGATGGAGCAGGAACAGGAGCGTGGTATCACTATCACCTCCGCTGCGACCACCTGTTTCTGGAGTGGTATGAGTCAGCAGTTTGATCAGCATCGGATCAACATTATCGACACCCCTGGACACGTAGACTTCACCATTGAGGTTGAGCGTTCGCTGCGGGTGCTTGATGGTGCGGTTGTGGTGCTGTGTGCATCTTCCGGGGTGCAGCCTCAGACTGAGACTGTCTGGCGTCAGGCCAATAAGTATGAAGTTCCGCGCATGGTGTTCGTCAATAAGATGGACCGTGCTGGCGCTGATTTCTTTATGGTGGTGCGGCAGTTAAAAGAGCGTCTGGGCGCTAACGCTGTGCCGGTCAACTTCCCGATCGGTGCAGAAGACGAGTTTAAAGGTGTTGTCGACCTGATCCGTATGAAAGCCATTATGTGGAATGATGCTGATCAGGGGATGACATACGAGCTTTATGATATTCCTGCTGAGCTGCAAGAACAGGCTGATACGCTGCGTGAGCAGTTGGTAGAAGCAGCAGCAGAGGCATCCGAAGAGCTGATGGATAAATACCTTGAAGAGGGTGATCTATCCAACGAAGAGATCAAGGCGGGTCTGCGTCGTCGTACCCTGGATAACGATCTTGTTCTGATGCAGGCGGGTTCTGCATTTAAGAACAAGGGGGTTCAGGCAGTGCTGGACGCTGTAATCGAGTATATGCCATCGCCGGTTGAAGTTAAGGCGATTGAGGGTACCCTCAATGATGATGAAACCCTTGATACCCGTGAAGCGGATGACTCTGCCCCATTTGCGGCGCTGGCCTTTAAAATTGCCACCGACCCATTTGTTGGCACCCTGACATTTATCCGGGTGTATTCAGGCGTACTGGCTTCCGGCGACAGTGTGGTTAACACTGTTAAGGGTAAGAAAGAGCGCGTTGGGCGGATGGTGCAGATGCACGCAAATAACCGTGAAGAGATCAAAGAGGTTCGCGCAGGCGATATCGCGGCTCTGATCGGTATGAAAGATGTAACGACCGGAGATACTCTGTGTAATCCTGATCATAAGATCATTCTGGAGCGCATGGAGTTTCCTGAACCGGTTATTTCGGTAGCGGTTGAGCCTAAATCGCAGGCTGATCAGGAAAAAATGGGTATCGCGCTGGGCAAGCTTGCTCAGGAAGATCCCTCTTTCCGGGTAGCAACCGATCCGGAAACCGGTCAGACAATTATCTCTGGTATGGGCGAATTGCACCTGGATATTCTGGTGGATCGTATGAAGCGTGAATTCAGCGTGGAAGCGAACATTGGTAAGCCGCAGGTAGCCTATCGCGAGAAAATCCGTCAGTCTGTCGATGCAAACCATAAGTTTATTCGTCAGTCTGGTGGTCGTGGTCAGTATGGCCATGTAGTCATTGAGTTTAGTCCATCTGACAAGGAAGGGCTGGAGTTCATCAATGAGATCGTAGGCGGTGCTATTCCTAAGGAATACATCCCGGCGATCGAAAAAGGTATCGAGGAGCAGATGAAGAACGGTGTTATTGCCGGCTATCCGCTGATCGGCCTGAAGGCCCGTCTCTATGATGGATCCTTCCATGAAGTTGACTCTAACGAGATGGCGTTTAAAATTGCTGCCTCCCAGGCGCTTAAGAAGTTTGCACAGGACGCAAGTCCTTGTCTGCTTGAGCCGATGATGAAGGTAGAGGTTGTAACGCCCGAAGATTACATGGGTGACGTGATGGGTGACCTGAACCGTCGTCGTGGTCTGGTTCAGGGTATGGATGATTGCAGTTCCGGTAAGATAATCAATGCACAGGTTCCACTGGGCGAGATGTTTGGTTATGCTACCGACCTGCGTTCGGCTACTCAGGGTCGTGCAACATACTCAATGGAATTCTTTGATTATGCTGAAGCGCCAAATAATGTCGCTGAAGCTATAATCAATGCAAGATAATTTGCCCAATATATTAATGAGGAATTAATCGTGGCTAAAGAACAATTTGAACGTAATAAACCGCACGTTAACGTTGGTACAATCGGCCACGTTGACCACGGTAAAACTACTCTGACAGCTGCACTGACCCGTGTATGTGCTGAGATTTTCGGTGGTAAGGCTGTCGCTTTTGACGGTATCGATAATGCACCGGAAGAGCGTGAGCGTGGTATCACTATCGCAACCTCTCACGTTGAGTATGATTCAACTATCCGTCACTACGCGCACGTAGACTGCCCCGGACACGCTGACTATGTTAAAAACATGATCACCGGTGCGGCACAGATGGACGGTGCGATTCTGGTATGTGGCGCAACTGATGGCCCTATGCCACAGACGCGTGAGCACATCCTGCTGTCTCGTCAGGTAGGTGTACCTTACATCGTTGTATTCCTGAACAAAGCTGACCTGCTGGCAGAAGATTGCGGCGGTGTTGACTCTGAAGAATACGCTGAGATGCTGGAACTGGTTGAAATGGAGCTACGTGAGCTGCTGGATACTTACGAGTTCCCGGGTGATGATACGCCAATCATCGCAGGTTCTGCCCTGATGGCGCTGAACGGCGAAGATGACAACGAGCTGGGTACTACTGCTGTTAAGAAACTGGTTGAAGCGCTGGATACTTACATTCCAGAGCCAGAGCGTGCTATCGATCAGCCATTCCTGATGCCTATCGAGGACGTATTCTCAATCTCTGGTCGTGGTACTGTTGTAACCGGTCGTGTAGAGC
>NZ_JAFFZO010000054.1 GCF_016924145.1 Amphritea pacifica | reverse complement strand
TCCAAAAAATGGACAATGCCCATCAGAAACTGGAAGGCTGCCCTGAACCGATTTATGATTGAATTTGAAGACCGTTTAACGGATTACATTTAACCCTGGCAGTTACACAGAATTAATTACAGGGTCGCTCCATATCAGACATGGTTTGAAAGAGTATCTTTTCCAGATAGAAAATAGAAAAAATACTATTTAGCTTACTATTCATTCTCTTATTCATATTAAACCACTCAATTATACTCTTTTCTCCACCTGAGCCAATGTAGTCATATATAGAACTAGCCTCTTTGCAGAATGTATTTTCATAGGAATTAGGGATCGCATAATTCCATTAATTTCTGACATTATTTGGCATTTTCAACCTTCTTTTTTGTGAATTGAGTAGCTCATTTATCAAATCAAATTTTTGCTTTTTTGAAACTAGTAAATTGTTGCGATTGTTAACACCCAGGATCTCTCGCATATTCTTCCAGGCTAATTCATGCGGTTTAACATCTTGCCGTGAAAAAATGATACGTACCGCATCCTTTAGCTCATACTCTATAGCCCCTGAGAAAGTGCCTTTTTTCAATACGATACTGCTATTACTATTACCAACAACACTTGAAGATTGATCTTGTGTTAGATTCAAATTGTATAAGCCAAACAGTCGTGAGAGCTCAACCGCCGAATAAAAAGCTGAGTAATAAGCCGTTACCAATAACCAAGCTAGAGGCAGGCTTCGCACATTATGTGTGTCTATTAACCTCCTTTGCTCTCTAACTTTTTGCATAGAATACCAATAACTTGATGACAATATCCGTGAATATTGGGATTCGGATATCGTTAAAATGAATCTTTCATCATTAATAATATCAATCTCAACTTTATCGCCTGATAGAATTCTTTCTTTTAAAACATTTCCTGGGTCTGGGGGCGTTTCGATAGGATCCCTAGTAAATCCAAATTCCGACAGCCTGTCTGATATGACATCCTTAAATAAAGTGACAGGCATAATTAAAAAAGCTCATCGCTAACTTTGCTTTTCTCAGTAATAGCGTGTTTTATTTCTTCTGTGAGTGCTTTGATTGCCGCTTTATTGGTCCCTTTATGATCTTCCCAGTTTATTTTTTCCAGGGTGGATAACACCACCTCAAAGTTTTCTTTTTTATAGCTACCTGAGTTCGCATAGGTGATTTGGCAAATATCTATAAAGGCACCTAAAATAGATTGAAAAAAAGCAGCATTTGAAATTTTCTTAGTATCTGTAATGGTCTAATGACACCGGACACTTTAATAAGAGACTATAAACGTCAAACATTGAGGTGTAGAAATGGGACAGAAACGTAGTTATAAGCAATACCCGAAAGAATTCAAACAAGAAGCTGTTGCGCTGGTCGTTGACCAGGGTTACTCAGTGCCTGAGGCCGCTAAATCACTGGGTATTGCGACCGCTTGGTCTTCCACAGTGACCGAGGTTCACAATATACCAGCAAGCAACATAGGCGTTTACTGAAAAGCTACGACCTCCGCTCATCGATGGGAGACGTTGGAGCCTGCTGGGACAATGCCGTCGTTGAGCGTTTCTTTGGTAGCTTGAAGCATGACTGGATACTGAAGGTTTACCAGCCAACGCGGGAGCATATGAAGCAAGATGTGGTTAAGTACATGAGATATTACAATCTGGAAAGGCTGCATTCTGCGAATGGCAATTTATCTCCAATCAACTTGGAAAATTCACAAAGAAAGGTGTCCGGTTTGAGTTGACCAGTACAATCGTCAAAAATCTCTTGTAATATAGTTTCTACCGCACGAAGAAAATTAATCAGCACCTTTTTCTTTTGGCTGAGATCAAATCCCTTAAAGGGAGCTTTGTCTAGAACGGGTTTCAATGCATTTTGAAATGCTACATGGGATATTTTTCCGGTGACACTCTTAGTTCGGGCTACCTTGCCAGACAAAGGTGATGCTGGATTTTCATCCAGCTCATCGTAAAGAGCCCTTAACAAATACTCTTCACTATCTTCTTCAGCTGTAAATTTTTCCAGTTCTAACCGAAGTGTTTTTGGAACTCCGATCTGATAGCTATTAACATCGAGGAAATACTGGACTTCAGTGGATCTATCCAGACCATAAAAAATACAAACAGGTAGCTCGACATCAATATCTGATTGATAAGCACCGTAAAGTCGATGCTGCCCATCGATTACAAGCATACTTGATTTTTTATTAGAAAGCGTTAGTTCGCCAGTTGCATCATCATAGACAGGCGATTCTTCATTTGAACTTAATATTAACGCCCCAGGAATGATATTTCCGTTGTTAAGATACTCAGAGATTTTTTAACCCTTCCAGTGGCAAGGTTTCTCTGGTAACCGTCTTCATTATTTTCTTCAGCCCTTACGACTGCAGTCATAGAAAATAGTTTCTTTACACTGATGGCAGATAAATAAAACTCTCTATCATTGTATGAAACTTTTATTGCCTTAACTGTAAATTCTTCTCTTAATGGCATATTTTTCTCTATGGTTTTTTATGTGTGTTTCTATTATAAGTCTACTTAAACCAAGTTTTACTTTCAGGGTTATATTTAAACCCTTGACTTATAATCGCGTTGGTGACCGATCCTTCGAGTTCAAGGCCTGTAATTTCTTGGATAAGATATTGAATCTGATTTATGGTCATGGGTTCTGAAATGCTGTCGTATACTTGCCTGACAGCTTGGGATACATTAACTCTTCTAACATCACCATCCCACACAGCTAGCCCTAAGAACATTGCTTTTCCTAGATAGAACCTATCATCACGTTGAGCTAGGTTAAGTAAGGCATATGCTTCAGGTGCCTCGCCATCAATATGGTAATCCGATAAGCATTTATCTACTTCACTGACATGTATGCCCTTTTGCGTATCATTCAAGTAGTTGTATAAAGCATCTAATCTCGCTCCATTACTTTCTTCAGTCCCGGCAATGTCACGGTCAATTAGCCCCCAGAAGTCAGGGCCAATTTGAATCATCCTTTCAGTGGGTTGGATTTGTAGATTGCTAATTACTCCACGAATGTCTTTTAGACGTTCTTTGATTTCATTCCCTTTTAGAGGACCGTCGCTCTCTTCTAGAATGTGAGTAAAAGCATCAGCCATATCTACTCGATCATCTTTGGATTGGTTGGAGTCAGTACGTGCCCAAACCATTCTATTTAAATATACTAACTTTTCGGCATCTTCTAGGATGATATTTAGGATGTAATGATCTAGCTCTTTGGGAAGTCCTGGGAACTGTTTTTTTAATTGAGAGAAGATTTCGCTGCAGTGCCATTGTTTCATCAATGGACCATCATAAATAATCTTTGTAACTACTAAGCGTATGTTATTACACATACGATCAGATATAGGATTAAAGTGAGCAAGACCATATATGCCTCGGCCAAATAGCTTAGCTCCTTGACGTTGAACTGCTGCATGTACAAGCCGTTCACTCACTTCTTTTCCCATAGCCTCAGATGCTCGTTCTGCTAGCTCACTGAAGTGTAAGGGTTTCTCTGCCTGAGCGAGTAATGTAGCAACAGTAGTTTCCGCAGAGCGTCCAAAACCAATTAGCTTTTCATTCTCACCCTCGTTAGAAAAATGCAGTAAATCAGTAAACTGTTCCCATAATAAGGGTAAGAGTTCCTCTGCACCGCAATCGGCTAAATAAGCTTTGAAAGTCATATCGATATCGGAACGTGTCCATGAGTTTTCATTTGCTTTATCTTGTAAGCTTTTCCTAAATGATTTAACGCATTCATCCCACGTATCTTGTTTGATGCGTGTGACAATATTGGCACCATTGACGTTAATTATGTGTATTTCTGAGTCAGAAAAAAGCTCAATAATTGCTGCTAGATTTTTATAGTTACCCATAAAACCTGTAAACCAAACGTCCTCGCTTTCTAACATTTCCAGGTATAGAGGCGCCTTACGGTTAATTAGCAGCTGACCTATTTTTATTGCAATACAATCATCCCAAAACTCACGCTCTATAATCTGCTCTACATACTTCTTCTGCAGTTGACGAATACGTTCTCGTGTAACGTTGAGCTTCTCACCTACCTCTTGCAACGTCATTGCTTTACCGTGATAGCCTGTTCGGTACTCTATTATCTCTCTGTCCCTTTCTTTTAACTTAGAAAGCGCGCTTTCAAAGTAAGACTTCAGCGGTCGCGATGAAATTCTTTCGATGAGATAATCTTCGTTCTCCTGATCGACGTTGTCTTCTTCCTGACCTGCAATCTCTCCTATCTCGATATTTACTACGGACACCGTGTCCATAAGAGTATCTATATTTGAAGAAATGATTTTGCATAGGTCTGTTGCTGATTTACGACCGAAATGCTCCCAAGTCATCATGGTTGCTAAGCTAATGCCATCAAGGTCTGCAAGACAATTAATAGATTGGCGTTTAAAAACATTACTCATACGCACGGTCAATCCCAAATAGGATAGATTCACACAGCGCAAGCTTTCAGGGAGAATTGCGATTAGCCTCTCTGGATCCATAGCATCTATGTGATTGAGAAACACCTTGTACCGGAACATATCTAGCTTGTCCCTTGTTGGACGGGCTAAATTGTGGGCATTTTTCAGATAACTTTTTTCACTGTAAATCCCCAGAGGTAATACTTCTGTAAGAAGTTCGGGTAATTTGTTTTCTAGATCGGTCAACCAATCCTGTAGTTCTTGAGGAGCATTCTCTAAACAGTAAAACTTTCCATCATGAGCTTTCCCGAATAAGGCTTCAGGAGCTGGATTGCTATAGTCAGTATCTAAACTGTATCGATTGAGTTCTATAGCTAATACACTGACAGGTTTTTTGGCGCCAAACCTGTACAAGCCTTTTTCTACAATGTGAGCGTATATCTCCTCTTTACTCAGTGGCTTTGAGGATTCTTTTAATACTTCTAGAGCTGCATTTGCGATTGTGAGTTCGCTATCAGAAGAGTCCTCAGTAATTTCTGCTATGGCTGCCATGCCGTCAGGCTCATCAGCTTCGTAACCTAAACCTTTTAATATCGAGTGGATAGGTGCTTTATTACCACTAAGCTCTAGTTCAAAAACTACGCTTTGTGAGCTTATATATTCCATTGGTAGCGCCCACTTTGCAGCTGCGGAGCACAATACCTGGCCTTTGTAATTCATGATTTGAGGAATTTTTAAGACCTTGGGTCGGATAAATCCAATATGAATCAAACCAACAGCGTTGTTATCGCACTGTTGCCACTCATCTTGTAAGGTCCTTAGATCACGATGAACGGTTACCGTAGTAGGTTCATCATCATGAAATTGGCAGAAATATATTTTTATGGCAGACATTTTTATTGTTACTTATTAAAAATTTCGTCGAAAGGAAATTGGCCAGTTCTTAAGTTTGAGTCATAAAATTCACGTACACCATATTCAGCCAAACGTTCAATGTATTCGTATATTGGTGCGCCCATCTCAACAATTCCTGCAGCTTCGACTGCAGCATACAGCACGCCGCCTTCGTCTAGTTCATTGACACGGAAACTGGCATTACTTTTCTCGGGTAAGGCAGGTGGATTAATTCCTTTTTTTATACCCACCGCAACGGCTAAACGGTACAAGTCAAACTTTATTAAGCTGATTCCTTCCTCTCCTTTTTGAGGATTCAGGTCTAGTAACAGCTCATCCATTTGAGCACTTGTTTCAGCAGTTAAACCAATTCTTCCAGGTTCAGTCATGATCTTGTACCTTAACGATTCTTGATTCCGTAGCAGAGATCCGATCTATTTGATAACGAGCACCAATACGATCCGCGAAGTTACTCATATCCTTTTTGGGGTCTATTTCACCTTCATGTACTAGGAGAACAACTTGGTCCGCCATTTTGGGCAGGTAACCTAATACATTGCTACGGTGTTTAGGATCGAGACGTCCAAGGGGTGTGTCCATAACAATGGGGCCTGACTTTCTTGCTGTCCGGTTTAGACCATCAATCAAAGAAAGGGCTACTACTTGCTCTGCACCAGCACTTCGCTCTTTCAGTACGCGGCTTTCATGATCAATAATGGATAGCCCGTAGTTATGATTAATCTCTAAGCCTGAATAGGTTTTTTCTGTAGTGAGCTCAGCAAACGCTTTGGAAGCATACTGCTGTACAGTTTCACGCAGAGAATCACGTAATTGATCAATGCCTTTGGAAAAAACGTGCTCAAGCTCTTGATAAATATTGACTCGAATAGAACTTTCCTGGCCTTGAGCTCCTTTGTTACGGGATATTAGAGTAGCGATATGGTCTTGATCAGCTTCATTCTTTTCGATCTTTTGTTTTATCTGCTCGATGTCCTGATTTAAGCGTGACATCATGCCAGTCAAACGATCACGTTTTTCACGCTGGCGCATAATATGATCGGTATCGTACTCTCGAATTTCTTCGTAGATTTCTTCTAGTTTGCTATCTATCCGAATCAGTTCAACATTCTGCCTGGTTTCTTTATTAATGATGTCAAGAATCCGCCTTCCTTCATCGGCCGAACTTATTTGACCTAACTTATCAATTTTTTCAGATAACGCTGATAGGTCATCGATATTTACAATTGTTAGCTCGGCCTGGGCTTTGGCCATATCGTATTCAGAACGAATAGGTTCCAGTTGAGCTGTAGGGATTACTTGTTTACATGTAGTACAGGTTGGATCATCAAGTATTCTCGATAGATTCTTGATTTTATCTTCTAGTACAGCGCTATGTTTTATAGCATCTTGTAAACTAGACCTTTCATCTCGGAGCCTTTGTAAGGTTGGAGTTACACTACTATGTAACACATCCTTCCAGGCATTTTTTAACAACCCTCGCCTTTCATCAGCTAGATCAACCAGATTTTTCTCGCTTACTTTTCTTTCACCTTTTAAGCCATCTAGTTCGCGCTGTTTTCTTTGTACTACTTCGGTTTCTTTAAGTTCGTCATCAATGATATCAATGTCATTTTGCACATCATTTTTCTGTGCTAACTGGTCAGCTAGATCTTTTTCAAAAGCTGTTCGCTGAATTTCTAACTGTCGTTGCTGCTCTGCAAAGCTGCTTAGCTCTTTATTCTTTTTAGCATCTTTGGCCTGTAAGCTTCTGGCCTCTTTGAGCAAGGTTGCCAATTCATCTCGACCATGAACTAAGGCCGGTACTCCGAGAGCCTGTTCAATGTGTTCTTTGATTTTTTCGCCTTGCTCACTGCCTTCTATTAGAAGATTTTCATATTCCTGGAGTAGCTCGCCATCAAAAAGGAAGAAGCGAGAAATTTCTTCTGGAATGACTTGATTGATTTCGTTGACCACAACATCGCCAGGTACAGCATTGCCGTTTACCCTTAGCCCAATCTGTTCTTCAAAATCAGCGTTGTTTTTGGGGGATGATACATGGGCCTTTTTGGTAATTTGGCGACGTAGTTCGTATTCGTTTTCTCCATCTGCAAACCTAAGCACGACTGACATTTCCCAGTCACCCATAGCTGCAGCATCCATATTGACTAAGTTTAGCCGTGGAATTTCTCGTAGGTGCCGACCAACAGCATTACCATAAAATCCCCAGCGTAGAGCATTCAGGAAACTAGTTTTTCCACGCATATTATCGCCAAAAAGCAGCATGACATTTTGTGTTTCATGCTGGGGGAAAATTACTTTCTGTTCACCTTTATAAGGCATAAAGTTATTGATGGTGAGCTCTTTCAATTTCATAGTAGTGACTCACCTGTTCTTATTTTGACTTTTTCCTCGACCAGTGCTCTCATTTTTCTCAAGGTATCACGGTCTTTGTCGTACTGATGTTCGCTTTGTAGCTGGTAGCACTGCTCGATCAGTTCCTTTTCTATTTCCAAGTTTTGTTCTGCTTTAACCGCTAATAAAACGGTTAGAGGGTCCGCTTTACTGTCCATTCTCATCCCCTACTTCTTCGATACCATCAGTATCAACTAAACCCACTTCTTGTGGGTCAATACCTAAGTCAATGGCAACTCTAATTAGTTTGTTAGCACCAGATCGGTTTATTGCTGTATCTGAAAACTGAATCGAACGCTGAAGCTCGCTCTTCATCAAAGACAATTGTCCAGGTTCTAATTCAAGGTCTAACGGCACAACGACAGCATCATAAATAACAGCGCCGTATTTCCCTTTACAGGCACGTAATACACGGCCTCGCCGTTGGATAAATTGACGAGGGTTTTGTGAAGATGCCAAGATAATGGCATGTGATATCTTGGGAATATCAACACCCTGGTCCAAACAGCGTATTGATACCATGATTCCGCCAAATTTTTTGAACCAATCTAATGAGGCAGCGGGATCACCTTTCATGCTTGTGTGATATTCGCAAGGAGACAAGCCTTTTGTTTTTAATGCTTCCATTACCTCTGCAAGTTGATCCTGATCCTCACAATAAATCAGCCAGCTTTCACCTTCGGTGTAATTCTGTTCAATGACCTTTACCGCATAAGGTACTTTTGCGCTGGCCTTCTTTGCGATACGTGCGCGTTGTATCAACATGTTCTGCAAGCGCTGTGATGGAACAGGTTTGCCGTTATCATCACGTTTGGAACGAGCAAATTCTCTCTTAATTTCTTTTGTTGCTTCTTCGTAATCGTCTGACTCTTCAGCAGTTAAGTGCAAAGGTTCAGGATGATATTCATATTCAACCAAGCGGCCACTTTCAATTGCATCAACAAGAGTAAATGGTGGTTCTACAATGTCACCAAAGAACTCAAAAATATGCTGAGTCCCTATCGGATCGCCATAGCGCCTAGGTGTGGCACTCAAACCTAATCTGGGTCCTGCCTCAATCGTTAGAATCTTAGAATTCTCTTTACTCCCTATTTCATGGACTTCATCAGCAACTACCATTAGGTGTTCTCCACCGCATATTCCATGAGAGAATTCGTCAAGCCTTGCCGTTGGCATGGTTGCTAACACAACTCTGATGCCTAACCCTTGGCCTGGTTGAGTAAACATGTTTAGACGTTTGGGTTTGCGCCAGGAATTGTATCCATCACCTGCTTTAAGGATTGTCGCAGTGGGAATTTCCTCCTGGATCTCTAAAGTCCATTGTTGATGAAGAAGGCGGTCTGGCACCAGGACTAGAGCGACCCCGTCCTTGCCCAAGTGCTCTTTCAAGGCAGTTAAAGCAGTGAAAGTCTTACCGCTACCTGTTGCGTGCTCAAAGACTCCACGTTTACCTTGCTTTTTCCAAGCCTCAATTGCTTTTATTTGATGGGGTAACGGGGCTCTTTTAGGTTTGCTGCTAGTAGCATCGTTACTCTCTTTGTCTATCGTTTGCTTTCCAATCCGGAAATAGTCAACTAACTCATTTAGCTCCAGTTCCTGGTAGCTATCCTTCGCGATGGACTTGAGGCGTTGCATTGCTACATCTGGAAAGTTGATCACTTCGAGGTATTTATTCTGACCATTCCATAATTGTTCAAAATGGCGCTGATTGTTACTTACACGTTGGTTTTCTTTCCAGCTACAAAAAACATCGAGAGTTTCGTGATTACCTCTCTCATGCCAGCCTGTCCAAGTCTCATTAATTGAACCTTTAAAGCTGACCGCATTATTCGTATCATCATAGAAAGTTCCGAGCTTCACATGATATTCACCCGTTGCTTCAGGCAAAAAAACAATTTTGACCTCGAGCGCTCCTAGTGCGATTAATGTCGCCAGTGCTTCGGTATTATTTTTGATATCTTGGTTGTTGAAAATTAAGTCGATATCGCGATTAAGTGCATCTGATGCTATTTCGGCTTTTTGCTTGTAACCTGCGGCTATAGCATCAATATCTTCGTCAGTTAGGCAAGGGGAGCTAACAAGTCTAATTTTCCCACCACGTTGGGCAAACTCTATTATGTCAGGGCCAATTAATACAAAGACAGAAGAGCGAAAGAAACCTACTGAACGATCATAACGTACCGAAGATTTAAGGCAGGGGCGATAAAATGCTTCAACAAGGTCAACCTCGCCAGTGAAGTATTCTTCAGCCAGTTTTAAATCGCGTAACATGGAGTTCCCTTCATAAAGTATTACTGCTGGCTTAGATCAAGAATCAATATGCCAGAGGTAATAGACCGCCTTTTTTCAAATTTCGCCCACCAGATGCACCTCCCATTATCTAATGAGTATTACCCTCACACAATGAATCGCTACAATGTAGTAAGGGTACCTTTGGCACGGATCACTTTTGTATAATCCTGTTTATAAAAATCAATAGATTACGACTGTACTACATCACAGTTTTTTTAGTCTATAAGGAATTCAAAATCTTTCTTTCATGATAATAGTGTTCACTTAGAGCTTCTTAACGCGAAGGCAGGGTATTCCTGCTGTAGAGAAGCGAATCAAAACCTTAACGATTTGCAATCCCCTTAGATTAGAGACCAGAATATTCCCTTTGGAAAAAATTCCGGGAACCATGTGGACATACGCCCAGAAACGAAAAAGCCGAATCAAATGATTCGGCTTCTAAGCAACTGAATTATCAGTATAAATCTGGTAGGACTAGGCGGATTCGAACCGCCGACCTCTACCATGTCAAGGTAGCGCTCTAACCAACTGAGCTATAGTCCTGAAGTGATGGGTATTATACGGTTGCATCCAATCTATTCAATAGTTTATTGAATAATTTTTTCAGCGCTATAACCTTTATTTCATATCTGTTGGGTAAAATGCCGATCCCTTCAAACTGCCGGCCCATCATCCGCCACTAATAGCGGCATAAATGTTGACGAAAGAGATGCTATTGGCGCCTTATCAGCCCTCATTATCGAAGAGGGTGACCCGGTTTCGACCATTCTGCTTTGATTTATAAAGCGCCTGATCGGCCTGTTCCAGCCATTCCAGAGCACTGGCCTGCGTAAATGATATTTCTGAAACACCAAGGCTGATGGTGACCGCTAGTTTATGCTCGCCATAGGGCATCACAGTGGCTTCTATGGCAGCACGTAACCGTTCAGCAAACACCAGCGCATTTGCTCCGCTGGTACCGACAAGAATAGCACCGTACTCTTCGCCACCATAACGGCCAGTGATATCCGTTTTACGCACATATTGCTGCAGTGTCTGCGCAATTGTCTGAATCACCAGATCACCGGCCTGATGACCATAGGTATCATTCACTTTTTTAAAGTGATCGATGTCGAACATGATAACGGAGCTTGTTTCCTGCAGTCGTGCAAAGCGATCAAACTCTTTTTCCAGACATTCCTGCCAGTAGGCGCGATTATACAACCCCGTCAGACCATCCGTCCGACTCAGCGATTGCAGCTGCTGATTCGCGTCCTCCAGTTTCTGCTGGTTTATCGCATTATCGGTGACGTCGTAGATCAGAATGCCGATATGGTCAACCTGTCCGGACGGCGAACTTAAAGGCAGCAGAGTGACATTCTGATACATATAAAACGCACTCCCCGTAATCGGCCTGTTACTCTTAAACGGAAACAGATATGGCCTCTGCTCCCAGGAGATATAGGCAGTATTGTTAAGCAACAGAACCGCCTCAATCTTCTTCTTGAGCCAGAGCGCAGGCAATTCGGGATAAAGAGAGAACAGGTTCTGATTAACCGCTTTGCTGGCGGAAATGCCGGAATGGTTTTCCATAAAGCCATTCCACATACAGATATAACTATCGCGGTCAACCACAACCAGCCCCACTTCCAGGTTCTGTAATAACCCCAGATTCCAGTGCAGGTCTTCGATTTCCTGAAGTATCTCTCCTGTCATGAAAAATATCCCGTCATTTCCTTTAATTTAGGCAGAGAGTCTGCGGTAAAAATCACCAGCAGCTCACAATGGAAACCCTGAGTATTCAACTGATAATCGATAGAGATCATCAGCGTCTTCTGCCACTGGGCGTTCTGCTCGGTCATCCCTGTAAAATTACGTAATATTATCGGTGTCGCTCTGCTTAAAGAGATATCCAGCTGCTTGGAAAAACTGGAGGAAAAGGCTCCGATCAGGACATTAGAAAGAAACATCTCTAATTCAGCCTCGCGCCGGTTCACATCCCCCTGAAGGTCCTTCAGCCAGGTAATGTTATCCAGATTACTACGCTTTATCACCAGTAACGCTTCCCCTGCGAGCTCAGGTCCCACAAACCCCTGACTGACAAGGTTAAAGCCCTGACTGGAAGCTGAGAGCAACAACGCGTCAATGGCGTCCGGAGAGACCAGCGTTACCTTTGGAATCGGAAGATCGACAAACGTATTCAGCAAGCTGGCGAGCATGGCCCCGGCCTGCCCCATCGCTATATTGGAAATCTCCTGATAGTAATCCGGCAGTTCAATGACTTCTTCACCGGGCAGTTGATTATCAGGATGTTCCAGCTCGGTGAGTAACCCATAGCGGTTGAGAACCTCCGCAATGATCTCGGGTGAACAGGGCTTTTTAATAAACTCCAGCGCACCAAGCTCTAACACCCGTTTTCTGGCCTCAGGCTGGACATCGCCAGACACCACAATCACCAGGGTTGGCAGATCCTCTTTGCGGATCTGTTCCAGTACCTGATAACCATCCATGATCGGCATATTCAGATCCAGAAACAGAATATCGCCTTTTTGAGCCCGAACAGCATCCAGCGCTTGCTGGCCAAGCTCGGCAAAAGTAATTTCCGCATTCCAGCCATGTAAAGCAGCAGCCATCTGCTTACGCGCCAAACGGGAGTCATCGCATATGACAATAGGGACGGGATCACTCAAGACGCTTACCTTCTCCATTTCTTTCTTCTGCATGCCTCACCCTGTGAAATAACAGGGAATAGTAGTAGAGACTAGTGAATATTCAACTGGAACACAATTATGACTACTATTTAAATAGGTATTTTAATTTTATTTTTTAAATAGTTAGCGACTCATTATCAGGCCGTCCCGGTATATCACTGACACGGGCCTCAGGGATTCTCTGCTTACCGTTTGCCCTGATAGCAATAGATTAATCCGGCCGGTTATTGTTCCGCTCTGGGTGTACCAACACCGATAGCGGTAACCACACAGCTCCTGACCAGTAGCATTAATTTCTAAAAACTCACTGTTAATCTTTCTGATATTTGATCTATATTTCAGCGAAAACTCTGAATTCTGCCGTTTTTTGGCGGAAAAATCTCCATAACCGGTGCTAACTTTAAGTCAGTGAATGATTATTTTGTTATTTCACCTGCAGGAGAACTGAATATGCTGATCGGTATCCCTAAAGAGATAAAGAACAATGAGTTCCGCATCGGTATGACGCCCGCCGGTGTGCGTGAACTGGTGAGCCATGGCCATACAGTGATGGTGCAACGTGACGGAGGCACGGCGATTGGTCTGCAGAACGAACAATATGAAGCGGCCGGAGCTTTACTGATCGACACGCCTGAGGAGATCTTCGACCGCGCCGAGATGATTATTAAGGTAAAAGAGCCTCAGCCTGACGAGTGCAGAATGCTGCGTCCGGGACAACTGCTGTTTACCTACCTTCACCTCGCGCCGGATCCTGAGCAGACCCGTTTACTGGTTGAATCTGACTGTATTGCTATCGCCTATGAAACAGTTACCGACGCGCAGGGTGGATTACCGCTGCTGGCACCGATGAGTGAAGTAGCGGGCCGGATGGCAATTCAGGCGGGTGCCCACGCACTGGAAAAGGCTCAGGGAGGCATGGGGGTTCTGCTCGGCGGTGTTCCCGGTGTAGCACCGGCGAAAGTCACCGTGATTGGCGGCGGTGTTGTCGGTATCAATGCCGCCCGTATGGCAATGGGCCTGGGGGCAGATGTCACCATACTGGACCGGTCACTCCCCCGCCTGAAACTACTGGATGAACAGTATGGACCACGGTTGAAGACGCTCTACTCCAGTGTTGAATCTGTTGAGCATGAGGTGATCGCAGCGGATCTGGTGATCGGCGCAGTGCTGATTCCAGGTGCCGCAGCCCCGAAACTGGTCACCCGGGAGATGCTGAAGCAGATGAAAAATGGCTCGGTGCTGGTGGATGTGGCTATCGATCAGGGGGGCTGCTTTGAAACGTCCCATGCAACCACCCACCAGGCCCCTACCTATGAGGTGGAAGGTATTATCCATTACTGTGTTGCCAATATGCCCGGAGGCGTGGCACGCACCTCGACCTTTGCGCTGACCAATGCCACCCTGCCGTTTGCTGTTGCCCTCGCTGATAAAGGCTATAAACAGGCGCTGCTGGATGATCCACACCTGCGCAATGGTTTGAATGTCCACCGGGGCAACATCACCTGCCAGGCAGTGGCATCAGACTTAGGTTATGACTACCTGGCACCTGAAACAGTGATAGCGCAGTAATAACGCTTCAAAACAACTACTGACAATCGCACCGATCTTCACAGAGCCTGCTCTCTGGCCAGCAAACCAACACTATCTCGATAGTGTTGGTTTATACCTCAAGCATTTTTCTGAACTCTGCCGGTGGGATGATCTTTTCCTGAAACTCTTCCGCTGTTACCGGCCGCCCCAGATAGTACCCTTGCAGAGCATCGCACCCGGCACTGGCCAGAAAATCCATCTGAAACTGATTCTCAACACCTTCGGCAATCACTTTCAGGCCCATCCCTTTAGCCATCGCCAATGCTGCCGTTACTAACTGCTGATCGCCCGGGTCATCGGCCAGATCACGCACAAAGGTGCGGTCGATCTTAATCACATCGAAGGGGAACTGTTTCAGATAACTTAACGATGAATAGCCCGTACCAAAATCGTCCATCGATAACGAGATCCCCAGCGACTTCAGCTGTGATAATGTCTGAGCAGTAGAGTCATCGTTTCTCACCAACAAACCTTCGGTGATCTCAATCTCTAAACAGGTGGGGTCAAAGCCGGTTTCTTCAAATATCCGCAAGAGTACCGGCACAATCTGCCCATCACGGAATTGTCGGGGAGAGACATTCAAAGCGATTCGATAATCCTCATCCAAACTATGACGCCAGCGAACGCCCTGCTCACAGACCTCTCGTATAATCCATTCGCCGATCGGCAGTATTAGTCCGGTCTGCTCCGCCACCGGTATAAACTGTTCCGGCGAGACCAGCCCCAGCGAGGGGTTATTCCAGCGAATCAGCGCTTCAGCACCGATCACCTTTTTCCGGTTGAGACAGTAGATCGGCTGATAGTGCATACAGAACTCATTGTGCTCCAGAGCGCCCCTGAGTTGCTGCTCCACCTCCAGACGACCTAAGACGTAATCATTCATCTCCGGAGAATAAAAGCTGAAACCATTACGTCCCTGTTCTTTAACCCGATACATGGCCGTATCCGCTTTTTTCAGCAACTCATCCGGATCCACACCATCCCCGGGAGAGACCGCAATGCCGATACTGCCACTGATGTAAAAGCTGCGCTGCTGTATCTGGAACGCCATCGCCAGCATCTTCAGAATTTTCTGCGCCACAATTTCGGCGTTATAGAGGTTATCCTGATTTTCCAGTAACAAAATGAACTCATCACCGCCATAACGCGCCAGGGTATCGTCCTCTCTCACAGCATCCTGCAACCGCCGGGCGACCATCACCAACAGTTCATCCCCGACCTCATGACCCAGAGTGTCATTGATTTTTTTGAAGTCATCCAGGTCGATAAACATCAGGATAACCAGATTGCCTTTTGACTGCGCATTGATAATCGACCGGTTTAATCGGGCCCGCATCAGCTTACGATTAGGCAGATTAGTCAGGGCATCGAACTGAGCCTGATACTGCACCCGATGCTCATACTCTTTTCGTTCCGATATATCTCTGAGGCAACTCATCCCCACGGATTCACCGTCAATCTGAGTAAACTGATAGCTGACCTCGACCGGGAACAACACCCCATCGGCCCGTATCGCTTCCGCCTCGAAGCCGGGCTCATCATGGTTATAGTATTGCTCGACATCCTGCTGATGCTGCGTTTTGAACAACTGCAGCAACGGTAGATTTATCAGCTCCCGACGCTTATAACCAAACATCTCCTCAGCCACGGGATTACAGTCCAGAATCTGCCCTCCCCGGTGCATGATAATCGCTTCAGTAGACACCTGTGATAATTGCTGCAGTCGTGTTTCGCTGCGCTTTAAGCCCGCTTCAGCCTGCTGCCGAAGCAAAATTTGTCTGCTCCCCTGGCGATACAGAAAACTCACCATGCCAATCACCACCAGACTAAAGCCGGTCATCAGCCACAACCATAATGAACGGCGACTGCTAAGCGGGGAAAGCTCGGTACTGTCGAGATAGGTTAACGACCACCCCGGCAGGTATTTAACACTGGCCTGGTAGGCCCGGAAATGCTCGTCGGAGGCAACCTGAATGACGCCATCGGACAACCATTTAAACTCAACCGGGGTTTCTGGCAGTGTGCCATACTGACCTGTTTGTTGAATGGCAGCCTGCTGCATCGGATCCAGTGGTAACAGACTACTGAAAACCCAATCTGGTCTGTTGGAAGCAAAGATTATTCCATTGCGGTCCAGCAACACAACATGACCCGCATGCTGCCAGGATATCCGCTCTAAAGGTTGTAGCGGATATTTATTAACCACGACCCCTAGAAATTGCCCATCAGTATCCAGCACCCGGTGAGAAAAGTAGAATCCCCGCTCATGGGTACTGGTGCCCAGCGCCGGATAAACAGAAGCGCCAGAGGCCACCGCCTCCTTAAAATAGGGACGAAAGGCAAAGTTCTGATTGAGCGTCTGAGCTTTAAATTGAAAATCATTGGCGGCAACAAAGAAGCCTTGCTTATCAAGAATATAGCAGAGCGAAGCACCAGACTGCGTACATACGTGATTCAGCAGAGGAGTAACGTCTGAGTGTTCGCCAAGCAGATAGCTCTGGATCTCCGGCAACACCGCCTGAAATGCTACCTGCCGGTAATAACCATCAAAAACGGCATCCAGTTCATGCTGCAGCAGATCAACGGTATTTTCGCCGTTGCGTTGAGCATCTCGCTCACTATAGCTAACCAGGTTAAGATAATTAGCGATCACCCCGGTAGCCGCGACAAGACAACAGAGGATGGTCAGAGCAAAAAGAACCGCTCTGGCTTTCATAAAAGGGCTCCGGTAGAAAGATCAGGGATAAACAAAATATCAATGGCTTCAAAATTAAGACAACGATGCATACATTACAATCCCTTGTGAACAGGGTCTAAATGTACACGTCTATAACGCTATTTACCTGCCATATATAAGCGCCGACTACCCAGATTGAGCAGACGATTAATTTCAAACAACTGTATTATTGTATATAAATAGCAGAGATCAAATCTGACCTCCCCCGCATATCTATCGACCAGCCCCCATTGCTAAACCCCGCCCCCCCCTGAAGCCCTGAATCAAAGGACACCCATCCGGCACTGCTAGTGTAGTGTTGCATTCTGTTTAGAGCTTAAGCGACTGTTGGCACGAATAACTTTTTCCAGAATGTCTCGGGCACTTTTAGTCCAAATAAATGGCTTCGGATTGCTGTTATGATGGGCAATGT
>NZ_JAFFZO010000053.1 GCF_016924145.1 Amphritea pacifica | reverse complement strand
GAAGAAGAAAACACGATCATGCATGTTGACGCTACAAAGAAGACCCGCGCGGGTTAAAAGTTACTTCAAATCACAGCATATAAAATACGCGGCTTAGACGATGTATTTATCCGCCGGGTTAATATCTCACCTCATACCCTGTAGATGAAGATCGGGAGCGTAATTTATGCAGCTCGAAGGTTCGTGTCATTGCGGTAGCGTCCGTTTTACCGTTAATTCCAGCCAGCCCTATCCATTTAATCAGTGCTATTGCTCTATCTGTCGAAAAACAGCGGGCGAGGCGGTTTTGCTATTAACCTGGGGGCGGATTACGCAACACTAACGGTTGAAGGGAAGGAGCAGATCAGTGTCTACCACGCGATCATTGATGATCCTGACACCGGGGGTAAGTGGGAAAGCCCCGGGAAACGGCATTTTTGTAAACAGTGCGGCAGTGCGCTGTGGCTATGGGACCCCGGGTGGCCGGAACAGGTGCATCCGTTTGCCTCTGCGATTGATACGGATCTACCCATACCGCCGGAGCGAACCCATATGATGCTGGGATCAAAGGCGTCATGGGTTAACGTCTGTGAGTCGTCTGAGGACAGTCTGTTTGATGAATACCCGCAAGAATCACTTGCTCAGTGGCATCAGCGGGTCATTAAGTAAAGTAATGGAGTGATGAGTATGGCAAGTACTTGAGCTGGTTAGGCTGCTGTCTGCATTACCACAGGGTCAGAGCCCTTTTTATAGAGCCCTTTTCATAGCTTCGTCTTTCACGAAAAAGGGGAGGGGTTTATCTCTTTCCTCATCTCTCTTCTCAACTCACGGAACCATCGCTTTTTCTGGCAAGTGCCGAAGTCGCGTCGAGCCACTAACCAACTGTGTAGCGGCGGTCGGGCTAAGGCTTTTATCTGCGTCAGAGAGTCACAACCCGGGCAGCCAGCGCAATCAGTATTCCACCGGTCAGGCGGTTGACCAGTTGGCTGCGGTTTTGCAGGGTTTTAAGAATAGGGCCATGGGATAGCACTAATGTAACGACGCTGTACCACAGGCCATCGACCAGCGTGGCCGTCGCCGTCATAATCATCTGATCGCCCATCGTTGCATCCGGACTGACAAACTGTGAGAACAGGGCGATAAAGAAGATCGCAAGTTTAGGATTCAGCACTGAGATGGTCGCTCCCTCAATGCCGGCTTTCAGTACAGAGGTTTTATCGCCAGGGTCTACGCTGAAGGAAGAAGCTCGTCCGGCCCTGATCGCTTTGAGGCCGATCCAGGCCAGATAGCCAGCCCCCAGCCAGGTGATCACCTTAAACGCGATCTCTGACTGGGCTACCAGAATAGCCAGTCCAGAGATGGTTGCGAATGCCCAGAGGCCAACCCCCGCCGCATGAAACCAACTGGCAGCCAGACCATGTTGGCGGCTGTTACCGACCGTTTGTTTCAATACTACCGCCAGACTGGGACCCGGAGACATTGCACCCAGGCAGCAGACTGCAAATAGTGAAAGCCAGGCGGTAAAGGTCATAATGGATTCCTGATCGTGGTGGGGTGGCGGTGGTATTATTCCGGTTCAGCGCAACCGCTTAAAACCAGCTAAGCTGATAAGGGATTATATTGCAGTGTGCTGACAGGGGCCAGTAATCCTGCTGGTGAGCTGCTGACTATTCAGCCTGTCTGCTAGCTTAAAAGCTGGCTTAACTGCTGACTAAAGAGCTTAACTTAAATCGCGAGGTGTCAATCATGCAAAGTCTGGAAGCGGTGTCCCGTACATGCCCCTACTGTGGGGAACCGGTAGAGTTAGTTGTGGATTGTACGGCGGGTAATCAGCAGTATTTTGAAGATTGCTCTGTTTGCTGTAAGCCGATGATGGTTGAGCTGGATGTTGAAGGCGCGGAACCTGTTATCTCTCTGAAAGATGAAAACGAGGTATAAACAAACGCCGCATATGGCTATGCGGCGTTATTGTCTTGCGGCTCCCTGATAATCAGGGGGCGATGATCAGTCGATCAGAGCGTACTGGTCGCGCAGAATCTCAATGATCTCTGCTTTCGGGTTATCAGACAGCGGTAGTTTCTCGCCGATAATCTTCTCTGCAATGCCGACATAGGTGTCCGATACCTTCTGAAGCAGTGCAGCTGGAAGGGCGTTGTCCTTTGCCAGGGCGTAACGCTCTTCCATCCGATCTTTATTGATCAGAATATCCGGGTCAGGGAAGTAGTTGAGCAGTTCCTGACGGAATACCTCTTTGGAGTTTTCGATGACTTTGCCTTCCCGGTAGGATGGGCCATCCCAGATGCGGGATGAATCAGGTGTGCCCACTTCATCCATATAGATCAGCTTTTCGTTCCCTGATGCATCAGTCACGTAACCAAACTCAAACTTAGTATCGACAAATACCTGATCGATCTTTTCCAGTTCAGCGCTGATGACGTCAAAGCCTTCTTTCAGCAGCTTTTCGTACACCGCAATATCCTCTTTTGAACGGAACTGAAAGGCTTCATGGTTATTGATGATGTCATCACGGGTGATGTTGACATCATCTACTTCAGGCACGCCAGGAATCCCCTTGAGAATACCTTTGGTGGAAGGTGTAATCAGCAGCTCAGGCAGTTTCTGATCTTTCTGCAGGTTGTCGGCTATCTGAATGCCACAGAACAAACGCTCACCTTTGGCATAGGAACGCCACATAGAGCCGGTGATATACTGGCGGCAGATCGCCTCAATCATGACGGGTTTAGCTTTCTGAACAATCCAGACGAACGGGTGGGGGATATCCAGGATATGGCTGTCAGCCAGACCGTTTTCGCGAAACAGTTTGAACCAGTGATTGGAGATAGCATTCAGTGCGGCACCTTTGCCGGGTACACCGTTCATACCGCCTTCGCCATGCCAGATGCACTCGAAAGCGGAGATCCGGTCACTGATGACCATGATTGCCAGAGGGGCATCGGCTGCAACATCATACCCTTTCTCCTGGATAAGACGTCGACTGTCGGCTTCGGTCAGCCAGTAAACGGAACGTACTTTACCACTGTGTACCGGTAGGTCGGTACGGATCGGCAGATCATTGTTTACTGCCAAAACCTTATCAGCAAGACTCATTGCAAACTGTCCTGTATCTCTAAAAGTCGATTAATGAAAACGCTCCAGAATATCAGCGTTTGCCAAAAGTACGGCAATGCAGATCAACGAGCAAAAGCCTGAAAAAACGTGAGGATTTCTGCCTGATTCTGGAACAGGGATATTACACAGATTTGTAATATCCCGCTACCTGTTGCCCTGAGCGATTTTCATGTAGATAAGCCTGCCTATGATTCTCATTTACTGTCGTTTTATTGAAGCGATACGGCGAAAACCACTTTCATACTATATGCTTTAGATAAGCTTGATCGATCAGGATCAATACTGTTCCAGTCAGCTACAACAACCAGAAGGAGGCTGCCATTGGATACTCATCAAGTCGCACTGGTGACTGGTTCGGGGCGTGGCATCGGTGCGGCAACCGCACTCAAGCTCGGACGGCTGGGATATGCCGTCTGCGTTAACTATCGAAACAATCAGACCGCCGCCGAAGCTGTAGTCGAACAATTGCAGAATGAAGGGATCTCGGCTATTGCTGTGGCCGCCGATGTCTCTCAGGATGAACAGGTATGCGCACTTTTCCATCGGGTAGATCATGATCTGGGGCGAATTACTGCGCTGGTGAATAATGCCGGTATTCTGATGCCCCAGTGTCGGCTGGATGAGATGGATGCACAACGGATCAATCATTTGTTGATCAGCAATATAACCGGATATTTTCTCTGCTGTCGTGAGGCGGTGAAGCGGATGTCCACCCGTCACGGGGGCGATGGTGGGGTGATTGTCAATGTTTCCTCTGTGGCAGCGCGGACCGGCTCGCCGGGTGAATATATCGATTATGCCGCGACCAAGGGGGCGATTGATACACTGACACGGGGCTTAGCATCGGAAGTGGCCTCTGAGGGGATCAGGGTAAATGGTGTACGGCCCGGATTTATCTATACCGGAATGCATGCTGCAGGAGGCGAGCCTGACCGGATTGAGCGATTGAAAAGCTCTATTCCCATGGGCCGGGGTGGTCAGCCAGAAGAGGTTGCTGAAGCGATCGCCTGGTTGTTGTCACCGGGGGCTTCATACACTACCGGAAGTTGTATCGATCTGGCCGGTGGTCGTTAACCCGATCTGGCTGAATCGGCCATGAATTTAGTGAATATATAAACTATCCCCTGCTATACTGCCCAGCCTTACGTAAAGGTGCTGCTGTGATTGTATATTCAGATAATTCGTTCTATCAGGACAACCCCCGGGCCCGCTGGTATGTGCTTATCAGTATCTGTATCGCGCTGTTTCTGGTGCCGATGTCACTGTCTGCTGTTAACATGGCTCTGCCCGCGATGGCTGATGCTTTGCAGGCCGATGCGGTGTGGCTGAGCTGGATTCCCACCGCCACATTGTGGGGGAGTATCGTGTTGTTACTGCCGGCGGGGAGAGTGGCCGACTCCATTGGACGAAAGCCGATCTATCTGATCGGTGTGTTGGGTTTTTCACTCGCATCGCTGCTGGTGTTTGCCGTCTACTCTGTTGAATTTCTACTATTCGTAAGGGTGCTGCAGGGATTGTTCAGCAGTCTGGTATTTGCAACCGCTATGGCGATTATTGCTGCCGTCTTCAGTGGTTCTAATCGGGGGACCGCACTGGGATTGACGGCCACCTCTGTTTATCTGGGACTGACCTGTGGTCCTCTTTTTGGTGGCTGGCTGACCGAGCATCTTGGCTGGCGAAGTGTCTTCTGGGGGCCGGTTATCCTGGCGATGGTTGCGCTGATATTGGCGGTTATCTATATCAGGAATGACAGCAGTGCTGAACAGCAGTCTAATCCATTGGACTGGGTTGGCTCGCTATTGTTTGCTGCTCTGTCCACACTGTTGTTGTTCGGCTTATCCGGATTGCCAAACCTGTATAGCTGGCTGATGCTGATCGCAGGGATCGCCCTGGTGTTTGTGTTTATCCGACAGCAGAACCGCTGCGAGTATCCACTGGTGCGTTTCGCTGTGTTAGCCGCAAACAGGGTGATGAATCGCTCTTTGATGGCCAGTTTTCTGATGTATGCAGCGCACTATCCGGTGCTGTTTCTGCTGAGTCTCTATCTGCAATATCTGCAGGGATTGTCACCCAGCGAAACGGGACAGATGATACTGTTGCAAGCACTGATTATGGCGTGTCTGGCGCCGCTTGCCGGTCGCCTGTCGGATCGGTTTGAGCCTCGTCTGATTGCGACGACAGGGTGTTTGTTGTTCAGCGCGGGGTTTGCCGTACTGGTCTTTCTGCGGGCGGACAGTTCGTTAAATCATGTGATTGTCGCGCTGGTATTACTGGGGGTTGGCTTTGGATTATTCTCAACGCCGAACAATAATGCGGCGCTGGGCTCCGTGCCAAAAGAGCGCCTGAGTATCGCTTCAGCGCTGCTGAACCTGTCCCGCACCAGCGGGAATATGTTCAGTATGGCGATCATCATGTTGCTGATGAGTGTCTTGCTGGGCAGTGAACAGATTATGCCGGAACGTTATCCGGATCTTCTGATTGTCGTGAAAGCCGGCTTTGCCAGCGCCTGTGGTTACAGCTTTCTGGCTGCCTGGTTCTCCTATAGCCGGGGAAAGGTGAACCGTAATGCCGGTTAGCCAATCCGTCGCTTAAGACCCATCTGGGCGATAATACGGGTAGCAATCTCTTCAATTGAAAAGTGAGTGGTATTGATGTGCGCCAGCTTTTGCTTGCGGAACATCCGCTCGACTATCCGCACCTCATCTTCGCACTGGTCCAGTGACGCGTAACGACTGTTTGGACGGCGTTCATGGCGGATTGATGCCAGCTGAAATGGATCAATTGTCAGACCGAACAGCTTATTTCTGAAGGGTTCCAGCACTTCAGGCAGGGTTGTCTGTGTGAGGTCGTTGTCGGTCAGGGGGTAGTTTGCTGCCCGGATGCCAAACTGAAGTGCCATATAGAGACAGGAGGGGGTCTTTCCACAGCGGGAGACTCCGGTGAGAATGATGTCCGCCTTATCATAGTGCTGAGTGCGGGCGCCATCATCATTGTCGATCGCAAAGTTTACCGATTCGATGCGATCCATATATTTGTTTACTTCATTAATCGAATGGGATTTACCGACACTGTAGGAAGAGTGGCTACCCAGCTCCAGCTCCAGTGGTTTCAGAAACGCTGAAAACACATCGATCTTATAAGCGGTGCTGGTGGAGATGATTTCACGGGTAGCTTCATCCACCACCGTATCGAACACAATCGGTCGCTGTCCGTCGGTTTTACCCGCCTGGTCGATAATATCGACCGCTTCCACCGCCTTTTCGATGGTATCGATATAGGGCAGCGTCACCTTATTGAACTGAATCGAACCAAACTGAGCGAGCAGACTATTACCCAGTGCTTCCGCTGTGATACCCGTACCATCAGATATAAAAAAAGCTGTTCTTTTCATAAGGTTAAGCTGTCTCGCGTCACAAAAATGTATTTATCCGGGGGTATTATTACGGCATCTGTGCGTGCTGTATAGCGTAGCGATGAATCAATCAGGATCTTCGTCAACACACTGACCTCAGCGAAGAATTACAGTATGATGCGCCTTAATCACTAAAATTTGAAGGAGTGCGGAGCTTTGCAGGATTATATCGTTCGTCTGGATCAGGTGGGTATGGATGATATTGAGCAGGTAGGTGGAAAAAACGCCTCACTTGGCGAGATGATCTCAGAACTGTCTGGTGCAGGCGTTAAGGTTCCCGGTGGGTTTGCGACCACAGCGTCCGCATTCCGTGACTTTCTGAAACACAATAATCTGGACCAGAAGATCAGCGATACACTCGCTCAGCTTGATCCTGACGATGTTAATGCGCTCGCAGCGACCGGTAACCAGGTGCGCCAGTGGATCCTGGAAACCCCATTTCCTGAAACCCTCGACCAGGCTATTGAACTGGCCTATGAAGAGATGGGCGGTCACGACGATCTGGCGGTTGCGATCCGCTCATCGGCAACCGCCGAAGATCTGCCCGATGCCTCTTTTGCCGGTCAGCAGGAGACCTTCCTGAATATCCGTGGTCTGGCAAATATTAAAGCGGCCATCCATGAGGTCTTTGCCTCGCTCTACAATGACCGGGCAATCTCCTATCGGGTTCACCATGGTTTTGAACATCACGACGTCGCCCTGTCGGCCGGGGTTCAGCGTATGGTTCGCAGCGAGACCGGTGCCAGCGGCGTCATGTTTACACTGGATACGGAATCGGGCTTTCAGCACGTTGTGTTTATCACGTCAGCTTATGGTCTTGGGGAAACGGTTGTCCAGGGGGCTGTTAACCCGGATGAGTTCTACGTTTACAAGCCGACTCTCAGACAGGGGGCTCCGGCCATATTGCGCCGCAGTATGGGCAGTAAAGCGATCAAAATGATTTACGGTGCTGAAGGTACCACCGCCAGTGCCGTTGAAACTGTCAGTGTGCCGCCTGAAGAGCGAATGAAGTTTTCCATCAATGATGATGACGTTCAGCAACTGGCAAAAATTGCGATGCTCATCGAGCAGCATTACGGTCGTCCGATGGATATCGAGTGGGCTAAAGATGGCGATGATGGTGAGCTGTACATTGTTCAGGCACGACCTGAAACCGTTAAGAGCCGGGATAAAAACGCGGTTATTGAGCGTTATCTGCTCACCGAAACCGGTAATGTTTTATTGGAAGGCCGCTCTATAGGACACCGGATCGGCAGTGGACCGGTGCGCATTGTCGAAAGTCTCAGTGATATGGATAAGATTCAGCCCGGTGATGTGCTGGTCACCGATATGACCGACCCGGACTGGGAACCGGTGATGAAACGCTCATCAGCGATTATAACCAATCGGGGTGGACGTACCTGTCATGCAGCGATTATTGCCCGTGAGCTGGGTATTCCGGCGATTGTCGGTTGCGGTGATGCCACCGAACGACTGACGGAAGGTCAGGAGGTGACCGTCTCCTGTGCCGAAGGTGATACGGGACGAGCCTATGAAGGCTGCCTGGATTTCGAGCATCAGACTAACAAAATCGATTCCATGCCGCCTCTGCCGTTCGACATCATGATGAACGTCGGTAATCCCGACCGGGCATTTGATTTTCAGTCGCTGCCCAATGCCGGTGTTGGTCTTGCGCGTCTGGAGTTTATTATCAACCGTATGATCGGCATCCATCCGAAAGCGCTGATTGAGTTTGACCAGCAGGACGCTGGGTTGCAGCGCACCATAGAGCGCCGCATTGCGGGCTATGAAAGCCCGATAGAGTTCTACGTTGCCAAGCTGGTGGAGGGGATATCTACACTGGCCGCTGCGTTCTATCCCAAGAAAGTGATTGTGCGGATGTCGGATTTCAAATCCAACGAGTATGGGCATCTTATCGGTGGTGAAGCTTATGAAGCCCACGAAGAGAATCCAATGCTGGGCTTCCGTGGTGCCAGTCGCTATATCGCTGAGTCGTTCCGGCAGTGTTTTGAGCTTGAGTGCAGGGCGCTGAAGCAGGTACGGGATGTGATGAAGCTGACCAATGTCGAAGTGATGATTCCTTTCGTACGCACGGTGGGTGAAGCGAAACAGGTGGTAGACCTGCTGGCAGAAAACGGCCTGAACCGGGGTAAAAACGGTTTGCGGGTGATCATGATGTGTGAAATACCCTCAAATGCGCTACTGGCTGATGAATTTCTTCAATATTTTGATGGCTTTTCCATTGGCTCGAATGATCTGACTCAGCTGACTCTTGGGCTGGATCGGGACTCTGGCGTGATTGCTCACCTATTTGATGAACGTAACGATGCGGTACGCAAGCTGCTGGCCATGGCTATTCAGGCTTGTAAGGCGCAAGGGAAATATATCGGTATCTGTGGTCAGGGACCCTCTGATCATCCAGATCTGGCAAGGTGGCTGATGGAGCAGGGGATCAGTTCGGTTTCTCTTAATCCTGATTCGGTGTTGGAAACCTGGTTTTTCCTGGCGAATGAAGAAAGTACTGCGTCCTGACTTTATACCGTTATCTTTCTGTCGGTTTTCCTGAGTAGCGCCGATGCAGCTCTCCAGGTTTTTGCAGCTGAAAACGCCTTATAGCCGGCAGCGCGTTAGAGTGCTGCTGGCTCAGGGCCGGGTCCGTGTCGGTGATGAGATTATCACCGATGCGCATCGGGAGATTGATCGGTTTATCCGGGTTGAGCTGGACAATGAACTGCTCCAGGAGGCTCAGAGCCGTTATCTGATGCTGCATAAACCCGCTGGCATCGTCAGTGCCACAGTACATTCTGAACACAAAACTGTTATAGAGCTGTTACCTCAGTCGTTGCGCCAGGGGCTGCATCTGGCGGGAAGGCTGGATCTGAAAACCAGCGGTCTGATGCTGCTGACCAATGATGGCAGTTGGTCCCGCAGAGTCACTCAGCCCGAATCAAAGATTGCCAAGGTCTACCGTGTGACCACAAGAGATCCTGTGCCTGATGAAGCGCAAGTGGTGTTTCAGAAGGGGATCTATTTCCGTTATGAAAATATCACCACCCGACCCGCGCAACTGGAACGAATTGACGACTATAACTCCCGTCTGGCAATTCATGAGGGGCGTTACCATCAGGTGAAGCGGATGTTTGGTTATTTTGATAACGAGGTAACGGCGTTGCACCGGGAAAGTATCGGTGCCTTAACACTGGATCCGGATCTCAGGCCCGGTGAGTTCCGCTTCCTGACTGCCGCAGAGGTGGCGCTGTTTGAATGAGTCATGACATCATTCTGGTGGTGCTAATTAATAGTGATAGTCTTTTTCTTCTTCCAGTATCTCCTCCTCCAGCTCTTTGAAGACGAAGATTCTTGCCATCATAAAATTAAATCCCATCCCCACCAGTACCCCGAGTATCAACGCGATGAATTTGTTATCGATAAAAAATGGTACATAGCTGGTCAGGGTCGTGTAGGTGCCGAAGTTCATCACGAAACCGGCCAGTGAGGTGGCCAGAAAAGATAACCACTGCCTGAGATGATTACTTTTTTCCCGATGAGTGAAGGTAATTGTTCGATTCCAGAACCAGTTCCAGGTGGCCGCAGGCCAGAATGAGATCGCCCGGGAGAAGTTGTGACCCAGTCCGAAGAAAGCCTGCAGGGCAAAATAGATCAGGCTGTCAATCACAAATCCTGTGCCGCCGACAAGACCAAACTGGGCAAACTCAGAGGTGACCGGATATTTAAAACGGTACAAACGGCGCAGATGCCGCAGATAGAGCAGTTGCTCTTTCAGGCTGAGTTTACTCTCCCCATGCTCGCGGTCTTTAAAGTGAATAGGCTGTTCACCAGGCTTGCTGAACTCACCTTTGACCATTATCTCCAGGCCAATTTTATAGCCCGTCGGCGTCAGATGTGCGCAGGTTTCAAATTGTTGCCGTTCAAATGCAAAGAAACCGGACATCGGATCTTTGATATGACACAGTGGCAGGGCCAGCCAGGTTGCTATTTTTGAGTTAAGCAGGCGGAAGAAGCCCCAGTCATCATCAAATGAGCCGCCTTCTATATACCGCGAACCGACAACAAAATCGTTCTGTCCGGATTCCAGTTTATCTATTATTGGCAGGATTGCGGAGGCGGGGTGTGAAAGATCGCAATCCATTACAACAATATACCTGCCTCTGGCGGATTCTATACCAGTGATCACCGCAGTAGAGAGTCCCCGTTCCTGGGTTCGGACAATAATGCGTGCCGGAATCTGTTCCGCAATACGAGCTACCGCTTCAGAAGAACCATCCTGAGAATTGTCGTCGACAAAGATTATCTCGAACGGTATATCAGTCAGATGATTGTTAATCTGTTCGCATATCAAAGGAATGTTTATAACTTCCTGATAGGTAGGTATTACGATCGATATCTTAATGTCAGGCATAATAGTAGCTACAACGCTCTGCTTAGCGAATAAAAAATAGCGTAATCCTATAATTATTAAGAGAATTATACAATTATTATCCGTTTACAAAGCTGCTATAGCTTATTGTAATATCCTCGGAATATGAGCCCGAAAAGGTATCTTTCAGCGGCGGTAAAAAAAGGGGGGAGGTAGGCATTTGCTTGTTATAAAAGCTGCAACAAATTATTATGCCGGCCTTCTATAAACATTACTAAGTGGACTCTTATGCCTGCAAATTCCCACTCAAGATTACTGGATGCTTCTCTGTGCATCTATGGAGTAGTGATCCTGATCGCCTGTTTTATGGTCCCTCCGATGCATGACTATGCACTCTATTTTGCCCATTGGGATCTTATTCTGAGCGGCGCAGATCCCTGGGCGAAAATAGGTGCGCCCAATGCTTATGGTCCGCTGTATAATTTCTTAGCACTGCCTTATGCCCTTCATAGTCAACTGCCAAAACTTATTTTTGCCGGGTGCTGGTTAGCTGTAGTGCTTTACACTATTCGCTGTTTCTGTGCTCTGTCCAATATATCTGTCAGTGTTAAATGGCTGTTCGCCGCTTTCTGGCTATTAAATCCCTTCTTTATTGTCAGTACGGTTTTCTATGGCTTTAATGATAGCCTGGTTGCATTGCTGTGTTTTCTGGGGGTGATAGTCGCTGCCAAAGGGAACAGCAGATCATCATTAATGATTATCACAGCCGGCGTGCTGACTAAGATTTACCCGCTCTTTCTACTGCCTTTTCTGGATAAGCGCTGGAAAAATGTTACACGCAACATCGCTATATTCATTACGTCTCTTTTGCTGGTCTATCTGATAACTTACTTTATCTGGGGGCCTTCTTTTCTGGTTGCCTTTGGCAAGGCGAATGGTCGTGAACCGACACTGTTTTCAATTATGATGTTTTTTTATGGTGATTTTTTCCCATTTAAGGGTCTTGGAAACTTTCTGATATCACTTAATAAGTTGCTTGTTCTCGGTACAGTTTTTTATCTGTTTAAACGGTTTCAAAATGGGAAACTGGAGCAGCATACAGCTTTTCTTGCAGGTTTTACTGCCGTCCTGATGTTTTATAAAGCAGGGCAGCAGCAATTTTATCTTTCCTATTTCGCAATTTTTGCCGCCTGGGTGCTGATCGAGTTTCGGAAAGAACTACCCAATAAAAAAGCATTTCTCTCTGTGATAATTATAGGGGCATGGATGATGTTGATGGCTGGAATCGTTTATCCGCTGACCGGTTATATGAGTGCAGAGTTTGAATGGGTCAGGCATATTATTGGCTTGCCAACGTTCATCCTGCTCTGTATCTCATTTAAGTATCTGCTTTTTCCTGACGCTTCACGACACATAATTGGTAAAACCCTTGCCTGAGACTGGTCCTGGATTTATAGCGTCTGGGCAATGGCGGAGTCATCATTAAGTTAAACCCTGGGTTTATTAAAGCGAACCCCAGGTAAATCATTCCACCCAACGCACCCGCCAGGTGCGCCGCTGGATAGGGTGGCCAGGGGCTCTGGCTTAACAGAGCCTGTTGACTGAACTGCTCCCAGATCAGCTTTGCCAGACAGATCAGCATCGGTAACCAGCCATTTAGCGCTTGCTGCTTACGGGCAAAGATAAACAAACAGAGAACCAGCGGCGCAAACAGTAGTCCGGATAACCCTGCATAGCTGTTCACTGCTGACCAGGGGGAGAGAAGCAGGGCATCGATGCTGACAACTCCCACGCACAGTGATGCCAGCAATGCGCTGCGTGAATTCAGTTCCAGATAGCCTGCTGCAATCACAAATGCCAGCAGATCCCAGCCAAGGTGGCTGAGCGATGTGTGACAAAGATGCCCTGTAATTAAGCGCCATAGCTGACCCTCCAGTATCAGGGAGCGGTCAGCATAGCCCAGTTGAAACAGGTCAGCAGACAGGCTCAGCGGCAGGCAGAACAGCAACAGAGCCAGGGTTATCCAGGGAAGCTGGAAGCTACCCCCCGCTTGCGCGGGAGGCTTTGGGTTAGCGAACTGTTTGATTGATACAGCGTTCATTAACGTCTCACGATGTCCGACGACGATTGCGGTATTGAATCAGCAGTAGTGCGCCGATTAACAGCAGAATCCAGTGGCCAATCGCACCTGAACCGCCACCACCCAGTGATGCCCGGTGATGAGACTGATTGAACATCGGCTTCTGACTGTCTGCCCGCTGAGAAGTGACCGGTTGCTGCAGTCGTTGTTGCCGGGCGTTGTTTTCATTCGCCACCCGTTGCTGGTTATTGCGTTCAATATTCAGCTGTTTAAACACCTCGTCCCTGACGATCAGCATTGAGGTGTAGTCGGTTACCAGATCATATTGAATGGCCAGATCAGTCATCGCTTGTTTAGTATCTTCATTGTTGCTGTCATCCTCTTCAAGGTAATCCATTTTAGCCTGCATATTCTCGAGGGTGGCAAAGGCCCAGATGCGCTCCAGTTCGGGGTGCAGTAAACTTTCCCCGGGCAGGATTATCTCAGTAGTGTAGTGACGTTGCTGGCCGCCCACCTTGCCTGTCAGCGAGATCTGCACCGGGCCTGGCTGTCGGTAATGACCGAGGACTGTCAGTTGCTCACCCCGGTAAAGTGAGTTGATCTGTTCTGGGGTCAGGTCGGTGACCCGGCCACCATCAATTTTTAACTCAACATCTCTCATCGCCTGGTGGGTCATCTTGCTGGTTGCCAGCATCAGTTGGCCGACAATATCATCAGCATTAGAGACGCTGATGGCAAAACCATTGGATACCTCCGTCATACTGTTCAGCAGGGGGCGGTTTGCACTGTTGCCCATAACAAAGGTAAACAGTCGGACATCCGCTTTTTCCAGCAGCTCAAGAAAGCGCTTTCTCTCGGTGACACCTAAGTTGGCAACGCCATCGGTGACCAGAATCATGGCGGTGCTGCGATCAGTATTTAATCCTTTTAAACCCTGTGCGAGACCTGAATAGAGATCAGTGCCACTGCCAGGCTGATACTGTTCAAGCTGATTCAGCAGGGGGGTGATAACTTCTGCTGTTGCGGGCTTAAATCCACCGGAAAAATCGGTGGCTGCGTTGTTAAATAAAACCACTTTGAAGCGGTCATCGGGTTGGAGTTTGGCTAATCCCTGGCGTACACCCTCAACCAGTGTTGAGTACTTGCCCTGCATTGATCCGGATACATCCAGAACAAATACCCAGTCACGCCCTCCCTGTAACACGCCAAGATCATCCCCGGGGGTGAGGGTCATCATAAAGGTGCCAGGTGTGGTGTCTGATTGTTTATAGCTGATCAGATCCAGAGTGCCGGGCAGGTTCTGGCTGTGGCGCCAGTAAACGACAATGTCCTGGTCCAGACTTGCCGCAGGGACAATGCCCGCAGTACTGATCTGTTCAGCGGGTAGTGGTTGCGCGGCTTCCGGGGGCTGATCAGCGGACGGGGCAGAGGACAGCACAGTTTGCGGTAATGCTCCGACCTGGCTGGCCATTGAAACCTGCCACTGGTTGGGGGCGATCTGTTGAATTGCAGCCTGAGAGTGCTGGGGCAGGCGGATAGAGTCTATCGGGTAACCTGAGGCAAGGCGCATATTGAAGCTGAATTTTTCATCGACCACTTCATTGCGGTTCCAGAAAGCATTCTTCTGAGTATCGACGCCGCCATCCTCAAGGGGATAAACATAGCGGCCGACACCGGAATCCAGGTGGGCTGGCTGAATATACACCAGCTTTATGCGGACATCGCTGTTGGCCTGCACCGGTGTGACACTGATATCGAAGGTCTTATAACTGTCTTGCTCTACCAGGGCGGCCTCATGGCCCGCTTGTTTCTCCTGTTCGTAAATGGTTCTGGCCTGCTGCTTTTTTATTACTTCGCCGGTGACCGGCTGGCCGTCTATCCAGTAGGTAAACTCACCCACGGCGGCATGGTCCGGCACAGGAAAACTGTAAATCGCTTCTAACGCCTGGGGAGATGGATTATGAAAAACCTGTTCTACCGTGGTCACGGCATAACTGTGTTCAAGCACGACATTGACATGATGTTCGCGGATGCTGAGTTCAGGCAGGGATGAATTAACCGGTTTTAACAGCCCGGCAGCATCTGCCGGTGCCGCCACTGTTGTCAGTGTCAGTATGGCGCTGAGGGCTGCGGTGCCCGGGAAGGTTCTGATGTTCATATCGGTCCTCTGAAGTTCCTTTGTTGGAAGTCAGAGGGATGATGGCGGCAGTGCGCCAGCGGAAGTAGTTAAACTGTTGAAGTATCAGATAATGATACGGGTGGTTGAACTAGCGCGTTTGCAAAGAGTATGCGCTAGCTCTTGCGATAGTTTTTGAACAGGCTGTACTGCCATTGCCGGATCGCGAGAATCATGGTGTTACCATGTTTCTGATCGATTGGCAGGGGAGAGTCATCGCGCAGCAGGCTGTTAAACTCTTCCGCAACACGCTCCATTTTTTTCTGCATCGCCAGGTTGGCTTCCGGTGTCAGTACCCCATTGAGTACGATCAGTTTTTCATGTTTTTTATCAAACCGGGACTGGAAGAAATCCTGTTCTACTTTCTGTTGGAAGAACTGCTGGATTGGACCATTGGCCAGCCAGGTAAAGTTTGGATCGATCAGTAGCTTTATTCTGTTGTTTGGCTGAAGCTCGATAATCCTTAACCGGTCCAGCTTGGCCAGCTTCTGGATACATTCGTGTTCGGTGATATCGTAGTGAGAGATGATATCGCTGAAGGAGAAGCCATTGATAACACTGACTGTGACCAGCAACAGTTCGAGATCGGAGGCGATCTCCTGCTCCTGTTCGCGGGTCAGCTGAGTCAGCCGTTGCTGCTCCTGCGCCATCAGGCGGAACAGCCCGGTTAACTCCAGTCCTGCCAGTTCAGCGATGGTTTCAAGTCGTTGCAGGGTAAAGTTCTGCTCAGAGAACAGTCGTTTAACCGAGGCTTCACTCAGATCAAGAGCCTGGGCTACATCAAGGTAGGTTTTGCCCTGGGCCTTTAACTGTTTTTTCAGGGTCTGTACCAGTGCTGCTGTCTGAGCCATATCGAGATCTCTAGTCCTTTAAAGTTGTTTTTTATCATATAACTGCTGCAAAATCTGTGTTGTATTGCAGAGGCGCCGCAGATACTGATAATTATACCGTTATCTGTGGTGTGAAGTTTAAAATTAAACTCGTGCCAGGTATGGCTCTTTAGTAGAGTAGAGGGCAAACAGTATCGTCAGACGTATTACCACTGTGGTAAGGAGTAAGCGTGAATTACAGTATTCCTGAATCGATCAACACCGCCCGTTTGAATCTGGAAAAGGTCACCATTGAAGACTGGCCCTCACTGCACAATTTTTATAAAGATGTTGAAGCCACCCGCTATACCACCGGACATCCTCTCAGTGAAGGGGAGAGTTGGCGAATTGTTGCTGCGCTGATTGGTCATTGGGAGATTCACGGTTATGGACCTTATACCTTAAAGTTGAAAGACAGTGATGCCGTGGTGGGTATTGTTGGCCTGTGGTATCCGGGAGACTGGCCCGAGCCCGAAATTATGTGGTCGTTGGTGCCAGGGTATTCAGGCAAAGGGTATGCCCGTGAAGCGGCATTTGCGGTCAGACAGATGGCTGCTGAATGTCTTCCCCAACTGCATCTGATCAGCCTGATCTTTGAGCAGAATCGCGCGTCAATCAGACTGGCGGAGTCACTGGGGGCAACCCTTGAACAGCGGTTTTTATTTCGTGATAAAGAGGCATTAATCTATCGTCATCTGTCACCGGCTCACCCGGGTCAGTCCGATTCCTGTGAGAATGCCGACCAGCGCGATCAGGCTGTTTGAGGAAACCGCTTCACCCAGAATAAGGGTGCCTGCTAAATACGCCACCACCGGTATCAGGAAGTTGCAGTTAGAGAGAAAGCTGGGACCTGCCCGGTTAACGACAACAAAGTAGACGATTGAGGCGACACCTGCGGGCATACAGCCCAGCCAGATAACGGCCATTACAGCGTCTGGACTGGCGATATAACGCAGCTCGTCAATAATAGCCTGTGCATCTGATAATATAAAAGGGAGTATCAGCAGCAGGCCGCACAGCAGCATACCTGAACCGGCGATCAGCGGGTTGAATTTAGGAAGTAAGCGGATCAGCACCGTGTTCAGTGCATAGCTGCTGGCGGCGGCGAGAATCGCCAGCGCCCCAGACAGGTTTACACTCCCGGCGGCAAAGGGGTTGAGTATAAAGGTCACCCCGGAGAAGGCGAGGATCAGCCCCATCATCTTATAACGGTTGAAGCGCTCACCCTCAACAAAATAGTGGGCAATCAGCATCGTGACAAATGGCATTACCGCCATCAGTACACCGGTTGTTGCCGATGGCACTGTTTGCTGCCCCCAGGAAATCAGCAGAAATGGCAGGGCACTGCCAAACATCCCCAGAATCATAAAACTTCCCCAGCTTTTGACGCTGAAAGGGAGGCGTAAACCTCTGGAGTAGGTAAACAGCGTTATCACCCCTGCACCCAGCGCGATCCTGAGCAGAGTGATCGTCAGCGGCGACAATCCGCCCGCAATGGCGATGGAGGTCACCATAAATGAGGTGCCCCAGGTGATAACCAGAAAACTGAGAAGCAGCCAGTTGATGAGTTGAGGGCTGAACACGATGAGAAGACTCGTTTATGTTGAGAAAGCAGGCTAGTTTATACTACTCTGGTCTCTATTACGCTATGTGGTTTTCAGGGCTGTATAACAACACTGTACGGCTTCTGTTTAGACTTCCCCATACCTTGACACTCTAATCAGAATCGATCAGGAATATCATGAAACAGTTTGTTGTTGTGTGTGTCGTATTGGCGTTGATCGTCACGGGTTATCTGGCGTTTCAGGGGTATATGTCGCGTACACAAAAAGCACCTGGACTGGTGGATGGCGGATTAACGCCTTGTGGCCCCAAGCCTAACGCCGTATGCAGCAGTAACGAAGGTGATGGTGAGCACTATATTAAACCGATTAACTTATGTGTTAGTAGTCTGGCTTCAGTGAGCGCCGATATAGAGCGTTTAGGGGGGAAGATTATCATGCTCGACACTGACTATTTAGCTGCTGAGTTCAGTTCCTCTGTATTTGGCTTTGTTGATGACCTTGAACTGCTTCGGGATGCTAAAGGGGGCGTCATTCATGTCCGCTCAGCTTCAAGGGTGGGGTATTCTGATCTGGGTGTGAACCGGCAGCGGGTCGAGGCGCTACGTAAGCTGCTGGAGAGTAATTCGTGAGTCGCAAGCCGAAGATTAATTTTTTGTCCGGCTATTCGCCTGAGCTGCAGCAACAGGCAGAAAACCTGATCGATTCTGGAAAGCTTCCAGATTATCTGCGGAAACGTTATCAGCCGGGACACAGTATTGTCGGCTCTAAGGCGCTCTATCAATATACCCTTGAATTGAAAAATCGCTATCTCAGACAATCGGCTCCCATTAATAAAGTTGAATACGATGACCGTATTGATGTGATCCATAATGCACTGGGATTACACACCCATATCTCCCGTGTACAGGGGAGTAAGCTCAGGTCTAAAAAAGAGATCCGCATCGCTTCGCTATTCAAGCAGGCGCCCGAGCCCTTTTTAAGAATGATTGTGGTGCATGAGCTGGCACATATAAGGGAGAAAGAGCATAACCGGGCATTTTATAAACTGTGCCAGCATATGGAACCGGACTATCATCAGCTTGAGCTGGATCTGCGGCTTTACCTCACCTGTCTGGATCGGTTTGGCCCACTCTGCTAAGCCAGTAGATGTATTGCTTTACGCATTTTCCTTTTCATACTCTGAGTTATTCAGATGACAGATCTTCAGCTTTATCAATATATTTTAATCGGTTTGCTATTTGTCTGGAGCGGTTTCGTTCGCTCCGGGCTTGGCTTTGGTGGGGCGGTTCTTACGCTGCCGTTTCTGCTGCTGGTCGTCGATAATCCACTGATCTTCCTGCCTATTATCGGTGTGCATCTGATGTTTTTTTCCTGCCTGATCACCTGGCAGAACCGTCAACGGGTTAAGCGGACGGCGGCAGACCATCAAAACAGTATCTCCACCATTGATTGGAAATATCTGCGTTTTGCTTTGTCTGTGATGATCGTGCCAAAACTGATCGGTATTCTCGGTCTGTTGACTCTGCCAGCATCACTGATGAGCAGTATTATCTACTGCATCGTCATCGGCTACGCCATCAGTTATGTCCTCAATCGTCCATTTAAGAGTAACAGCCGTAGTCTTGATATTGTGTTTCTGATACTGGGTGGCTATGTCAGTGGCACCTCTCTCATCGGTGCGCCGCTGATAGCGGCGGTCTTTGCTACCCATGTTAGTCGAGAAAAACTCCGGGATACCCTGTTTGTGCTCTGGTTTATACTGGTGTTAATCAAGATGGTGTCTTTTTTGATTGCTGGCGTTGATCTGCAACTGATTCATCATCTGTGGTTGTTACCCTGCGCCTTTATCGGTCATCTGCTGGGTGAGCGACTGCATAAAAAACTGGTCGGCGCTGAGAGTAAAGTGTTTTTCAGGGTGCTGGGCAGTGTGTTGATTCTTGTCAGTACGCTGGGGCTTATTCGAGTTATTGTCAAATCTGGTGTATGGGATCAGGCGGCATTCCTATCTGATTGATCCCTTACCTGTTCTCCATCCTTGAACTCAACATTATTGACTACCAGGGTCAGTAAGTTGAAACCTTTGA
>NZ_JAFFZO010000052.1 GCF_016924145.1 Amphritea pacifica | reverse complement strand
GGATCAAAGGTTTCAACTTACTGACCCTGGTAGTCAATAATGTTGAGTTCAAGGATGGAGAACAGGTAAGGGATCAATCAGATAGGAATGCCGCCTGATCCCATACACCAGATTTGACAATAACTCGAATCTTTTAGATAAAACCTAATCGCCATGAGGGCATGGCTCGCTACAAAATCCGATCTTCCAGAACACTGCTTTTATGTAGAATGCGGGCTAGCATGCCTTCTGGGCACCTCATCATGATAAAGCTGACAATAATAGCTTTTTACCCCGCACAGAGGTCACAGAGAAGATCGAGAAGAGCCTAACTGACATGACTAAGACTTAGCAACAAACCGAACAAATAGCAAAATCAGTTCGTTAAAGCCTCATTCAAAAACTTAATAAAATTCCGTTTCGCTTTAAAACGAACCCTGAAGTCAGTCAGCATTTGTTCAGCCAACGCTTTATGTCCGGCATCATCCGCAATTGAAATCACCGTTAATATCAGCGCGACTGCCTTGTGGTACGCATTGTTGTTACCTTGTGAGACATAGCCATCGGCCAGTAGCGCATAAAGAGGGATCGCAATGTCAGGCTTGTTATTGAACGCCTGAGCAACCTGTAACAAAGAAGACTCATCTACCTGATGCTGTCGTACCAACGCCAGAGCATCAAGGTATTCTTCCTCCCGCAGATACAGCGCTACCAGATCATCAGCATATCGATGAAACCAGGGCTGATGTGCATTCTTCTCTATTCTGCCAAGTAAAAACGCTTCGGCCCGTTCAAAATAGTTTTCATCAGAATGGCTCATCTCTGCCAGTTCCAACACCCTTTCATAATCTTCCAGCTCTAATGTTTGCTGATAGATACTCCACTGTATCGCTAACGCCTGCTGGAAATTGTCATGAGAGAGCAGCAATCTGATCTCCATGCGTTCAACATTAAAACCGGAATACCGGTTGCGTTTATCTCCTATCTTTAAACGCTTAGCTTCAGACAACCAGCGTTCCGCCTGATCAATATCACCGTGGTCATGACACAACTGGCAAAGCTCCAGAAAATCCACATCGGTTATTGCTGTTTTTTGTAACAGACTAATCACCGTTTGCCAGTCATTATCTCGTTCGGCTCGGCTGCGCAATTGATACTGTAGCATCCTGTAGGTTGACTCATCGTCCCAGTCAGCGTCTTCACTCAGCGGCGGCAGAGCATCCCAGCGACGCTGATACTCTTTATGAATCAGCGTCTCGCCATCATCCCCCAGGCAGGTCAGGTAAGCATCCGGAATTGCCGCATACAAATCCGCACAATCGGAATCTTCAATAGACAGCAAATACGCCACCAGCCTTGGTTTATCCCAGACCAGTTTGCTAACGATTTCACAGTGTAGTTGTTGCAACCGCTCTTCTAGCTGCAAACGAAACCCACCGGAATCATCGATAGTTTCCAGCGCCCGGCTCAGACGTTGTAGAGCATAATCCACCAACGACAGGGTCTTTTCGGCGCCAAGCTGTTCTGACTGCCCTTCAAGCAGATCAATAACCGGTCCGATCTTGTCGAAATAGTTGCGCACCTGGCTGTAACGGTAGAGATGCTTGTTATACGGGATCGCCGCCGTGATAAGCTTCTTTATCGCTTTAACATCCATCTTATTCAGCGCAATATCGGCTTTGATCGACCAGGTCTGCTTTAAGCCACGATCACTCGTGATAATATCCAATAGCTGCGCGACTAACGCCTGATGATCAAGCTTATTCAGATAGGCCTGTATCCGCTGATCGACATTGCCATCGCCCAGTCGAGTTTGTTCTCCGACTTCCTGCCGGTACAACATCGCCACCGCAACACAATGTTTACAAAAATCAAAACCTTCGGAGGCGGGACAATCACAACTGCCTTCAAAGCGTTGATTATTGTGGATCAGGGTGACTCGATACAGCTCTGTGCCCTGCACATCAGCGGTAATCGTCTGGCCATTTTTTTGCCAATGCTCAACCAGCCCCTGCTGAAAGTAATCCTTCCCTCGGGAAAATGCTCCCTGACCTGCCAGTGCGAGCAACTGCTGATCGGTGATTTCTACATTATCCATCAGAGTTAAAGCCTGTTATCTACGATCTAGTTTCATATATCTGAAAACGTTCGGTTGCATCCCAACGAGTCATCATAAAAAGGCGATATTACAACAATCGTTCCGGATATCTCTAGCGCTGCTCTTCGAAAAGGCCCAGAGCAATGCTTTACAACAGCCGGCTTTTACCACAGAGAGCACAGAGGACACGGAGTAGTGCCCGTCTTTGGTATTTCTCTGTGGTGCCAATAAGAAATAAACACAGTAGGAGGCGCGTCTCGCGCCGATAGAGCCCGATAGTTTCTGATCTTTCTCTGTGCTCTCGTTGGTTAATCTGTTTTATGTTCTGCTCAGTGAAAGTGCAGCGTTTTTTATCGTTGCAGCAGACGCTAGTTCAACACAGTTACGGCCACGGGCTTTGGCCCGGTACAGCGCCTCATCGGCCCGCCCCATCGCTTCGGCCAGCGACTCATTTGACACATCAATAGCCGCCACGCCAAAACTGGCAGTGACATTAAGCGTCAGCTCTCCAACCCGGATCTCCAGCGTATCCAGCGTCACTCTGAGGCGCTCGGCCAGATCGGTAGCCGCCTGCAAACCGGTCTGTGGCATCAGGATTGCAAACTCCTCTCCGCCAATACGTCCGAACAGGTCAGCGGTACGTGTCATCGACTGTAAAGCATCGATGGCAGCAACCAGCACCCGATCCCCCGTGGCATGACCATGGTTATCATTGATCTGCTTAAACATATCCAGATCAATCATCACCATCGCCAGCGGCGTTTGATATCGCCGGGCCCGATTGAGCTCTTGCTCACCGGACTCAAAGAATGCTCTGCGGTTTAATACTCCGGTCAGCGAATCGGTCAGCGCCAGCAACTCGGCACGCTTCACCGCCTGTTCCAGTGCAGCGGTACGCTCTGACACCAGTTGTTCAAGTACCTCCTGTTCCTGCCGCAGATGGTTGATATGCAACAGCTCCGCCGCCTCTTTTTGCTGTTTCAGATAATTAATCCGGTCCGCCAGCGCTAAAGAGAGCAGCACCCCCTCGATACAGAAACCCAGCGGTGGTGAAAAGCTGGTGACAAAATCAGCCGGAATAAGGCCCACATTGCGCGTCACAGCGATCAGCATAGCCAGACTCCAGACACTCCAGCCAAGAACATAAAACCGGGCATCGCTCCTGCCCTTTTTATATCGCCAGACGCCGATCAGAGGAAACAGTACCGTCACCAGCGCATACAACAGAGTGAGCTTTAAGGCATATCCGCGCCCGCCAAACAGGTAGCAGAGCATCGCCAGCGCAGCTAAAACAAACAGGGATTGCAGCAACCGGTCAATAATCTGCGACTCTCGGGTATTGAGAAAACTGCGGGTAAACTGGGTTGCCAACACCAGCGTCAGCAATGAAAAAAGGATCGGCGCTAAATCGACAAGCCACAGAGTTCCCTGCCACAGATAACGATAACCCAGGCCAGTGTTGGACAGCAGAGCCATCATCGCCGCCATAATATACAAGGTATACCAGATATACTCAGGCATTCTGGTGGAGTAACCGATCAGCAAATTATAGAGCACCACCAGCACGCCCATACCGATGAAAGAGCCGATGATAAAATAACGACTGTCGTAGTGCTGAGCAAACTCATCAGGCGTCCACAGCGACAACTTGGTCTCGGCCAGCCCTGGTTGATTATAAGAAAGATGCACCCATACCCTCTGCACACCGCCGGGCGCTGTAGTCACAGGGTAAAGGTTGCTCTCAGCGGCAACCGCACGACTGGCAAATGGCAGATGATCACCACCGCTCTGAGCCGCAGCACCGTCGGTATAAAAAGTCACATGATCCCAGTGCGGGTGAACCACTTCCAGCAGCGATACCTGGGGCTCTTCACCACTGTTTTTCAGATCGATGCGTAACCAGAAACCGGAACCACTGATACCAAAGTTACTCTTACCATCCGGCAGCGGCGCAAAGCGCGAAGCCAGGGGTTCACTGCTCACCTGTTCCAGCGTATAGGTATGATCAGTATCTTCCAGATAACGAACACTCCTCTCAGTGCCGATATCCGCCATATTCGAAGACAGAGAAATCAATGGCTGAGCATGACACAAAGTGCTGATTAACAGCGACATCAGCAGCACAACAAGACGCGCTGCAAACCCACGACTATGGCCCGCCCGACATCGATGATCCATCTGACGATGGCTGTTAATACTAAAACCCGGAGTTTCCATGATAATAATCAGCGGCCTGAGAGTGCAGTTCAGCGAGACAGTACAACAATTGAAGTCTATCAGATAAAACCTCAGGCTCCCCAGGCACAGAGGTTTTACGGGTAGATTGCGAACTAAGTTTATACTGCTTCCAACACTTTAGTCCGTTTCATGACGCCATTTTGAGTACACCGGCATACCTTCTGAAAGTCGCTTCTATACCCCAACCTTGACATGGTAGTGGTCTAAGCTGCCTCGACTCTGGCTTCCTGCTTCGTTCTGCCTCCTCCATCCCTGGAGTCGTGTTCGTCAGAAAACACTGATAAAACAACCCTCTGGGTACCTCGTCTCGATGCTCAGTCATTACCTGTGGGAGCGACGCCCCCGTCGCGATTACTTTGAACTGCAATCGGTGCGAGGCGCACCTCGCACAAAAACACCAACACTCAAAAGCGTATTTACCACCGAGGACACAGAGGACACAGAGAAAAGCACATCGTGTAGGAGCCACTTTCAGTGGCGATAAGCATTCTCTAAGCCGCCTCGACTCTGGCTTCCTGCTTCGTTCTGCCTCCTCCATCCCTGGAGTCGTGTTCGGCAGAAAACACTGATAAAACAACCCTCTGGGTGCCTCGTCGCAATGTTCAGTCATTACCTGTGGGAGTGACGCCCCCGTCGCGATTACTTTGAACTGCAATCGGTGCGAGGCGCACCTCGCACAAAAACACCAACACTCAAAAGCGTATTTACCACCGAGGACACAGAGAACACAGAGAAAAGCACATCGTGTAGGAGCCACTTTCAGTGGCGATAAGCATTCTCTAAGCCGCCCCGACTCTGGCTTCCTGCTTCGTTCTGCCTCCTCCATCCCTGGAGTCGTGTTCGGCAGAAAACACTGATAAAACAACCCTCTGGGTGCCTCGTCGCAATGTTCAGTCATTACCTGTGGGAGTGACGCCCCCGTCGCGATTACTTTGAACTGCAATCGGCGCGAGGCGCACCTCGCACAAAAACACCAACACTCAAAAGCGTATTTACCACAGAGAACACAGAGAAAAGCACATAGTGTAGGAGCCACTTTCAGTGGCGATAAATTCTCGAAGATATCCATAGCCCTGAAACCATGCACCCTGAAACCGCGCAGACGCATGATAATATTTCCTCGGATTGTCGATGCGTCTGTCAACGGAAATAGATTGGGTAAAAGCGCTCAACGTCTGAAATTAGTTTGAGCAGGCTGTCCTATTGTGGGAAAAATCAATCGCACTGGCCTCACCCCACCTTCAGCCAGCGGTGCCTGCGGCCATCTCCCGGTGCGCTAACCAACTACGATAGTGGTCGATCAGCGTTTCCTCTATAGGCCGGTAGTCAATGCCCAGTTCGTCAACGCTACGGTGGTTGTCCACGCCGAACCTGATGCCCAGATGCTTACGCATGTAGTCCTGAGTCAAACCAAACAGAGGCCCGATCAGACGCACGGCAAAATCAGGAATCTGTCGTTTGGGCAGCAGATAGGAACGACGATGGACGGTACGCAGAATCTTCGCTATCTCAACAAAGGAGATCATCTGCTTCTCCGCCAGGATATAGCGTCCTGTAGCCGACTCGGTGCTGGCCGCGCTGATATGTGCCTTAGCCACCTCGCGAACATCGACGGTCGTCAGGCTCAGGTCAGGCATACCATAGAAAAAGTAGCCCTTAAGCATCTCATCAAGCAGGAACAGACTCCCCGACTCGGAAGCGGGTGTTAACGAGGGCCCGAGAATCATGCCCGGATTGATCATCACCAGACTCCAGCGCTGCTGGGCCTCCGCCATCCGCCAGGCCTCTTTCTCCGCCTCAACTTTGGAAAAGTGGTAAGGATTGTTCTCAATAGTACTGGAGGTATTGAAATACGCTTCGGTCAGTATTTCATCCTTCATCTCCAAAACATCGGCATAATCACCGAAGACCGCCCCTACCGAAGAGGTCATCACCACACGGGTGACCGTTGGCGTTCGGTTCACGCTCTCCAGTACATTGCATGTCCCCTGCAGTGCCGGTTCCAGCATCTGCTTCATCCCGTCTTTGATCCGCTCCGGCAGCAGGAAAGGCGATGCGACATGATGCACCGTTTCGCACCCCACCATCGCCTCATCGAATGACCCGGGTTTGAGCAGGTCGGCGCTGAACAGTTTCAGTCTATCGGGATATTTTGCCTGCAACTCCCGTAACGGGCTTAGCTTATTTTCGTTGTCCAGACTGCGAACGGTGGCATGCACCCGGTAGCCGTCGTCGAGCAGTTGCTGTACAAGATGACAGCCCAGAAAGCCGGTACCGCCAGTGACGAGTGTAGTCTTCAAGCCCATATTTTTTCTCCAGTTCGATAACGCGATAATTGCCCTGAGCTACGCAGCGATGAAACACTTGATCAACCTCTGCGCCGTCCATAGATTTACACTGTCATGACGATGCGCGGTTCTCCTCTTCCACCATTCTCGGTACATCCCGGCGTAAGACCCAGCGCACCAGAGAGGGAGGAACAATTCCCAGCAGGCGAATAGTCCAACGCATTAATCCCGGAAACAGATAATCGGGCTTTTCACGCCGTATACCACGGATGATGTAACGGGCCGCCTGTTCTGCCGAGATCTCCATTGGCGCGGGCATGCCATCATCCTGGGTTGCCTCGGTGGCGACAAACCCCGGATACACACTGACAAAACCGATGCCATATTCATGAAACTCAAGTCGACAGGTATCGATCAGCAGTTTCAACGCCCCTTTCGCCGCGCTGTACGGCCCTTGCAGTGGCACCCCCAGAAATCCGGCGAGCGAATTGGTTTGCACCACCAGCCCCCGTCGTTGCTTTTTCATCTGTTCCAGCACCGGGAACAGGTAATTGACGCTGACATCGTAATTGGTACGCATATAGTGGCGCACCTCTGCGGCCCCCATCATTCTCATATCGATAGCCGGCGCACCGCCAGCGTTGAGGATCACCACATCGATACGACCATAATGATCGACAACTTTACGCACCACCTCTTCACTTGCGCTTTCATCCAGCGCATCGGCAGCGAGCGCAAAACAGCGCCCGCCCCGTTGTTCAATCCCGGTCTGTAACTCGCGCAACCGATCTTGTCGGCGCGCGGTCACCGCCAGTAACGCCCCCTCGTCCGCTAACTGCGTAGCGAGCTTATAGCCAATGCCGGAAGAGGCTCCGACAATCAGTATCACTTTATCTTGTGGGTTCATTATTTTTATTCCCTTGTATCAAAAGTCAGGTCTTTACGCTTACTCACCCGTTGCCCGAAGGCGGGCCGGGTAGCTGGCAATCATAGCGGCGACGATACTGGCAACCGGTCGTTCATCAATCTCCAGATCCAGCAACATTTCGACAGCGGCATAGATCATGTCAACGACAATGCGGCCCGCCAGAGCCAGCTCTTCGGCTGATACATCCGGAAACGCTTCTTTCAGCAGCTCACCCTGAGCTTTGGTAACAACTTCGTGTGAATCGAGACGCACTTTCTGCAGCGATGGCACGGCTCGCAATGCACGTAAAATCCAGACACCCCCCGGCGTATCCCGGGTAACCCGGTAGGTATCAATCAGCAATCCTTCAAGCGCCTTTTCAAGCGCGGCTGTCGAACCGCAAAGAACCTCAGATGTAATCCACAGCGGTATCAACTCGTTCTGTTTCTTCATCAATCGCTGCCCAAGCTCCGAGAGCAAGGCGTACTTGTTGGGAAAATAACGGTAGAGCGCAGGCGGTGTTAACCCCGCCTGCGCACAGATCTGATTGGTCGACAGACGTTCGATACCAACCTCCCCCAACATCTGTGCCGCGACCTCAAGAATCAGCTCATAGGTGTCCGCACCCCGTTGCTGTTCCGGTCTTTTCTTGGCGGTGAGAACGGTATTTTTGCTAGCACCGCCTGTTTGTTTTGATGTCATGTTTCAACCCTGAAATGAATGGAGTGGTGAATTATTACACAAAACGTATTGCCAATACGATAGTCATGACTATACAATAGTCATCACTATCGTTTCAAACTATCCGTCATTTTAAGGAGGAGCCATGAAAAAAATAACTAAATGGCATACGTATTCTCTGCTGTTGCTAACTTCAACCCTGTTCAATCCAACGACGGTTCGCGCCAGCGGTCCTGACGACGCTAAAGGTTTGTGGATGACCGATGTAAAAGACGCCGTCATCCGCTTCGATAACTGTTCTGACCGTCCCGGCGCCCTGTGCGGGACAATCGTCTGGGACATAGACGCAGGCACGCCGGCAGACACCTGTGGTGAACGCGTTATCCAGTTGGATAACTACACCGATGAAGCCTGGCGGGATGGCTGGGTCTATGACCCACGTGAAGACAAAACCTACAAGGGTAAAGTCAGTGTCGAGGGAGCGGAGATGAGCATCAGGGCTTTCATCGGTTTCACCGTACTCGGCAAAACCGAGCATCTCGCACGTACAGACCAGTTACCCGCTAGTCCAAGCTGCAAACAATAATCCAACAACCTGACCGTTAGCTCCCAATACAAAAACAAACGAAGGAGAAAGCGCTATGCGTTTCATGCCTACTATCTCTAGGCTGGCACTGCTGTTGCCAGTCCTCTCTGGATCGGCCTGCGCTATTGAGCGTGAAGTCGCCAGCTATAACATCGACACCGAAATTTCGTTAAAAACAGATCAGCGCACCCGCGGTATTTCCGACTCCCTGCTGCACCCGGCACTGCAGTTGCATACGGAGATCGCCCATGAAAGCGGCATCATCGCCCTGGCGGAAATCGTCTCGGTGAGTAAAAAACAGTTTGTCGGTGGCTCAGGTACTGGAGTAACGCTGGGGCTGGGTTACCGCTGGGGTGATCCCGAGGCCTGGCACTTTGGTGTCGGTGTGGCGACTGAGCTGTTTCCGGGGGCAAAGTTTCAGGCTCCCCACTCATTCGATCTGAACACCTTCACCCCGGGTGATTTTAAAAGCACCGACTTCAACAGTAACTTCCTGCTGTTTGAAGCCAACTACGGCGCGATTGAGGGGCGCATGCTCTACGTCGTCTCCGACACGTACCGCGGCGCTGATACCGGCGGTGTCTGCGGCCAGATGTTGCAGTTAGCAACTGACCCCACCGATGCACTGGCGTGTTACGGACGTGGAGACCATAACTCAAGAGGCTCGATGCTTTTCGATCTGAATTACTCGGTCGATCTGTTACCGGCAACCACCCTGACCCTGCACGTTGGCCAGCAAAAGGTGGAAAACTTCAAAGAAGCGGACTTCTCCGATTATCAGATCGGTATCAGCCGCGCACAGTGGGGCTTTGACTGGAGCCTGGACTGGTATTCAACCGATTCCAACGCCCGCGAGCTTTACCAGGTCCAGGATGGTAACCGCTTGCGCGCAACCGATAACGATGCATTTGTGTTTTCCGTCACCAGGAGTTTCTGATGTCCCACGCCTACCTTCATCAGGGTAAACCAACCTCCGGCCCACTGGTTCTGGCGGTCGATCTGGGGACCTCAGGGTGCAAATGTGCCCTGGTGTCCTTCGATGGCACAGTGGCAGCCTGGGCTTTCGAACCGGTGGAGTTATATGTTGACGGTGTCAGCGCCGAACAGGATCCGCAGGACTGGTGGCAAGCGTTTATCAGTGCGGCTTCAGTGGTATGCGCCGATGCAGACATGCGGAAGCGTATCGTCACCGTCTGTTGTTCGACCCAGGCCGAATGTACGGTCTGTGTCGACCGCGACGGTGCCCCTCTCGGCCGGGCGATGCTCTGGCTGGATATGCGCGGTGCCCAGGCAATTGCCCGACGATTACGTCATCGCTGGTTTAACGTGATGGGGCACTCCCCGGGAAAACTGCTGCGCTGGCTGCGTCTGACAGGAGGTGTACCGGCACAATCCGGCAAGGACAACGCCGGGCATATCGCCTATATCCGCGACCATGAACCCGAACGCTATGAGCGAACCTATAAGTTTCTCAATGCGCTCGACTACATGAACCTGCGCCTTACCGGTCGCTATTGCGCCACCCCGGACTCAATGCTCACCACCTGGGTGACCGACAATCGCGATCCACACCGGATTCGCTATGACGATTCGCTGCTGGCAATGCTCGGGGTCGAGCGCGACAAGCTACCAGATATCGTCCCCTCTACAGAGGTGATTGGTCCGGCGCTATCCGATGTGATCGAACAACTCCGTCTGCCCGCCAACACGGTTGTGGTTGCAGGCGCGGTCGACACCTCCGCGGTGGCTATCGGTGCAGCGGTGACCGATTTCAAACCACATCTCTATCTTGGCACCTCATCCTGGCTGGGCGCCCATGTACCGTTCAAAAAAACCGATGTGCGCCATAAGATTGCATCGGTCCCTTGCGCCGTATCCGGTCGCTATCTGGCCATCGCGTTGCAATCGACGGCGGGGGCCAACCTGTCCTTTCTGCGTGACCGGATTCTGTTTCATCCCGATGAATTTCTGAGTGATGAAGATCAGCCTGATGTGTATGAGATTCTCAATATCATCGCAGCCCGGGTTCCACCGGGCTCCAACGGCCTTATCTATATGCCCTGGCTGTTTGGCGAGCGCACACCGGTCGATAATGCCAACCTCCGTGCCGGTCTGGTCAATCTATCCCTGGGTCACTCCCGCGAAGATATCATCCGCTCCTTTATGGAAGGGGTGGCATTCAATACCCGCTGGATGATGGAGCCATTTATCGGTCTGCTGGGGCGTGACCCGGGCCCCATCGCAGCGGTGGGCGGCGGCGCGCAATCAGATCTCTGGTGTCAGATTATTGCCGACGTCAGTGGTCAACCGATGCGACAGCTGGAAAACCCGATTCAGGCCAACACCCAGGGCGCGGCATTTCTGGCCGCCATCGGCACCGGCGCACTGAGTCTGTCCGATCTGCCAGACCTGCAGCGCCACCGTAAGATCTACGAGCCGAATCCCGGGCTAAGAGCGCTCTACGATGAACGCTTCGGCATCTACAAAGATCTGTATCGCCAATTAGCCCCGATCTATAACCGCCTCAACCAGTCACCTCAGAAAGGAGCTGTGCATGTTAGCAAGTAACCAACGACAGCGTGTTGTCGACCTCTGCGTAGACCTGTCCCAGCGCGGATTTCTCGCCGGAACCGGCGGTAATGTAGCGTTGCGTATTGATGCCGAACTGATCGCCGTCACGCCTTCGGCTATTGACTACCTGTCCATGACCGCCGCTGATGTCTGCGTGGTCCGGCTATCCGACCTGGAGAAAGTCGACGGCCAGCGCGATCCATCAGTGGAGACCGGGCTGCATGCCCAGTTGCTGCGGCAAAGACCCGAGGTTAACTGCAGCATTCACACCCATCAGCCCATCGCCAGCGCCTGCACTCTGCTCGGCAAGCCACTGCACGTCACCGAAGCGAAAGCCCGGCAGCGCCTGGGGCGTCGCGTACCCATGATCGGTTATATGCCCTCCGGCACCGGCCTGCTGGCAGGCATGGTTAAGCGGGCGATCCGCTCTGATAGCAACGCCTATCTTATGCGTAATCACGGTGTGCTGTGCTGCGGCGACAGCATCGAGAGCGCGATAGAAGCGGTGGAAACACTCGAAAGTCAGGCCCTCGCCTGGCTACGCAAGGGTATGTCCACCCATGCACACAACCATCCAGAACAAGCCGATACCCTGCAACGCGTCCGGGCGGTATTAGGAGGAATTTCATGAACGCACCAAAAACAATTTCACCGCAGGGTTCCGTTGAACTGACTGCAGAAAACCCTCAACTGACCCCCGCCATCTCTGAGTGGCCGGATGTCGACGATCTCTACCGTCGTTTTGACAACCTGGTCAATCAGCCGATGCGATCCATACGCCGAGATGCCATGTCGAAGGTATTGGGCTATTTCGATGAACGCTGCCAAACCTCAAAGCGCCTCGCCGAAGAGGCCAAACAGGTAATTCCTGGTGGTGTTCAACACAACCTCTCTTTCAACTACCCTTTTCCGCTGGCCATGAAAGAGGCGAAAGGAGCCCATCTCACCGATGTCGATGGTAACCGTTATATCGACTTTCTTCAGGCGGGCGGCCCCACCCTGCTCGGCTCCAACCCACCTGAACTGCGGGAGAAAGTTAACGAACTGCTGGACCAGTGCGGCCCGGTCACCGGTCTGCTACACGAATATGAAGCCAAACTGGCTGAACTGGTGTGCAACTCCATGCCCGGTGTGGACATGGTACGGCTGCTCGGTTCCGGCACGGAGGCAGTGATGGGCGCGGTGCGTCTGGCGCGCACCTATACCAAGAAAAAATGGATTATCAAGATCGGCGGTGCCTATCACGGCTGGAGCGATCAATTGGTGTATGGCATGCGACTGCCCAGTACCGGGCGTATGGAAGCGATCGGTATCCCCCGTGGTGCCACAGCACATACCCAGGAGTGCCTGCCAAACGATCTTGACGCCCTGCGCCGCAAGCTGCAGATGAATCGCCTGCGTGGCGGTACGGCGGCGGTGATGGTTGAGCCTCTCGGGCCTGAAAGCGGCACCCGTCCGGTACACCCTGACTATAACCGCCAACTGCGCAAACTCTGTGATGAGTTTGGTGCCTTGCTGATATTCGATGAAGTGGTTACCGGATTCCGTATGGGGCCAGGCGGAGCGCAGGCCTACTTCGGCGTTAAACCCGATATCACAGTGCTGGGTAAATGCCTTGCCGGGGGATACCCCATGGCAGGCGCCATCGGTGGGCGCCGGGATGTCATGATGATGTTGGTAGGGGGTATCGGAACCACCTCCCGACGCGCATTTGTCGGCGGTACCCTGTCCGCCAATCCACTCTCCTGCGTCGCCGGTTATCACGCGCTGCTCGAAGCCCAGAAACAGGATGCTGCGGGCAAAGCCGGACGGGCCGGTGACCGATTGCGGCGCGGCCTGGCAGAAATTATTGAGCGAAGAGGACTCCCCTATGTGGTCTACAACATGGGGTCAATCGTGCATCTGCAAACCTCCGGCGTGTTGTTGCTCGACACCAGTAACCTTTACAAGTTGTGGCGCGTCAAAAATGAGGCAAAAGAGCGCAAGCATATGATGGAAGAGATGGGTGCCGCCTACTCAGCACACGGACTGATCACCCTGGCTGGCAGCCGCATCTACACCAGCCTTGCCGACACCGATGAGGTGATAGACGAAGCACTTAACCGTTTCGATGACGTTTTTAATCTGGTGTAAGCCCATGACTGATACTAACAATCTACAACAAACCTGGATCAATACCCGCGATCGGCTGGCGGTCAAAGGACTTCTCAGTGGTAAAAACGCCGGTTTATCGGTTCGCTGCCCTGATACTCCGAAGATCTGGCTGGGTTCAGCAACCGATACGCAGCCGCAGCTTGTTGATCTGAACAACCCGACAAGCGCGATAGCCAAAGACCATTCGGCAATCTACACCCGACGGGGTGATATCGGAGCCATCGCCTTTGGCGGTGGTGCCTTTGGCTCTCTGTTGCCCCACTTTGGTGGCACTCTGCCACAACTGTTCGACGAACAGGCACGCCATATCGGCCGTATGGCCGGAGCAATCCTGCTTGATGCTCAGCTCGATAAAGCCCTGAGAGGTGGAGGAAACGCCCTGCTCTGGCGCCAGATTCCGATGTGCTTTGGGATGACCTGCACCCGTCTGGCGTTGAATGCAGAGCTATTTGAAAAATGTGCCAAAGCCTATGTGCTGGCAGCCGCTACCGGGGGACGCATCACGCGTCTTCCCTGGTGGGTACGCCGCATCGCCAACGGCCGGTTAGACAAGGATGAACAGCGCGCGCAGGAGGCTTTTACTCGAGGTGAGCTACCGGTAGAGACCAAAGGCTACTAAGCGATGCCGATCCACGGAGGTGTTCCATGAAAACTCTCGCAGCAACAACCATGTCGTTCGGCTCAACTCTCACCGCGTTGAGCATCGGTTCAGTAGGTCTGTTAATTCTCGGCCTGCAGCCAGTTTTGCTTGGTCAGCTACTGACAACCGGGGTCGTCAGCATTGAAGGTGTCGGCCTTGTCGCTATGGGCGAGATCATCTCCCTGGGTCTGGGCGTTTTACTGGCAGACCGCTATCTGCCACTGTCTCGCACCTGGCGTATCGCCACGCTCGCATCGCTGCTAATCGTGGGATTTAATGCTCTTGCCTGTGCTGTCCATGGTGATCTGGCAATGACCATTGTCCGCGCTATAACCGGTCTGGCGGAGGGCATACTGGTCTGGCTCACCACCAGTATCATCGTCCGCAGCCGCCACCCCGACCGTCTTGCGGCGCTATTTATTGTCGTCCAGACACTCAGTCAGGCGGTCGTGGCGACACTGTTATCCACCGCCGTAATCCCCCGTACGGGCTGGCAGGGGGGCTTCATGGTGCTTGCCTGCCTGTCTCTGATCCCCGGTCTTCTGGCTCGTACCCTGCCACAACATTTGCAGCCACTACCAACACAGGCTTCGGGCGGCATCCGCTGGTCCATCACCACCCTGCTGCCACTGGTCATAGCATTTTTACAGATGGCAGCGGTTGGCTCGCTCTGGGCTTATCTGGATCCCGTCGGCGCAGCATTCGGCTTCAGTACTGACCAGATCGGCACGGTGGTCTCTGAAGTGCTGATCTTGCAGGTGCTCGGTGGTATCACCGCCACCATTACCGTTCGTTATCTGAATCCGCGACTGGTGTTATTTCTGGGCTCATTAGTGCTGGGCGGCATTGCTCTGATACTGACAAACCTTGCGCACCCCAGCTTCACGACATTTGCCATGTTGATGGCATTATTCGGGTTTACCTGGCTGTTTATTATGCCCTTCCATCTCGGCCTGGCGTTTATGGTTGATTCAAGTGGCCGCGTCGCCGTGCTGGTACCCGCGATGCAATTACTCGGCAGCGCCATCGGTCCACTAACTGTGTCGTTGATGATGAACGAAAACAATGTCCTGGTAGTTCCGCTTTTCAGTGGCGCCTTTGCCCTTTTCGCACTGTCACTCAAACTGCTGGGGCACAAACCACTGTCACGTCAGTTAGGCCTGCGGGAGAATCCACAATGAACACCGATGTCCGCCCCCTTCCCTGCAATCGACAGCAGATAGATCTTCTATTTGACGGGCAGCGGGAAACGGCATTGCATCTTCGCAGCAGCAGTGCCCGCGTGCGGCGAGACAAACTGAAACGTCTCGGCGATGCTCTGATGGCCCACCGGGACGAACTATACAGCGCCTTTCAAACCGATTTTCGCAAACCCGCCGCGGAGGTAGAGCTCACCGAACTATTGCCGGTGTTCGATGAGATCCATATGGCCAGACGCAAATTAGGCCGCTGGATGAAACCCACTCGCGTCGGCTCGACACTGGCCGCTTTCGGCACATCCGCCAGTGTCACCTACCAGAGCAAAGGGCGCTGTCTGATCATCGGGCCGTGGAACTACCCGGTCGCGACACTGATCGGCCCACTGGTGTCGGCTATCGCTGCGGGCAACACGGTCATTTTAAAACCCTCAGAGTTCACCCCTGCCGTCAACGCCGTGCTCGCCCAGGTGATCGCCAACTGTTTTGAGCCTACTGAAGTGGCACTGGTCGAGGGCGAGGTCGCCACATCAGAGGCACTGCTTGCCTGCCCCTTTGACCATATTTTCTTCACCGGTTCGCCTGGAGTGGGAAAACTGGTGATGGCCGCCGCCTCAAAACATCTGACTTCGGTCACCCTGGAGCTGGGCGGAAAATCCCCGGTTATAGTCGATGAAAGTGCTGATCTCAGGCGTGCCGCCGAAGTGATCATCTGGGGAAAACTGATCAACGCAGGCCAGACCTGCATCGCGCCCGATACCCTGTTCGTGCAGCGAAGCGTACGCGACAAATTGTTAAACCACTGTCGGGAGATCATCCGTCAGCGATTTGGCGACAACGATGCTGATATCGCAGCCAGCCCCGATTTCGCCCGTATTATCAACACCCGGCACGCTGATCGCATCGCCTCACTGATCGACGATGCTGTGCAACAGGGTGCCCGCTGTCCTGCCGGTGGCAACTATGACTGGCAAAACCGCTATGTCGCGCCCACCCTGCTGACAGATATTCCCGCATCGGCCCTGATCATGGATGAGGAGATCTTCGGCCCGGTGTTGCCGGTGATCGAATTCGATCAGCTCGATGAAGTCATCAACTATATCAATGACCGCCCCAAGCCATTGGCACTCTACCTGTGGACACAGCGTAACAAGTGTATCCGCCGTATTCGTGATGAAACCAGCTCTGGCAGCATCGTCATCAATCACTGCATGCTGCAATATGCTCACACCCGTCTGCCCTTCGGCGGCGTCAACAACTCAGGCATCGGCAACGGTCATGGAATTTTTGGTTTTAAGGCGTTCTCCCATGAACGCGCCAGCCTGCGCGGTGGACCACTGCTGGTCGTCAAAATGTTTTTCCCCCCCTACAGCCAGACAAAACGTCGGTTAATAAACCTACTGATTCAATGGCTGCACAAATAATAATTAAAGGAGAGGCAAAAATGAGATCCTATAGCGCATCTATGATCATCGTTGCGCTGCTCTGTAGCACCACAGTGCAAGCGGTGCCCAGCCAGCGCCAACTCAAACTGTTTCACGCCAACTGTGCCCAGTGTCATGTGGGAGAAAGCCGTTTTATCCCCACCCTGGGCAAAGCGGAGGACTGGTCTGAGCGTAACCACCGTGGCGAGGATGCCATGTTACAAAGTGTTATTCAGGGACGGGGCGGCATGCCACCCGCCGGATATTGTTCCGCCTGTACAGAGGACGATCTTCGGGCGCTTATTCGCTTGCTATCTGGACTCACGGGAGAATAAGAATGAAAAACAGTCGCCGTCGTTTTTTACAGGGAACCGCAGCTGCTGCAACTGCAGCCGCAGCCACACTGCTTCCCGGATGCGCAACCCAGCGTACTCAACCGTCCCACGCCGTCGCTTATGCCCCTGACAAACCCCTGCCATGGATGAACTGGGCAGGTAATCTGCACTGCTACCCAGCCCATAGAGAAGCCCCCGAAACAGAGGCCGCGCTGGTCGATTCGCTGCAGCGCGCCCGCGGCACCGTCAGGGCGGTTGGTGCCAGCCACTCATTCACCCCGCAGGTGCCCACCGACGAAACCCTAATTGCCACCGATCTGCTCAGCGGGCTCATCGACTACGATAAGCAAAGCCTGCAAGCGGAACTATGGGCTGGGACACGTCTGCACAACCTGGGGCCGCTGCTGGCGGATATTGGCCAGGCATTACCGAACATGCCCGATGTCGACCGGTTCGCCCTGGGCGGAGCTATCGCCAACTCCGCCCATGCGACCGGCGCCGGTTTTGGTTCCATGTCAACGCGGATCTGCGGTCTCACCCTTGCCACCCCCAATGCCGAACTCATTCGTTGCTCAGCCACAGAAAATTCCGAACTGTTTCAGGCCGCACGCACCTCTCTCGGCACACTGGGGATCATCACCCGCGTACGACTACAAAACGTAGAAAGTTTCAACCTGACTGAAACCAACCGGGTCGAATACACCGAAGATGTGCTTGACGATCTGGAGCAGCGCGTCAAATCACACCGTCACTTCGAGTTTCTTCCACTGCCTAACTCCGATCTGGCGGCAACGGTGTCCACCGATCTGGCCAAACCCGGCGACACTACTCAGGGTGAAGATGATCCGGAATCACTCAACAAACTGCGCAGCGTATTTGAAAATATCAGTTGGATGCCCGGCTCTGGACTCATCTACGACTGGTTACTGAAAAACAGCCTGGCCGACGACGCAACCACCACACGGACAGGCCCTTCCTATCGAATATTTGGGCACCCTCGGCTGGTACGCTTTCGCGAGATGGAATACATCGTACCCGCGCAAGCCGGGCCGGCCTGTATACGGGAGATTTTGCAAACGATACGCGAACGTAAAATTCCCGTCTGCTTCCCACTTGAATACCGCACCGTAGCGGCAGATGATATCTGGCTGTCCATGTTCGAGGGCCGCCAGAGTGTCGCCATCGCTGTGCACCAGTTTCATAATCTGGATCACAAAACCTATTTCGAACAGATTGAGCCAATCTTCTGGAAATACGAAGGCCGACCTCATTGGGGCAAACTGCATACACTCGATACCCAACGTCTGGCATCACTCTACCCCCATCACTGGAAGGACTTCCTCTCCGTCAGGGAGAGTATTGACCCTCAGGGCAGAATGCTAAACCCCTATCTCAAACAGCTGTTTGGAGTCGCCTGAAATGATAAACCGACGACGTTTTCTGATTGGAAGCAGCGCCGCGGCTGCCGGACTGATAATTGCCAAACCACAAACCAATGCAGGCGGACACTCCCAATATTTCGCCCAACTAAACACGCTATTACGTCAACAGGGTATCGACAAACCTTCGCTACTGATCGATCTGGACCGGCTTGATCGCAATGTTGATCGGGTTATGGACTCGGTTAACACCGCAACTCAGAGCAACTACCGCATCGTAGTAAAATCAGTACCGGCTCCGGGCCTGGTAGATTACATCGCCTCACGCTCAGGTAGCAACTCCGCGATGGTGTTCCATCGCCCCTTTATCGAGGCGATTGCACGTCTGCGTCCACAGAGCGATATATTACTAGGCAAACCTCTTCCGGTCGCCTCCCTTAATCGTTTTTACGATACGCCACAGACTCAGTTCGACCCGGCCCGGCAACTCCAGTGGCTGGTCGACACTCCCCAGCGCCTCAACCAATACCTCGAACTGGCGAAGGCCCGTGGGCTTAACCTGAGAGTGAATCTGGAGATCGATGTCGGCCTGCACCGCGGGGGCTTCACAGGCCCGGACGCGCTGCGTCCGGTGTTAACGACCATCGCTGCTAACCCCAACCACCTAACCTTCTCCGGCTTCATGGGGTATGACGCCCACGTCTCAGCACTACCGTCGATTCTGGCAAATATTGAGATACGACGGGTAAAAGCGCGCTATGCCGACTGTATCGCACTGCTGAACAGCCAGTTCCCACAACTGGCGCGTGCGCCGCTAACCTTCAACGGTGCCGGAAGCCCAACCTTCCGCAACTACCAGAATGATACGCTGCTAAACGATATATCCGTAGGTTCCGCACTGCTGAAGCCCAGCCATTACGACCTGCCACTTCTGACCGACTTCGAACCCTGCGCCTATATCGCCTCCCCTCTGCTCAAACGACACCCCAGTACCGGCCTGCCAAGTCTCGAATGGCTGTCTGCCCCAATGACCTTGTGGAACGCAAACCAGGCGGACACTCTTTTTATCTATGGAGGAAACTGGCTTGCCGAGCCTGTATCCCCCCCAGGAGTAACCCCTGCAACGATCTACCAAAGCTCAAACCAGGAAGGCTACTATGCCGCCAAAGGGGTCGAACTGGCAGTAGGAGACTTCCTCTTCCAGCGGCCAAGCCAGTCCGAAGCGGTCCTGTTGCAGTTCGGCGAGCTACTCGGCATCCGCGGCGACCGTATAGAACAGCGCTGGCCCACACTACCACCGGAATCACCCTATATAGCCTGAGCAAAACGATCATGGAATCCGCGTAAACAGCAGTAAACGCCTGTCGATACGGTTTTCTGGGAAGTGGTTTTGCTGCCTGTTCGGCAGTGAACCGCGGTAATAGTTATAGTTCGCGCTTGCTGCTTTTCTAAGCTGCCTGTGCGGCAGTGAACTCAATTTCGTCACCTTTGGAGATAGAGACAGCTTTCTAAGCTGCCTGTGCGGCAGTGAACGGTTGTAAAATGCTTGCCCTTTCGGTTTGCCTTTTCTAAGCTGCCTGTGCGGCAGTGAACAGTATGACGTTTGCTTTTGTTGCTTTTTGTTTTTTCTAAGCTGCCTGTGCGGCAGTGAACATCAAAAGGCTGAAGATCAGGCGGCTGGATGATTTCTAAGCTGCCTGTGCGGCAGTGAACCCCTCCTCCTTCTCCACCTGTCGGCGTCGTGCTTTCTAAGCTGCCTGTGCGGCAGTGAACTCTCAGGATAACTGGTTGGCTCTTTTTGAGCATTTCTAAGCTGCCTGTGCGGCAGTGAACGATATATCAAACTCGCCAGAGAACGTAATAGTTTTCTAAGCTGCCTGTGCGGCAGTGAACATAGAAAGAGTACCGTAGTGCTTTTCCATATATTTCTAAGCTGCCTGTGCGGCAGTGAACACATTATTATCAATTCCACAAAACAATCGAGATTTCTAAGCTGCCTGTGCGGCAGTGAACGGCGGTTTCAATCGTGGCCATGCCCAGCAGCATTTCTAAGCTGCCTGTGCGGCAGTGAACGAAATTCCATAGAAGAACCTAGACGGGGGGGTTTTCTAAGCTGCCTGTGCGGCAGTGAACAAAATCGGCTCGTGGTTTTTATGTTGGTAAGTTTTCTAAGCTGCCTGTGCGGCAGTGAACGAGCACAACCACCAGGCCGAGCGTATTGCCGATTTCTAAGCTGCCTGTGCGGCAGTGAACTCGTTGCGCTGGATTAGCTCATCGGCACGGGTTTTCTAAGCTGCCTGTGCGGCAGTGAACAAGCGAACTGACCGCGATCAAGTGCGCTATGTTTTCTAAGCTGCCTGTGCGGCAGTGAACTCTACCGTAGGGAATATAAGACTCCGGGTGTATTTCTAAGCTGCCTGTGCGGCAGTGAACCACTCAAAAACCTGATAATGGCTTTCTATATTTTTCTAAGCTGCCTGTGCGGCAGTGAACTTTATCAGGCGTTTAGCGTAGCAGCCCATGCATTTCTAAGCTGCCTGTGCGGCAGTGAACTTTCAAGAGCTGTATAAGACGCGGAAGCCAATTTTCTAAGCTGCCTGTGCGGCAGTGAACTTATTAACCCCTCCCCGAGAACCTTAAAAAAATTTCTAAGCTGCCTGTGCGGCAGTGAACTATCAGTGATTGATAGCGATCCGTTGACGACTTTTCTAAGCTGCCTGTGCGGCAGTGAACGAAGCGTTGGCTGATAGCGAGGCCACCCGTCATTTCTAAGCTGCCTGTGCGGCAGTGAACGCTGTTGCCGCCCAGACCACCCTCAGGCAGCTTTTCTAAGCTGCCTGTGCGGCAGTGAACTATTGCCTGCGATTTGTTCGGCCCGTCATTCATTTCTAAGCTGCCTGTGCGGCAGTGAACTGCTTCTACCTCATGAGTCCCGATTACTTGGCTTTCTAAGCTGCCTGTGCGGCAGTGAACTCCAGCAGCGCCAGCAGCTGGCTATGGTTTTTTTTCTAAGCTGCCTGTGCGGCAGTGAACGCTATCTGTAGCAGGTTCAGTACCGCGCTTAATTTCTAAGCTGCCTGTGCGGCAGTGAACACACCCACTAACTATGTGCTGTTGAATGGTTATTTCTAAGCTGCCTGTGCGGCAGTGAACGCAACCGGCGATAAAGATAACTTTATCGAACTTTTCTAAGCTGCCTGTGCGGCAGTGAACTAACAGAACAATTGATGGCGCTGCCGCTGGACTTTCTAAGCTGCCTGTGCGGCAGTGAACGATAGCGCATTCGCCCTGGGCGATTTCCAGCCTTTCTAAGCTGCCTGTGCGGCAGTGAACTCATGCCGCCAGATTAGCGGCATGGGTGGTGCTTTCTAAGCTGCCTGTGCGGCAGTGAACTCTGTGGTCAGCCGGATATAGAGTTGGCATAGTTTCTAAGCTGCCTGTGCGGCAGTGAACTCCAGTCCTTCGGGTATCTGGCTTTCATTTCTTTTCTAAGCTGCCTGTGCGGCAGTGAACGGGATTCCCATCCAACTACATCATCACCCACGTTTCTAAGCTGCCTGTGCGGCAGTGAACAATTTCGAAACGGCGGATTAAACATCGGTGACTTTCTAAGCTGCCTGTGCGGCAGTGAACATCACGGTCGTATTCAAAGCCCTGTTCGGTGATTTCTAAGCTGCCTGTGCGGCAGTGAACCCGATTACTCAATACAGGCGATTCTCGATAAATTTCTAAGCTGCCTGTGCGGCAGTGAACGCTGAATGACGGTTCCGCCGATTACTCAATACTTTCTAAGCTGCCTGTGCGGCAGTGAACAGGTTGTCCGTCTCTGCGGGCCACCATGAAGATTTCTAAGCTGCCTGTGCGGCAGTGAACCAATACTCCGGCAGGCGCAGCAAAACATCTGTTTTCTAAGCTGCCTGTGCGGCAGTGAACACATGATGGTCAAGAATTCTTGACCTGTCAATTTTCTAAGCTGCCTGTGCGGCAGTGAACGGATTTACAGTATTTAGAAAGCGGGTCAGGGATTTCTAAGCTGCCTGTGCGGCAGTGAACCTCTTCACGCTTTCCGATTATTCTTCTTGCGATTTCTAAGCTGCCTGTGCGGCAGTGAACAGATCCGCGATGCCGATCTGAAGTCTATGGCGTTTCTAAGCTGCCTGTGCGGCAGTGAACTGTCATTCTCTGAGTCATGATGCAAGCCCTCTTTTCTAAGCTGCCTGTGCGGCAGTGAACCTTTAATAATTCGCAGCGGAAATTTCTGCTTTTTTCTAAGCTGCCTGTGCGGCAGTGAACTTGTTGCTGACTTGATGAAAGCTACGGGTCAATTTCTAAGCTGCCTGTGCGGCAGTGAACTTCCATGTATACCTCTCGTACTCGCTCAGGTTTTTCTAAGCTGCCTGTGCGGCAGTGAACAAAAACGTGCTTCGCAGCATTGAACAGAAACATTTCTAAGCTGCCTGTGCGGCAGTGAACGTGAAGCGATGCGCCAGACAGCACGGCACGGTTTTCTAAGCTGCCTGTGCGGCAGTGAACAAGAACAAGCCGCGCAACCTGAAAAACATCATTTTCTAAGCTGCCTGTGCGGCAGTGAACCCTTAGCTTTTTACGGGCGGCTTTTAGTCGCTTTTCTAAGCTGCCTGTGCGGCAGTGAACGATAACGGATTCGCCTGATGTGGCTGTTTTAATTTCTAAGCTGCCTGTGCGGCAGTGAACTTGCGGGGTCGGCGGTCTGTCGTTTGTTGGTTTTTCTAAGCTGCCTGTGCGGCAGTGAACTTTATCAGGCGTTTAGCGTAGCGGCCCATGCATTTCTAAGCTGCCTGTGCGGCAGTGAACTCCTGTCTACAGTCGAGACAGATCCGGTTAGTTTTCTAAGCTGCCTGTGCGGCAGTGAACGTCCTGAACGTGGTATCTGAACTCCTCGACGTTTTCTAAGCTGCCTGTGCGGCAGTGAACAGCGCCCGAGATACTGCACTGATATAGCTCTCTTTCTAAGCTGCCTGTGCGGCAGTGAACTACGCAACAACAACCCGGGCAATATTCGCCACTTTCTAAGCTGCCTGTGCGGCAGTGAACGCTCGGACAGATTCCGGGCTGGTCACCGGGGTTTTCTAAGCTGCCTGTGCGGCAGTGAACAGGAATTGAAAGAGGCGCTGGAGCAGGTGCGGTTTCTAAGCTGCCTGTGCGGCAGTGAACCAGCACGATGTCCCCACCAATTTTGATTTATTTTTCTAAGCTGCCTGTGCGGCAGTGAACGAGTGGTATAAGCAAGCATATATGGGCATGTTTTTCTAAGCTGCCTGTGCGGCAGTGAACACAGATCAAGTACATGAATGCGCCGACAAGTCTTTCTAAGCTGCCTGTGCGGCAGTGAACGGCGAAAATAGTGATGAGTTTTCTTATCTTATTTTCTAAGCTGCCTGTGCGGCAGTGAACCAATGCTTGCTGTTTTGAAAATAATGGCGCTATTTCTAAGCTGCCTGTGCGGCAGTGAACGCAGATTCACCCGATGTGGAATTGCTGAAACATTTCTAAGCTGCCTGTGCGGCAGTGAACAGCCTGATCTTTACTTATTGTTCCATTTTTAATTTCTAAGCTGCCTGTTCGGCAGTGAACCTAACCTTATAAAAAGTGCTATTGCAACAGTATTTCTAAGCTGCCTGTTCGGCAGTGAACCAGTGCTTGTGCAGGACTGAGGATCTTCGCAGTTTCTAAGCTGCCTGTTCGGCAGTGAACTCAATGGTATCCAACACCGGCGACTACTCAATTTTCTAAGCTGCCTGTTCGGCAGTGAACTAGTGTAGTGTTGCATTCTGTTTAGAGCTTAAGCGACTGTTGGCACGAATAACTTTTTCCAGAATGTCTCGGGCACTTTTAGTCCAAATAAATGGCTTCGGATTGCTGTTATGATGGGCAATGTAT
>NZ_JAFFZO010000051.1 GCF_016924145.1 Amphritea pacifica | reverse complement strand
ATACATTGCCCATCATAACAGCAATCCGAAGCCATTTATTTGGACTAAAAGTGCCCGAGACATTCTGGAAAAAGTTATTCGTGCCAACAGTCGCTTAAGCTCTAAACAGAATGCAACACTACACTAGCAAGTCACGCAGTGACGTTCTGGCGACAGCTTGTAAGGAAGTAATGTCAGTCGGGCACTACGAAAAAATCCAACACTGCCGGGGGGACGATGATGGAGTTCGCAAAGCGGGCTTTGTTCGGCCCGACCAACGGTATGCATATTCACAAAAGCGCGGTCCATTAACAAGTCAATCCCTGCAGCCATTACCCATTTTGGGTAATGACTATGAAAGCAACCTGGTTCGGGTTCAGTCTTTCTGCCAGCGAGCAGGCTGATCAATCTCCGTTAGTTAAGAGAGGATGTTGTTCAGAGGCTGATAACAGCTGTTTGAGTCTGTTCTATTTCTGGTAAGCAGTTGCCAGCGGTGTTGGATAACTTGCAACTAAAAGCCCTGTATCAGCCGTGTATAGCTATCGATCCGGTCTGCCTGACTATGGGTTACCGCAACCGTGGCGATCTCGTCACAATCAAACGCTTTAGCCAGTTGCTGGATCTCTTCGGCGCACTGCTCAGGAGTGCCCACGGTGTAGCCGTTGAGGATATGATTATAGGCTGCCTGATGGGCAGCAGGGAGGGAACGATAGCGATCCTGTACCTCAGATGGCGTCAGGAAGGCTTCACGGATTCCCAGTTGCGCGGCCAGTTTACGATATACCGCGGTACCCGCCCGCAGTTTTGCTTCTGCTTCGGTATCTGCACAGATACAGGCGATCGCCAGCATCCTGTTTGGCGTGCCGGGATGTTCTGCCCGTTTCCATTGCTCCAGGTATTCGGTGAAGATTGATGGGTGGCAGTTATCCGGATCGATAAAGCGGGCCAGGGCGATGTTATACCCCAGCTGTCCCGCTAACCCGGCGCTGCCTCCGCTGGAACCGAGCATCCATAACTCTGCTTGTGGGCTGGCGTCAGGCAGGACGTTAATCAGGCCGAATGGGGTGTTTTGCGGCAGATTACCCTGCATAAAACCTTTCAGCAGCAGTGCCTGATCGGCATAAAGATCACCATGATGAGGCTGAAGGGGGAATGCCAGTGCCTGAGAGGTAAGGCCGGTGCCGCCGGGTGCCCGGCCAATACCCAGATCGATGCGGTCGGGGAACAGGGTTGCTAACATCTTGAAACACTCGGCCACTTTTAACGGGCTGTAATGGCTGAGCATGACGCCACCACTGCCGATCCGGATGTTTTTGGTGACACTGGCAATCGCCGTGGCTATGATCTCCGGGCAGGGGTTGGCAAAGTGGATGCTGTCGTGATGTTCCGCCACCCAGTAACGGTAATAGCCCAGCTCATCGCAGATTTTTGCCAGCTCAATAGTTAGCTGTGGCGCTTCGATCGCTGGGTGGGAACCCTGTACCGGGGATTGATCCACCACTGACAGTTTGATGCTCATTTTTATCTCCTGAGTTTATTAATATGTTAACTACTATGGCCGGAGAGTTCAATGGCAGCGGCTCTGTATTGTGCCGCTATAGGGGCGGATCCCGGTCTTTGGATGAATCGCAGATCGTGCCGGGCTGAATCACCTGCAGAGCGCGCTGCGACAGTTTCTCTATCGGATTTCGGCTGTTGCTCAGTCAGGTGCTTAGCAGGTTTCGGTCACTGCCGAATGGTTTGCAGTCATTGCAATTTTTCGGCAACACTCGGGGATTAGGCTGGGTGCCAGGGGTTTGCTGAAAAGATAGCCCTGGCCATAATCGCATTGATAAGTGGCGAGCAGGCTGACTTCGGTCTCATCTTCGATCCCTTCTGCGACCACCTGCATGCCCAGATCATGACCGATACCGATTATGTTGTGGACTAAACGACGGCTGACCTGATCCTCGCCGATCTTGCTGATAAAGCTTCGGTCGATCTTGAGCGTCTGTATCGGTAGCTGCTGCAGATGGCTGAGAGATGACAGTCCGGTGCCAAAATCATCCAGAGCAACACTGATATTGTGTCGCGCCAGACCGGGCAACAGGTCCTGTGTCTCTTTCAGTATCTGCATGCCAGTATCTTCAGTGACCTCGATGCGGATAAGCCCCTGGGGCAGATTGTGCTGTTTCAGCGACTGGTTAATAATGGCTGCCAGATCAAGCTGATGCATCGATGGAGAAATATTCACGGCGACCGGCAGTGGCTGAAACCCTGAGTTTCGCCATTCGTCGATCTGGCGGCAGGCTTCATCAATAATCCAGCAGCCGAGGGTGTTTGCCAGTGAATATTTTTCGGCGATGCTGATGATTTCCAGTGGTGGTATTGCACCATAGGTCTCATGATTCCAGCGCAGCAGGGTTTCCAGACAGACCACTTGTTGCGTCTGCAAAGAGACTATCGGTTGATACACCAGGTGCAGTTTGCTGCGCTCAAGTGCTATCCGCAGATCTCTTTGCAGCTGTTGTCGACGATGGATCTGCGCATCCATATCAAAGTCAAATAACATCTGACTTGAGTGTGTGGCCCGGTCTTTGGCCTTATACATAGCGATATCCGCCCGGGTGAGCAGACTGCCGACATCAATACCATGTTCCGGAAAGATAACGCTGCCGATACTGGCGCCAATGAAACAGGTGTGCTGGTCGATCTGAAAGCGTTTTTCAAACAGCTGAATAACTTTTCCAGTGATTATGCCCAGGCTGTCACTGCTGATGAGCCTTGGCTGGATAATGGCAAACTCATCGCCACCCAGACGACAAGTGAGACAACCATAGCGCTTATCAATTCCACTGGTCAGACGGTGGGAGACTGCTTCTAACAGGGCATCGCCAACGTGATGCCCCAGTGTGTCATTGACATCTTTGAAGCCGTTGAGGTCGATCAGATGCAGGGCGAACGGTTGCTTTTTTCGACAGTACCGGGTGATCTCATTTTGTAGAAAAGCGCGGTTAGGAATTCCGGTCAGACTGTCATGCTTGGCCTGATAACGGTTGAGTCTGTTCTCCCTGATAATCATCACTAATAGCAGGCTACCGGACAGTATCAGACCGCACATCAGCAGAATTAGCTGTTGTTGCAGATCGATAACCTGACTCTCGCTACGGTTGAAAAGGGTATTCGTCTGATAGTAGTTTTGCAGTGCCAGTGCGTCAATCTCTGCAATCTGAGGCTCCAGTGTTTGCTGTATCTGAAGGCTGTGTTCGGGCTCGGTGGCGAGCTTTTTGAAGACGTCGTGTTCGAGTGACTTGACGGTATTAAAGGCTTGGCTCAACGTGGCTTTTGCGTGATCTATTTTGGTGATCTGTTCTCCATCAACCCCTTCAAGCAGCACCGGAAAACGGCTCCAGAGGAGATCGTAACGTGTTTTTACCTGTTGGAGATGTACATTATCAGGTGCCACCTGGTACAGCGCTAGTGCGTCGTTAAAACGGCGTAGCTCAAGTTTTAACTGAAACATTGAGAACACGCTGGTGCCATAGTTCTCATCGAGGAGAGAGATCGACTGGCGCAGCTGGAAAAGACTCATCGCCGCGCTGATAAAAAAGATCAGCACAATGGTGATCAGCAAGGCGCGCTTGCGCGGGGCTTGTTTAGCGGTATGGGTCAATCTCTGTCCCATCAGTAGATCTCAATTTTGCTAAGTTGCCAGATCATTCTGCCGGTATTGACTTCACTGTTGAGCTCATGAAATTTGTGGTGCGGTAACATTAACCACAGAGGCCCTTTTTCACGGACCGAGAGTTGCTCTCCATCCTCACTCCAGGCCAGGATAGGCTCATATTTGTCCATATACTGCCGCTCAAATTCGACACTATAGTCATTCAGAGCGGTGAGCCTGATATGGTTTCCCTGTGCACCGACGTACCTCAGTACTGCAGAAAGCAGCGGACCGTGATAACTGTGAATGCTATCTGACCAGCGGGTTTTCAGCCTGAAGGTATCACTCTCCAGAGACTGCAACAGCGCCAGATCCAGAGCAGCTGTCTGGCCATCCTGAGTATTTTCAATCTTGCCGCTGATGGATAGTATGACCGGTCCGGAGGGTTGGGGCAGGGGAGCAGCTATTACGCTGAGTGACACCGCCCAATAAGCCAGTAGCGCAAGAGTCCACTTTGTCATGGAGAGAACCTTTTTTAATCTGTAAATGAAAAGAATCAACTGGTCTGAACGGCTGTTTATCAGCGGTTATCATAACCTCTGGGCCTTCAGGATGACTCAGCGTCTCTCCATGACCGTTTATCTGTCATAATTTACAGACAGTGCACGTATATGTCAGGGGGGGGAGCGTTATGTATTACCCATTTTGTGTATTTGAGCCTTATTGCCGTCCGGTATAGTTCGACACCTCTATAAGGTTATCGTCAGGGTCTCAGAAGTAGGCAGAGAGGATCGGTCCCGTAGCGTCGCTTCGATTTTCTGATTGCCAAAGGTCTGCGGGACAGGGCCATCGCCAAAGATGACCTTCTTCATTCCCAGCACGGAGGTATAACACTTAATGGTGGTATTGATATCTCTGACAGCCAGTACCAGATGGTCTAATCGCTCTGCCTGCATACAGGATCCTCTTAAACTGTGTCGGGTGCTCTTCTGCGTCTCAGCCGCCGGGCCAGAAAAGCGCAGGGTTGTGTCAACATAAGGTTGAGCAGCAACCCGGCAATAACACCAAAAACAATTCCCTCAGAGGTGAGTGGCAGGCCCGGCTCAAAGTTATCCAGGGTTTTCTCGAGATAGGAGTAACGGGAGGGGGTAAACATATAGAGGGTTTTATGCAGCAGGTTGCCATTGGCAAACACCGCTATACCCAGTTTTAGTTCAGCATACTGATCAAGGGTGGCCAGCTTTTGCCGGGCATCTGCTCTGACACTGGGTTCACTGTTGTGCTGGTGCTGTTTAATCATCGAGCGGACATCGGGGTAACCAAACGCTTTTGCGGTGGCCTCATAACCTTCAACCTGCCACTGTGTTGATGCGTACATGCCCGCCAGAAACTGCTGATAATGGTCGGCCAGCTGCGGCACCTGTAACGCCAGCAACAGTGTGACGCCAAAGGTCAGTTTATCGAATAGTCTGCCAATCAACGGAGTGCTTCCTGAGGAGGTCTGGTCAGTTAATATACCGCACCAGGGATCTTAGTAAAAACCCGGTGTGGGCGGGAGGCCTATCCGCACCAGGTTTTTTTCTAGTCACTTCTCTGATACCGTCTTTCCGGGCGACCCACACTTCCATAACTGACTTCGGTATTTAACTTACCGAGGCTGACCAGATATTCCAGGTAGCGGCGGGCAGTGGTGCGGCTGGCGCCGATAATCTCGCCCACCTCTTCAGCGTTCAGCGCAGTGTCGTGCTGACTGAACACCCGGCTGATATTATCCAGTGTAATCGCGTCAATCCCTTTCGGTAGTCTGGTGATTTCGGCAGGTGAGATCTCCGCAGGGCTGTTACGTGGCATAACTTTATCCACATCACTCTGGGCCAGGGTGTCAAGGTTGTGCAGCTTTTGCAGATGCTGCTGGTAGTGTTGCAGGGTTTCCTGTAACCGTTCAAATACCAGCGGTTTGAGAATGTAATCAAACACCCCACCGTGCAGTGCTTCGCGCAGGGTATTAACCTCTTTAGCAGCGGTGATCATGATCACGTCGATGCTACTGTTATCCGCGCGTAGCTTGCGTAACAGGTCGAAACCGGTGCCGTTGGGAAACTGAATATCCAGTAGCAGCAGATCGGGACTCAGTATCTCTATCAGATCTTTGGCCTCTTCCAGACGGTGCGCTATACCGGCCAGTTCAAAGCCCTCAATCCGTTCGAGAAAACGCCGCTGGATCTCTGCGATCTGTGGATCATCTTCGGCGATAACAACTTTTATCATTTTAGCTAAACCCGAATTAATTTTTATTTTTGGGAATATACACGGTAAAGCGGCTACCCTCCGCAGGCCCGCTCTCTATAGTTAGAGTGCCATGAAGTTTATCCAGCAGGTTTTTGACCAGATGCAGGCCGTAGCCATGACCATCCCGGTTTTTACTGCTGAAACCTTTTTCAAAGATTCTGTCCTGTTGCTGAGGTGGAATACCCGCCCCCTGATCCTCGATCTCAAAGATCAGATCATTACCCAGATCTGTCATCGACAGATGCACTTTACCGTCGCTGCCTTGATGGTTCAGGGTAGCTTCCAGTGCGTTGTCGATCAGATTGCCGATAATACTCACCAGTTGCTCGCGGGGAAGCTTATCTGGCAGCTTGGTCATCTCGCTTTCCGGGTCGATAACCAGGGCGAGTCCCATCTCCCGTGCACGGTTATATTTGCCCAGCAGACAGCCGGCCAGTACCGGATCAGGCGCCGCTTTCATCAGCAGCTTGATCAGCGCCTGATGGCTTTGAGATTCCTGGCCAATCAACTGTAGCGCCTGCTCGGTGGCTCCAATCTGGATCAGTCCGGCGATGGTGTGCAGTTTATTGGAGTATTCGTGGGCCTGACTGCGCAGCGTATCGGCATACTGCTGAATCCGGGTCAGTTGCTGGCTGATCATATCCAGTTCATCCTTGCGGCGGAAACTGGAGACGACGCCGGTGATCTGTTCGCCCTGTTTCAGCGGCAACCGGTTGGCGATAATGCAGTGATCCCCGCGCCAGACTTCACTATCAAACTGGGGTTCGCCGGTCTGCAATACTTCCAGCATTGAACTGTCGGGCAGCACCTCATCTACCTTACGGCCGAGCAGCTTGCAGTGTTTGGGTAAGCCCAGGGTTTCAATGGCTGTCTGATTGATGGTGGTGATTTCGCCAGTGCTGTCGATCGCGATGATGCCTTCACGGACCGACTCCAGGGTGGCCCGCTGTTCGTCAAACAGGTGGGCAATCTGCTCCGGTTCCAGACCGAAGATCGCTTTCTTGAAATGATGGGCAAACCAGACCGCTATCGCGGCGCTGAGGATAAAGGAGCAGAGAATGACCAGAATCAGCGTGACCCGATACCGGTTAATGATCTCAGTAACCCGGTCGAGGCCATAACCCACCGAGATTAATCCGGAAATACTGCCATCGGCACTGATTACCGGGGCTTTGCCCCGCATCGACCAGCCCAGAGAACCAACGGCTTTAGAGATATAGCCATGCCCCTCTACCAGGGCGGGATAACCGGTATCACCGTCATCGTCGGCCATTGAGTGGCCGATCTTTTCTACTTTAGGGTGGGCCAGACGGATACCATTACTGTCGCCTATAACCACAAAGCGGGCACGGGTGGTGTTTGCCAGCGCGAGGCTTAATGGTTGCAGGTAATGGCTGTCCCGTTGCTCTACCGATTCAATAACCTGAGGCATGGCGGCGATGGTTTTAGCGACATCCAGCGCCCGCTGACCGATCTGTTCATCCAGCGAACGTTCCAGGTAGTGCAGTGCAAACAGACCGATAAAGCCGGTCTGAATCAGTGCCATGACCCCCAGAATCAGGATCATTCGCTGTTTCAGTTTTAGCTGGAGAAGCCTCATCTGTACTCTCTTTGCGGATTTTCTGAGTCGCTGCTTTTAGTTTAGTTAGTTTGATAACGTCTGTGCAGATAGTAATCAATCTGCACCCGGTTGACTCGTAAACTTTATGAACAAAATGAATTTTATGTTTTAAAAAGCCTTTAAATTCATAAGCTTTCATAAAAAGCTTCGGAAAACTAATGTGCATATAACAATAAGAACCAGAACTCTGTACGAGGAAGTCCGAATGTTTTGTAAAACTGTAAATAAGAAAACCCTGATCGCTGCTATGCTGACTGGCTGTCTGACAGCCGGCGCCTCTCTGCATGTGGCGGCGGTGGAGAGTATACACTTTCTGATTCCAGGTGGCGCTGGTGGTGGCTGGGATGGTACTGCACGTGGTACCGGCGAAGCACTGAGCAAAGCGGGCCTGGTCGACAGTATCTCCTACGAGAATATGTCCGGTGGTGGCGGTGGTAAAGCGATTGCTCATCTGATTGAAACGGCCGATCAGAATCATGACACACTGATGGTGAATTCGACACCGATCGTGATTCGTTCACTGTCAAAAGTATTCCCACAGTCTTTTCGTGATCTGACGCCGGTTGCGGCGACTATTGGTGATTTCGGAGCCTTCGTAGTGAAGAACGATTCAAAGTACAACAGCTTTAAAGATGTTGTTGCTGAATTTAGCGAGAACCCTCGCTCGATTAAGATTGGTGGCGGTTCTGCCCGGGGCAGCATGGATCATCTGGTGGCGGCGATGGCCTTTAAAGCCGCCGGTGGCGATGCCCGTCAGGTACGTTATGTTGCCTACGATGCCGGTGGTAAAGCGATGGCGGGTCTGCTGTCTGGTGAAACCTCAATCCTGTCTACCGGATTCAGTGAGGCTCTGGCGCTGGCGGAGTCGGGTGAAGTCCGGATTCTGGTCATGACCGGCGATGAGCGCAACGCCGCAGCACCGGACGTGCCTACACTGAAAGAGCTGGGTTATGACGCAAGCTTTGTTAACTGGCGTGGCTTTTTTGCCGCTCCGGGTATCAGCGATACTGAGAAAGCTGAGTTCGTTGACACTCTGAATAAGATGTACCAGACACCTGAATGGGAAGCCGTGCGTGCCCGTAATGGTTGGGTAGAGATCTTTAAGCCTGACGATCAGTTTATTGCCTTTCTGGAACAGCAGGAAAAAGAGGTGGGTGATCTGATGCGTGAGCTGGGTTTCCTTAAGTAGGTCTTTGTATTGTCAGGCTGATTGCAGTCAATCAGCCTGATGCTCTATTGCTGTGCTGTTTCACCTGAGTGTGTTTATTTTCTCCGGGCCTGAATCGACTGCGCTTAGTATAGGTTAAGCGTCCGGCCCTGAGTTTTTTGTTATATCCGACAGATAGCCCTCTGTCCGGGAGCGTTACATGATTATTACCAAAGACCATATTGGCGGAATGGGGTTTCTCCTGTTATCGGCTTTCTACGGTTTCTATGCCGGCGATATTCCTTTGTTGCCGGGCGATGAGTTTGAACCCTTTCATGCCCGTACGGTGCCGTATGCACTGGCTATTTTAGGCGGTCTTATCTCCCTTGCACTGTTGCTGACAGCAGAGAGAAAAGCTGAAAAACGTTTGCGGTTAAACAACTATGATTTTGCCCTGGTAGCGAAACTGCTGGTGTTGATAGTGATCTTCGGACTGGCACTCGAATGGATCGGTTTTCTGCTCGCCACCGTGTTATTCCTTATCGCTGGTTTCTGGTTGCTGGGCGAACGTCGTATCAAAATGCTGCTGATGGTGTCCGTACCTTTTGCGGTGGGGATCTGGTTTATCCTCGCCAAACTGCTGGATATCTATCTGGCGCCGGGGCAACTGTTCGTTCAACTGTTTGGAGGATAATGCCATGTTAGACGGAATCTTTACCGGGCTGAGCACTGCGGTGATGCCCTTTAATCTGTTGATGGTGGTGGTGGGGTGTTTTGCCGGCACCTTTATCGGCATGTTGCCGGGCCTGGGGCCTATCTCAGCGGTAGCGCTGATGATTCCGATCACCTACGGTCTTGATCCATCTTCCGGAATCATTCTGATGGCGGGGGTGTACTACGGTGCGGTATTCGGTGGTTCAACGTCATCGATTCTGATCAATGCTCCAGGTTGCGCCAGTACCGTAGTAACAGCTTTTGATGGTTACCCACTGGCACAACAGAATCAGGCAGGTAAGGCGCTGGCGCTGGCTGCCTACTCATCATTTACCGGTGGTACTGTCGGTGCACTGGCTTTATTGTTTGCGGCCCCGGCACTGGCGAAAGTATCCCTCAGCTTTCAGTCGACCGACTATTTTGCCCTGATGATTCTTGGGCTGACCGCGGTGGCGGCGTTTTCGGGTAAGGGGCAGGTTTTGAAAGCCCTGCTGATGACGGTGTTTGGCCTGATGATTGCGACGGTCGGTACTGATACAACCTCGGGTGCAACCCGCTTTACTTTCGGCAGTATCGACCTGATCGACGGTGTCAGCTTTCTGTTACTGGCGATGGCGACTTTCGCGCTGACGGAAGTGGTGATGACCGTACTGAAAGGCGAGCACCGGGAAGAGGAAGAGCAGGTTGATATGAGCAAGCTGGGTAGCATGAAACTCAGCAAAGAGGAGATTAAAGAGGTTGCCCCGACGATTGGGCGCTCTTCGGTATTTGGTTTTCTGGTAGGGGTATTGCCGGGAGCCGGCGCGACAATTGCATCGTTTCTGGCCTACGGTCTGGAGCGTAACCTGGCATCGGCTAAAGAAAAGCTGAAGTTTGGTAAGGGCTCACTGCGGGGACTGGCAGCACCGGAGTCGGCTAACAATGCGGCCTCTACCGGTTCATTTGTACCACTGCTGACACTGGGGATACCCGGTTCAGGCACGACCGCGATTATGCTGGGGGCGCTGATTGCCTATGGTATTCAGCCCGGTCCGCGGTTGTTTCTGGATCATCCGGATGTGTTCTGGTCGGTGATTATCTCAATGTATTTTGGCAACCTGGTGTTGCTGATTCTGAACCTGCCACTGATTCCGTATATCTCAAAGTTATTGGTGATTCCACGGCCGATTCTGATTCCGATGATTCTGTTTTTCTCCATCACCGGGGTTTATCTGGTTAGCTTTAACACCTTCGATATCCAGATGATGGTGGTCATTACGGTGATTGCGATCTTCCTTAAGCTGCTGGAATTCCCGATGGCACCGATGTTGCTGGGCTATATTCTCGGAGGACTGATGGAGACCAATCTGAGCCGGGCACTGGTGATCTCTGACGGCAGTCTGGCGTTTCTCTGGGAGCGTCCGCTGACGCTGGCAATTATTTCGATTGCAGTGATTGTATTGGTTGTACCGCCGCTGCTGGATCTGTTGCGCAATCGAAATCGTACCCGGGGAGCCGAAGTTGCCGTGAATGAAGGAGAGGGCTGAACCGGTTTTTACCGACCGCTGTAAATATCACAAACCCTGGCCATTGCCAGGGTTTTTTTATGCCTGTCGGGTGCCGTGAACAAAACGAACTTAATGCGGTATATGAATAATAAACCCTTTATTTTCAATAACTTTAAATGGTCTTTATCTCTCTTTAAAGTGTCTCAAACGTTAACGCTCGCATCAGTCTGAGGTGTCTGAATGGCTGTTCGAGGGTAGCGATGACTGAGCACCAATGGGCTTCAGGAACCCTGAAAACCTGAACCAAAAATATAAAAGCAATCCATCAATGATGTGGAGAAGACGATGAAGAGAGTAGCACTGACTACTGCAATTTCAGCCGCTATGCTGGCTGGTTCCGTTCAGGCAGCCACCATCTACGAAGGCAACGGCCTGAAATATGACCTGAAAGGGGATCTGCAGGTTCAGTTACGCCAGAAGATCGGTGATAACCAGGATCAGGATCTGGAGTTTGACGATCTGGAACTGAAAAACCGGGTGACCTATGGCCTTAATGAGGGGATGAGCGCGTTTGCACAGCTGGATTATAGTTTTGACAAACGCGCCAACGATCAAAGTGCTGACTCCCAGGATGGCGGTAAGCTGGAAGAGGCCTATCTGGGACTTAAGTTTGACAATATTGCTTTGCGTGTCGGTAAGCAAAACTATTCCACCGATGAATTCAGCGTTGAAAAGGCGTATGAGACCGTAGTTGAGGATGATATTTTTGACCTCAACGATGATGCTGGCGATGATGTTATCCGTGTCGATGCACAGTTTGATAATCTGTTTGTGTCGGTCTCTACTGATCTTAAAGCGGAAGGTAATGCGGACAGCGATGGTACTAAATCCACTGATCTGTTTGTCTCAACCGACCTGGGAAATGTGGGGCTGATGGCGGCGTATCAGAACTATCAGGAGATGGGTTCAGATTCCGTCTCTTCCTGGGGCGTAGGCGTCACTTTTGATGCAGGCTTTGCCAGGTTTGGGGCGGATTACGGTTCAATGGAAGATACCGCTGATGTGTACAACCTGGTGGCATCTTTCCCTGTAGCCGAGACGACTACGGTTGCGGTGGGAGTTCAGAACCGCGATGAAGATGCGGGTGATGATGTGACAGGTTGGTACGCCAACGCTACCTACAAGTTCCCTGAGCAGAAAGCGGTGAGTGTATTCGGAGAGATCGGTGATACCGATGCTGATAATACCGATCCAGGTTATCTGGTGGGTATGCGTATCGTCTTCTGATTCTCTGCGGTGGTATTGTGATTGCGTCTGATTGTCCTCCCCTTCGGGCGATTTTATCGCACACTGTACCGCTCATCAGCGCAGAGCAAGCCCGGCAGTGATGCCGGGTTTTCTTATCTGCAGGCCTGTAACGCAGCGATTAACCGGCTGCGGGTTCCCGCTTTTCCAGTTTCAGGTAGTTATCGATCCCTTTGATCCTGTCTTCAGCGTGGTGGTTGACATAGAGCACTGAGGTTTCGCTACCGGCGCAGATCTTTTCGATCAGTGCCAGAACCAACTGGCGATTCATATCATCCAGCCCCAGACAGGGTTCATCCAGAATCAGCAGAGGTGGATGTTTGACCATCGCCCGGGCGATCAGTAACAGACGCTGATCACCGTAAGAGAGTTTGTTAAACGGCGTATCCGCCCGGTCAGACATGCCCAGCAGGGCCAGCCACTCGTCGGCGATCTTTTTCTGCCGGTCGGACGCTTTGGTATACAGGCCGATACTGTCGTAGAACCCGGAGATAATGACATTTCTCAGCCCGGTGCCGACCTTATATTCCCACTGCAGGGCAGTGGAGACATATCCGATAAACTGTTTAATCTGCCAGATGCTCTCGCCGTTACCCCGCTGAAAACCAAACACAAATATATCGTTGACGTAACACTGGGGATGATCGCCGGTGATCAGTGACAGCAGACCGGTTTTACCACTGCCGTTGGGGCCGCTTAGCTGCCAGTGCTGATTGCGTTCGATGGTCCAGTCCAGTGAGTCGATAATACGGTGGCCATCGTAGGTGATATTGATCTTGTTGAGCCGAACAAGAGGTTGCGTCGGATCGAGCCTGGGAATCGCAGTTTCCGGATCCGCACCCGGTACTTCCAGATCAGTGGTTTTCAGGTGCAGCAGTTGATACAGCTCGTTATAGGCTTTGCTATCGTGACGGTCGATCTGATGCTGCAACCGGCCATGATCCACATAGGCGATATGGGTGATAAAGTCGGGAAACTCATCAAAGCGGTTCAGCACCAACACCATCGGCACGGTCTCCACCAGGCCAGCAAGATACTGCTGCAGCATCTTCAGGGTATCTGCATCGAGGCCATCAAAGGGTTCGTCCAGCACCAACAGATCAGGTTCGCTGGCCAGTGCCCGGATCAGCATCACTTTACGGGATTCTCCGGTAGAGAGTTTGCGGAAGGCACGGTCCAGTAGCGAGTCCAGTTTGAACATCGTTACCAGTTGGCTGATCAGCTCAGGATTACGCCCCCCTTCACAGAGGATCTCCCTGACCGGTGTACCCTCGGAGATAACGTCGATAATATCGGCGTCATCTTTCTTACGTTCCCGCTCGATCAGTTCAGCCTGGGCTTCAAAAGAGACCAGTCCGACCTTTGCAGGGAGACCTGCGAGAGTACCGCTGAGTGTGTCTCCAGCGCCTGCAAGTACGGCAGCTAATGCTGATTTACCTGAACCGTTAGCACCGGTGATAACCCAATGCTGGGAGTCGTCCAGTTGCCAGTTGATCTCATCCAGTTGAAAGCGATCATCAAAGTTAACCGTCAGGTTGTTGAGGCGTATATTCATAAGTATCCGGAATCAGCATCAATAGTGTTTGAACAAAAAAAAGGCCAGGAGATCAGTCCCGGCCTTCCGTTACCTGTGCATAGCGCTCAGGTGAGATCGTAATTAAACGATCTTCTTCATGTCAGCCATGTGGCCACGCAGTACCGCACCGATCGCTTCAACCGGGTGTGAACGCAGAGCAGTGTTCACTTCGATCAGGCGGGCGTTGTCGACGCCGGTATCTTCCAGCTCCAGACCCTTACCGATGACGTCGGTTTTGATGTCCTTCATGAAGTCAGCCAGCAGTGGCAGACACGCGTGGTTGTACAGGTAGCAACCGTACTCAGCCGTATCAGAGATAGTCGCGTTCATCTCATACAGCTTCTTACGAGCGATGGTGTTTGCGATCAGCGGAGTTTCATGCAGTGACTCATAGTAGGCAGAGTCAGCGATGATGCCGGCAGCGGTCATGGTTTCGAATGCCAGCTCAACGCCCGCTTTAACCATAGCAACCATCAGGATACCCTTATCGAAGTACTCCTGCTCGGAGATCTCCACATCGCCAGCCGGGGTTTTTTCGAAGGCCGTTTCAGCGGTCTCTGCACGCCAGCCCAGCAGGTTTTTGTCATCGTTCGCCCAGTCTTCCATCATCGTGCGGGAGAAGGTGCCGTCGATGATGTCATCCTGGTGCTTGTTGTACAGCGGACGCATGATCTGCTTCAGCTCTTCAGACAGGTCGTATGCCTTGATCTTAGCCGGGTTAGACAGACGGTCCAGCATGTTGGTTACGCCGCCGTATTTCAGCGCTTCGGTGATCGTTTCCCAGCCGTACTGAATCAGCTTGGATGCGTAACCTGGATCGATACCCTCTTCAACCATCTTGTCGAAGCACAGCAGAGAACCGGTTTGCAGCATACCGCACAGGATAGTCTGCTCACCCATCAGGTCGGATTTAACTTCGGCGATGAAAGAGGACATCAGTACGCCCGCTTTGTGACCGCCGGTACCGACAGCATAGGCTTTCGCCAGAGCCAGGCCTTCGCCTTTAGGATCGTTATCTTCGTGAACTGCGATCAGGGTTGGAACACCGAAACCACGTACATATTCAGCACGTACTTCAGAGCCCGGGCACTTAGGTGCAACCATGATAACGGTCAGGTCTTCACGGATCTTCATACCCTCTTCAACGATGTTGAAACCGTGAGAGTAAGACAGGCAAGCGCCTTCTTTCATCAAGGGCATAACCGCGTTAACAACGGAGGTGTGCTGCTTATCAGGTGTCAGGTTCAGTACAACGTCAGCCGTCGGGATCAGTTCTTCATAGGTACCGACAACAAAACCGTTTTCAGTCGCGTTTTTCCAGGACTGACGCTTTTCTGCGATCGCTTCAGCACGCAGTGCGTAAGAGACATCCAGGCCACTGTCACGCAGGTTAAGGCCCTGGTTCAGACCCTGAGCGCCACAGCCGATAACAACCATCTTCTTGCCTTTGAGGGCTTCAACGCCATCGCTGAATTCGTCGATAGACATGAAGCGGCATTTGCCCAGTTGTTCCAGTTGCTCACGCAGTGGCAGCGTGTTGAAGTAGTTATTAGACATATTCTGATAGTTCCGTTTGATTAAGTCGCAGCCCGGTCGGCACGACTGTAAATTCTGTTCATTTTACCAGGCGGGAACAGGGTTACCGGCGAGGCTCAAATTCAGGCAGGGCAATATTATACAGAGACACCCGCTGAAGTTTAATAGCGCTACTCTATATAAAAAGACGTCTTGCGTATATTGATATATATACATCACAGTATTGCAAAATATGAAATATGCCCGGGGCAGTACTTAATCCGCAAAACTGATACCGATTGGGTTTCAGCCGCTTTTTTATAAAAACCTCTGAACTGCTATGGCTTTTTAAGCTTCTTTTAAGAACTTGTCATTAATATGGCCACTATAGAGATCGGTCATGGATATGAACGGTATGAGGAGGCTTTAAGATGTCAACGCACGATTCACAACAGGTAGTAAAGGTCTGGGACCCCCTTGTCAGGGTCTTTCACTGGTCGCTGGCACTGTTTTTTACGGTCGCCTATCTGACGGAAGGTGATTTCGAAACGGTGCACTTCTATATGGGGTATGGGATCAGCGCTCTGATTCTGTTCCGCCTGCTGTGGGGCATTATTGGCCCCAAATACGCGCGCTTCACAAATTTTGTAACCGGCAAAGAGAAAGTGGTTAGTTACCTGAAGTCGCTGCTAACCGGCAACGCGGAACACTATGTTGGCCATAATCCGGCTGGCGGGATCATGGTGGTTGCGCTGTTGCTGATGCTGGCACTGACCTGCTTCTTCGGCATGGCTCTGATTGCGACCGATAATATCGGACCGCTGGCAGGAACCTTTGTGGCCTCATTTAATGAGGATCTGGTGAAGGAGCTGCATGAGATTTGTGCCAACGGCACTCTGGCGCTGGTATTTATTCATCTTGCGGGTGTGGTCGTCAGCAGCCTGCTGCATCGGGAAAACCTGATTCGCGCCATGGTGACCGGTGTCAAAGTGATCGGCGCAAAAAAATCAAAGGTTGAGACTGTTAAAGGAGAAAATCATGTCTAAAAAAAGATGGCTGCTGGCAGGCCTGATTGCCAGTCTGGCAATCACAGCAAACGCCGGTGTTATTGATCAGAAGCTCGATCAATACCGGGCTGCGGGGGCCACAACATTCAGTGCTGATGCCGGACAGGCGCTGTGGAACTCAGATAACGATGGTCGAAGCTGCACTCAGTGTCACGGTGCCGATCCAACCGGTGTGGGCAAACACGCGAAAACCGGCAAAGCGATCAAACCGATGGCGCCATCAGTAAACCCAAAACGGTTTACCGATAGCCAGAAGATCGATAAGTGGTTTTTAAGAAACTGTAAGTGGACGCTCAACCGTGAGTGTACTGCGCAGGAAAAGGGTGATTTCTTAGTATGGATCAGGGGGCAATAAACGTATGAAACCAGCAATGAAGAAAATGGCGGGATATATCCGTTACGGTGTGGCAGGCAGCTTTATCGTTGCCGCATGGGGGTTGGGACTCACTGGCGTTAGCAATGCGTCTGGCACCTACAGTGCCGGTAACGCGACAACTGCAGAAGCTGTTGTCTACCGGGAGGAGTGCGGTGCCTGTCATGTCGCTTATCCTGCGGGTTTGCTGCCAGCGGAAAGCTGGAGCACTATAATGACGACGCTGGATGATCACTTTGGTGAAAATGCTGAAGTGTCGGATGAAGCCGCTGCGATGATCAGCGCTTATCTGACGGATAATGCGGGTAAACCGGGTCGTGGAATGTTAAAAAGGGTTAAGGGCGATGCGCCTTTACGGATTACAGAGTTACCATACTTCGTGCGTAAACACGATGAGGTGCCTGAGCGTATGGTCAGCGGTAATGCGGAAGTAGGTAGTTTCAGCAACTGTAATGCGTGCCATCAGCGCGCAGAAAGTGGAGACTTCGATGAAGATTCGGTTCGCATTCCTGGTTATGGCCGTTGGGATGATTAACCAGGCCTGTGCCGGTTCTGATATCAGTGATGCACAGGTGCGGGAGTGGGTGGCCGAAGGCAGAATTATGTCCTTTGTCGATATTATGGCCGCCAATAAGTCCCGCCTTGATGGTCGCCTGCTCGATCTGGAGATCGAGCAGGAAGATGACAGTATCGTCTATGAAGTTGAGGTGTTGCGCGCCGATGGTGAGGTGCGCGAGTTTCATATCGATGCGGCGAGCGGGTCGGTGTTAAAAGAGGAACGCGACGATTGAGAATCTTACTGGTCGAAGATGATCTGGAACAGGCTGAGGCTCTGAAGCGCAGTCTGCAGAAGGCCGGTTATGTTGTCGAGATGGCACATAATGGCACCGATGGACAGTTTCTCGGTGATGAGGAGCAGTTTGATGCGGTTATACTCGATCTTGGCCTACCGGAGATTCCGGGGCTGGAGGTGCTCAGACACTGGCGCCAAAAGGGCAATCATGTGCCGGTGATTATTCTCACTGCCCGGGATGCCTGGCATGAACGGGTCGATGGGTTGAATGCCGGTGCCGACGATTATCTGGGAAAACCGTTTCATGCAGATGAGGTGATCGCCCGTCTGCAGGCCGTGGTCAGACGTACGGTGGGTAAAGCCGATAATGTACTGGAATGGAAGGGGGTCCGGTTGCTGCTGGCTGAGCAGCAGGCGATTGCCCAGGATGGCCGGGTGATCACCCTGACATCCACCGATTTTCGGTTGCTGCGGCACTTTATGATGTATCCCGATAAGGTGCACTCGAAAAGCTATCTGAGTGAGCAGGTTTATGAAGAGGAGCAGATCAAAGACAGTAATGTGATCGAGGTCTATGTAAACCGGCTGCGTAACTATTTTGGTAAAGACTTTATAAAGACCCAGTGGGGCAAAGGGTATCGGATAGGCGAGTGAACAGTGATCTGAATAAACCGTTTAAAGCCCCTGCCATGGCGAGAATGTCGATTCGCCGGCAACTCAGTCGTAGTCTGATTGTCGCCCTGTGCCTGACGATGGGGGCGCTGCTGATGGTGGTGAACTGGGGCATTGGTCAGATCTCCCACGAATATATTCTTTCCCGCCTTAAACATGATGCCGAATCGATTATTGCCGCGTTGCAGTTGCAGCCTGATAATCAGACATGGGACGTGGGTCCCCGCGGCACAAGCACCGTCTATCAGCGTGCGCTTTCCGGGCATTACTATATGATAACCGGGCCAGATATAGAGATCAGAAGTCGCTCTTTGTGGGATTATCCGGCGCAATTTGCCACGCTTGCCAAGGGGGAGGAAAACAGTTTCGAGATGCCCGGTGCTGATGGTCAGCACTGGCTGGTCTGGCAACTGGGGTTCAATAAAAACGATACCCCCTTTACGCTGACCATTATCGAAGACAGCTCACCGCTGGATGCCCTGAAATGGCGATACTCATTCTGGGCGCTGCTGGTACTGGCCGGTGGTGCGATTTCGCTGTTTTTTATGCAGCAGTGGATTCTGACCCGCAACTTCCGCTATCTGGATTCGGTTCGGGAGAAGATCCAGTCGTTCCGTTACGCAGAGGATAAGCCCGATCTGAGCAGCGTACCGCAGGAACTGGCGCCCCTGGCGGATGATATTGATCAGCTGCTGCAACAGTTAAAACAGCGGGTCAGCCGCACCCGTAACTCTCTGGGAAATCTGGCCCATGAGATCAAGCGTCCGTTGCAACGTTTGCAGCAGCTGCAGGATGAATCGGTCACCGAGTTTGGCGCGGATATCAAAGCCTTGCTGGATGATATTCAGTGGCTGATTCAGCGTGAACTGAAACGGGCCCGGATAGTCGGCGTATCATCGCCAGGGCGGCAGACTAATCTGGCGGTCGATCTGCCTCCGCTGATCAATATACTGAGTAAGTTATACCCGGCGATCCGCATTGAAGCGGATCTGTCAGCGGCCGGCAGTCTGCCGCAGGATCGTGATGATATGCTTGAGCTGATCGGAAACCTGCTCGATAACGCCTGCAAATATGGCCTGAGTGAGGTGTACTTAACGGCACAGGTGACTGACGAGCTGGCAGTGATAAGGGTGCTGGATGACGGTAAAGGGTTGCCACAGGAGAGTATCGAACACCTGTTGCAACGCGGTCAGCGTCTCGATGAGCGGCAGGAGGGGGCTGGATTAGGGCTGTCGATCTGTAACGATATTATCGAAAGTTATCAGGGCCGGCTGACACTGGAAAACCGTGAGCCCCATGGTATCCGGGTGACAATCGAACTGCCGTTGCGTTGAACGGCTGATCTGGATCATCGTGTCTGCAGATGGTTATGGTGGTTTTTAAGGAGTGCGGATGGATCAGGCTTTTATTGATCAGGCATTGCAGCAACTGGCCCGTGTTGATGACGATATTGCCCGCGCACTGCCGCAGACAGGCGCTCCGGCACCCCGACAAAGAGCGTCAGGTTTTGCCGCACTGCTGGCGATTATTATCGGTCAGCAGGTGTCTACCGAGGCGGCTGCGGCAATTCGGGGACGGGTTGAAACACTGTTGGCCGAGGTTAGCGCTGAGCGGCTGTTGGCGGTGGATGATCAGGCGTTGCGGGACGCCGGAATGTCCTGGCGTAAGATTGAATATGCCAACGGGCTGGCCGGTGCCGTTGTCGATAAAACCCTGGATCTAGAGACGCTGCCCCATCTGCCTGATGATGAGGCGATCAGAGTGATCTCTTCGTTGCGGGGCTTTGGTCGCTGGAGTGCTGAGATCTACCTGATGTTTTCGCTGCAACGGCAGGATATTTTTCCCGCCGATGATCTGGCATTGCTGGTGGCTTTGGGACGCTTAAAACGCCTGGTGCAAAAACCGACGCCCAGGCAGGCGCGGGATCTGATAGAGCACTGGGCACCCTATCGCAGCGCCGGCTCACTGTTTCTCTGGCACTATTACCGGGGTGCACCGGTGTAATCCGTTGTCATTGATCCGGAATTTATTGCTGTCTGCGTGGTCGATTAATGAGTCGTACTCTTTTTCAGTGGCGGCATTATGTTTAATTGTTGAGGAATCTGTATGACTGATAGTCAAAACGCTCATAGTGTTAAGTTCTGGCTCACCATCATCGCCTTTCAGATCATCTTTGGTCTGGTTGTGTTTGGCTTCACCCGGCAGTATTACCTATCAGCGCCGCAATCAGCGGCCACTAAACCCAATCTGGACTGGCCCGTGGCCGGGCAGACGCTCTCCGGTGATCTGCTAACGGGTAAAGCGGGCGGTGCACAGGGGCGCACTCCCTCAGCGATGGGCTCTGCTGCTATGGGGGGCAGTGCTATGGGCGGTTCAGGCATGGGCGGCAATAGTGTTGGCGCAGCATCCGATCTGAGCGTGCTGCAGGATCCGGTGGAGATCTCCCGCATGGCCAATGAGATGTTTGCCAAACAGGACTATCAGCAGGCCGCCAAACTGTATGAAAAACTGTTGTCGTTTGACCCCGAAAATGCCGCCACCTACAACAACCTGGGGCTGACCCTGCACTATATCGGCCGCTCGGATGAAGCCCTCAAAATGTTGGATGAGGGATCAATTATCGATCCATCCAATCAGCGAATCTGGCTGACCCTGGGGTTTGTCAGCAATCAGATGGGCGATACTGAAAAGGCCCGCACCGCGCTGAAAACCGCTGTAGATCTGGGTGCCGATACCCAGGTAGGGCAGTCTGCTGCGAAGATGCTGGCAGATCTGCCCTGATTAAACAGTCGTTATCTACCGCCCTGTTCTTTGTCCCTGTCCTCTGCGGTGAATTGATAGCAAGCCACTGAGGACAGAGAGAGGGAAAGGCCCTCAGGCGTTTGGTGTTACGCGACAGAGGTTTATACCCCGGATCTGATTTTCATAAACATCATTTTTGTTCAATAAATGTACAGTTACCTCTCGACATTGGGGCCTTAACTCTTTAAAGTTGCCGCACTTTTAACAGCACCGGTTTTACGCTGTGTAACCTGTACTTTTCAGGGCTCTTTTTCCGGATTCTCTTTCAGTACATTCTTTCCAGAACACTCTTTTCAGGACTGACTCCTTTGATCTCCTCTGCGAACATCACCATGCAGTTTGGCGCTGAGCCGCTGTTTGAAAATATCTCCGCTAAATTCGGCAACGGTAATCGTTACGGTTTGATCGGCGCCAACGGCTGTGGTAAATCCACCTTTATGAAGATCCTCAGCGGTGAGCTGACGCCAACAGCGGGTAATGTTTCTATGACGCCGGGTGAGAAGCTGGGTATTCTCAGTCAGAACCAGTTTGCTTTTGAAGAGTACACTGTTATTGACGCGGTGATTATGGGGGATGCGGAGCTGTGGAAGGTAAAACAGGAGCGCGAGCGGATCTACTCTCTGCCAGAGATGTCGGAAGAGGACGGCATGAAGGTCGCCCACCTTGAGGTGGAGTTTGCCGAGATGGATGGTTACAGCGCCGAGAGTCGTGCGGGCGATATCCTGCTGGAAGCCGGTATTGCAGAAGAGTTTCATTTTGGCCTGATGAGTCAGGTTGCCCCGGGCTGGAAGCTGCGGGTGTTGCTGGCGCAGGCACTGTTTGCCAATCCCGATATTCTGCTGCTGGACGAGCCCACCAACAACCTCGATATCCACACCATCAGTTGGCTGGAGAATGTGCTCAACCAACGCAAGAGCACCATGATCATCATCTCCCACGACCGTCACTTCCTCAATGCGGTCTGCACCCATATGGCGGATATCGATTATGGTGAGCTGCGAATCTATCCCGGTAACTATGATTATTATCTGGAGGCCTCTGCGCTGATCCGTGAACAGCTGTTATCTTCGAACGCCAAGAAAAGTGCTGAGATGGAGGATCTGCAGGCATTTGTTAACCGTTTTTCCGCTAACGCTTCCAAGGCGAAACAGGCCAGTTCCCGGGCGAAGAGGCTGGAAAAAATTGAGCTGGACGAGGTTAAAACCTCCAGTCGTCAGTTCCCCTCTATTACTTACAAACAGGATAAAAAACTGCACCGTCAGGCGCTGATTCTGGAGGAGATGGGGCATGGGTTTGATGATGAACTGCTGTTCTCCGGTGGCAACCTGATTCTCGAAGCGGGCGCAAAGCTGGCGGTGATCGGCGAGAATGGTGCCGGTAAAACCACCTTCCTGCGCTGTCTGATGAATGAGTTACAGGCCAGAGAGGGCACCGTGAAGTGGTCAGAAAATGCGTCTATTGGCTACTGCCCTCAGGATAGCTCTGCGGACTTTAACTGCGATCTGACGCTGTTCGAGTGGATGTCACAGTGGCGTACGCCGAAACATGATGATCTTAAAGTCCGCGCGATGCTGGGACGCTTGCTGTTTACTGCGGATGATTTTAACAAGAAGGCCCGGGTCTGCTCCGGTGGTGAGAAAAACCGTCTGCTGTTCGGTAAGCTGATGATGATGGATATCAACGTGCTGATCATGGACGAGCCCACCAACCATATGGATATGGAAGCGATTGAAGCACTGAACATCGCCCTGGAAGGCTTTGATGGCACACTGATCTTTGTCAGCCATGACCGTGCCTTTGTCTCTTCGCTGGCGGACAATATTATTGAGATTAAAGACCACAAAGTGATCCACTTCCCCGGCACCTTTGATGAGTATCTGGATAACCAGACCAAGGCTGCCCGGGTCGCCTGAATAGCAGCGTGATTAGCTAATTTGCCGCGATGGTTTATCGCCCCTGGAAGGGGCTCCTACGTGTGGAATAAATTTGTAGGAGCGGCATCTTGCCGCGATGGATTTATCGCCCCTGAAAGGGGCTCCTACGGTGTGGAATAGATTTGTAGGAGCGGCATCTTGCCGCGATGGTTTATCGCCCTGTGTTCTCTGTGGTAAATATTCATTGATGCTACCCCCCCCCGGTTATCCAAAGCACAGCACCAGAGGTGTTTCAGTGCTCTACCGACAGTGCTCTCTCAGACAGAGGCAGTGACGCGGCGGGTTGAGCCACCGGAAACAACCGGTCATAGCCCCAGTTAAATATCAGGGTATAGGTCATCACTGCGAAAATCATCACCATATCGACCACCAGTGCCTGCATAAAGGTGACATCCAGCCACCAGACAATCAGTGGCAGGGATGTTGCGGTCAGCGTTACTTCCATCCCCATCGCATGAATAATCCGGCCCAGCAGTTTTCGCTCGGTTGGAACCCTGCCCCGACGGACATCGAAGCGGTCAAAAAAGTAGTTAAAGATAGGGTTGATCAGCATCGCTTTGATACTGATCACCACGGATAGCATCCCCACATCAACAATGTCACGATTCAGCATCAGTGACATCATCGGCGCCAGCAGGGTCAGCAACAGCGCTTCAAACATCAGCGTGTGGCGCAGACGGTCCAGAGGTGTACGGGTAATAATTGGCTGATTCATGATGACTCCTTACTAAATCCCTGTCGGCTGACAGTGCTTAAATGATGGAGGCCATTCTAGGGTTTATTTAGATAGATAAAAGTTAGATACTATCTGAAAATCAGATAGATTGAAGGTGCTCAGATGGCCGGGATTGATCAGTTAGAAGCCTTTGTGATGGCGGCAGAAACCGGCTCGTTCTCGGCCGCCGCCCGGCGTCTGGGAAAGGCGCAGTCGGCGGTCAGCACCGCTATCAGTAACCTGGAGCTGGACAGCAATGTCGAGCTGTTTGACCGCAGCAGCCGTAATCCGGTACTGACCAAAAGCGGCGAAGCGCTGCTGGAATATGCCCGAACGGTGCTGCACAGCCAGCATGAGTTTCGCGTGCATGCCCAGGCGCTGGGGCACAGTGATGAGGTCGAACTCTGTCTGGCTGTGGAGCAGAGTATCTCCAACCGGCCACTCATGGCGATTCTGCACCGCTTTGAACAGCGCTTTCCCCATATCCAGCTGGAACTGCTGGACCCCGGCGGCAGCGATGTCGCGGAACTGGTGCGTACTAACCGCGCGGATATCGGCCTGATGCTGGAGCGCGAAAGCTATCCACAGGGGTTTGGATTTCGCGGCATCGGTTATTCTGAGCGGGTGGCAGTGTGCCGCCATGATCATCCCATTGTTGGTAAACAGCCGGTGTCACATGCAAACCTGCGTGCTTATCGGCAGCTGGTGTTACGTAGCGTGGACCTCAGTGATCGCAGTCATGAGCGGCTAATGTTCAGCCCCAGTGTATGGTTTTCAGAAAGTCCTCACCTGATTATGGACCTGTTGTGCAGCGGTCTGGGGTGGGCCTATCTGCACCGCAATGTGGTGCAGGAAAAACTGGATAGTGGCGAACTGATTATTCTGCAACGGGACTATCAGAAAGTGGCGAGCTTGCAGGGGGTCGACGTGGTCTGGGCAGAAAACCGCTCGCTGGGCAGCGCCGGTAGCTGGTTGCTGGAAGAGCTGTCACAACTGGATCTGACTTTGTAATGATAAAGCGAAGACGTGGCTAGAACGGAGCCTTCGGATCCTGCTCGTGGCTAGACGGAAACTTCGTTTCCTTGCTCGAAAAAGCGAAGAAAAGGGCATAAAAAGCCGGGGTTAGAATGCGGCTTCGCGGCTTGCTTATGTGGACTCCCCTCTGTCAACAATGAAACGATTTTGACTTAGAATAAATGCACGCTTATGTTCGAGCTCTGATTGAGTCGCTAACTCTGGCTCACTGATATTTGCGCGAACTACCGGAT
>NZ_JAFFZO010000050.1 GCF_016924145.1 Amphritea pacifica | reverse complement strand
ATATCGCTTACTCAGTACCACTGTTTGGTATTCCAGAAGCAACGGTGACCTTTGCCGGCTCCTACTCCAGCGCATCAAATGTAGTGGACGATGAAACCACAGCAGCCCGGGTACGGCTCAACTACACCTTTTAACCGACACTTTTAAATGACACTGTTTAAGAGAGCCTGACCCTCGCATCCGGACACCCTCCCCCTTCGGGTGTCTGAATGCACTACCGTCAGTAACAACCGGCACTCGCTTCCCTGTGCCGGTTTTTTTATACGTTTGAAATACAAGCCCTGTCTCTCTACCCGTGCGGATGATCGGTGAGCTGCACTAACTGCTCACATGAAGGCTTCAGCCTTCAGCCATGGCGAAAACAGGGTTCTCAACTAGAATACATCCAGCGGGGTAACAAATACCGATACGAAACGTGAAAGAGCCTCAGGATAATGTATCGCAACGACTTTGGTTCGGCCGTCCATTAATAAAAACGCCCCTTTGACCTGTAACGCATCGCTTCTGAGTCGTATTTCACTTAGGTATATCAGCCTGGATAACTATAAAGAATTGCTGTTTCAATCCGTTGTTCAATCACAGTCTTTTTAAAACAATTATTAATCAATACGCTTAATTGCGAAGCGAGTCACTGAACATGAAAGCGTTGGTAAAAAAGAGGGCTGAACCCGGCTTATGGCTGGAAGAGGTCCCTACTCCGGATATCGGTATCAACGATGTCCTGATCAGAATAAAGCGCACCGCCATCTGCGGTACCGACATGCATATCTATAACTGGGATAGCTGGGCGCAAAAGACGATCCCAACACCGATGGTGATCGGTCATGAGTTCGTTGGGGAGATCGTTGAGGTCGGCTCTAACGTCAATGACTTCCATCCGGGACAGATCGTTTCAGGGGAAGGCCATGTGGTCTGCGGCCGCTGTCGCAACTGTATGGCTGGCCGTCGTCATCTCTGTTCACATACCAGCGGTGTGGGGGTGAACAGGCAGGGCGCGTTTGCCGAATACCTGGCCCTGCCGATGTCCAATGTGTGGGAACACAGACCGGGTATCGATCTCGATATAGCCGCGCTGTTTGACCCTTTTGGCAACGCGGTACACACCGCACTCCAGTATGACCTTCTGGGCGAAGACGTTCTTATTACCGGCGCCGGGCCTATCGGCATCATGGCGGCCGCCGTCTGTCGCCATGCCGGTGCCCGCCATGTGGTGATTACCGATATCAACCCACAGCGTTTAGCCCTGGCAAAAAAATCAGGCGCAAACTGTACAGTCGATGTCACCAAACAAAGCCTGAGCAGTGTGCGCAAACAACTGGGCATGACCGAAGGCTTTGATATTGGCCTGGAGATGTCGGGCAATCCTTCGGCATTTAAGGACCTGCTAAGCAATATGTGTCATGGCGGCAAGGTCTCTATATTAGGTATTCCCCCCGATCCGGTGGCGATCGACTGGAGTCTGGTTATTTTCAATATGCTGACCCTGAAAGGTATTTATGGCCGTGAGATGTATGAGACCTGGTACAAAATGTCGGTCTTTATTGAATCAGGGCTGGATATTTCCGCCATCATTACTCACCGTTTCGACTACAGAGATTTCCAGAAAGGGTTTGATGTGATGAACAGCGGAGAGGCCTGCAAGGTTATTCTCAACTGGGACTAATCATTAATTTACGTTACACATCAGGAGAACTGTCGTGCACAATCAGTTTCAGGAACATATAGCTCAGCAGCTGACAGAGATTGAGACCGCCGGTCTGTTTAAGCATGAGCGTCTGATCACCTCTCCACAGGGTGCTCATGTAGGCGTTGCACAGACAACCCAGGCTGCGCCCAGACAGGTACTGAACCTCTGCGCGAACAACTATCTCGGACTATCCCAGCACCCACAGGTAAACGCCGCGGCCAAAGCGGGTTTAGAACAGTGGGGCTACGGGATGGCGTCAGTCCGGTTTATCTGCGGTACCCAGACCCTGCACAAACAGTTGGAGGATAAGCTCAGCGGGTTTCTCGGTATGCAGAGCACGATTCTCTACCCCTCATGCTTCGATGCCAACGGAGGCTTATTTGAAACCCTGCTGACGGAAGATGACGCTATCATTTCCGATGAATTGAACCATGCCAGCATTATCGATGGCATCCGTCTGTGTAAGGCCCGGCGCTATCGCTATCACAACAGCGATATGGCCGATCTGGAGCAACAGCTACAGGCGGCTGACAAAAACGGCGCGCGTTTCAAACTGATCTCCACCGACGGCGTGTTCTCAATGGACGGCTACATTGCCCGTCTGGATGAGATCTGTGATCTGGCGGAAAAATACCACGCCCTGGTGCACTTCGATGATGCTCACTCGACCGGTTTTATCGGTGCCGGTGGTCGGGGCACCCATGAATACCGCCACTGCATGGAGCGGGTGGATATTATCACCGGCACCCTGGGTAAGGCGCTCGGTGGCGCCAGCGGGGGCTATACCAGCGCCAGCAACGAGATTGTTGCGCTGTTGCGCCAGCGCTCACGCCCCTATCTGTTCTCTAATACGGTGGCACCACCCGTCGTGGCCGGGGCGTTGAAAGCGATTGAACTGATCAGCGAATCCACTGCTTTACGTGATCAGTTGTCAGAGAATACCGCTCTGTTCCGGGATGGCCTGCAACGACAGGGGTTTGAATTACTGCCCGGAGAGCATCCGATTGTGCCGGTCATGTTGCACGATGCGAAAGTAGCGGGTCAGTTTGCTAATGCGATGTTAGAGCAAGGGGTTTATGTCGTCGCCTTCTCCTACCCGGTCGTGCCAAAGGGAAAAGCCCGCATTCGGACGCAGATGTCCGCAGCACTGACTCAGGATGATATTGCGTTTGCCATTGAAGCCTTTGGCCGGGTTAAATCTCAGTTGGGTATATAACGCTCTCAATTGATGAACGCCCACCAAAGGCCTGATAAATAGCGTTAAGTGAGGCGTTTGTCCGTCATAGATTCCCCTTTTAAGATGATACTTAAAACGGCGCTACCCCTTCCCTCCATCAAAAGCGCTGGATCCGCCAGGACGCAATATTTCAATTGTTAACACGATAACGCACAGCAGAAATTCCCCGTTAATTCCCCTCCTTTTAAATAGACACTGAGATTCATCAGAGCAGCGTCATTCATAACCTGCTCATAAGGACTGATGAACAACGGATTCTGAATCCACCGTTTTACGACAACCAGAAAGATAAAAATAAAAGGAAAGTACGCCATGAATAAGAAATCAGTTGTTCAAGCTATGATGCTGGCCACCGCCCTGTCTGCGCCTTTCGCCATGGCAGCCGACAAACCCGTCGTTGGCCTGATCACCAAAACCAATACCAATCCATTCTTCGTCAAAATGCGTGAGGGCGCACAGCAAAAAGCCGATGCGATGGGCATTGAGCTGCGTACATTCTCCGGAAAATTTGACGGTGACAACCAGTCCCAGGTACAGGCGGTCGAAAACCTGATCTCAGCTGGCGCGAAAGGCATTCTGATTACCCCCAGTGACCCCGCAGGGATCGTACCCGCCATCGATCGTGCCCGTGAAGCGGGTCTTCTTGTGATTGCGCTGGACACACCACTGAGTCCTGCAACCGCAGCAGATGCCACCTTTGCCACCGATAACTTTAAAGCTGGCGAGATGATCGGTCAGTGGGCGGCCGCAACCCTGGGTGATAAAGCAGCAACGGCTAAAATAGCGATGCTGGACCTGAACAGCAGCCAGATCACTGTCGATGTTGCCCGTGATCAGGGCTTCCTGAAAGGCTTCGGTATCGACCTGAATGACCCGGACCGTATCGGCGATGAAACCGACCCACGCATTGTCGGAAATGATGTCACCAGCGGTGCTGAGGAAGGGGGTCGCCGGGCGATGGAAAATATGCTGCAGAAAGATCCCGGGATCAATGTGGTCTACACCATCAATGAACCGGCTGCCGCGGGCGCGTATGAAGCGCTTAAGTCTGCGGGCCGTGCCGATGATGTACTGATCGTCTCTGTCGATGGCGGCTGCCCCGGTGTTGAGAACGTCAAAGACGGCGTGATCGGTGCCACCTCAATGCAGTTCCCGCTGCGCATGGCGTCAATGGGCGTCGATGCCATCCTCAAATTTGCCCAAACCGGCGAAAAACCTCAGGCCACAGAGGGACTGGATTTCGTCAATACCGGCGTTGAGCTGATTACCGATAAGCCTGTCAGTCATATCGATGCCAGGAGCTCATCTGAAGGTCTGTCTATGTGCTGGGGCTAAGCCCGGACAGATAAGCACGACACAACAGCAGGGTAGCCATACCCTGCTGGCTATCAGGTAAAACCAGGAGAATCCCATGGCTGACTCAAGCACACTCAAAACGACACAGACAGCTGATCACGAGTTGGTCGCAGCTTCTGCAGGTGGAGAAGTTGCCTCATTTGAAAAAGAGACACTGTCATTTGTTGAGAAGACTCACCGCTTTTTCCATGCAAATCCAACGGCGGCTCCCGCCATCGTATTGTTACTCGCCGTGATCGCGTTCAGCATGATTATCGGCGACCGTTTTCTGCACCCCTTCAACATGTCGCTGATTCTTCAGCAGGTAACCATCATCGGTATTCTGGGTATCGCCCAGACCCTGATTATTCTCACCGCCGGTATCGACCTGTCGGTCGGTGCCATCATGGTACTCACCTCCGTTATCATGGGTAAGATGGCGATCGACGTCGGTCTGCCCCCCGAGATCGCCCTGCTGGCCGGTATCGCTGCCGGCGCCATCGCCGGTTACATCAACGGCATACTGGTCACCCTGTTCCGCCTGCCCCCCTTTATCGTCACCCTGGGCACCTGGAACATCTTCTTTGCCCTGAACCTGTGGTATTCCAAAAGCGAAACCATCCGTTCTCAGGCGATTGAACAAACCGCACCGCTACTGCACTGGACCGGACACACCATCGAGCTGTTCGGAGCCAAACTGACTTACGGCTCACTTTTGATGCTCGCGCTGTTTGCGCTGATCTGGTACGCCCTCAACTGGACCGCCTGGGGCAAGCATGTCTATGCCACCGGTGATGATCCGGGCGCCGCCAGCCTGGCAGGCATCCGCACCAACCGTATATTAATGTCCGTTTATATCGTCGCCGGAGCGATCTGCGCCATCGGTGCCTGGGCACTGATCGGCCGCATCGGCTCGGTCAGCCCACAAGCAGGAATGACCGCTAACCTCGACAGTATCACCGCCGTGGTAATCGGCGGCTGCAGCCTGTTCGGGGGCCGGGGATCCATCTTCGGCACACTCATCGGCGCCCTGGTGGTCGGGGTGTTTCGTAACGGTCTGGCGCTGGCTGGAGTCGATGTACTCTGGCAGGAGTTTACCGTCGGCCTGCTCATCATAGTTGCCGTTGGTATGGACCAGTGGATTCGGAAGGTGTAATCATGAATAACAGTAAATCTACAGTATTACAGGCACGTGGACTGGTTAAACGTTATGGTCATGTGACCGCCCTGGATGGCGCAGATTTTGACCTTTATCCAGGTGAAATTCTGGCCGTCATTGGTGATAACGGTGCCGGTAAATCATCTCTGATCAAAGCCTTGTCCGGTGCGCTGGTGCCAGACCGGGGCACCGTCAAACTGGATAATGAGACGGTGAACTTCAAAAGCCCGATGGATGCCCGCAACGCCGGTATCGAAACCGTCTACCAGAACCTCGCCGTCGCCCCGTCGCTGGATATCGCCGATAACCTCTACCTCGGCCGCGAACAACTGCGGCCAGGCATTCTGGGTAAGGTGTTCCGTATGCTGGATAAGAAAGCGATGCATGATAACGCCCGCCAGAAGCTTTCTGAACTCGGCCTGTTGACCATTCAGAATATCAATCAGGCGGTGGAAACCCTGTCCGGCGGTCAGCGTCAGGGGGTGGCCGTGGCCCGCTCGGCGGCCTTCGCCAAGCATGTGGTGATTATGGACGAACCCACCGCAGCGCTGGGTGTAAAAGAGTCCCGCCGGGTACTGAATCTGATCAAAGATGTACGCGACCGGGGCCTGTCTGTGGTGCTGATCAGTCACAATATGCCCCATGTCTTTGAAGTGGCAGACCGGATCCATATCCACCGGCTGGGCAAACGCCATGCGGTGATTAAACCGGACACCCACACCATGTCTGAAGCCGTGGCGATTATGACCGGGGCGATGGACCCGCATGAACACGCCGCAGGCGCATTTGCAGTCTGAACACAGTAAAGCCTTGGCCCTGACTCAACATCAGGGCCTTTTTTATGGACAGATCACCGATGAATAAGCACTTTCTCAGCAACCTGACCGGTTCATTTGCCATGCCGGCGATGGAGAACCCCACCGTCGCCATGGTTGAAGCCGCTTATCAGCACCACCAACTCGACTGGCGCTATATCAACTGCGAAGTCTCACCGGAACACCTTAAAGACGCAGTTCTTGGTGCCCGGGCGATGGGCTGGGCGGGCTTTAACTGCTCCATCCCCCACAAAGTAGCGGTGATCGAACATCTGGATGGACTGGGACAGTCGGCAGAGATTATCGGCGCCGTTAACACCATAGTGCGCAGAGCCAGGGGCGAATATATTGGCGAAAACACCGATGGCCGGGGCTTTGTTACCGCCCTGACAGAGGTAACCGATCCACGGGGATCACAGGTGGTTCTGTTTGGTGCGGGCGGCGCAGCCCGTGCTGTCGCGGTGGAGATGGCCTTTGCCGGAGCCTCCCATATCACGGTGGTTAACCGCTCCCGCGAACGGGGTGAAGAACTGACCCGGCTGATCGGCGAAAAAACACCGGCCACAGCAACGTTTGCAATATGGGATGGAGATTTCCCTCTCCCCGCTGACACCGACATCGTAATCAATGCCACCTCCATCGGCCTCTATCCGAATATCGACCAGCAGCTTAACATTCACTGGGAAACGCTGACTGCGGATATGGTGGTCGCCGACGGTATCCATAATCCACCGATGACCCCTCTGCTGCGAACGGCTCAGCAGAAAGGCTGCAAATTCGTTAATGGACAGCAGATGCTGGTTCATCAGGGCGCTATCGGCATCCACTACTGGACCGGTATCACAGTGGACACCGGGGTGATGCATGCAGCGCTTAGGGAGATATTTAACCCGGAGTAGATCGCTTATACGGTTAAGCGCTTTCCTGTTCGAGAATCGCTACCATCTGCCGGGGATTTTCTCTCACCAGCGTCAGCAACTTTTTTGTGGGGCCGGTGGGATTTCTCCGTTTATTCTCCCAGCTTTTTACCGCTTCGTAACTAGCACCAATAATATCGGCAAACTCTTTACGGCTTTTACCTGATGCTTCACGAATCGCTTTAACATCCAGCGTTTCGTAGTGATGTACGACGCCACTGTCGGGTATTATTTCACCTTTTTCAATCGCAACCATCTCTTCAGCACTGCTAAGAAGGTCAGCAAACAGTTCATCTTTCATTGTTTGTTTCATCGCTATTTTAGCCTGCCTGAGACTTTCATTAGTTGGGATTTTTGGGCATCGGTGATGTTATCGGCTTCATTCTCAGGATAAATAAGCGCCAGATATAACCGCCCCGATTGAGTAGATAAATTATAATATATCACTCTTACTCCACCACTTTTTCCCATACCTGGCCTGGACCATCGAAGCTTTCGGAATCCACCAGTACCGGATATTGTGCTACCGCATTCAGGGTTTGCAATTAATGCCTTCTGCTAACAATCCATGTACTTTGTACACAGCATATCAGGTACATTGAACCTTTCAATATTGATAACTGCGTCTGAGTTTCACCATCCCTGATAGCTATCCACCGTCTCCCGGGTGATCAGTTCCGCCGGAATCAGGATGGTGCTCTGCTCCAGTATCCCGCCCTGCATCAACCGGTAACCGGTTTCCACCGCTTTAGCCGCCATATAGTTGGGAAACTGTGCCGCAGTTGCGCGGATCAGCGAGTCAGAACGGCGTAGTTGCTGTTGTGCCAGCGGTGCGCCGTCGACAGAGACGATGATAAACTCACCCCGACCGGCAAATTGTGCGGCATCCTGTGCGCCCAGCGCAGAGGGGTCATTGATGGAAAATACGCCATCGATCTGTTGAAACTGGGTCAGCAGGTAGGTCATCGACTCCAGCCCGCCTTCACGTCCCCCGCCACTATTCAGATCGCTGGACAGCAACTGAATACCCGGCGATTGCGCCAGCACCGCTTTGCACCCTGCCACCCGGTCCTTTACCGATGACACTTTGGGGCCGTTGATAATCACCACATTTCCCCTCCCTCCCAGCTGTTTCACCAGGTAGTCACAGGCGATCATGCCGGCCTGAACATTATCAGTGGTGATGGTCGCATCGGCACCTTTGGCTTTGACATCCACCGCCAGCACTTTAACCCCGGCTTGCCGGGCTTTTAATACTGCGGTTTCAACACCATCGTAACTGGCGGCGGATAGCAGAATCATATCCATGCCCTGTGCGACAAAACTCTCGATCTGTTCAATCTGACGTTTAACATCATAGGCGCTGGAAACAACCACCACTTCAGCATTATCGCCCACCAGCTGTTTTGCCTGCATTTCAGCGCCCCGGGCTATCTGAATAAAATAGGGGTTACCCAGATCCGATACGGAGATACCGATAGAGAGGGTCTTCTCAGCAGCAACAGAGGGTATCGCAGCTCCGGCCAGCAGCAGAGCTGCCAGCAACCGGCGAGCCCCTCTCATGCCCCGTTTTGTTATTTTCACAGATCTCTGCCTCCCTGATCTGTATGCCGTGTAAATGTGTTATCCAGCGCCATTGCCAGCTCCTCCAGTTTATAGGGTTTAGCCAGTACAATACCGGTCTGTTGCAAACCGTACTGCTCACTCAGATGCTGAACACTCAGCCCCGAGGTCAGCAACACCGGTATTTCGGGCCATTGACTGTCAATTTTTTTCGCCAGGTCTAAACCATTAACCGCGGTCCCCAGGTTGATATCCGTAAACACAATATCGATATCATCCCGCTCATCAAGCTGTTGCAGCGCTTCATCGACGGAGGCCACTGCGATCACCCGGTATTCAAGCTTTTCCAGCAGAGCCTGCCCGGCATCTCTCACCTGATGATCATCCTCAACCATCAGTACGCAACGATTCTGGCCATAATTGAACGTAGTCACAGTATCTGCTCTGGGTAAAGCGGCAGACTCAGCTTTGCGGCGCAGATAGATACCGATCGTCGTCCCCTGCCCCTGCTGGCTCCGGACCCTGATATCCCCCTCCGACTGTTTCACAAAGCCATACACCATGCTCAGCCCCAACCCACTGCCCTGGCCGATCTCTTTGGTGGTAAAAAAGGGTTCAAATACCCGGCGCAGATGGGCCTCAGAGATACCGCAGCCGGTATCAGAAACCTCGATATGCACCGCATCGGAGACGCTGCCATTCAGCGCAATAGCGTGGCACTGACGGGTACAGAATGTCAGAGTCCCACCCTCAGGCATCGCGGCACTGCTATTAATGGTCAGATTCAGCAGGGCATTTTCAAGCTGCCCCGGGTCAACGTCCACCAGCCAGTCAGCGGCGCCAAGATCCAGTTTTATTTTAATCGCCGACCCCACACTGTATTCAATCAGATCCAGCATCCCTTCGATCAGCGGGTCAACAGCTGTCGGTTCCGGCGTCAGGTGCTGTTTACGGGAGAACGCCAATAAGCGCTGCGTCAGGTTTTTCCCCCGCTCTGCTGAGGCGAGCGCCCGGCGGGCATATTTAAGCGGTTTAGGAGCATCATAAAGTGTCGATTCCAGCAGCTGAAGGTTGCCATACATCGCTGCCAGCAGATTGTTAAAGTCATGAGCAACCCCTCCGGTCAGTTGCCCCAGTACCTCCATCTTCTGAGACTGGCGTAACTGAGCTTCAACGGTTTTACGCTCCGTCAGGTCACTATACAGGGTCACAAACCCACCATCCGGCATCGGGCTGCTTCTGAACTCAACCACCCGTCCGTTGGCAAAGTGCCGCTCAAAGTGTTGCGGTTGCTGCCGTCGCATCTGATTGACCTCATCCTTATCCAGGGCCATACCATCCAGCGCCCAGCTCTCCTGTGCCTCCTGCGACAACAAGCCATGCACCTGCTCTATCGACATCCCTTTTTGCAGACTGTCCTGGGGCAACTCAAGAATCAGCAGGTATTGAGGGTTCCAGGCGATCAGCCGCCCCTCTCTGTCAAAGACACTCAAGCCATCATTGATATTGGTGAATACCGTTTCCAACAGATGCGACTGTTCCTGCAGATCATGACTGATCCGGTCGATCTGAACCGCATTCTCACGAAACACCTGGAATGCCCTGGCCAGATCACCAATCTCATCGCTACGCTCGATGGCAGGGGTCTGCTGATGGGTATCCCCTTCAGCAAGCCGGCTCATCACCAGGGTGACCGATGCCAGGTTCATCACCAGTTCGCGTACCATCCACACGCCACCCAGTGCCGCGACAATACAGAGAAAGCTGATCAGTAAAATGCCGGTTTTACCTGAGCTGACCGCCGCGCCCACCCGCTGACTTTCGTGGGAAATCCGGCTTTGAATCTGATCGACAAAGTGTTGTACCTCTCCACTCAGCTGCTCGGAGATCGCCCGGGTTGAAGCCAGCAGAAAAGCACTGCGCTGTTCCAGACTCAACTGCTTCAGCCGCAGATCAAACAGGTTTTCCGGCCCCGCCCCTACAGCATAGAGCTCGTTATAGTCGTGATCAGCACCACCGGCGGCAGAGCGATGAAAACTGTCGAGCTGACGGATAAAGCGTTGGCGGGTGATAGCCAGGCTATCGGCCGACTGGCTATGGGACGCCGTCATCAGCATCTCAGCCAGCCGCGTCACAGGTGTAGCACTATGCACGGTATCAAACGGTTCAGTCCCATCAATCAGACTTCTGAGGCGGTATTCATATTCCCGCAGATCCTCCCGCAGAAACAGATGCTGGCGGGTCAGATCGATCAGCTCATTCACGGTGCTATCGAGACGCTGCAGCAGCTTCTGAAGATTGGGGGCGGCGGCATCCAGTTGCGGAATACGCTGCGCCAGTGACAGTACTTTCTCGATTTTGGCTTTCAGCGTCTGGCTCAGCCCCTCTAACATATAGGGGGTACCGGCACTGGTGACATAGGGCGCGATCGCCGCCAGGTTGGCGGTACGTTCGGCCAGTTCGAGTGAGCGGGAGATATCCGGCAACGCCTGCTGTTCAAAGATATTCAGCGCCCGGTCGGTGTTGCTCAGCCCCTGCCAGCCCACCAGCGCCAGAATCATCGCGGACACAGACAGGATGGTAAACGCCAGCAATAACCGGGTGCGTGCTCTCAGGCGACTAAAGGAGCTGAGCGACAGGATCATCTGTTCAACTCGCTGTCACAATGCCCCATCAGCACTGCATCACTGAAGCGTTGAAGATATACCCCACACCCCGTTCAGTACGGATATAGGAGGGTTGTTTCGGATTCGGTTCAATCTTTCTGCGCAGCCGCAGAATCAGCACATCGATGGTGCGGTCATAGACATCGGAGTCAAACCCCCGGGTCGCGTCCAATAGCTGATCACGGCTGAACACCCGGTTGGGCGAACGGACAAACATCTCCAGTAACTCATACTCGCCGTAGGTGAGTGAAACCGGCTCACCATCGGCGCCGATCAACTCCCGGCTGGTCAGATCCATCATCCAGCCATCAAACGACAACCGTTCATGGCTATAGGTATCCTCTTTACGTATCACCGGCGTGCTCAGCTGGGTGGTTCTGCGCAACATAGCCCGTACTCTGGCGAGCAGCTCCCGGTTGTTAAACGGTTTCATCAGAAAATCATCGGCGGCCAGCTCCAGCCCCAGAATCCGGTCAGTTTCATCCCCTTTGCCGGTGAGCATCATAATCGGGATGCTGGAATGTTCCCGCACCTCCCGGGCCAGTTGCATACCATCTTCACCTTTCAGCCTGAGATCAAGAATAATCAGCGAATAGGGAGCCGTATCCAGCGTCTGACGCATCGCCCCGCCATCGGCCACGGCAGTGACACTGAAGCCGCTATCTTCCAGAAGATCCTGCAACAACTCCCGCATATCGATCTCATCATCGACCACCAAAATTTTTTGCCGGACAGCGTTTGTCATAGACGTTTCCAATTTTATTCTTCTTATAAGTGTATAAATAACACAAACATGCGCCATAAAAATTTCAATTATTACAAACCACGCCAAAGTGATTCATTTCTGGTTTACCTGACCCGGTTCTAATGACACAGATAACGGGTCCCGGCATGTCGTCGGCTGCATAAAATATCGCGAGGCCATCAATGTACACTCTCAGCTCCTCTGTCACCTGGAAAAAACTCGAGCAGTTAGCCCAGCAAACCGAAAATGACCGGATTTCAGATTACTTTAGCGCTGACTCAGATCGTTTTAACAGGATGAGTCTGCAACTGGGCGGCTTGTTTCTGGATTACTCTAAAAACAGACTGTCCGACGACATATTCAAAACCCTGATTAAACTGGCCGAACACTCTCCGCTTCGCCAGCGCCAGGCACAGATGTTCTCCGGCGATATTATCAATGTTACCGAGAAGCGCCCGGTGCTGCACACCGCATTACGTAACCGGGGAGATGAACCGGTGGTGGTGAATGGTCAGGATGTCATGCCGGAGATCCGCGCGGGGCTGAAAAAACTACAGGCGTTTACCGATCAGGTGCGCAGTGGTGAGTGGAAAGGCTACAGCGACAAGCGTATTCGTAACGTCGTGAATATCGGTATCGGCGGGTCAGATCTCGGCCCCAACATGGTCTGTCGGGCGCTCCTGCCCTATCAGCACCCGGAGATGAAATTTCACTTTATCTCTAATGTCGATGGTCAGCATATTAAGAAGATTCTTAAAGGACTGGATCCGGAAACCACCCTGTTTATCGTTTCTACCAAAACCTTTTCAACTCAGGAGACCCTGCTCAACGCTAACACCGCAAAACAGTGGTTTCTGGCACAGAGCAACTGTCCGGGGGCGGATCTGGGCAAACACTTTGTCGCGGTATCCACCAATAAAGCTGCAGCCATGGAGTTTGGAGTGAGCGAGCACTGTATCTTTGAGTTCTGGGCCTGGGTCGGCGGACGCTACTCTCTCTGGTCCAGTATCGGACTGCCTATCGCCCTGAGCATCGGCTACCACCGCTTTATCGAACTCTTAGAGGGTGCCTTCGAGATGGATCAGCACTTTCTCCATGCGCCGCTGGATCAGAATATGCCGGTGATTCTGGCACTGATCGGCATCTGGTATATCAACTTCCTCGGCGCCGAAACCCAGGCGGTGATCCCCTACGATCAGGCACTGCACCAACTGCCCTCATTTCTGCAGCAACTGGATATGGAGAGCAACGGCAAGTCGGTGGATATAGAGGGCAATCCGGTGGATTATGCCACCGGGCCGATTGTCTGGGGCCAGACCGGCTCCAATGGCCAGCACGCCTTCTTCCAGCTGTTGCATCAGGGCACCCGGTTTGTTCCGATCGACTTTATCGCCTCGCTACAGGTGGATGAAGGCACCGAGGCCCACCACTTTGCCCTGCTGACCAATATGCTGGCGCAGGCGAATGCGTTTATGAACGGCGATACCAAAGATAACCTCCAGGACTTTGCCAGTTGCCCCGGTAACAGACCCAGCAATGTGCTGCTGATGGATCAGTTGAATCCTCACAATCTGGGGGCATTGATCGCCCTCTATGAGCATAAGGTGTTCGTTCAGGGCGCGATCTGGAATATCAACTCCTTTGACCAGTGGGGTGTACAGCTGGGTAAACGGCTGGCCACCGAGATCAGCCGCAATATTGAGAATAAAAGTTCGGAATACGATGCCTCAACTCAGGGACTGATGCAGATGGTTAAACAGCATTTTGCCCGAAAGCCTGCCGCTGCAAAAAACAATGCACCGATCACTCCTCAAGCAACGGCAAAACAGAAAAAAACGGCATAACGACGATGAAAATACTGCTTGAGAACAATTTTAACGGCCTGCAACATATCGGCATTCCGGTCACCGATATCCAGCGTTCTGTTACCTTCTATCGTCGCCTTGGGTTTACCGTTGTCATGGAGAAAACCTTCCCGGAGGGCGATGGCGAAACCACCGCGGTTATGATGCACAGAGCCGGGGTCATCATCGAACTCTATCAGCTACCGCAAAGCCAGTTGGAAGAGATCGAAAACAGACGAGATGGCAGTGTAGATCATATCGCCTTTTCCGTCAGCAATATTCAGGCAGCCTTTGACGAGATGAAAGCCGCCGGAGAAGATATTATCGAAGCGGCCCCCATCCATCTGGATTTCTGGCAAAACGGCTGCCAGTACTTTGCGATCCGCGGGCCGGATGGCGAAAAACTGGAATTTAATCAGATACTCTGAACAGGATAGCTATCATGCCCTCACTGGTTTCACTTATCGGGATCTCTGCTGCCTGTATAACCACCGTATCTTTTGTGCCTCAGGTCTATACCATCCTCAGAAGTAAAAACACCTCGGGCATCTCGCTCACCATGTACTCCATCTTCACCTTTGGCGTCTTTCTCTGGGTCATCTACGGATTTATCATCGGGGATATGCCGGTATTGCTCGCCAATCTGATCACACTGATCTTAACCCTCTGCGTGCTGACCCTGACCATTACCAGCCGGGTATCTCAGAAAAGCGGGCAGAAAGACTCTGTCGCTTCTCACGAGGCTGCGGATAATTGAGTCATTGCGGTTTGTTCACCCGCGCTTTACATACTTTTGCCGCAGGGCTGGGATCATTTGTAACCGGGCAAACAGCTCTGGTTTCACCAAACCCACCAGTAACCCTGCAATGATTAACGTACTCGCCACCGCTTTAATGGGGCCGATACTTTCCTGATAGAACAGAACACTGCCCAACAAGCCAAATATCGGCACTAACAGCGTGAGTGGTGCAACAGTCGACAGGGGGTACTTAACAATCAGGCGATTCCAGATCCAGTATCCCAGCAACGTTGTTGGGTAGGCCTGAAACAGAATAGAAAACAGCGCGGCGGCATTGAAGGTATCTATTAGCTGGATAAAGCCGCTGCTACCGTGACTGATTGCAGAAAGCGTAAATAAAGGCAGCGGAGCAAATAACATCCCCCAAACAATAAACCCAAACACCTGATCCGTTTTAGCCGCTTTCATAATCAGGCTACTCAGCCCCCAACAGGTGGCTCCAATGATTACCAGCACCAGTCCGGCCAGAGTCACCGAGCCATCTTCAAGCAACAAGCTTAATAACAGTCCCGACAGCGCCAGCATAGCCCCCAGGCCTCGCTGTATGGTGATCCGTTCACCCAGAAACAGGAAACCGATCAACAGACTGATGGCAACGTTAAGCTGCAAGAGCAAGGAAGCCATTCCAGCTGAAAGACCCAGTGTAATCGAGTAGGTAACCATCCCCCACACACCCACACCAAAGACCAGACCATAAGCGATCAACAACACCCATGGCACATTCGGACGGTGGATAAAAAAGATCACGGGAACCACCGCTAAGGAAAACCTTAACCCGGTCAGAATCAGCGGATCTATATGATCAGCACCCAATTTTATCACTGCAAAATTAAAGCCCCAGACACACATGACAGCAATGCCCAGCAGCAGGTCCCGAATACTCACTTGCGTCTCCTTTTATTTAACCCAGATAAACAAGAACAGTATCGCGCCACAGAAAAAAGATAACAGATGCAATTTTTAAGAAAAAAAGATATACAATATAGCGATGCGCTATAAACAGATTGCCCATCAGTACATCACGGATATTCAGCAAGGCAGGCTTAAGCCCGGACAGCGACTGCCCTCTCTGCGCCGCCTGGCACAACAGCATGATGTCAGCATGACCACCGCGCTGAACGGTTACCACCTGCTGGAAGAACTCGGCTGGGCCATTGCCCGTCCCCAGGCGGGTTATTTTGTTGCGACACCGTTGTCAGAACAGCACACTCCCTCCTTTCCGACGTTTAAAAGTGAGGCCACTACGCCTTGCCAGCCGACAGCAGCAGAGGCATCGGCGTCGAGACTCACATCCACAGCAACAGGTCCGCTAGGGGTTTCGCTGCTGGCCCCCGAGCTATTGCCAACGGAGGCGATGCTCAGAACTCTTCGCCGGGCTTGTCAGCGACAGGGGGCGCAGGTACACGCCTACCCAGACCCTCAGGGAGATCTCAGACTCAGGTCGGCACTGGCAAGCCATTTTTCAGGCTACGGTTTCAATTTTGCTGCGCCTGATCTGGTCGTGACTAATGGCTGCCTGGATGCGGTGCGCGTTGCTCTGGAGGTTACCAGCCAACCGGGCGATGTCATCGCGATCAACTCTCCCTGTTTCAATGGGCTGCTGGAACTTCTGGCCCAGATGGGGCGACGGGTATTAGAGATTCCATCCACCTCTGAGGGTATCGACCTGCGTCAGTTAGACGAGCATATGGCAGCACAAAGTATCAGCGCTGCACTCTTTAGCACAACCCATATGAACCCACAGGGGATCACTCTGTCGGTGACACAAAAACAGCAACTCGCGGAGATGGCTGCACGGTATCAGATACCGGTGATAGAGGATGATGTTTACCTGGAACTGGGCCATGGCCAGATAACGCCACTGCCTGTAAAACACTGGGATAAAGCGGGTTATCTCCTCTGGTGTGGTTCGATTTCTAAGACATTAGCGGCGGGCTATCGCCTCGGCTGGTGCTTACCCGGGCGCTATCTTGACCGCTATCTGCAACGACGCACCACCCAGAGCTTCGGCGCCAGCTCCCCGATTCAGCTGGCGCTGGCCGAGTTTATCAATAGCGGTCAATACCGGACTCACCTGCGTAAAGTCAGACTGGCGCTGGCCCGCCAGATCAGTATCTACGCCGGTATCATAAAAAGGCATCTACCGGATTCGGCCAGCATCAGTTCACCGACGGGAGGCACCGTCCTATGGGTGCAACTTCCCGGACTGGATACCGACTTACTCTATCAACAGGCACTGCAGCAGGAGATAGACCTCCGGGTCGGCGCACTTTTCAGTACCCGGGAGCTTTATGCCGACTGTTTCCGTATCAACATCGGCTGGCCAATCGAGCCGGAACACCCCGAAAACTGTTTGGCAGGACGCCAGTTATTAGCATTACTTAAGCTGATACGCCAGCAACTGGGAATGGAGTAACACCGGCCGCTCAGTCCGGCTTTCTCACCCGCGCCTTAAACACGCTGGGAGAAACTCCGGTATGGCTTTTAAAGAAGCGGGAAAAATAGCTGGTATCGTCAAAACCCAGCTTATAGGCGACCTCTGATACCGATTGAAAGGTGTAGGCCAGGTTCACTTTTGCCTCGCTGATCAACCGGTCATGGATCACCTTTAAAGCAGACTTCCCTGCAACTGCACGACAGACTCTGTTCAGATGGGTGGCCGAGATGCGCAACTCAGCGGCATAATCGGACACTGGCCGCTTTTCCGCCACTGAATAACCAATCATGTTCTGAAATTGTCGGTAATACCATAAATTCAGATCCTCAGCGCTGCGCTGAGCAGACAGCCGGTCGTTATCAGCCTCATGTCGGGAAAGATAGCTGAAAACCAGACTGATCAACGCCCGGATAATCAGCTCCCGGGCCTGCTTCCGTGCGGTGTATTCGCTCTTTAGCTGCTGAAAGAGTGGATCGATCAGCGCAAAGAAACTTTTTTCGCCGTGAATGTAACTGGGACGATCCAGTAAGCGTAAACAGCTGGCAGAACTTTCCAGCAGCTCATCAAGATAACTGCGGGAGATCGTCATCAAATAGCCCTGAATCGTTTGCTCTACATAAAAGCTGTGCACATCGCCTGCGGGAATGGCACAGAAACAGGGAGCTTTCAGACTCAGCGCCTCGCCTTTCATATAGAGCACACCGTCACCGCCATAAAAATAGGCCAGATGATAAAGGTCATCGTGCCGGTGAGGTTCAATGGCCCAATTATTCAACTGAGTTGATGTGTTCACATCATCAAGATGTACCGGGTGTAATGAAAAATCGGTCTCGTAATCACCGTAAACCCGATAGTTTGGAAAGTTTTTCTCCATCGCCAACACGATCCCCCGGCTGATTACAGAAAACTGATATGTTCCGAATTTACCATTTATATCCCATTTTTTGAATTAATCTTACCCCCGTCAAATGTCATGATGAATCCATCAGAACAACATCAGCATCTAAATATAAATACAGCGAGGTTCAGCATGAACAATCCACTCAAAGATTCCGGTTTACCTCTATTTTTCAAAGTGGCTAATCCTGACGAAGTCGGCATTGATACGCCCCCTCAGCGCATGGGTGACTCACTGCGCACCTGGGTACGTTCGCTGTCTCATATGCAGAAAGAAGCGATTGTACGCTCCAGCCGAACAGGAGTGGCCTGGCGGCTGGCCAGCGATGAAGGTGCTTATCTTGACGGCCTTGATGAAGCCCCCTGCCCACTTTCATTTCTGACCACCGGAATGGTCAGCGCAACTATGAATGAAATAGTGGCCCTGGCGAAACAGCGAGGTATTAAGATCCGCCATCTCCGGCTGATTCAGGATAACTATTACACCATGAAAGGTTCTATGCTCAGGGGCACCATGACCGGCGGCGCTGAGGATGTCCGCCTGGAAGCCCAGATCGATGCAGATGCCGACAGTACTACCCTGCAACAGCTGGTTGAAGATGCGGTCAGTATGAACCCCCTCTCCGGCCTGATGCGAGAAGCGCTCGACAGCTTATTTGCCCTGTCTCACAACGGTACCGAGATGACCACAACGGAAACTAAACCGCTGAACCGGCCTTTACTAAAAGACCCCGGCGATCAGTTTGCCAGGGCTCAGCCCCTGACATCTCCATTGGGACCGATTATTGTCAATACCGGGAAAATGACTCCTAAAGAGTCACATACGACAGGATTCGCAGGCTCCAGTCTGGCGGAAGAACAGAACCGGCTGCTTCACGTAAAAGGGATCTGCACTCTGCGTGAGGATGGCGTTAAAGAGATAGAGCAGCATCTGTATAACCCCCACGGTTCGATCTTCAGGTTTCTCTCTGAAGAAGCCCCGGAAAAGGGAGGCCAAGGGCGCGCCCCGGATGCCAACACCTATATCTCTGCCGGTATCGCATTCTGCTTTATGACACAGTTTGGCCGGGCTGCTGTTATCTTTAAAAAGGAGCTGGACAATTATCGCATCATTCAGGATACCCACTTTTCGCTGGCGGGCGGTTCGGATAACACAGGCCTGAGAGGTGAAGCCGATGAAGTGGAGACTCACTGCTATCTGGAATCCGGTTATGACGATGATTATGCCCAACACGTACTGGGGATGGCTGAGCAAACCTGTTTCCTGCATGCCTTCTGCCGAACCGACCTGATTACAGAGGTCAGAATCAGCTCATACTAAAAAAATGAAAGCCTGCTGAATGGTAAATCTGAAGGCAGGCGGCTCTTCCAGACCGGTTTACCCCTGCTATTACAGGATTTATTAATCAGAAACAGACTATACCTGATGGGTATACGTTGAATCATTCTAACAGATGCTCCGCCCCAGAGGTCTGAGGCGAAATCCATTAAATAACAACAGAGGGATTGATTCCCTCACGCAGATAGGTGATGAACTCTTTCACATGGGGCGATTCATTACCTGATCCTGACGTTGTCGGTGTTAATGCTGACCATCACCCAGCGACTTCGCACCGCCAATGTCCGCAATAGCAACAACGCACCAACAGACTGAGAAACGCGGACAACCTCCTGGCCTGCTGGCACACCAGTGATTCAGCTCTGATGGTCGTCAATATCATCGCTGTGTAGTGCCCGATATCACGCATGTAACCGTGACAGATTACCGCGGTTATCTGTTTGACTGACGAGTGATGTGCGCCACGGATACCTCTCCAGCCACAGGCGTTGCTACAAGTAAGGCGTTGTTTCAAGTCAGACCTTGAAATGAGGGCTAACCACGGCCATATAGGTGAATACAGCTCTTTGCAGCAAAATTACGCCGGTTGATCAACTTTTTACGCAGAACCTGGAAACACTATGTCTAACAACGGACAGTCGGATTATTTAAAAAAGCTACACCATGTGACAGATGATGCGAAAACCCTGATCAACCGGGCGATACAGAATCGTGTCTGTATCGGCATCACCGGGCTGAGCCGCAGCGGTAAATCCACCTTTATCACCAGTCTGATCAATCAGCTTAAACAGCACGGTGCAAAAAACTCGCGGCTGGGTGGCTTCTCCCCCTGGTTAAAAAAGCGGATCATCCAGGTGACAGAGCATCCGCTGGAAAACCGCTACCTGCCCCGCTTTGATTATGAGCAGGCGGTGGACAGTCTGTCGGGGAGTGCTCCCCAGTGGCCTATGCCGACCCGGGATATCAGTGGCGTGTTACTGGAGATCAAACTGGCCGACCAGGGCTGGTTTGGCAGAAAAACCTCGAAAAGTGTTTTTATTGAACTGAGAGACTATCCGGGAGAGTGGCTGGTCGATCTGCCACTGCTGAAGATGAGCTTTCGTGACTGGTGTGTCCAGGTCGAAAAGCAGCTGTCGCGGGCACCCCGCAGTAGCTTTAGTGATAATCCACAGGCGTCGCTTAAGCAGCTTGACCCGTTTGCTGACTATAACGCGGCGACCGTCGAGACTCAGCGGGCAATCTATATCGATTTTCTGCACGCCTGCAAAAAACAGTCGCCGCCACTGACCATTATTCAACCGGGACGCTTTATAGAACCCGGCACCCAGACCGGTCACCCTGCTTTACACTTCGTGCCGCTGATCGCCTGCGCCGGTTATAGTGAAGCGCAGCTGCAGAGTGCCGGCAAAAACAGCAATTTTAAGCAGTTAGAAGCGATCTTTGAACGCTACAAGTCGGATATCGTAAAGCCCTTTTTCAAAGAGTTTATCGAACCGATCGACCGTCAGGTGGTGTTGGTCGATGTCCTCAATGTACTGCACGGTGGCGAAGCCTATCTCCACGAGATGATGCACGCACTGGAAGCGATTGGTGAAAGCTTCGAATACAACGGCGGACTGTTCCGTTCGCGGATCGAAAAGGTACTCTATGCCGCCACCAAGGTAGATCAGGTTGTGTCGCAGGATCACGATAATGTCCGCCATCTGCTCAGCAGTATTGTCAGAAAGTCCCTCGAACGAATTCAGGGAGCACAGGCCGACCTGCGGGTGGAAGCGGTGGCTTCGGTGCGCTCTTCCCATGCACAGACACAGGGAAATGAGGAGATCCTCAAGGGAATCTCCAGCGAAGGTGAAGCCATTGGTTTTGTTAACCCCCGGATTCCCGATCATATCCCCTCTGAGTCGGAATTTACCGCGTTTATAGACTGGAAACTGCCGCAACTGAATCCACCAAAAAGTATTCGCGCCAATCAGGACCAGGCCATCCCCCACATCCGTATGGATGAAGTGCTGCACAATTTAATGGGTGATATATGTCGATAAAATCTCAACAGGATGGCGATACCCGCATCCCGCGCACCTTCAAAATATCGGAAGCCGATCTGGAGGGCATGATTCCCGACTCGATTGAGTCTGAACAGATTGAACACCCACCCGGCAACACCGACCCGGTCAACTGGAATAGTCACCCTCAGCCGCTCTTTTCCAAAGCGATGAAACTGACCTCCATCGGTTTGGGTGGTGTGTTCGGCCTGACACTGATTAACGACCTGATATCGATGATCAACAACGCATCTGCGCTTCACTGGGCCTTTGGTGTCGCCGTATCAGCCGTGTTGGCAGTGCTGATCCTGATATCCGGTATGGGTCTGCTTAAATGGGCCCGGGGTAGCAACGATATCGACAAGATCGCTGAGTTTCAAAAGCGCGCACGGGCGTTGCAGCAACAGCAGAACAGCCAGAAGATCACCCCGTTTGTCGACAGTCTGGTGAGCTTCTACACCGATACGCCACAGGAAAAACAGCTCGATAAGGCGCTCAGTGTCATGCCGGATTATCTCGATGATGCCGAACGGCTGCGACATCTGGAGACACTCTTCATCGAACCGCTGGATAAGCGGGTCGAAAACATCATCCGTAAGCACAGTGTGCAAACCGGCTTAGCCGTCGCCGCCAGCCCGATGCCCTCGCTGGATGCTCTGCTCACCCTGTGGCGCACCACCATCATGATCAGAGAGATCTCAGACACCTACGGCATCCGGCCAAACGCGGGTAATCGCATGCGAGTGCTCTATCGGGTTGGCAGAAGCACCGCCTATTCCGGCCTGTCCCAAACCGGGCTGGATATGCTCGATCTGTCCAACTTCCCCGCCCTCAATATCGGCGCCAAGGCACTGCAGGGTGCCGGGGCCTGTATCGCCACCTCACGCATCGGTATGCAGTGCGCCGCCCTGTGCCGGCCGATACCCGCCGATGAGTCAAAAACCGGCTACCGGGAGAAACTGGTATCATCGCTGTTGCTGTTACTGGGGAAAAAGCTGAATAAGGGGCGTAAGCAGAGCATTTGAGGTGAATTGGCTTAGGCCATAGAACCTATGGCCTGTGTTCAGAGAATCAGTATTATCTGACTGAGATAAACTTATCGCCCTTAAACGTTCGTAAAGGATTTCCACGCTGAAGCTCCTGATGTTGCTGCCAATGCGCTTTTTCCTGTTCAGACATCTGAGATTGCCTGAACTCTTCGAGTTTTTGATAAATCAGTGCGGTTGCAAGCCGTTTGTTCGCGTGCTGGCTTCTTTCACTTTCGACCCGCACACTGATACCCGAAGCGCTATGAGTAGCGCGAATCGCTGAGTCCGTAGTATTGATATGCTGCCCGCCTGCCCCCGATGCCCGACATGCCTGATACGTAATTCCTCTATCCTCATCCGCCTGATTAAACTCATAAACCTGGCCGCTAAAAAACCAGTTTTTACGTTTATGTTTTGGTCTGAACGGACTTTGGCATACCCAGAGCATGACCCCCTCCCATTTTTGGGCAAGCGGCTTTGCACGTTCGACTCCCGTTGATCTAAATTCAAGCAGCAGCGACTTCAGGCAGTTTATTTGCTGATCAGGAACGCATTCAACTACCGTCAGTTCAATACCTTCAGCTTTGCACTCTTTCACAATTTTACTGTAGGCAAGGTTAACCGCACGACCGCACTCTGCAGGCCCCTGACCCGATGAAAGTTGCAACAATATCATGATGAACACCCTCCATTTGTCTTAAAGGTAAGGACCGGTCGAAGCCTGGCAATCACCCTGATTAACCCAGCACTCACCAAATCTTCAATAATGGATTCACACTTTTTATACGCTTGAGGAGCTTCGTCATACAGTAGCTCTTTATTACCACAAATCACCCAGCTTCCCAGGGCGGTGCGAAGCAGATCATCCTTCTTATATTTATGGCTTAGCCTCGCCTGACAGTCACCCCGTTTCCATTTTCGACCTGCACCATGTGCCAAAGAGTGCAGGTTCTGGTAAAGATTACTCTTGTCATAACCAGCATCGAGAGTGTTTAAAGGTGCAACAAGATAACTGAAATCGCCTCTGGAGCCAGGAATAACGACACATCCCTGATCGGCGGGGGTGGCACCTTTGCGGTGCAGCCAGCCTTTTATATTATTAATACTCTTCTCGACAACCAGGTTATGATTTATATCCAGAACGCATTCCCCAGACTCTCTAACAGCCTGTAAGAAACGTTTAGCGATCATCTCCCTATTCAATTCTGCCCATTTAACGGCCTCATCATGTGCCGCCACATAGTGCTGGAATTCAGGGACATCCTCTGGCAAGCCGTCATGGTTAAATTGAGCTATGTGGTGGGTAAGTACAGACTGCCCCAACCCCCTCGAACCGGAATGAACCAGAAGCAGAAGACGCTTCTTATCAATTCCCAAACGGTCAATTTCATCTGCATCATAAATAGTCTCCACAGCCTGAAACTCAGCAAAGTGGTTTCCACCGCCGATAGTGCCTAACGCATAATCGTATTCAGAACGGAGAATCCCTTTTTCTGTTTTACGAAGAGCAATCTCATCAAGCCAGCTGTCATCAAGTGACTGTTCTACATCTTCAAGTTTCTTAACCCATCGTTCAATATTTACGTTACCGACCTTAGCTGACGTCTGCCACAGCGACATACCACAGCCAATATCATTGCCCACCAGTGCCGGATAAATTTTACCTGACGAAAAGAAAACTGCGCCGACGGGATAGCCCCGACCCGGGTGTAAGTCGGGCATACCCGCAACCTGCACCATACCTTTAAGTTCAGATGTTTTAATAAGTTGTTCTATAGCCAAGCCTTCAATCCACGTTTTTTCAGACGCAATGAGGCTGACGCAATCAGTAATATTCTGGACTGAATTGCCCATATGTTGATACCTGCATATTATTTAAAAACAAATAGTTTTTGGCAGGTCAATTGACTTGAAGGAAGGGATACTTAACGAAGCGTCCTGCTTTACTGTGTCAGACCTGCAAAGGGTGATTCTTTCAATTCCATGATCGTTCTCCTTTACAGTGGGTTGATTAAAAAATAGTCGGCGGCATACTAAACAACGAATTAAGACAAATCAAGTATTTATAATTTACGAAACTATCTCGAACACAGAAATCGCAAGCCTTTCTGCCCCCAACTTTAGCAATAAAAAAGAGATATAGTTTTCCGATATCTCTGCCGCTGTGCTTCGACAAGGCCCAGACAATGCTTTACCACAGAGTTCACAGAGAGGATCGAGAAGAGCCGTTAACCTGCTTTCCTCTGTGCTCTCGGTGTTCTTAGCATGCCCTTTGGGTACGGTGGTGAATCTTTTGAGATATGGTGATTTCTGGTGTATGGAGAAAGATAGAGAGGGTGGCGTATCCTGTTGATTGATCTCGCCAGATCGCAATCAACAGAAGAGAGATACGCCATGAGTAAGTTTACCCTGACAGCCCG
>NZ_JAFFZO010000005.1 GCF_016924145.1 Amphritea pacifica | reverse complement strand
CGGCGTAGGCGCACAGTTCTATACAGAACACGGCTTGCAGCGTTTTAAGGCGGTCAATTACCCATTGACGACGGTGTTCATAACTCTGTCCGGTTAATGAGTCTTCGCCACACAAAAACGCCCGCCGCACACAGCGGGCAATACAGTGATAATAGGGAGTGTCTGCGGTAGAAATAATCTGATGACGGGCACGGGTCATATGATTTCCTTAACATCCTTGTTTGAGGTATCAGCAGTATAGATCAGGCTTTTAGAATATGCCTGTCCCTTATATATTTGAGGTATCAGCAGTATAGATCAGGCTTTTAGAATATGCCTGTCCCTTATACTTTATTATACTTTAGGAACTTTGCCTGATGGCAGAAAGGTAGTTGTGCGTCCTGGAAGTTCAGATGGTAGACCGACAGTTGAAATTCAGAATGGTAGGGACCGAATTAAAGTTCGGTACGGCAGATGAAAAAAGAACTATTTAAAATTTGGACGCCATTAGACAATATTCCTCGTGTGCTTTATTGCGAAGGCATACATGACGATTATGAAGGGTTTAGAATCTTACTGAAGGGAGAGGATCAAAAGGATTCGACACTCAGATTGAAATTCAGTCAGGCTAGAGCTTATAGAAAATTTTATGAAGGCGACATACTTAGAACTATCGAATCGATAGATAATCCAGGTAAGTCCTCATTGTTTCTAGTTGAAAACTCTAGATGGCTTGATTGGTTTTTAGAGGACGGCTATAAAATCAATGAGAATATGGGTATTAAGCATTATGCGATATATACACCTACTGACTGCATAGATATTCTGTCTGAGGCGGAGCCTGAAGTAGAATGGCTTAATTAATGGTAAAGAAATCGAAGTTTATATAATTTTTTAACCTTAAGATTTTCATTCGAGCCCAGCTACCTTGCTGGGCTTTTTCTTGCCCGAACGTTGTTATTCTGATCAGCAGCTCTGTCACATTCCTCCGGTTTCAATTGTCACTTTGGAACAGCAGAACATGCATTTCGGGCCAGCGCCTACATATCGACTGGTATCTTTGCTGGAAGCATGCATCGACAATTGGGGAGAATGCAGTTCATTTACTTGGTTGAGGTGTCGTTATGGGTTTCGTATAAAAATATGGCAAGATCTTAATGAGTATGGTGATTACAGATCGCTTCAATAGCAAGACACCGCCCTATATCAGTAGATATGAGAGCAGGCAAAAGAGCCATTAAGTTCAGCGAGTCAGATAAAAAAGAGGAGGCAGCCAGAGCGCCGGAAGCGACCGGAAATAAGGGCCTGGAAACAGAGGCCCGGATGGAAAGCTCAGTACTGCCCGTTACAGATAGCAATCAGTTATGCGACGAGAGTGCATCCCTGACTTTGCACACCAGTCCGCCTATTGGGCGGGGTTTCGGGGGAGTAATCTGTTTGTTCAGATAATCAGCCACGGCTTTTTCGGGGTCTGTTTCAGCCGTCAATACGGCATTGATACCCCGCAGAGCCATTTTGTTAACAAAACTATCTCCGGCGCTGGCACCAATCACTACATCACAATCGGCTAACGGGTGGGGCATATCATCCTTATAATAATGAAACACCAGCTCTCTGGGCAGAGTGATCATCTCGACCAGTTTGATCTGATGTATTGCGTCCGACTGAAAAATAATCCAGCTTTTGCATTTACCGATATGACCGGCGACCGTAATACCATCTCTGCTGGCAACTGCTATTTTCATCTGAATACCTCAATCAGCACGTTGAATTCATCATTAAACTTCAATCTGCCATTGCAAATCACGGCTCCAGTGTACTTAAGTTCAGCGATCAAACCCTGACCTGAAGCAGTGTTTGGCTACGCCAACCAAAAAAAATGCAGCCTGTGTGGCTGCATTTTCATTCTAAGGTGGTGCAGGCACAAGGCCGTGCCCCATACAGTGCGTGCTCAACTCAGGGTTAATCGCGGCATCGCATCTACCGCACTTTCCATCGCTTTGTTCCAGAGTTTGCGCAGATCCCGCATATACTCATCGTCTTCGCCGAATGAACGGTAACGGCCTAAAGTAAGGCTACCATGTTGAAGAATGTAGAGTTCAATCGGCGGGCCAACGGTCAGGTTACTTTTCAGCGTCGCATCCATCGAAATCAGACCGCAGACGATCGCTCTGTCAATGGTGGTGCTTTCCTGAATGACCCGGTCTAATATCGGTTTACCATATTTTATTTCACCGATCTGCAGATAGGGTACCTGACGCGAACTGGCGATATAGTTTCCCTGCGCATAGATCATGTAGAGTCCACTGAGCGAGCCGAGAATCTCGCCAGCCAGCAGAAACGTGGCTTCAAATACCGCTCCCCCACCGGCCTTTTCCTGCACCGCAACACTCACTTTACCGATATACTCGGCAGCCTGATGCATATCCGCAACCGTCAGCAAGCTGGTCTCAGCAGTGTTCTTAATATCCCGTTCGATCGCCGCGATGACCGCCTGAGTGGTCGCCAGGTTGCCCGCACTACAGATCACAAACTGACGTTCACCGGGAATACCATACCGCCACATTTTGCTATAGCTGCTAATGTTATCCACCCCGGCGCTGGTGCGGGAGTCGGAAATCATTATGGTTGCTTCATTGGTTCTGATACCCACACAGTAGGTCACGGTTCTCTCCTAAATACCCTGTTATACGCGGCTGACATTTTATCACCGTTGAATGATTCCTGACGGTAGTACTCAGGCTTCAACGCTGTTCATTATATGAGTTTTACAGCGCATACCTATTATTTATTTGTGATGTGAGAAAAAGGCGTACTCCCTATCCGCTCTATAGTCTCAGGTATATCCTCCGTAAATCAACGCACAAATAAACGAAAAAGCCACCGGCTGAACAGCGGGTGGCTTTTCAAGATCAATACAGGGTTCTGTGAAGGTTATTTACCCGAAGTAAATTCCGGATAGGCTTCCATACCACATTCGTGGACATCCATTCCTTCCATCTCCTCCTCTTCGCTGGCGCGCAGCCCCATCACTGCTTTGATGATCAGCAGAACAATGAAAGAGGCAATAAACATCCAGGCAAAGGTTACCGACGTACCGATCAACTGGGCCATAAAGGTGGCATCCGGGTTGCTGATCAGTACGGCAAAAATACCCCAGATACCGGCAGCACCATGCACAGAGATGGCTCCCACCGGGTCATCCAGTTTCAGCTTATCCAGTGTCAGCACTGAGATCACCACCACCAGTCCACCCACCGCACCGATCAGCGATGCTGTACCGGTATCAGGCAGCAGCGGCTCAGCCGTAATCGCCACCAGGCCGGCCAGCGCACCGTTGATGGTCATGGTCAGGTCGGTTTTACCAAACAGGGCCCGGGCAAACAGCGCCGCCACCACCATTCCGGCAGCTGCTGCGGCATTGGTGTTAACAAAGATTTTTGCAACTGCATTAGCCTCTTCAACATTGGCTATTTTGAGTTCTGACCCACCATTAAATCCAAACCAGCCCATCCACAGAATAAACATCCCCAGGGTTGCCATCGGCAGGTTAGCGCCGGGGATCGCCCGTACCTCTCCATGAGGGCCATATTTACCTTTACGCGGCCCCACCAGAATCACTGCCGCCAGAGCGGCAGCTGCGCCCGCCATATGCACCACCACCGATCCGGCAAAATCCAGGAATCCCAGCTCATCCAGGAAACCACCGCCCCACTTCCAGTACCCCTCCAGCGGGTAGATAAAGGACACCATAAAGACGGCGAAGATCAGGAATGGCCAGAGACGCATCCGTTCAGCCACGGCACCGGAGACAATCGACATGGTTGCAGCAGCAAACACCGCCTGGAAGATAAAGTCCGCCATACTGGAGTAATACGGTGCATCATCGCCACCCGCCACCACAGCGTCTGTGCTGTTATCGGCCCCCAGAAGAAAATCCAGGCCGGGGATAACTCCACTGACCGGATCAGCCGGGTACATAATGTTATAGCCCACCAATAGGTAGGCGATACAGGCGATACCATACAGCAGGGCATTCTTATTCAGAATCTCCACGGTGTTCTTGCTGCGGACCAGCCCAGCTTCAAGCATGGCAAAGCCTGCCCCCATCCACATCACCAGCACGGCACATATCAGAAAATAAAATGTATCGAGCGCGTATGACAGTTCAATTGGTAGATTACTCATCTGTTTCTCCTACAATGCAGATGCACCGGATTCTCCGGTACGAATTCTGAAAACCTGATCAAGGTCTTGAATAAACAACTTGCCATCGCCAAAAGCGCCCGTTTTAGCGGCCCCGGAAATCGCTTCTACAACCTGATCCAGCAGGGCATCATCGAGTGCAATTTCCAGCTTAATCTTGGGCACAAAGCTGACACGGTACTCTGCACCCCGATAAAGTTCAGTGTGCCCCTGTTGGCGCCCATACCCCTTAACCTCAGTAACTGTCAGACCGCTCACACCAATGGACTGCAAAGGCCCTCTTACCTCTTCCAGTGTGTGCGGCCGGATAATGGCCGTTATTAATTTCATCTCTCCTCCAAAATTCTCCATAAGGAATATATTATTCTTTAAGGGAATATGTAATATTCATGCCAAGAATATTTTCTTATTTAAAATCATATAGTTAGATTGTTTTTGGCCGGATAACACTCACGCAGGCGCACACTCTTAGTGCGTTGCACCAGTACGAGTCACACAGATGTGCACTGATTTGCTCTCTGGAACCGGTGCAGCAAAATAAAAAACCAGCAACACCGGAGGAAGGTGTTACTGGTTTTTGGGGGGTGATGAAAGGTTTATCCTCTACTCTGAGAGTCTCTCAGGGCAGCAGAAAATTCTTCCTGCCGTGAATCTTTGACGATGAGACCGACTGATCCTTGAGGCCAACACCGGAACACTTCAGGCGCACCGATTCATCGATCAGCCAGATCAGCTTTTCGCTGGCCGCCTCGATACTCATCCCGGCAGGGCGTACATTGGAGATGCAGTTACGCCGGGCATCGGTCAGTCCTACCGATGGCTGGTAGGTGTAGTAAATTCCCAGACTATCGGGTGAACTGAGCCCGGGGCGTTCTCCCACCAACAGAATCAGCAACTCGGCGCCCAGCAGTTCCGCCACCTCATCGCCAACCGCTACCCGCCCCTGAGAGACAATAGAAAGCGGGGCAATACTCAACCCGCGGTCTGCTAAACGGCTCAGGACGGACCCGGCCATCGCAGCAGCGTGACTCTGTACAGCCAGGGATGACAGGCCATCGGCGATCACCAGCGCAACCTGAACACTGCCCGGGTGTTGCTGGCGGTACTGCTGCAACTGCTTCACTGAACGCATATCGAGGCGGCGTCCCAGATCAGGACGCTGCAAGTATTCTGTCCGGTCGCTGGCCCGGCTGTGCAGTTGAATGGTTTGATAGCCCGCGCTATGTAACTCTTCAGTTAGGGGTTCAATCTGCAATGCAGTATGCACCGCATCCCGGGCGCTGGCATGATCCATCTGAAATGCCAGCAGGGCTGAGGTTGGCAGACTCACACCGGTACGCCCCTGGGCAATACGGGCAGCGGTATAACGTCGCAGCGCCTGCCAGGGGTTCTCGGTAACCGAAGCGGTCTGATCTGTTTTCTCTAACTCATCCATCTGCCAACTTCCTGCTGTCTTTCTACAGCTGTTTCAACAGGTTACTAAAGGTTGCCGGCATTGTGTCAGCCAACCGCCCGCCAGGCTGAGTAATACCTGCCTGCTGCAACCAGTGGTCAAACTCAGGGGCGGGCCTCAGGCCCAGAACTTCACGGATATAGAGGGCGTCGTGAAAAGAGGTGGTCTGATAGTTAAGCATAATATCGTCACCACCCGGGATCCCCATAATAAAGTTGATACCGGCCACCGCCAACTGCGTCAGCAGCATATCCATATCATCCTGATCCGCCTCAGCGTGATTGGTATAACAGATATCACATCCCATCGGCAGCCCCAGCAACTTGCCACAAAAATGATCCTCCAGTCCCGCGCGGATAATCTGTTTACCATCATAAAGGTATTCAGGACCGATAAATCCCACCACCGTATTCACCAGCAGCGGATCAAAATGCCGCGCGACCGCATAGGCGCGCACTTCACAGGTTTGCTGATCCACGCCGTGATGAGCATTGGCCGACAGAGCACTGCCCTGCCCGGTTTCAAAATACATCACGTTATTCCCCACACTGCCCCGTTGCAGTTCGCGGGCAGCCTGATTAGCCTCACCCAGCATCGCCAGATTGATACCAAAACTGTCATTGGCGGCCTGGGTACCGGCAATCGACTGGAAGACCAGATCGATCGGAACACCCCGGTTGATCGCTTCGATCTGATTGGTGACATGGGTAAGCACGCAGGACTGGGTTGGGATGCCATAGTGATTAATAATATCATCCAGCATCTTCAGCAAGTCAGTCACTGCCGTATAGTTATCGGAGGCCGGGTTGATACCGATCACCGCATCACCACTGCCATACATCAGGCCATCCAGAATACTGGCCGCCACACCCGCCGGATCATCGACGGGATGGTTGGGTTGCAGCCGTGTCGATAAAACCCCTTTACCGCCAAGAGAGTTACGAAAAGCGGTCTCATTGCGGCATTTTGAGGCCACCAGAATCAGATCCTGCACCCGCATCAGTTTTGATACCGCTGCGACCATTTCCGGTGTCAGCCCCATTGCCAGCCGTTTCAGACTGGCACTATCGGCAGCATCAGAGAGCAACCAGTTGCGAAAATCGCCGACCGTCAGATGTGACACCGGGGCAAACGCAACCGGATCATGGCTATCGATAATGAGCCGACTGACCTCATCGACTTCAGGGGGAATGACCTGCTCATGCAAAAATGTCTTGAGTGGCAGGTCGGCCAGCGCCATCTGCGCAGCAACCCGCTGCCGAGCTGACCCGGCTGCAAGCCCCGCCAGACAATCACCGGACCGCAGTGGCGTCGCTTTGGCCAGCAGCTCTTTCAGATCAGCAAATTGCCAGCGTTGCTGGCCTGCGGTTGAGGAATAGACAGTCATTGACGCAATACCTTCACACAGACATTTTCAGATAAACATGAAATAAAAATTCCGGAGCAGCCTGAGCTGCCCCGGTGACTTTCACAATTTATAGCTTAGGCTATTTATAATCGATATAGGTGTGATTCTCGTGTAATGCACTGGCTACCACGGCCCCTATTGTTGCAGCCATCGCCAGCGCCAGAATAATCATCATAATGGATGGGCTGTCAGCAAAGGTGAAGTAGGCTTCTGCACCTTCCCAGGTTGTAATAGGACTGGAATTCATCATCGTTCTCCTTATGCAGTTGCAGTAATTTTAGTGGCTGGAAGCTCTTCCGGGGCCGAATATGCTGGCACCGATTCCGGATAAGCCTGCAGCGGGACCTCTACAATATCCAGACCCATCTCTTCCGCTTTTGGCGGTACACGCAAAAAGTTCATCTTCGCCATCACCCAGGAGAGACCGAAGCCTGGCACAAAGCCCAGCAGCGCCATCACTGTCGCACTCATCAGTTGGCCGGTGAAGGACACAGCAGGAGCACCCTCGATAACATTCGGGAAGCCGCTGGCAAAAACACCCAGACCCACTATGCCGATCAGACCACCGACACCGTGCACAGCAAAAGCGCCTACAGCATCATCAATTTTGAATTTGTTGGTGATAAATTTATCTGCCAGAGGGGAAACGACACCGCCGGTAATACCCAGCAGGAACGCCAGTGGCGGATAGTATAGATCCAGTCCAGGTGCCGCGCAGAAGATACCGGACAGTGCGCCGGACATCATCCAGAATGGCTGACGGGTAACAAAGTAAGCACCGATAATACCGCCGGAGAAGGCCATCAGTGTATTGAAGCTAACCGCAGACAGTGTCACCGGGGTACCAAAGATAGTGGTCCACTGAGCACTGCCGGCATAGATGATACAGCCCCCCAGGAAACCAAAGAAACCCACGATAATCAGCATCAGACCGATAATGGTCATCGGCATACTATGGCCTTTGATATCAACCACAGTGCCATCCGCCAGGAAACGACCGATACGAGGCCCCAGATTAATAGTCACGCCCAGTGCGAAGAAGCCGGCCACCATATGTACACAGCCTGCCGCACCAAAGTCGTGGAAGCCCCACTCAACGGTGAGCCAGCCGGTTGGATGCCAGCCCCAGGCAGCGGCAAGAATCCAGACCACAGAACCCAGAATAATCGCCAGAATCAGGAATGAGCTCATACGGATGCGCTCAATCACGGCACCGGAGAATATCGACGCCGTGGTCGCCGCAAACAGCACAAAGGCGCCCCAGAAGATACCGCTGGCATTATCGCTCAGGTTTGGCCCCATATTCGTTGACCATGGAAGCCCCGCAGCGGCGGCTTCATAATCAGGCGTAAAACCGTTGTACATCGCCAGATAGATCCACCAGCCAAAGAAGAAGAAGGTCGGGATAATAAAGGCAAATGCCAGAATGTTTTTCACACCGGACGCCAGTGCGTTTTTCAGGCGGGATGCACCCATCTCATACGCCAGAAAGCCTGCATGGATAATCACCATCAGGCCGGTACACCACCAATAGAACACCTCCATATTGATGGTACCCGTCATCTCAATCAGAGTTTGCAACTCCGCAAGTGTAGGGGCTGTCTGCTCCATTTTGGAAACCTCTCATCTGTTAAATTTTCTATTGTTAAGCGTTAGAACTGTGACTCAAACAGTCAAACTTTTATTTATCTATGGGAAACTTTATTTCCCTTAAAGAAATGCAGGTATCATACCAATCTTATTATTTATTGACTTATATCAATAAGTTAAAAATATATACTATAGATTTACACACTTTCCTGGCCGGTAAACTGACCCTGTTTGGTGCATCGCATCATTCGGGGTCAATTTATGGCTTCATCGTAAGACAGACAAAACCATCAGCCTTCGCCTTCACGGCGCTGTCCACAGAAGAAGCCAATGCCATAGTCGGATGACTGGAAGGTGATGACCGAACCTTTAGGGAAGTAGAAAATATCCCCCGCCGTTGCCATCACTTCATTGCCCTCTTCATCGGAGATCGTCATCTCGCCTTCGACGATAATCTTCATCTCATGGTAGGTGTATTCATACACCAGCGGTTCATCGGACTTTTCCATGCGGAAGAAACCGCTGACGATGGTCTTTTCGGCATCATCGGACACCATTACATCGCCCAGAAAAGCGTTGCATCCCGGACGCTCCATACTCGGTTGTTTCATCTGTGACGCTTGCTTTATGTAGGTCATAGCCATGGGTATTACTCCTTCGAGTTGATAAAAAATAAATTAACTTCTGACCCGGGTTCGTTCCGGGTCATAGAAAGGCAGCGAGGTGACGCTGACCGCTATCCGTTTACGCTGTCCATCCAGTTGCCCGATCTCCAGCGTGGTACCGGGTTCAGCAAACTGAGGATCTATGCGGCACAGAGCGATCTGACTTTTAAGCGCGGGTGAATAGGTAGAACTGGTCACAACGCCCACCGGAAACCGGCCATTAAAGACAGAATCTCCGTGACTCACGGTTTCCTGGCTGTTGATTAGCAGCCCCACCAGTTTTTTCAGGCTGGCTGGGTTTTGAGCGGCTATCGCCTCTCGCCCGACAAAATCATCAGTCTTGGTTTTCAGCGGTACGGTAAAACCGATACCCGCTTCAAACGGATTGGTTTCAGCACAGAACTCATGCTCCGCAAAGATAAGGCCCGCCTCGATACGCAGCACATCCAGGGCATCGAAACCCAGCGGGGCTATGCCATAGGGCACACCGGTCTCCCAGATACGATCCCACACCTCTCCGGCCTGATCGGGATGGCACCAGACCTCAAACCCCAGCTCACCTGTATAACCGGTGCGCGAGACCATCACCGGGATACCCTCCGGGCCATCCAGCCGACCAGTCATAAAACGAAACCAGCCCAGTTCAGATACCGGCGTGCAGACCTCCCCATTCCAGATGATCTGCTGTAACAGGTGACGGCTTTGCGGTCCCTGTACGGCGACGTTATGAATCTGATCGGTTGATTCCCTCACCTGCACCTGCAACCCCTTTTCAGCAGCCAACTGGCGTAACCAGATACCGCAATAGGAATCGCCGCAGATCCAGCGGAACGCGTGCTGCCCCATCCGGAACAGCGTACCGTCGTCAATCATCCCGCCGGTGCTGTGGCACACCGCCGAGTAGACCACTTCGCCAATCGACATCCTGGCTACATTTCGGGTCAGGGCATATTGCAGCAGGGTTTCAGCATCAGGCCCCAGCACTTCAAACTTTCGCAGCGGTGTCAGATCGATCATCGCCACCCTTTCACGACAAGCCAGATACTCCGCCCTGGCACCATAGTTCTGATATTCGGAGGCCACCCAGTAACCATGATATTCAGTAAACTGCTTTGTCAGGGTGGAGGTGCGGCTATGAAAACCTGTTGGCTTAGTCATACGGGGTTGTTCCTCGGGTGTTATCCGGTATCCCACTGAACGGGGAAACTCACAGGTTGCGGGGTAGATACGGATATGGATATCGGTTGGGTTCCAGCCGTTGGCCGGATCAATATCGTCGGGGCAGGCGGAAGAAGCACATACAAGGTCCCGGCCAGCCCGCAACAGCACATAGTCGCCTGCACGGGACCAGGGCTCTTCGAAGCCGATGGTGCCGCAGTCACCAACGTGGGTATTAAAAAAGAAGTTGATCGCAGGCCAGCCAGCCCTGGGGGCGATGCCATAGCCACTCAGGCAGCGATTGAAATTTTCAGTACAGTTGATATGACCGAAATAACCGCTGTCTTCGTAATATTTGCTATTGCAGGCAAACAAAAAGCTGTCATGCCGACCCACAGTATCCTGCACAACTTCGAGCATGGTTTTCTGCTGTGCATCGGTGAGCTTCGAATGCACACCCGGTTGCGGCAGAGTCAGCCCATTAAGCGTTCGGGTGGCCACCGCATCCAGCGCAACCTCATCCCCCCGGTCCAGCGCCGCAGCATCAAAGGCGATAAAATCACTGCACTGTTTGCCCTCGACATCGATAATCTGAATCCACTCACCCGCTTTCACTTCGTAACTCTTCGCGCTGCATCTGGGCACCCGGAATTCGCAGCGTGGCGCGGCCAGAGGCAGTGGCAACACAGCATCAGCGGTCGTGAAATGAGTAATCTGTAAAGCGGTTACCGGCGATTGCTCAACCACCTGCATATCCCGGCCACAACAGAGCACCACCAGGGTGACCGCGGCCGTGACTTCAAACTCAGGCAGTGTCTGTGCAGTAAAACAGCATGCCCGTTGCAGTGTTTGTTCACTGATCTCCCAGGCCTGTAACAACGCCTTTAAGCGCAGCCCTGAGCCTCCTGGCTGATCCAGTTGCGCCAGGGTATTGACCGCTGTACTGAAAGCGTATGAAGGCAACGATGCTTCAGTGACACCTCCCTCGGGATCGATAAACAGCAACTCACACCCCTGCTGCGTATCGGCTGAGGTGATACAGATTTTGTCCCCCTGTTGCAGATCAAGACGCAGAGCGTCCTGCCCCTCCAGCCGATACAACCGGGGTATCAACTCGTCATTCACTCTATCCTGGACAGGGTGTTGCTGAATCGTCATAGAAAAGCCTCAATTACCTTTTGACCCGATTGTCTTTCATCTGCAGCGCTATGTGAGTGCACTATCGATCGCTTCAGAACTAACCTGGTGCACACAGATCTTCGCTTTGACACCAGAAATTAATTTCCCAATGGTTAAAAATATTTACTCATAGTGATTCAAGATACAATTCTCAGGAAGGGGTAATCCATAGTGAGTAGCGCCTCATCTGTGGCATAAAAACTGCAGTAATAACTTCGGAATAAAACCTTTCCCTGAGCGGGAATCCAGCAGTAAGGAGGTTCGAATGGCGGTTTCATTGCCACTATGGCGGCGTAGTTTCCCCCGACTGTTTCGCGAACAGCCGGTGAAACAGAAAGAGGTTGTCTGTGCTCCTGCCCTGACACAACTGGTGGTCGATCTGGCTTGCAGCGAGGATATCCGGCTCAGTCTGGAACAGGCACTAAACCGACTGCAAAGCTACATCGGTTTCCATCTTCAGGCGCAGGTCTATCTGATCGGCATACCCACTCCACAGGGAAATCAGCTACTGCACGCCGCAACCATCGCCCCGCCAGTAGGCCTGGCCGGTCAGCTGCGCTATCAACTGACGGAGCATTGCATCAGTGACGCCAATGAGTTGCGTTATAAGCTGCCGGGCACTGAGCTATCCGTTCATGCCCTGCAGTTACGCTTTGATGAACAGAGTCCGGCGGGCTGGATGGTACTCTGCTTTAAAGACAGCCTGCCGGATAGCGAGCAGATCAACCGGGTATCGGGTCCGGTTGCCGAGGCTCTCAGCGGCGGGCTGAGTAGCTGGTACCGGCAGCAATCCCGTATCAGTGCAGCGATCTCATCAGAGAAAGCCGCCCATGCTGCCGAACTGCATGACTCAATGGCGCAGATTCTCGGCTATATGCGGATTAAGGCATCCCGGCTGGCGGATCAGTGTAAGCGCACATCCGAACCGGAACTGGCGGCAATCAGTGAAGACCTGTGCCATCAGGCGCAGTGTGCCTATCGCCAGACCCGTGAACTGATCGCCTGCTCAAGGCTGTCCATCGAACAGGGACAGCTGGTTGAGGCGATCAGCCAGGCCATCAGCGAATTCGAACAGCGCAGCGCTATTGTTTTTGAACTGGATAACCGGGTGGGCACCCAGCTGATCACCGAAGATGACTCCCAGGCGATCTTTATTATTCGTGAAGCCCTCAACAACATCGTCCGCCATGCTCACGCCTCGCATGCCCAGGTACAGCTATTACCCCTGAGTGATACCTCAATACGCATCCGTATTGAGGATAACGGTAAGGGGATCTGTGCCGAACAGGCCCGCCAGGACAGTTTTGGCATGAAAATCATGCAGGAGCGGGCACAGCGGATCCACGCCAGCCTGTTTATTCTGCCACGTCCCCAGGGCGGCACCCGTGTAGATCTGGTGATTGCGGACGCACCCCGATGAATCCAACTGAATATGATGATCTTATGAATGAAGTTAGCCTGACCAATGTCATTATTGTTGATGACCACCCCCTGTTCCGGCGGGGGGTGGTTGAGCTGCTGAACGACAGTGGCGAGTTCAGAGTATTGGCGGATTTCGACGGTGGACAGCAGCTGCTTGAAGCCCTCCCCGGCCTCTCCGCCGATCTGCTGCTACTGGATATGCATATGCCGGAGCTTTCAGGGCTGCAACTGTTGCAGCAACTTAAACAGATGGGGACTGAACAGAAGATCGTGTTTCTCACCGCATCGGATGACAGCAGCGAACTGTTTGAGGCGATCTCGGCGGGTGCACATGGCTATCTGTTGAAAGACTCTGCACCGGAACTGATCATCAGCGGCCTGAAAGGTGTGATGCAGGGCAATATCGCCATGGATCATACCGGTGTCACCATGCTGGCACACCATCTGAGCAAGGGGGATCAACAGCCCCGGGAAACAACAGAGAGCAATCACTTCGATCTGACCGAACGGGAACAGCAAACGCTGGAACTGATTACCCGGGGGATGAGTAACAAACTGATCGCCCGGGAACTGGGTATCAGTGATGGCACCGTTAAGGTCTATGTTAAAAACCTGTTACGCAAACTGAACGTTAGCTCCCGCCTGGAGCTGGCCGCCTGGGCCCATGCCAATCAACCTCACACAGGTAAGCCTGCCCCTTCAGAGACAGGAGGCGCTCTATGACGGTGCTCAGGTTGTTCCGCCGGACACCCAGCGCAGAGCTGCCAGCGCTGAGCGAAGTACTCAATAGCCTGGGAGATGCCGTTTTGGTATTTAACAGCGATCTGCAAATCAGCTATGTTAACGCCTGTTGGAAAACCCTGACGGGGTACACCAGTAAAGAAGCCATCAATACCTGCTTCAGTGACTATATCCACCCGGAAGAGCTGCAGAACTGGATCGATATCAGCCGGAAAGTTAGCCGGGGGGACGATAGCCAGTTTCTCTGGTTCCGCCTGATCCGAAAAGATAGCGAGGTACGCTGGTGTGAGATTCGCCTGCAACCGTTGCGTAGCGGTGATCCCTTTCCCCTGACGGCCACCCTTTGCGATATCACCCCCCAGGTTCGGGAGGATGAGATCAGCAAAGCCAGCCATCGCAGCCTGTCTGGATTAGTTAACCGGATACCGGGCATGCTCTACCGCGGCCGGAATGATACCCGCTGGACCATGGAATATGTCAGTGAAGGGTGTCTTGACATCACCGGTTACAGCCGTGATCTGCTGCTCAATCAGACCCAGCTTTCCATTGGAGGACTGATCCATCCCGATGATGCTGACCGGGTTTGGGAAACGGTTCAGCACGCACTCCAGCAACACCGTTGTTTTGAGTTGTACTACCAGATACTCCATGCGGATGGCCACTATCGCCGGGTGTATGAGAAAGGACAGGGCATCTACTCCTCAACCGGCGCCGTACTGGGTGTTGAAGGGATCATTCTCAAGATCAGTCCCCCTTCAGAGTAACCCGGGTTACCCCTTTTGACTTATCCACTCTGAGGAATTTATCACCGCCCGATATCTTAATAACCTGATGAAAAGAACGTAATTATCAGGAGATTACAGATGACCAAGCGAGTAGCGATAATCGGTGCCGGCCCCAGTGGTCTGGCTCAACTGCGGGCCTTTCAGTCAGCTCAGGAGAAAGGTGCTGAGATACCAGAGATGGTCTGCTTTGAAAAACAGAGCGACTGGGGTGGCTTATGGAACTATACCTGGCGCACCGGTCTGGATGAGCATGGTGAGCCGGTGCATGGCAGTATGTATCGCTATCTCTGGTCCAACGGCCCGAAAGAGTGCCTGGAGTTTGCTGATTACAGTTTTGATGAGCATTTCGGCAAGCCGATCGCCTCTTACCCGCCCCGCGAAGTGCTCTGGGATTACATTAAAGGCCGGGTAGAGAAGGCCGGAGTGCGTGACTATATCCGCTTTAACACCCCTGTGCGCAATATCACCTTCGATGACACCAGCAAGCTTTTCACCGTCACTGTACACGATCACACCACCGATACCGTTTACTCAGAAGAGTTCGACTATGTGGTCTGCGCCTCGGGCCACTTTTCTACACCACGGGTACCTGAATTTGAGGGGTTCAGCACATTTGGCGGCCGCATTCTGCATGCCCACGATTTCCGTGACGCACTGGAATTTAAAGACAAAGATATTCTGCTGGTTGGCAGCAGTTACTCCGCCGAAGATATCGGTTCTCAGTGTTACAAATATGGCGCCCGCAGCCTGATCAGCTGTTACCGCAGCGCACCGATGGGCTATAAATGGCCAAAAAACTGGGAGGAGAAACCACTGCTACAACGGGTCGATACCGATACCGCCTACTTTGCCGATGGCAGCAGCCGTAAGATTGATGCCATCATCCTCTGCACCGGCTATCTGCATCACTTCCCCTTCATCGACGAGTCCCTGCGCCTGAAAACCGACAATCGCCTCTGGGCGATGGATCTCTATAAAGGGGTTGTCTGGGAGCACAACACCCAGATGTTCTATCTCGGTATGCAGGATCAGTGGTACACCTTCAATATGTTCGATGCCCAGGCCTGGTATGTGCGTGATGTCATTCTCGGTCGGATCTCGCTTCCGGCGACCAAAGAGGAGATGACCGCCAACAGCATGGAGTGGCGTGAACGCGAACTGACACTGGAAACCGCCGAAGAGATGTTCACCTACCAGGGCGACTATATCCTCGAACTGATTGAAGCGACAGATTATCCCACCTTCGATATCGAAGGCGTGCGTCAGACCTTCCTGGAGTGGAAACATCACAAGAAGGAAAACATTATGACCTTCCGCGACTACTCTTTCCGCTCACTGATGACCGGCACCATGTCCCCACCGCACCACACCCCCTGGATCGATGCGCTGGATGATTCACTGGAAGCCTATCTGTCTGATAAGAGCGAAGTTAAGCAGGCAGGTTAAACAACTTATAGCCGGTCTCTGACCGGCCTCCTCTTTGGATAGCGCACTCAGGAAAACACTATGAATCTGGTCACAAAAATTATCGATAAAACCGTCACACCCATTACTGATGATCTGGAAGGCTGGGAGAAGGTCGATGGCAACCCCACCATGACCACCTGGATCGAATACACCAGCCCCGACGAGTCTATGATCACCGGCTGCTGGGCCGCGACACCTGGCACCTACCGGGCCACCTATGCCAACTGGGAGTTTATCCACCTGATCGAAGGCAAAGTGATTATCACTCAGGATGGCCAGCAACCGATCACCCTGATGCCCGGTGATGCCTTTATGGTCGATGCTGGCTTTACCGGCACCTGGGAGATCATTCAACCGGTATTTAAGCACTTTGTGATTAAGCTGAAGTAATAGGTTCAGGTAGAACGTCAATATATTAAGCAGCATTTAATCCGCTGCTTAATATACTCAAATGAAGGATGTTAATCTGCTCCCGATCACGCCTGAGCAGAAAAATTATGCAGCGCAGGCCGACAGATTAAAAGCAGAAGGCTTAGTTAAACCCTGTAGGGGTCTTCAGCCAACAGATAAGCTCGCAGATCTGCCCTGCGCGGGTGATCATTCAACCACGCCCTAATCTCTTTAATCTTTTGATATGACTCGTCACCAAACCGCTCCCTGTAGATATCTGAGAATGTCATTTCAGCATTCTGATCACGCAATGATCGTTGCCACTCAACGGTAAAAATCTTATTTAATGAGCCGGCTAATTTCTGCTCCTTCAGATACTGCCACTCGCCTTTATCCAGCAATACACCGCCGACACTGGGACTGTAGTCCAGCCGGTGCTCACTGCTATTGGAAATTCTGTATTTATGCATCAGGGTGCCGGTCATTGGGCAGATTAATGCCTGTTTGCTATCGTCAGCTTCGAAGGCATCTTCCTGATCAAAAGCGTGTTCTGGGTTGCGCTCCTTCCAGGCGACATAATCTTCAATCAGTAGCCAATTACCGCCACAGTCATCGCAGGTATGTGCGCGAAATAAGCCTTCCAGAAAACTGGGAACCAGCTTGCCTTTCTTACAGATCGGGCATTTCATTAAAAAGTTACCTCAAATTGTGCTGAACAGATTAATTTTGACGGTTGGCTAACGCAGATGCGCGCCAGCCCCTCTGTATCAAAGGCAGGGTAACGGTAAGATTGAGAGAGGAAGTACTGAACGGCGTAGCGCCATCTCCTGGCAGAAAAACGAGAATGCGGTTATGCACTCTTAACCCGGCCAGATCTCCCGCCGGCGTTTTTAACCTATCCCTTTGTTATCCTGATGTTTTACTGACTTTACATGAACGCTGGTAGCAAAACAGCCTTTCAGTTGCTATGATTGCAGCCTAACGGCTGAGGAGTAGAAAATAAACACTAACGTAACTTTTTAAGCTTTACTACGACTCAGGACACTCTGAATTTTCAGAGGTTAAGGCCCGGTTACGGGAATTGAATACTCCCTTCACATCTGTTGCCAACACAACCCGGTTGCGGCCGCTCTCTTTCGCTTCATAAAGAGCGCTATCGGCGCGGCCAAGAAAACAGCGCTCGTCTTTGTCTGACTCTTCCAGCTCAGCTACACCGATGCTGACGGTGTAACTGAATACGGCCTTGTCTTCGCTATACATCGTAACACTGGCAATTGCTGAACGGATCCGCTCGGCTACCTGAACCGCCTGTTGCTGATCGCAGGCGGTGAGCAGAATAGCAAACTCTTCCCCTCCCAGGCGGGCAACAACATCAATATCACGGGCAAACTGATGACCGATAACCGACACATTGTGAATCACCCGGTCACCCGTCAGATGCCCATAGGTATCATTCACCCGCTTAAACATATCGATATCCAGCATTAACAGAGACAGCTTTTGTCCTGTGCGTTTAGCTCTGCGAATCTCCTTCGCCAACAATGGGATAAAGTAACGACGATTTCTCGCCCCGGTTAACGCATCCGTAGTCGACAACGCTTCTAACTGTCGCTCAAGTTTATAGCGCAGCAGATAGTGGTGAGACTGAACAACCTGAGTCACTATCGCCAGCAATGCAGCAGGCCAGATCAGAGCCGCATATTGAAAATGCTGGAAGTTATCGGCGATCGCCAGCTCACCCGCAAGATGCGGAAGCAGCGTAGCTGACAGGGTATAAATAATATTGGTTATCAGAGAGAAGCATTGAAACACCAGCACCGCGATAAACATGCAATACATGAAACCACCGAGGCCATACACAATACCATTATCAAGATGGTTCAGAATCAGAATAAAATTTGCCTCTGCTGCCAGCATTCCCACAACCGTGATAATTGTCAGCCAGGAAGAGCTCTTACGGATAAAATACAGTGTCAGTGAATAGGCTAAAGCCACCAGAAAAAACAGCCGCAGCACCACTGTATTATCAGCACCTACCGGATCGATAACCCAGTCCCATCCCCACAGGGCAGCCCAGAGCACGGACAGAAAAGCCGAGACAATGATGGTAAACCGACGGTGATCTTCATACTTTTTCTGCAGGAAATCACGATCGGGGAAAAAGAGAAAACGAAGCCCCGCAATCAGAGTACCTGGAAGCTCTGCGAAGGAGTTGATCACGGCTTAAACACCTTACCAGACAACCGCTGAGAGAGTACGTTATTCATCACATGACCTCCATCACCGCAAACCTGACCGGAGTCAGGTTAAAACTCTACATCACGCCAATTATATCTGTTTTAGTTCATCAACAGACAATATAAGTAGTCAAAAGGATAAAAAGAGTTCCCATTCTGAACAGATGATGTCTGTCCCCCTGGGCTGATGAAAACTGCAAGACGACCCGAGCGCCTCAGGAGAGAAAAGTGCGCATCGCCACCATTGATGAGAGGAAAAAACCCTGTTGGCTGTAAAACTTTTTTGCTTCGGTATTATCCTGATCGGTCAGCAGAGTAATACGTTTCACCCCCTGCTCCCGGGCATAACCGATCGCGTGGTTTAACAGAGCGGTGCCGATGCCTGATCCGCGTTTTTCCGGCTCAACCACCATATCTTCCAATAAACAGACCCGGCCACCCAGCGCAGTGGAGATGCTGTATAACAGACTCACCATACCCACCAGCCGACCGGCCTCCCGGCTCACCAGGATGGTGCCGCCTTCAGGCGACTCTATAATTGCTTTCAGTCCCTGCCGTTGTAGCTGGATATCCGGTTTGAACTCCGCCTCCTGCGAAAACAGATAGCCCAATAAGCGACACAGCTCGGGAATATCATCCAGGGTTGCTAACGATATATTCATCACGACTCCTGTCAGGAAGATTTGAAATTAATCTGAGGATTGATATCAGTTCATGCCCTTAAGCATAACAGGAAGGTCAGACTAAACCAGCGAATCCAGCAACCCATGCATTATCGTCTGGCTCCGTGAGAGAAAGGCCTCACTGAGCAGTTGCTGTTGCGGCTGGACATATTCCCCTTCAGGCAAGCCATGGGGTTCTAACGCCAGAAAAGCAGCCACCGTGCCGGACTGGGCTTGCAGATGAAACTGCAACGCCCAGATACGCGGCCCCAGACTGAATCCCTGGCAGGGAGTCATGTGACTGGTGGCAAAAGGCCGGGCTCCCACCGGTACTCTGAAACAATCTCCATGCCAGCTTAACAAGCTGGCGGTTTCAGGCAGCCAGGTCACATCAGTATCGGTTCTGATAACCGCAAACCAGCCGATCTCAGGGGTACTGTTGCGATATACCTCAGCGCCGGCGGCCGACGCAATCATCTGCCCTCCCAGGCAGATCCCAATTATGGTTTTATCGTCTGCAATAGACTGACGAATCAGTTGTTTCTCTTCACGCAACCAGGGATAGTCAGACTCATCATTAACACTCATCAGTCCCCCCATGATGAGCAACCAGTCTAATGAGTCCGATGCGGGTAAAGTGCTACCATGATCCAGACGCACGGTGTGCAGGATGAAATTATTCACCCGTGAAGGTTCGGCAAACCCGTCATTCATTGAACCGATCCACTCACCCTCTGTATGTTGCAGTATCAACACTCAAATCATTAATCATCCTCAGGCAAACAGTTTCAATCCACCCACTCCGGCGACAATCATACCGATACAGGCTATCCGTATCAGGCTGCCGGACTCATCCATAAACAGAATACCGCAGGACGCCAGTATGGCCGCACCGATACCGGTCCAGACCGCATATGCAGTACCCACGGGGATGGTGCGCATCGCTACGGACAACAAACCAAGACTGACAATAATCAGAATGACACTGATCAACGAGGGCCATAAGCGGGTAAAACCATCGCTATACTTCAGCCCAACCGCCCAGAGGCATTCCAGGACCCCGGCAATACAGAGATAGATCCAGCCCATTTTCACTCCTGACAGCCGATTAACCATTTATCAGAAAAGGGACTGCAGTACTGAGCAGCCCTGCCAAAAGATCAGTTCACAGGATCAAATTGCGACAGATAATCCACTACAGTCCCGTGAAAACGTGTTAATCCTTTGTAGTTGATCAATGGCTCCGGCAGGGTTTTCAGCGCCCGGTGCATCCGTACGGCCCACTCTTTATTGGTCACCAGATCTTCAAGACTGAGCAGATAAGTACGGATGCTAAACATCATCGCATTACTGCGGGGCATGCGGTCTAACACTTGTAACTCGACCCGCAGATACACTTTTCCCCCCACATTTTCCGGAGTTACAGTCGTTCGTTCATGGCCCCACTCATGATATTTCTCTGGTGAGGTATCCATTCGGGCATTCACCGTCAGGGTCCAGTTAAGACGACGTACCGGTTTGCCCACCGGGATCGCAATCAGGTATTTCAGCGCCCGCTCAAAGATCCCTTCTCCGTGGGCCATCGGTACCGGACCATGCCACTCTTTGAAGCTCATCCCGGCATCAAAGGCCAGCGACCAGTCTGCCGGACAGGTGATCATACCAGCATCCAGGAACAGATCGCCTTCGCGCTGATCCAGCAAAGCAAAATCTCCCTGCATCTGACGACCGATATAATCCAGCGGCGGCAGCGGTAGCGAGCTGCTGTCGCCAAAGGTAAACTGATCCTTAATATTCAATAGTTTATTTTCCCAGCTCCAGTGATCACCATTGCGAATAAGACTGAAATAGTCCGGGTAATCCTCTGAGAGAGATACCATGATCCTTTCAATCATATCCCAGCAGGCAAGATCCATATGGGGCATCGCCAGACAACGGTGCGGCATCTCCTCGAGAACCTTCTCCCGCTCCGCCATCTCCGACAGATAATGCTCATCAATATCGAGAAAATGCTCATAGGCAGAACCCTCCCCGCCTTTTGGCAGATGAGGTTCCATATTGACCGAATAACGATACTCATCTTCAGCGAAAGGAAAGGGGAAACGTTCTATCGCTTCAGCACTGTTACTGTAGGTAAAATCATCACGAAAACTCTGAATCTCTTTCGGTGCTACACGCATTGCTCTGTTCTCCTAAATATCTAAAACCAGTCGCTCACCTGCGGCCCTGGAAACACAGGGCATCATCACCTGGCCCGACTGTTTCTCAGGCTCACTCAGATAGCTATCCCGATGTTCCACTTCACCCTCGGCTACCTTGCAGACACACTGGCCACAAACACCAGCACGACAAAGGTTAGGGATCTCAATATCAGCACCTTCAAGGGTCTCCAGCAGGCTACTATCAGAAGCAACGGCCAGTTCGATCCCGCTTCGACTCAGCTCCACCACAAAGGGCTGACCCGGTTTCGCGCCAGCGAACTCTTCCCAATGAACCGCACTGGCAGGAATGCCCATTTCGTCCGCAGTGGCCCGAACAGAATCAATCAAAGATTGTGGACCGCAGACGTAAAAATGTGTACCCAGTGGCTGCTCTGCCATCACCGCAGCGATATCACAGCGGCTCCCTTTATCGGCATCATAGTTGTTACAATTTTTATCTAAGGTTTCCGACAGTTCATCGCTATAGGCTCCGGTCTGTTTACTACGAAACATATAGTGAAGTTCAAACTCACTCTCACGCTGCTGCAGTTCCGGCAAATAGGACAGGAAAGGAGTGATGCCAACCCCTCCGGCAAATAAGACATGCTTCTTCGCCATCCACTCCGGCGCGAAAAGATTTGCCGGGGGTGAGATCATCAACTGATCTCCCACCGCTATCTGGTGATGCATAAAGAGTGAACCACCACGGGAATCCTCCTGAAGTCGAACCGCTATGCGATACTGACTATTATCCTGAGGGTTGCTCATCAGTGAATAGGCATTGCGATAGGTTGGCTCGTTCTCAGCACCAGCCATCGTCACAACCACATGCGCACCAGGCGAAAAAGGCACCAGCTCAGCATCGATTGCTTCGAGGGAAAACTCTTTGATCATCGGCGCAACCTGCCTAACAGCGCTTACCTTTACAGAGATTTGATCGATAACACTCATCAGCTCACCTCCCGTTTCTCTGGCATATCGCTGCAGTCTTCTGCATTTGCCTGATAGCCAAAATAGGCGCTGTGAAGACGGGCAAAATGATCGGTGACTTCGAGACTCAGGCCACACCCGCTGCAGATGAAGGGTGAATAGGTCACCCCCTCAGTGATCTGGTAACAGTGACAGCAAAACAGATGTCGCTCGCGACTGACTGGCGCCATCATCCTGATCTGATCAGGGCGCAGACCTGCCTGGCGTGCATGGCTGGCCACCCGCCAGATAAAAGGCTCAGTGCCGGCAAGATAGAGAGTGCCTGTTAATGGAATAGCAGCCAGTGATTCAAGCAACCGGGAATCACTGGCATCGCTGTACACCGCAATCTCTTTCTCAACACCACAGCCATCAAAAAGCGACTGCATCTCACCGGTAACAGCCTGCTCAGCGATAAAGAGATGAAAGCGGGACTTCGGGTTGAGTATTACCGGTGAATATGCCGGTTTGCTGACAACCCCATTCAATTGTTCTGTCTGCATCTGAGCCCTCCTGATAAGGTCCGGTTAGCATCATGATGTGCAAATAAAATTCCTGATAAGAATATTATGAGAGGTAGACGGCCCCCTCAATTGTCATGAAGAGGTACTTCAAAAGGGGTAACGGGCAATGGGTCTGAACAGTGAAAAAAGCAACCTGTCCAGCAAGTGCAATTTTTTAATGGCTGTAAGATAGATTAAACACCCTCTATAAGGCATATTAGCCTTCATGTTTCCAGTAATGACCAGGCAAGCTTATGCAGACTCTGCCAACGCAGAATAGTGGTTTCTTTGAAATCGCGCGTGAATCATCAGATATCTCTTTTGAAAAACTCTCAGAGAGATACTTAACACCTGAGATACCGGTAATCATTGAGGGTGTCGGAAAGGAGTGGCACGCCCGTGAGTGCTGGAATGAACATTACCTGCATGAAAAACTATCCCAGGAACCCTCTGCATCCACTGCATCACTCTGGTACTGGATGGACCGGGATTCACTGACAGAAGACTACACCACGCCTGATTTTGTCAATCAGAGTCTGGACTCTCCACTGGTATTCCCCCGAACTCAGCATCTGCGTTTATGGATCCATAAGAAAGGACATGTCTCCAGCTGGCATTATGATGGTAGCCTGGTTAATGTATTTAATGTGCAGGTGAAAGGAAAAAAAGAGTGGGTCCTTGTATCCCCGCATACCCCACTTGATTGCTATCCATATACCAACTTTGCCATTATAAAAGGCGATGACGACAAAATACTTAACGGCAAGGTTTTCACCCGCTTCGTTATCAATGAGGGTGATATTCTCTACATCCCCCCCGTATGGTTCCATAAAGTTGTTGCCTGCGATGTCGAAAACATTAATCTGAACTGGTTGTTTACTAAAAAAGAAACCACGGCTACATCAGCAACGCTTAAACGAGAGGTTGAGCGTTATATAATCAATGATTACCTTAAAAATCATCGATTTAAGCTCGTGAGAACGATGCTTAAACAGTTCAATAAGCATGCACCAGGGTATGTCAAAATCAGCTGGCGCTATCAGGAACTGATCAGAACGCCTTACAACATCTCAAAAACTGATCTGTTTAAACATATCGCTAAAGAAGCCATTTTACTGGGCAAAACCCTGCTTCATCTAAATAAAATCAAAGCCTATACAAAAACGCTTTCTAAGCCGAAAAAAATACAAAAATCCCTGCCATAGCATCAACTTCAACGCGACGGCAAGTACAGAGAGATTAGCGCAGCTATCGCCAGAAACAGTGCCGATACCCAGAGGCAGGCGGTTAATCCGGCGATCTGGAACAGATAGCCGGACAGCACCGTACCAAGCAGCCGCCCCATCGCATTGGCCATGTAGTAAAAACCAACATCCATTGAAGCGCCATCCTCCCGGGCATAGCTAACGATCAGATAGCTGTGCAGCGATGAATTGATAGCAAACACTCCGCCGAAGATCATCAGGCCAGTCAACAGAACGGTTTGAGGATAAAAGTGACTGCTCAGTGACACTGCGATCAAAACAGGTAATAGCAACAGGCCCAAAGCCCATAAAAAAACCGCCCGTCCTCCGGGAATATGACCGGAACCTTTACCTGTGAAATAGGGCGCAACTGACTGAATAATGCCATACCCGATCACCCACAACGCCAGGAAGCCGCCAACGGACCAGTGATCCCAGCCCATAGTGCTGGCCAGATAGACCGGCAGCGCCACCACAAACCATACATCCCGCGCACCAAACAGAAACATGCGGGCGGCCGAAAGGGTGTTAACGGCCCGGCTTTTAGAAAAGACCTGACTGAACTTAGGCGTGTTTTTCGCCCGCCCCAGCTCCTGTTTCAACGACACCAGGCTCAGCAACCACACCAGCGCCAAAACAACCGCCATTGCCAGCACTGCGCCCTGAAATCCCAGCAGCGTTAGCAAAACGCCTCCCAGGAAAAAACCAGCGCCTTTCAGGGCATTCTTTGAGCCGGTGAGTATCGCTACCCACTGATACAGCATGCCTTGCGCACTGGCTGGAACCAGTTGCTTAACCGAACTTTTAGCGCTCATCTTGTTCAGGTCTTTAGCGATACCCGACAACGCCTGCGCCAGCATGACCCAGGGTACGGTGAGCATCGCGGCGGGAACTAACAACATCCCCAGCGCCACCACCTGCATCCCCAGACCGATATTCATCGTCCTGTTAAGGCCGATACGCGCCCCCAGCCAGCCACCCAACAGATTGGTGACAACGCCAAAAAATTCATAGAACAGAAACAGCAGCGCTATATCTAACGGGCTGTAACCGAGCTGATGAAAATGCAGCACCACCAGCATCCGCAGCGCGCCATCCGTCAGGGTAAAGGCCCAGTAATTGCCGGTCACGATGAGGTACTGACGCAGTTGTGGCGTCAACCGGGATAATACAGTGGACACCACCTACTCCTGTTCTGCCACCAGCCGCACCAGCTCGACCGTACGGTTGGCATAGCCCCATTCATTGTCGTACCAGAGGTAGAGTTTTAGCTGGGTATCATTGACCACCATCGTCGACAACGCATCAACAATGCAGGAACGGGGATCCGTCTTATAATCCACCGATACCAGTGGCCGCTCCTCATAGCCCAGTATCCCCTTTAACTCGCCCTCTGAAGCCTGTTTCAGCAACTGATTGACCTCAGTGTCCGTCGTGCCCCGCTGTAGTTCAAAGACACAGTCAGTAATCGAAGCGTTTGCCAGCGGTACCCGTACCGCATGGCCATTCAGTTTTCCCTTCAGCTCCGGGAAGATATGGGTGATCGCAGTTGCTGAACCGGTGGTCGTGGGTATCAGACTGCTACCGCAGGCCCGTGCCCGGCGCAGATCTTTATGGGGCGCATCCAGAATCGTCTGGGTGTTGGTGATATCGTGAATCGTCGTCATTGAGCCATGCTTAATACCCAGCTGTTCATGGATCACTTTGACCGCCGGCGCCAGACAGTTGGTGGTACAGGAAGCGGCAGTAACAATCGGATAGAGCGCCTTATCATAGAGATGGTGATTCACCCCCATGACAATGTTCAGCACCCCCTCCTCTTTCACGGGTGCTGTCACCACCACCCGCTTAACACCCTGATCAAGATAGGACTGTAACTTCGCTTTGCTCTTCATCACCCCGGAGGCTTCAATCACAATATCGCAGCCAGACCAGTCGGTATCTTCTATCGCTCGGTTCCGGGTGCAGTGCAACCGCTTACCCTGAATAAGCATCTCACTATTATCAGCGTTCGCTATCGCTGTATGTTTCCAGATCCCATGTACGGAATCGAACATCAGCAGATGAGCCAGTGTTGCAGCATCCCCCTCCGGATCATTGATCTGCACAAACTCCAGCTCCGGCCACTCCCAGGCGGCCCGTAGCGCTAATCGTCCCATCCGGCCAAAGCCGTTAATACCCACTTTTATTGCCATCCCCTCCCCCTTAATAACCAGGTATCACATTAAAGTTGCGCTTATTATTTTGTCATTCAGCTCTGCAACCAGGCTGTGACCTCTGTTTGCGTTGGAATACTTCCGCTGTGCACCAGCTCTTCATCGATCACAACGGCCGGTGTCCGCATAACCCCGTACGCCATAATCACCTGAACATCGGTCTCTTTCTGCACCGTCGCCTCGACGCCCAGTTCCCTCGCCAGCTTCTCAATCAGCTCGGCGGTTTTTGTGCATTTAGTGCAGCCACTACCCAATACTTTGATGTTTTTCATAACGCACTCCTTGGTTTATCGCCTTTCCCAACAATCACAACACCGGGAAAAGAAAATTGAAGATCCAGCCGATCAGGGTGAATGCACATAACAACATAACGAACAGAAGCGCCAGTAAACGCCACTGCATTACCTGCTTCAGCAGGATAAATTCAGGAAAACTGGCCGCCACTGTACTCATACAGAATGCCAGGGTTGTGCCGATCGGCAGACCATTGGTAATCAGACTCTCCATCACCGGGATAACACCGGTCGCATTCGAGTAAAGCGGGATGCCTACCACTACCGCCGCAGGCACAGTCCACCACTGGCCATCTCCCAGATGGGTTTCAATCCAGCCATCCGGGACAAATCCGTGCAGTGCGGCCCCCAGGCCAACACCGATAATCACCCACTTCCACACCCGGCCGAAGATCTCCAGGGTTTCATCGCGGGCAAACTGATGCCGCTCTGCCATCGACAGTGTTGCAGCGGCAGCAGCCCCTGCAGGACGGTTCTGCCGACCTTGCTGCAGTGCTTTTGCGGCAAAGGATTGTAACCAGCGCTCAGCCTTAATGGCGTCGAGAAAAAAACCACCGGCAATTCCCACAGTCATCCCCACCAGGATGTAAACAACAGTGAACTTCCACCCCAACAAACTTAACAACAGCAGCACCGCAACTTCATTAATCAACGGAGAGGTCAGCAGAAATGCCATGGTGATACCCACCGGTATCCCAGCTGAAGTGAACCCTAGAAAAACCGGGATACTGGAGCAGGAACAAAAAGGTGTCACCGCACCAAAACCAGCGCCCATCAGATAGCCTGCTCCACGATGTTTTCCAGCCAGAAAATCCCTCACCCGTTCAACATTGAGTGACGCCCTCAGAAGTGCGATCAGGTAGATCATCACCACCAGCAGGACAAAGATTTTTACCGTATCTTCAACAAAGAAGTGCAGCGCCTGTCCCATCCTGGTATCTGCTGACAAATCCGCAAGGTGGTAGACCAGCCAGTCGGCTAAGCGGGTGAATATCTCGAACATGGAGCCTCCTCTGTTTAACAGAATGTTCTGTTACGGTCCGGACGTTCGCCCATCTGAGTTAAACGCAGTTTCTCTTCAGCAATATAGTCCGGGTTTGTCACCAGAGTTTCCCAGAGAATATTGCGGCACCAACCTGGAAGGTCCGGGTTGATCCGGTAGAATACCCATTGGCCGTGACGCCGGTCACTGAGCACACCCGCTTTTTTCAATTGCGCCAGGTGGCGGGATACTTTCGGCTGACTCAGCTCAAGCGCGGCTATCAGCTCACAAACGCACAGTTCCTTGTACTGTTTAATCAGCAACACCGATTTCAGACGAGTCTCATCCGCAAGGCACTTAAACAGATCAACAGGATGCATAATAAATATACCCAAAACCACATATATGAATAATCATATATACAAAATCACAGATATAAAAGTGAAGGTTTGATGAATCGGCCCCCGAATGATGGCTCCTTGACACCAGTCATCGTCCCAGGCATCAGTTATGCTATTCTCTGTCGCTCACACTCTTTCGGATCGATTCATGCATTCTCTGAAAAACAGCGCAGAACAATACCTGTCTGAGCACACTTCATCGGCAAAGGTCGCAACTGAAAAGCTTAAGCCTAATAAACCGATACAGCATCAGACCGTTCCAACGGATGAAACGCTGGTCTATCAGATTGAAAATAATCTCTATATCAATCTGACCGACCGTTGCACTCTGGCCTGCCAGTTCTGCCCAAAGCATAACGGCAGTACTGAGGTAAAAGGCTACAATCTGGCGCTGGAAGTCAGACCTGAGGCACAACAGATCATCGATCTGATCGGGGATCCCAAACAATATGATTGTGTCGTGTTCTGCGGTTATGGAGAACCTACGTTGCGTCTTAAACCGCTACTGGAGATCGCTCACTGGATTAAGCTGAACGGTGGACAAACCCGGTTAAATACTGATGGCCTCGGTAATCTGGTAAATAAGCGTAACATTCTGCCAGAGCTGGGCCAGTGTATCGATGCTTTATCTATCTCCCTGAATGCCCAGAATGAAGCCGTCTACATCCGCCACTGTCAACCCATACTCCCGGGTTCATATGCGGCAATGCTGGAGTTTGTTGCCCTGGCACCCGAGTACATCAATGATGTCAGCGCCAGTGCAATCAACGGGTTGGCAGGGGTCGATATCGACGCCTGCAAAGAACTTGCGCGACAGCGAGGGGTAACGTTTAAGCAACGGGAGCTGGATATTGTCGGTTAAGCGGTGAGTAACAACGAGTCAAACTCTTTCCCGACACCACTGAACAAACTCCGCCTGGGGCATCGGTTTTCCCAGACAGAAACCCTGTGCCAGATCGCACCCCTCCTGTTTCAGTAGAGCCAGTGTTTCCATATCCTCCACCCCTTCTGCTGTCACCTCTAACCCCAGGTTATGCGCCAGGTTAATGGTGGCATTTACGATAACGGCATCGCTTTCATCACGCAAAATATCGGCAACAAATGAACGGTCGATTTTGAGCTCTTTCAGAGGCAAACGTTTCAGATAAGAGAGCGATGAGTAACCGGTGCCGTAGTCATCGATAGAGAACTGAAACCCCATATCATGGATACGATGAATAATGGCCATTGCGGCATCAGGGTCGGTCATGATTGAGCTTTCGGTAATCTCCAGCGTTATCCACGCCGGGTTGATACCAACAGCCCCTTTAATACCAGAGATAAGATCGGGCAACTCTGGATTATTGAGATCTTTAGCGGAAAGATTGATCGACAGCGCAACCCCCAGATCAGCCTGATGCCATTCGGCACACTGAGCAAAGCCTTCCTGAATCACCCATATGGTTAACCCCTGGATAAGCCCGGAGCGCTCCATCAGCGGGATAAACTGGTCCGGATTAAGTAAACCATACTTAGGATGATTCCAGCGCACCAGGGCTTCAGCGCCCACCACCCGATTATCCAACACGCTGATTTTAGGCTGGTAAAAAAGCTCCAGCTCGCGGTTCTCTATCGCATGGTGAAGCTCACTCATCAGTGTTAATTGTTTGGGACTGTGAGCATCAAACGAGGAATCGTATACCGCACTGCCCTTATTAGCGTTCTGAGCCATATAGAGCGCAATCCCGGCTCGCTGGACCAGCGTATCAACATCCGTACCATGGTGGGGAAAATGCACAATACCCACATTAACCTGAGCCGCCAGTTTGATCTGCTCGATATAAAACACATCGTGTAGCACCCGGTGAACACTATCTGCCAGCTCCAGTACCGCTTTCTCATCCATATTTTCATTCACCAGCAGACTGAAGGTGTTATTTTCCAGTCGGGCGATGGTAAACGGTGCAGGAAAGGCACTTTCAAGACGCACAGCAATCTGCTTGATCAGGCTGTCACTGCTGTTGCGTCCCAGGGTATCGCTGATCTCTTTATAGTTGGAAACCTCCACCAGAAGCACAGAAAAAACAGTATGCCCGCGAGGTGAAACGATCAGTTGTTCAACCCGATCATAAAACAGCTCTTTGTTTGGCAGATCGGTCAGCAGATCATGGGTCACACTGTGACGGGCCTGCTTCTCAAAACTATCGGCTTTATCCCGTAGCTCCTGAGTCTGATCCATCACCATAGCGCTGGCTTCATAAGCGAGTACAGTACTGGAATACTGTCCCCAGAAGGCGAATACAAAGGGGATCCCATCGAGAATCCAGAGTGCGAAGTTAGTCTTCTGAACGGCAACTATGCTGGTAATGCTGACAGTACCGAACTCAAGATACGCCACGGTAACGTTGGCGATAATCAGCGCCAGGAGGGCAACAGAGATCCCCTGCCAGGCGGTTTTAGACACCCGGGAACGGAATACCTTGACATTATTATGCAGAAAATCACTGGTCGATCCTTTCATCACCGCCACAACTAACTCCTTGTTGTAAAACCCTCTGTTAAAACAGCGGGTACCCGAGATTAGCACTAAACGCCCACCTGGAAAACTCTCAGATTGAAAATGTACTCAATCCTGTATAGCTGAAGTGTTTGAAATACCCCCTTCACCCGGCTGACTCATATCCTACTGAAAGACCGGATATAAATAATCAGGGTATTACACGAAATGGTGAACTGCTTATACCGGGAATGAGTGACGTCTGAACGAAAAAAACCCCTCACGGGGAGGGGCACAAAAGCCGGTGATAGAAACACACTATTCCGACAGATCAACAATCCCGCGGAGAAAGGATTGCAGAGATGAAGTATCACTGAAAAATAGCAGCGATACTTCACTGAGAGATCACCTGAGCAGCCGTGAGTTACTCAGATGCTGCGATCAGACTGGCGTTCCCCCCTGCAGCAGTAGTATCAATACAGAGGTGACGTTCGAGAGTGAAACGCTCAGATGCATTACGCTCAGTAATCAGGGGAATTAACACCCCGTCACGGGACGCCAGAGCTACACGGTAAGCTTGCAGAACAACCGTGTCGGCACAGCTGGCAACCGCAGCGAACCCGGATACTGTCGCCAAAGCCTGAGGCTCCACTAACCCACTGATCGCACGGACCGGTAAACCACCGGCGATAGCGGCCTGACATTCAGCCTCAGCCCCGGGAGCGATAACCACAACGGCATTGCCCTGTGACAGAGCCAGAAGCGCATGATGCATAGCACTTTTCAGATCGGGTCCGAGACAGAGCACAGTGCCCCTGGCATGGGTGGAAAGCACGTTAAGCTCCCCGGTCGGCCCGGGCATTGGCTGGGGTTCATGCTCCAGTGAAGAGAACAGGATATCCGCCCCGCTGAACAGCTCTTTAAGCTTTTCAATCCGGCGGGTGTCCATAGCCCACTTACTGTTGTTCAGGCTATCAATGGCCGGTTGCAGGGCCCCCGCGGTAACCGCCGGAATCAGCTTAGACGGAACCGATGCAGCAGTTTCAGTCTGCATAAAGCGCTTCACGTACTCAGGTCCACCTGCTTTTGGTCCGGTGCCGGACAAGCCTTCGCCACCAAATGGCTGGGAACCCACAATGGCCCCGATCTGGTTACGGTTAACATAGATGTTACCGACCCTGATACGGTTGCAGATCTGCGCTACACGGTTATCGACCCGGGTATGCAGACCAAAGGTCAGACCGTACCCGGTGGCGTTAATCGCATCGACCACTTTATTGATATTTTCTGCCTCAAAAGTAACAACATGCAGCACCGGTCCGAAGATCTCCTCTTCCAGTTCAGAGATACTGTCGAGTTTGATGACAGCTGGTGCGACAAACAGCCCCTGCTCAGGGATTGACAGAGATTTCAGTACCCGTCCCCTGGCCGCATACTTGGCGCAATGAGCCTCTATCTTAGCTTTTGCAGCCTGATCGATGACCGGGCCTACATCAGTGCTCAGCAGTGCAGGATCACCCAGTCGCAACTCATCCATTGCACCGAACAGCATCTCCAGCAGGTTGTCGGCAATATCTTTCTGCAGATAGAGAACCCGCAGCGCGGAACAGCGCTGTCCGGCACTCTGAAAAGAGGACGCCAGAACATCGCGTACTACCTGTTCAGGCAGTGCAGTGGAATCGACGATCATCGCGTTCATTCCACCGGTTTCAGCCACCAGCGGTGCGTCAGGAGCCAAATTTTCCGCCATCACCCGGTTGATCCGCTGTGCCGTCACCGTAGATCCGGTAAAGCAGACACCCGCAATACGACTGTCTGAGGTCAGCGGGGCACCGACAGCAACACCACTACCCGGCAGCAACTGGATCACATCGGCAGGAATCCCGGCTTCATGCATCAGCTCAACGGCCCGGGCTGCAATCAAAGGAGTCTGATCGGCGGGTTTAGCCAGAACGGCATTTCCGGCAGCGATGGCAGCCAGAACCTGACCGGAGAAGATAGCCAGCGGAAAGTTCCAGGGAGAGATACAGGTAATCACACCGCGCGCTTCACCTGCAGACTCATTACGCTCAGCTTCGTTGGCATAGAAACGGGCAAAATCCACCGCTTCACGCACTTCGCCTACGGCATCACGCAGGGTTTTTCCCGCTTCACGGGTCGCCAGTGTAAACAGTTCCGGTGCATTCTGCTCAAACAGGTCAGCCACCCTACGCAGGCAATCAGCGCGTTCTGAAGCACTTTTCTGTGACCAGCTTGCATAGCCATTCTGCGCGGCAACAATTGCCGTTTCAATATCTTCAGGGGATGCCGTGACTACCTGACCGACACAGTCTTCAGGCAATGCAGGGTTATAATCTGCACTGCTTTCGCCCCCCTGTGAAGCACCTGCAATCACCGGAGCTGCGTGCCACTGTGCCGTTTTGAACTCAGCCTGTTGCGCTTCAAGCTCTGCAATGGTTACCGGATCGGTAATATCCCAGCCCTTTGCATTCTTACGCTTGTCGCCAAACAGATCAACCGGGCGGGAGATAGCCGTACTGCTGATATTCTCCCCCATCGCTTCAACCACAGAAAACGGATCACGGGCGATATCTTCAGGTTTAATCCGGGTATCGACAATCTGGTTGACGAAAGAGCTGTTGGCACCGTTTTCCAACAGACGGCGTACCAGATAGGCCAGCAGATCACGGTGAGCACCTACCGGTGCATAGATACGGCAACGGGTACCTTCACCTTTCAACACCGTATCATGCAATGATTCACCCATGCCGTGCAGGCGCTGAAACTCAAACTGCTTGTTATCCAGATCACGTGCCAGATGCAGAATACCGGATACAGAGTGGGCATTGTGAGTGGCAAATTGTGGGTAAATGCGATCGGTCATCGCCAGCAGTTTTTCGGCGCAACACAGATAAGAGACATCGGAGTTGACCTTCCGGGTGAACACCGGAAAACCATCCAGGCCCAGCTCCTGAGAGCGCTTAATCTCAGCATCCCAATAAGCCCCCTTCACCAGACGAACCATAATTTTACGATCCAGGCGGGTCGCCAGGGCATAAAGCCAGTCAAGCACAAAAGAGGCACGGGGGCCGAAAGCCTGTACCACAATACCAAAGCCATCCCAGCCAGCCAGAGCCTCATCGGACAGAACCGCTTCGATAATATCCAGAGAAAGATCCAGACGGTCCTGCTCTTCAGCATCGATATTGAAGCCCATGTTGGCTTCTTTCGCCTGCAGGGCCAGCGTTTTAGTACGCTCAACCAGTTCAGTCATGACCCGTTCTCTCTGACCAAACTCATAGCGGGCATGCAGCGCAGAAAGCTTAACAGAGATCCCTGGATTCATGCGGATATCAGAATGGATGCACGCCGGAGCCAGCTTCCCGATCGCAACACTGTATGCCTGATGATAGCGTACCGCATCGGCATCGGTACGCGCGGCTTCACCGAGCATATCGTAAGAATAGGAATAGCCCTGTTTTTCCAGTTTACGGGCATTCTTGGTCGCTTCTTCAATCGTACGGCCGAGTACAAACTGGCGTCCCAGCTCTTTCATCGCCTGGCCCACGGCAGTACGCACAACGGGCTCACCCAGGCGCTTAACCATAGCACGCAGCGTCTGCGTAACACCTTTATCTTCAGCAGGCGCAATCAGCTTACCCGTCAGCAACAACGCCCAGGTTGAGGAGTTCACCAGTGAAGATTTGGATTTACCCAGATGCTCACCCCAGTTACCCGATGCCACTTTATCTTCGATCAACGCATCAATTGTCATTGAATCAGGCACCCGCAGCAGTGCTTCCGCCAGACACATCAGGGCTACACCCTCTTTTGTGGTCAGGCCGTATTCACCCAGAAATTTTTCCATCATTGAAGGCGAACTTTCATTACGAACTGTGGTTACCAGTTGCGCAGCATTGGCAGAGATCTGCTTACGATCTTCTGCTGTCATACGCGCATTTGCCATAAGACCACGGATAACCTGAGTCTCGTTTGCAAGGTAGTGCTCACGTATTTCGGTACGGCACTGGTCAGTTGTTTTTGTCATAGTTTCACCTTTTAAAAATCTGCTTGAAAACAGCTCAGCTCTGGTTCTGCTGTTTGCGTATTTACCCATTTTCACTGCAAGAACGATTCATGTACCCCATTCTAAACAGTCCCATAAAGTCGTTTTCACTATAAAGTTATTTTTTTTAAATAATTGTCATATTTTTTAAACAAAAACAAAAATTAAGTCTCACCAGATCAAAAATATTTAGACAATTAACCCCAAAGAATCACGCTGAAAAACATCCTGCGGACATAAAAAAAGCCCCTAATGGGGCTTTATGCTATTCAGAATAAGTCTAGTCTTTTATTTCCGCTACGACACTTTCAAAACGCTCTGTCACGGATCGGGCCGGTGCTGCTGTTGCCAGCGTTGCAACAACAATAGCGATAAACGCAAACACGACACCCGGAATAATCTCATAAAGATCAAACCATCCACCACTTAGCTGCTTCCATACCACCACCGTAACACCACCGACAATAATCCCCGACAGCGCTCCTGCTGTATTCATGCGTTTCCAGTACAGCGACATAATCAGGGCCGGCCCAAAAGCTGCCCCAAAGCCAGCCCAGGCATAAGACACCAGACTCAGCACCTTGGAATCTTTATCCAGCGCAAAAAAAGTCGCGATGACCGCTATCGCAATCACCGCAAAACGACCAACCATGACCAGTTTTTCCTGGGAAGCCTCCTGATTGAACAGGGCTTTGTAGAAGTCCTCAGCCAGTGCAGAGGAGGACACCAGCAGCTGAGAGTCTGCAGTACTCATAACGGCCGCCAGAATCGCCGCCAGCAGAATCCCGGCAATCAGCGGATGGAACAGCGCATCGACCATAACCATAAAGACGGTCTCATTATCCCCCAGACCATCAGGCAGATAACCAATGGCAGCCAGACCGATCAGGCAGGCCCCAGCCATGGAAAAAGCAGACCAGATAACGGCAATACGACGGGCGGAAGGCACAGCGTCTTTGCTGGAAATCCCCTTAAATCGCGCCAGAATGTGAGGCTGACCAAAATAGCCCAGCCCCCAACCCAGCAGCGACAACGTCCCGATAAGCGTGATAGAGCTGCCATCCGCCTCGGTAAACATATTCAACAATTCAGGATTCTTGGCGTTGACGGCCTCCAGCGTCTGGCTCATCCCCCCCAGCTCACCAATGGCAAACAGGGGCACCAGTAACAGGGCGCCCACCATCAGCAGGCCCTGCACCACATCGGTCCAGCAAACCGCCAGATAACCACCAAACAACGTATAGGAGATAACAGCAACAGCACCCAGCAATACGGCCAGGGTATAATCGAATCCGAATACCGTTTCAAACAACTTGCCACCTGCAACCAGACCTGAGCTGGTGTAAAACAGGAAAAAGACCAGGACAAAGAAGGCCGATACGACACGAAGACTGCGGCTACTGTCATTAAAACGCTTTTCGAAAAATGCTGGTAACGTCAGCGAATCGTCAGCCTGCGCGGAATAAACCCTCAGTCGCTGCGCAACGACCAGCCAGTTCAGCCATGTTCCCACCAGCAGACCACCCGCCAGCCAGAACGATCCATAACCTGCAGACATTGCATAACCTGGCAATCCCATCAGTAGCCAGCCGCTCATATCGGATGCACCGGCACTCAGCGCACTGGGAAATGCTCCGAGATTCCGCCCCCCCAGTACATAATCAGAAAGATCCTTGGTGCGACGATAAGCAACAACCCCTATCGCCAACATCAGAACCAGATAGATAATAAAGGTCAGTGTTATTATCATGCATAAGCCTCATCGATTTTAGAATCTGCTAACCACATCCGCGCGGGCCAACTACATAGCCGGACAGTGCACAGGTTGCAGATTCAATTATTGTTATAACCGGTATCACCACCGGCATTTTGTATGTTTCAGAGACAGGCTCAGAAAGCCCGCCCCCCCCATCTGCCACCTCAGTGAGCAAACGCTGAAACACAGAGTCTGTGCTGCGATACAATCCAGTACCCAAATGCAGACAGTGAAGCGACATAGCTTACAGAACAAAAAGCAGCCTTTTTTCCTATTTAAACAATAATAAAAGAACATCCTTTTATTTGAGTGAGATTTTGTAGGTTTTTATTCAAACAGAGTCCCCCATCACAGATACCTGTTTGTCCGACATAAAAAAGCGGAGCCGACAGATGCCGGCTCCGCTTTTTACAATGACGGTTGCGTTAACGAAGTTCGAGCAGCACACTCAGCGCCACTGCGAAAATCGAACAATCAATCAGTTTGGTATTCTGAATATCCTTGAGTGTGTAATGCCAACGCTCCAGGTGCACCGCCCGCTCCTGCTGCCAGCGCTCCAGCCGCTGCTTGACACTACTTCCCGGCTCCCCTGTCTGAAGCACTTTCAGTGTCAGTGCCCGATGCTGGTTATCCAGTTCAATCCGATAACTATTTTTGGCCAGCGCCTGCCAATGGTTAACCGCAACAAACTGACGGATCTGCTTATCCAGCCAGATCAGATTGAGGCTGGTTCCCACACCAAAATAGGTGCTCGCTACCTGCTCAACATCCTCGCTGGTTTCGCGGGCAACATCGATCACATCCAGCAACCAATAGATATTTTCACTGGCGGCACAGAAAGCTGCCAACTGCCCCGGAGTTCCCGCACCAGTATAACTCTCATATTTTTCCTTCAGACGGTCGGCTGGAATCACTTTGTGGATCTGTTTATCAGAAACCACAACCTGGTCAATGGCTGGTTTATAAACCTCCAGACAACCCTGCATACTGAGACTGTCACGATGGTGTCTCAGCAACCACTGTGTCCCCCGGCCAAGGAGCTGAATCAGATCCCGCATCATGGCAACCTGCAGATCCGCTGGTATCTGATTGTCCAGTGCTTCAATCTGCTGCCACTGATGCTCAATATTAAAGATCTCACGGGCGGCCATATATGCCGCTGCAATCTGAGCATAGCTGACACCGATAGCCGTACTAAGGTTGTTAACAAAGGTGATCCCCATCCGGTTAATCAGATCATTGGCGATCTGAGTGGCGGTGATCTCCCGATGCAGACGGTGATTATGCATTGCCTCAGGAAATTCCTTGAGCAAACGCGCCGGAAACGCCGTTTCCATCTCTTTGGAAAAACCTTCATCCTCGGTAATCCAGGAATTAATCAGAGCCTGCTTTAACTCAATCCGCGCATAACAGATCAACACTGACAGTTCTGGCCGGGTTAACCCCTGCCCCTGCTCGCGACGCTGTATCAGCTGTTTCTCAGTGGGTAAAAACTCCAGCTCCGGATTCAGTTTTCCCTCCCGCTCCAGGCTCTTAATCAGACGGATATAATCATCGAGAGACTCCCTGGAAAAGGTCTCAGCGATATTCAGTGCCTGCGCCTGTCGATAGTTGTTTTTCAACACCAGCTCTGCGACATCATCGGTCATATCACGAAGCAGCTGATTACGCTGTTTCATCGTCATATCACCCTGGCTGACCAGTTCATTCAGCAGAATCTTGATATTCACTTCATGGTCGGAACAGTCCACGCCGCCGGCATTATCGATAAAGTCGGTGTTAGACGAACCGCCATTGAGAGCAAATTCGATCCGTCCTAACTGGGTGAACCCCAGATTGCCCCCCTCGCCCAACACTTTACATCTCAGCTCACAACCATTGACCCGCACGCTATCATTGGCTTTATCACCCACATCGGCATGGCTTTCCTGAGTCGCCTTAACGTAGGTTCCGATACCGCCGTTCCACAACATATCGACGGGGGCTTTCAGCAAGGCGTTGATCAGATCATTCGGGGCCAGGCGATCAGCTGAAATCGCAAAACGCTTTTTCATCTGGGGTGAAATATCGATCCATTTGGCCGACCGGGCAAACACCCCTCCACCCTTACTGATCAGCTTGCTGTTATAATCTGCCCAACTGGATCGCGGCAGTTCAAACATCCGTTTACGTTCAACAAATGCGCTGGCAACATCGGGATCGGGATCGATAAAGATATGCATGTGGTTAAACGCCGCCACCAGACTGATCGTTTCAGAGAGCAACATACCATTACCAAACACATCACCCGCCATATCACCAATACCAATCACAGTAAACGGCTCAGCCTGGGTGTTGACCCCCTTCTCCCGGAAGTGAAGTTTAACCGACTCCCAGGCTCCCCGGGCAGTAATCCCCATTCCCTTATGGTCGTACCCCTGACTTCCGCCGGATGCAAACGCATCACCCAGCCAGAAACCATACTCTTCGGAAATCGAGTTAGCGATATCGGAGAAAGTTGCGGTGCCCTTATCCGCGGCTACCACCAGATAGGGGTCATCCTCGTCATGACGCACCACCGATTCAGGATGAACCACTTCTCCGGCAATCAGGTTATCGGTGATATCCAGCAAGCCGCGAATATAGGTTTTATAACACTCGATACCCTCGGCCTGAATCACTTCCCGATCAGCGGTATCCGGCATCCGCTTACAGATAAAGCAGCCCTTGGCGCCCATCGGCACGATGACCGAGTTTTTCACCTGCTGAGCTTTCACCAGACCCAGCACCTCGGTGCGGTAGTCCTCCATCCGGTCGGACCAGCGCAAACCACCCCGGGCAACCTTACCCACCCGCAGGTGTACCCCCTCAATACGGGGTGAATAGATAAATACTTCAAATTTAGGTTTTGGCTGCGGAATATCCGGAATTGACTGAGAATCAATTTTGAATGAGAAGTATGACTTCTCCTGGCCCTCTTTCAGCTGGTAGAAGTTAGTTCTCAGGGTAGCTTTAATGACCACCATAAAGCGACGCAGGATCTTATCATCATCAAGGCTGCTAACCCCGTCCAGAGCGCTGAGGATATTCTGCTCGATTTTCTCTTCCTGACCAGGATTCTGCTGGCCAGGTTGAAAGCGGCAGCGGAACAGTTCTACCAACTGCCGGCTAATGTCAACATTACGCACCAGAACATCTGCCAGAAACGGCTGAGAGAAGCCGAAACGCAGTTGCTTAATATAGCGGCCATAGGCGCGCAGCATGGCGACTTCACGCCAGTTGAGGTTGCCACAAATAACCAGACGGTTAAACTCATCACTGTCAGCCTGCCCATCCCAGACCCTGGCAAAGGCTTCCTGCAGAATCACTTTCACCTTATCCAGTTCAACCACGGCCTGCGGCCCATAGCTAACCCGGAAATCGCTGATCCAGAACTGTTTACCATCCCGGTCAGTCACCACATAAGGGTGTTCACTCAGCACTTTAAGCCCCAGGTTTTCCAACAGTGGGATTACTTCGGACAACACCAGGGGACGATCAACACTGAACAGCTTAAACTTCAGAATCCCTTCTGCCTCTTCAAATGAGCGGTAAAAACTCATGGCGATTGCATCCGGCGACTGCAGATAAGAGATATGCTGGAGATCATAGACTCCGTTACCCGTGGAGAAGTTCTCTTTATAAGCGGAGCTGAAGCCACCACTGAAACGGTTGACAAAGCGGCTGCCCTTCTCCTCACCATAGGTTTCAATCAGATTGATATTCAGATCATCATCCCAGGAGCGTGAAACCTCCAGAATCCGGGCTTCAATGGCTCTCAGATCTACTTCAACCTGCTGATCAGGATCGGCATAGATAACGAAATGGGTGCGTGACAAAACCGATTCAGAGATCTGAGAGTTAGCTTCATAATCCCGCCCATGTAGCCCTTTATACAGCAGGTTTAATACCGAGTTTCGCAGCTTGGTGGTGTACAGGTCGCGGGGTATATAGTAAAGACAGGAATAAAAACGCTTACTTGTATCCTGGCGGACAAACAGGCAGGCCCGACGACGCTCCTGCATATTAAAGATACCAAAGCTGGTCTGCTTCAGATCGCTGGTTTGTGCCAGAATCAGCTCTTCCCGGGGCATATCGGTCAGGATCTGCACCAGCGCTTTATGGCTGTGACCACCCGGTTCAAAACCGCACTCAGAAAGAATACTGATCAGTTTCAGCCGCACCACAGGAATCCGCAACGGATTGGTCAGAAAGACCGAAGAGGTATACAGGCCGTAGAAGCGGCACTCTCCGCACACCCGGCCCTGCTCATCAAACCGTTTAATAATGACCAGATCCCGGTACACTGGCCGGTGGACTGTGGAGCGCACCACATCTTTACTGAACATTGCCACCTTCTCAGCCAGCACAAACTGCTGCTCCAGATGGCTCAGCTCTTTACATACCGGAGTGTTGCGCTGGGTACCCAGTTGTGAACCTTTAACCGTATCAGCAAAAACCTTTCCCTCTTCCTGGCGAATAGCAACCTCTTCATAGCCCTGGAAGATAAAGTTCTCATCCATTAACCAGTCCAGCAGTTTGCGGATCTCTTTAATCTCAGGGTTGTTTGCATCACGCAGCCGCAACTCCTCTTTAATTTCCTGCCCTTTCTCTTTGATAGGCAGAAAATCATCGACCACTGCTTTCACATCAGCCAGTACCCTTAACAGACCATCACGTATCTCATCCAGAGTTGCCTGATCGGAGTGACGTTCAATTTCCAGATAGATCAGCGATTCAACCTGGGTATTTTCATCGCGTTCACGGGCAGATTTAAGATTTTTAAGTTTGTGGGTACGGGTTCGTTCGCATGCCAGAACACAGTTATTAATGCTCAGTATCGCCAGCTCACGACGATTGAGCTCCATTCTGACGGAATCCACCAGAAATGGTACATCCACATTGTGAACCTGTATCACCGTATGGTTTGAGTGCCAGCCGTGCTGCTCGTAGTCGGGGTTGAAAACTCTGACATCGGGGTCTGGCGCTTTGTAATCCTGCAGCAGTTGCCAGTATGACAACGCAGTAGCGCAAAGATACTCAAGTGAACGGCTCTGCAGCTCTTCCGGCGCAGCGACACTAAAAAACTTTTGTGTGAACAGCTGCATCGATGCTTGCAGACTCTTGCTCGCCTGAGCAGAGAGCTTTTCGCTGATCAGATCGATAATCTGAGATTTGGTCAGTCCCAATAAATCATGCATTTTGTATAGACTCCAGATAGCACTCGCGACGCCCGGCAGGTACCGGATTGTTATTATTCCCTGTATCGGCTGATACAACGCCCAAGAAACAGAGGGTTGGCGCTGACACCCCATTTTTTATTCCCACCATATAAGTAATAGGATAGGTATAAAAAACGGGACGTATTAGTTAATATCAAAGTATAGGAAAAGAATAGAAGTCTTTTTCACTGTATTTTTATTTTTTTTAGCCGTATCCTTCTCATAACGATCAATTAAACAAACGAACAACCAGAACTGTGAAATCGTATGGATAATTTGGATAAACTGGACAAGCTGGATATGGCCATTCTGCGTGAGCTGCAGAAAAATGCCCGTATCACTGTCACAGAGCTGGCTTCGCGGGTCGGCCTGTCGAAAACGCCCTGCCAGATCCGTATGAAGCGTCTGGAAGAACAGGGTTATATCCTCGGTTACATCGCTCTGGTCGATCAGAAAAAGCTCGGGACAAAGCATGTCGCATTTGTTCAGGTAACCCTGAGTGATACCAAAACCAAAGCCTTGCACGCTTTCAACGCTGCCGTTCGTGAAATTCCTGAGATCGAACAATGCCATATGATCGCCGCTAATTTTGATTATCTGCTTAAAGTCCGCACCACTGGAATGGAGTCCTATCGCGAAGTGCTCGGGGAAAAAATATCCTCCCTGCCCTATGTCACTCAAACCAGCACCTTTGTCGTGATGGAAGATGTCAAAGACATCGAATCGAAACTGCTTTGATCTGTTCTGAGACAACACGTTGAGCCGCACCTCACTTATTCTGGCACTCTCTGTGGTGCTGATGTGGTCCACTGTGGCCACTGCATTTAAGCTGACATTATCAATCATCAGCCCGTTGCAGATGCTCTGGATCGCTGTGACCACGACCTTTGTTATTCTATCGGTAGCCACCATTGCGCAGCGTAAACTTCCCCTGGCACGCCAGTATCTGCAAGAGTCACCCGGTTACTTTCTGCTGTTAGCCCTGCTCAATCCAACCCTTTATTATCTGATTCTGTTCGCCGCATACGATATGTTACCGGCGCAACAGGCCCAGGCACTGAACTATACCTGGGCGGTGGTGCTGAGCATTCTTGCAGTGCCGTTTCTGGGACAAAAATTCACCCTGAAAAACGTGATCAGCATTCTGCTGGCTTACGGCGGAGTGCTGGTTATCGCGACCCGGGGAGATCTGCTGGCACTGGAGTTCAGGAACCCCCTGGGGGTCACTCTGGGGCTGGGCAGTTCAGTTTTTTTTGCCAGTTACTGGATTCTGAATACCCGCAAGCCCAGGGACGCCGTCGTCTCACTACTGCTCTGCTTTGGCCTGAGCCTGCCCATTCTGAGTGTTCTTCTGTTACTGCAGGGTGAAGTGACGTTGATCCCCTGGCAGGCGGTCGCTGGCGGCATCTATATCGGCACCTTTGAAATGGGCTTTGCCTTTCTGCTGTGGATGCAGGCGATGCGGATGACCGATAACACCGCCCAGTTGAGCAATCTGGTCTATCTGTCTCCACCTCTGTCTCTGATATTGCTCGCTACAGTTGCCAACGAACCGATCATGATCTCAACTGTTATCGGGTTGGTACTCATCATCGGTGGGGTGCTGTTTCAGCAACTGAAGCACAAACGCTAAAACAGCTCCCAGCTACGCAATCAGTGCGTCTATCAGCTCTTCAGTCTGCTCCCGTTTTTCTGAATCTGTGATCTGATCAAGACCAAACAGATAGTTGAGTGCCGTTCTGGCACTACTGCGCAGGTCATTAATGGTGACACTATGATGGTATCGTCTGACATCCTCATAATAGCGATTCAGGCGCGGATCACCACGTAGCTGACGGGAGAACAGGTCGGCGTCAGCCATATGCTCAACCAATCCCTCAACCAACGCTTCACCATTGGAATCCGAGGTGAACAGCCCGATAATTGCCCCAACCAGCCCCACGATCAGGGCCGCTACAAATAGTACTGCGGCCAATGGAGGCACCTCTATTGTTCCTGCAGACATCCACAACATAAATCCAGCCAGACTCAGAACACCACTGGCCAAGCCAAAGCCTGCCACTGTCATACCGGCATAATCCCGGGTACGATACTCTTCGGCCATCAGCGCAGTGCTGGAGGCGATCGCTGCCAGAGATCCAATAATGCCCAACACCCGGCTTGTCCCGGCGGTTCCGAGTACCCCCTGACGAACAAATTTAAACCGCTGTAGCGCCTGGATCAGCGAGTTAGCGAAGTTGGAAAACTGAGCCACCGTGTCGCCCCATAAGCGGATTCGGGTAATCATACTGTCAGTCGTCGTAGTCGCGGCGCTGACGAAAGCATTGAGAAAGAGAATACCGGTAATCATCGACATGAAGACACCCCAGCCGGGGCTGCTGATCACATTAGAGTTGACGATTCTCTCACTCCAGCCTCGCACTCCAAGCACCTCACCGGGCTCTGCAGAGCTCAGACGGCGGATAAACTCGGCTTTATTGGCATCGGTTAAGCCGATCAGTCTGGCGGTCACCTGAACACTCAGATCCCTCAAAATACGTCCACTGGTCGGATTCTGAGAGGCGATCTGGATCATTTTCGGCATCGATGCTTCCATCACCACCATCAGTAACGACGGTGGTCCCGGCAGGTTACCGGCAATGGTTGGCACAATACTCAGCTTCCCGGCAACGGTAGCCAGACAGGAGGGATTGACAAAACTGCGCCACTCATTACTGACAATCATCTCCAGGGCCGGCTGCAAACGTTCAGTTATCAATGTTTCAGCATGATTGCTGGTCATGATAACCCGGTAACAGGCACCCAGCTTGCTATAGACACCCTGCATAAAACTGCTGGTAATCATAGAGTCACTATTACAGGCCTGGATCAGTAGTTCATTCAAACGACTGTCACCTTCCAGCATTGAATACAGACTATCGGTATCCCGTCTGATCGCCTGCTGCAGTGAACGGGCTCTCTGAGTGGGCTCACGTCCAAATGTGCTGTCGGCATGACCTTTCAGCGTATTGAGTTTACTCTGCAGCGTATCGATCTTTGCCTGCTCAGATGAGGAGTAAGCCGAGTCGGGGTTAACCTCAGCCAGATCGATAAATTCCATTAACAGCTCAAGCGCTCCCAGCTCCTGTTTGTATGGCTGCAGAATCCGCCCCAGCGCCTGTTGATTGGCAGCCACCCGCTCCGCTTTAGCCATCGCATCATCCATCTCAGCAGACAGTGATGCGCTGAGCTGCTGAATATCCGCCGATACCAGCGCCGTACGATTCAGGGCAATCTCCTGCTCCAGGGCTTCACTTCTGGGCAGAATCAGGCGGTAATTCCTGCCAGAGGGTAATCGCCAGCGATGGTAAACAGGCACACCTGAGCCGCCCTGTCTGATCTCTCGCAAAGCAGCAACCTGATCCTCTACTGAGGTCGCATCTCCCCCCACATATCGCCGGTAGAGAAACGCTCTGACATGACCATTAGGCCCCGCATGCCAGTCCAGAATACGGTTAAACAGGGTCGTACGTTCAAGATGCAGCACCTGCGCCAGTTCGCCGATTGTGGTCGGACCATTCGCCTGACGATAGGCATCCAGCTCGACCCGAACCAGTGGATAATCGAAATTGGCGATTCGATAGAGAAACACACCTGCGGTCCGGGTTCGCTCATTGCGTTCCACATTGCGGACATCATCAATCTGCTGGTTATAAATTTCTGAATAGTTCACCGCATCACTGATACAGGCAAACTCCTGACTGACATCAGCGCCCGGAGTACTGGCTTCGCACACATCATTGCACATCGGTTTACTCCTTAACGTTTGACTAACACCGGGACCTCACGCTGACAAAGCGGGCTTTACCAGCTCGTGTTTCGGTTGGGATTATTAATCGGGCTCTTCATCACCATCTGTCGCAGGATCCGGTTCTGTATCGAACCGGCTATCCCCCGGAGGCATGGGAACAGCGTTGGGGTCAGGCCATGCCGACTGCTGGTCCAGACTGCGCTGTAGCTGTTGGGAGTTTTGTCCCGGCATATCGTGCAGCATTCTCATGGTTGAGATCAGACTGCTGAAGCCCTGTTGATTCTGGCGACTGTTATTGATCAGACTCACCGAGCTGACCCGGCCTAAACCTCCGGCTATCGGATTTTGCAGATCAAACAGCTCCCCTGCCGGGGCATTTTGTTGCTGTGAAATACGTCTTAACAGCGATTCGATCCGCTGACCTCCATTACTCATTCCAGACTCCTCAGGCGCTTATACGCCTACCAAGATATGTTTGCCTGCATCGATAAATGACCCTGCCACAGGCGTCGTCGAGGCGACAATATCGCTGTCCTTCGCGTTTGCCCTGGAGACCTTGTATTCGATACCGATCTTCCCCAGCAGCGCTTTGGCTTCTCCCAGAGGAATGCCTGCCAGCAGTGGAACAACCTGCATGTTATCAACCTCCAGAGGTGCAGGAACCGGTCTGAATGTCAGTTTCAGCGTGCTGGCGCCCTCTATTTTGAAGTCATACTGATTCTGATATGCAGCATCAACCGAGGTCCCTCTGATCTCAGTTTTAACTTTCCGGTCGCTGCCTGTTGTCTGCTGTATCGTCAGTGCCATGCTGATCTCGGCTTCGGCCTCCGGTATCACATACCAGGTGGGCCGGTAGCCGATACGGCGCATCTCTTTCAGCAGCTCATCATCCAGACTGTAGATCTGTTTCAGGTTCTCAATGGTTTTTGCATCGATCGCATATTGCGCCTGAGCAACACCGATCCCCATCTCGGCAATCATGTCGCCCAACGGGGCAGCCAGTACGGTTGAAAACGGGTTATCTGCCATAATTGTCTCCTTGATAATCAGATACCGACACCAACGATCAGAATGATCTGAGTATCAGGTTGCAATGGGGTATTTGCTTTCGGATGCTGACGAATGATCTGCCCGGCGGAAAAAGGATCTTTTTCCGATAACTGCTGTTCATACCAGAACAGCTGATCCTGTAATCCATCCAGTTTTCGCTCGGCAAGCTGGCGGGTATAGCCCGTAACATCAGGCATTTTAAGATCGGTAGCGGCGGGAGTTGCGGTCTCCCCGGTATCGGTCAGATCAATATCGAAGCTGACGTTGCCAAAGCAGTTTGAGGGGATACGGGCAAGGTCATCCGCACTTTCAAACAACATCAGATCGGTGTGGTTAGCCGACGCCACAACTTTCAGATCGACGCTGGCTTTGCTGATGCGATAGCCTCCCTGCTTCACCAGTTTGTCACTGGCACGGGAGATCGCCTGCGATGTAGAAAAGATCAGATCTTCACTTTTAACGGTGGTTGATTTGATCGGGACTGTAGCCCCACCCCGGCTAATCCGCTCTTCCAGCTCCGCTATGCGGTTGTCTTTCAACTTAAGCTGGCCCTTAAGATCGGTCACCAGCCCCTTCTGTATGTTGAGCATCTCAACTGTGGGCCGTTTATTGAGTTCAACCTCTAGCTGCTTGCGCTGTTGCTCTTTCAATTCCAGCTGACGGCTGATCTCGCTCAGTTGTCCACTGCCCCTCTCCAACTGGGTAATCCGCTCGTCCCGCGCCTTCAACCGGGCGGTTAAATCCCTGACCTGAGTTTTCTCTGCATTCAGCATCTGCACAGTGGGACGACTCTGCAGCTCTGCCTCCAGTGACTTGCGCGCCTTTTCTTTGCTCTTCAACTGCTCTGTCAGGTTTTTCGCCTCATTGGTCAGTTTTAGATTCTGAGTTTCTAATAACCTGAGCTTATTAGTATCAGCTGCGACCGCTGTGGTACCTGCAGTAACTGCCGGAATGGCATGTAAAGTCGTTGTCGCCAGCGTCAGCACGGGCTCACTGCTCAGTTTTACCGTGCCGAAATCAATGGTCGCCTGACTGTAGGATTTTGGGGTATTACTGGCATTCACCCACTTATTATTCAGATTTACCTTCAGCAGAACACGGGGTAAAAAACCACTCAAACGGGTACTCGCCTCCATAGTCAGTGCACCATTTGCACTGCTACGCCCCGATGCAACAAGCTTTGTCCCGCCATTCAGGGTATAGAAAAACAGCTGTGCATCGGTACTGCCCAGCGCTTTATTATCACTGCTCCGTAATACGGCTTTGATTTTGATTGCCATAGGTCATCATCCCTGTTCAAAGCGGTACAAAAGTGTCTGAGTCTGCCCGAACAGATCGGCTATCAGGGCGATAACCTGCCCTTCTGACTCCTGATTGGAGATCATCAGCTCCGTTGAAGCTGTGCCCTCCTGATTCAACGCCAGAGAGGCCTGTTCCAGTCGGGTGGCGGGTTTTAACGGGGTCTGATTGAGCTTTTCCGACAGCTCGCGATCAATATTCAGCTCCACAACAGCCCCCTGCACCGAGTGACCCGGGGCCGCCCGAACAACAATGTTAACCTGAGCTTTGCGCGCACTCTTCTTCTCAACACTGAGGCTGAGCTGAACCTGCGCCACGCTTGAATCAAGCGGAGCTGCAACAAACACCCCTTTGATAATACTGGTGGCAGAACTACTACTGTGTTGTTGTGATGCTTTCACCGGCAGAAATTGCACCCGGGATTTTTTCTGCAGAGACAGGTGCCCCCCCGACCCGGACGATGCCGGCGCCTCTGACGCAGTCATCTGCAGTTTAAGTTCAAACTCCATACGCGGGATGTGGTAGACCATGCTTTGCTGCCCCATCGCATTCATGACCGGATATTGATTCAACCGGCTTTGAGCCTTACTCAGCCCATCCGCCAGATTGATCAGAAAATCATCCAGATTTTGCCCTTTCGCTACATCATCCATTCAAATCTCTCCAGGTCCTGATCAACTGAAAAATTGCATTCGTTCCTGTTTGGCAGCCTTTCGTCTCTCTTCCGCGCGAACCGCTTGCCGCTGCCGGGATAATTCGGCCAGGCGTTGCTCTCGCTGTGTTTCAGCACGGCGGATAAGCGATTCAAGCATATCCTGCTGCTGCCGCGCCTGTATCCGCGCCTCTGCCAGAGCCGCTTTCTGCATCATCTGCAATCGGGTTCTCCTGGCCTGCCATTGCTGCTGGTCCTGCCGCTGAGCCACACGGGCCTGTTGCAGACGCTGCCTTTTAGCCAGATCCCGTGCCGTTGCCAGTCTCATTTCCTGACGCTGGTGTAACGCACGTTTCAATATTCGCTGCTGACGCTGATAGTTCTGATCAAGTTGCCGCTGCAGCTCTTTTAACCTGATCAACGCCTTATGCCGTTGCGCCCTCTGCTTTTCCAGTTCCAGTTGACTCAGACGCTGCTGCAACTGCAGAGTCTGACTTTTTTTCTGCCTGAGTTTTTCGTGCCGGGCGAGCTCAGCCTCTTTCAGCCCCCGTTCAAGTTGCAAGCGTGATAGCTGTCGTTGATTAAGCTGCTGCCTGACACGGCTGCGATTTTCCTCCAGACGCTGCGCGGTGTGTTTATCCGCCAACCGGGATTCAGCACTATGCTGGGGCATCACAAAGCGCTGTTCATTCCAGTCCGGCAACGGCGCGCTGCCCGTCAGTTGATCCAGCTGCTGTTCCAGCTCCCGCTGACGATTGACCAGCTGTTTCAGCTCATCCGGAACATCGTCCATCTCCAGCAGGTCGGTTAACACTCGCTGCCGGGGCTGCTCACTGTTGCTGCTATCCCACCCGGATGAATCTAACGCTGGTTGACCATCAGTTGGTTCGGCTACAGCTTCGAGCGAGGTCCAGTCAAGATACTCGGTCGCCATCAGACTATTCTCTTAAAACTCATCCTTTAACAGCTCATCCCTTAACAGCCTAGCCATCAGCAGGTGCTGGCTTGTTTCGTTCTACAATCGCCCTGATCCGCTCCTCCAGTACAGCGGGTGCAGGGGTGGGTAAGATTTTGGTTCTCATCAGGCTTGAGCCTTCGGCGCTATAGTTAAACTTATTGGCATACCGGGCACTGACCGATGTTGTTCTGGCCCGCGCCATCCCCATGCCTAAGAAACCACCAGCCATCGCACTGATGGTTTTAGTGGATGATTTGCGCTCAAACTCTGAACTCTGCGTGAAGCTGATCGAGACTTTTATCTCTATCAGTGATTCAGTGAACTGATAGAAGGTTGGGGTAAACCCAAGCTCAATCAGCGACATCTCCTCACCATCAAACTTCACCAGCGATTTCTTGGTGACGGTGGTTATATCACCAGTAATCGGATCAACTTCTGGCACCTCATACTCACCGCCCATCATCTGGGCCAGTCTGAGACTGGTTTCATCCATCGCATACTGCGCTTCAGCAATCGCAAGCCCCATGCTGGTGATCATCTCGCCAAAGGGGACATCGCTCAGTTCACGTCCGATACTTGGTCTGGCCATAACTGCTCTCCTTTAGTTTGCGTGATTAACCATCGGCTTCTTCATCCGTCTCAAACAGGTCTCTTACCCGCTCTTCAAAAATGGCCGGGGGTGGAATAGGCACCAGATTGCAACGCAACAGACTCGCCCCTTCAGCGCTATAACTGTATTTACTGGAATAGGTTGCATCCACGGTGGTGGTTCTCAGCTTGGAACTACCGCCAAAAAAGCCACCAAAAGCGGGCTTACTACGGCTGGTACCGGTAGTTTTGGTATTGCGGGTATAGGAGCTTTCACGAACGATTTTGATTGCTATTTTGACTTCGATAATATTATTGGTGAACTGATAAAACGTTGGTGAAAATCCCAGTTCCAGCATACTGACTTTCTGCGCCTTATCATCCTCATCGGTACCAAAATAGACCCGCGTATCTTCGGTTCCGGTAACCGTGCCGGTCTCATCCAGAATAGGCACCCGCCCGCCCATCATCTGAGCTACGCGGATACTGGCCTCATCCAGTTCATACTGAGCATCTGCAATTGCAAATGCCATCTCTCTTATCATCTCCCCCATGGGGACATTGAGCAGTTCCTGACCGATCGACATAGTTCTCTCCTTGCTAACCTGTAGCTGTTAGATCATCTTTATTCGGTATCAGTGGGCTGAGCAGCCTGCTGCCTGCTGGCAATCCAGTTCTGAAAGGCATTGGGCGGTGGAATGGACGAGATCCGGGCAGTAATTGAGCTGCTGGCCTCGGACGAAAAACTGTATTTATTGCTGAATTCGGCACTGACCGTCGCCGCAAACATGACAAAGTAGTAAGCACCACCAACGGTTGCAGAGGTGCCAAATTTGGTTTCAGTGGTGGTCGATGTTGACAGCGACACTCTGATATCGATGGTGGCCTCATTGAAATGATAAAACACCGGAGCAAACCCCAGTGATATCAGTGAAACCTTCTCACCATCGCCAATATCAACACCATGCTCTTCAGCATCGCCCAGTTGCATCGCCATCCGGATCGAATTGTTGTCCAGCTCTCTCTGTGCAGAGGCGATTGCTGTACCCAGTTGGGTCAGAAGCCCCGGGAGTGGAGATTTTTCCAGTGAGGCCATCACTTTGTTATTGGACATAGATCAATCCTCTGTCAGCCAGGATCAGCCGGGGTTGGATCAGCAGGGTCTGCCGGATCTGAGGGGTCTGCCGGTGTCGGATCGGCAGGATCTGCAGGCGCAGGCTCAACCGGATCTGGCGTTGGCGCCGGGCCATCAGGCGCAGTGATTGATCCCCCACCCGAGGCGGCATGATTACGAATAGCATCAAGAAACGCCTGAGGGGGTGGAACCGATTTCATGGTGGTTTTTATCCGTGAAACCGCTTCCATATCGAACTCATATTTATGATGCAGATCGAAAGAGATAGTGCCGGCAAAAGCGACAGGCAAACCCGCACTCTCGGTAGTGCCGAGCCCTGCTTCCACACCAAAATCGATACCGGCTTCAACCCGCACAGAGATGGTCACTTTGAACTCCATCTCCGTCTCTTTAAAATGGTAAAACTGAGGGATAAAACCCAGTTCCAGCAGACTCCGTTCCCGGGAGGTGCCATCGACATCGTTAAAACTGATCCGGGTTTCACTCAGCATGGTTGCCGCACGTACTGAGGTAGAATCAAGTTCATACTGTGCAGCCGCTATCGCTTTGGCGGTGTTCTCAATTAACTTCGGGATAGGCACATCCATCAGCGCCTGTCCCGGTGTCATCCCGGCTACCTGATTATCAAAATTCATCTCCCTGACCTCGCTGAGTTATGCAGACACGATTAATTGTTGTGACAGCTGAAACGAACCCATCTGTTTCTGCTCTCTCAACAGCTGATTTCTTGTTGCGCTGGAGTATTTCAGAATGCGTGTAAACAGTTTGTGATATCGGATTTTGTCCTGTAATGAACGGGAGTGTTGAAACGCGTCTACGGCGTCTCGGGCTTGCAGATGCTGATCCAGCTTGACCAACAGGCAGATTCTGCGAAACCTGAGCAGTGCAAGATCATTGGCTACCGCTGCAGAGGTACAATCCCGCTTCTCTTCATACTCGGCTATCGCCCGTTCGCAATACTCCAGCGCCGCCTGGTCCTCTCCCGCCAGTTCCAGACACTCAAACACCAACTCTGAAATATAACGCTGCAGTAACAGGGGAAACTGCTGCGCCATACCGGCCTGCAACAGTTTTTGCAGCATCAGCAGAGCGGCTTCATACTTTTGTTGACGCAGGCTTTTGCCTACCTGCTCAAGAACGGCATCAAGTTTAACTTTGGGGATCTCTGAGTTACTCATGTCCACTTCTCATCAGTCTGCAATGAATACCTGACTGGGCTGCCTCGTACTGAATCCACAACCCCTGATGCAGATTGGCATCGGCCTTCACCGACCAGCCGGCACCTGATTCTGTAAATGTAAGGGGGCGTCCCATAATCGCGGCGCACAATTTTTCTAACCGGGAACGCTGCTCCCCCGTGTCAAACCGCAGATCAAAACGGAAGCCACCAACCCACTCTGCTGTGACGTCACATCCCTGCGCCGCCAGAGAGGTCAGTACAGAGTCATAATCGTTAATCCTGATGCAGCGTTTCAGTACCATGGGCAGCTGTTCAAAAAGTCGCAGATGCAGATGTTGGGGTATCCCCAGCGCCTCTGCCAGCACCCGGGAGACTTGCTGTCTTGCCGCGGCATCAAGGGGGACCGATTTAAGCAGCAGATCAAAGCGGTAATAATCCTGATTATGAATCACCAGCGGCAGATGCAGCTCATTGGCTTGCTGCCAAAGGGTTTGGGCTTTCTCCAGTGTCAGATCAGTCAGTTGCCAGCACTGGGTCTGTTCAGCCTGATCGCCTGCCCGCTGCAAACCAAACGTCCGATAGTAGTCAGCCAGGCTCTGATCTCCCCCCGGAGCATAGGCAACCACCGTATATCTGGCGGTTGCGCTACAGGACCTGATCAACTCAATACCGGGTTTACTGAAACGGGTTATCAACTCTGCGGCAACTTTTTCCGAAAGGTTTCCGAGAATGATGGCGGGAGTTTTAACGAGACAACGAAGCAACTCTTCACTCCCCTGCCCGGTGAACAGCGCAAGATCGGTAATAAACGAGGTGATATGGGTAAAGTCGGTGATATAGACCGCTATTTCAAAACGTTCCTGAGACGGGGTAAGCTGTTCACTCTGGGGCACCAGCTCACAGGGCAGATCAGCGCCCCTGAGTACATTGACCATCGCTTCTGCTGAACTGATATCAAGCTCCGACTGTAAAACTGACGGGGCCGTCAGAATACGGCGTATACAATCCTGTTTGCTTAACCCCAGACGTTGATGAAAACGTCCGATCGACAGAACATCTGCATTTCCTACACCCAGAACCCTTACCTGGTAGCGATCCTGCTGATAGCTTTCCTGATGCACGATAGATTCACCCTGAATAAAGTAAGGATACCGCCTGTAACCAGGGACGTTTCTAAGAGTGACGTAAAGCGTAACCATCAAACTTCTAGAGTTTCATATCTCTCGGGCAGGCCTGTATCTTTATTGTTTTATCTCTGATCCAGACAGGTAAAAAAAGCATAGGAGATATTTCTGAGTAATCAAACAAAAGTTTGAAATTTGTTTTTTTCGGCGGAGAGAATAAAAGTAATAAAAAAAACCGCTCAGGGAGCGGCTTTTAAGAGAGAGGGGAACTGACAATCAGGCGCTGACTTTCGCTTCCATGTAGCGGGCATAATCAGCACCTACGCGGCAACCATATACACCCACTTCGCCTTTCCAGCGCATCCAGGTGACAAAATTACCGACAGCATCGATCACTCTGCTAACAGCAGACTGGGACTCTGAACCATACTCATCATAGTATCCCATCGCCTGAAGCTCGCTGGCTATACGGCGATCATCGCACTCTATTCCGGTAAACACCGATTGCTTCATGGGCGTATCTCCTGATCTGATCAACATTCAGACGTAAGTATAATACCAGCTTCCGCACTGCACAATCAGGCTGACTATTTTCTGATCAGAAAACTGCGACACAGATCAATAAATTCCCATTTCTAAACCTGCCGCCATGGTCATACCGAGCCCCTCACACTGCTGTAAAAATTCTTCCTGCCAATCCCCCTTGCACACCAAAGGGGGCTGAATCCAGTGCCAGCGCAAACCGGTACAGATGGTTTCTACGGCGCGACAGGTACCGGTACCATCATGACCTGCGCGAACATAGAGAGCACAGGGCAAGCCCTGCTTTGTCTCCAGACAGGGGTAATAGCAGCGATCAAAAAAATCTTTCAGCGCGCCACTCATATAGCCCAGATTCTCAGTCGTTCCCAGAATAATTGCATCGCAGCCCAGAACATCTTCCGGTGTCGCCTTCAGCGGCTCAACCCAGCGACATTGCACTGCGTCAATATCCGGATGTCGGGCCCCTTTTAAAGTGGCCTCTGCCATTAGCCGGGTGTTTTCGGAAGGGGCATGGGCCACCAGCAGTAACTGTTTCATCTTTTTTCTCTGGCGGATAATCTGTCTTTACTATACAACAGCATTTCGCCTGCGTAATCTGAAAACCTGATCGTATCCGGAGCTAGCGCATGACCCTTTCACTCTGGCAGAAAACCCTGGCTACCACTCAGGCAGCCCTTAACAGCGGCGCCCTGCAACCAATCAGTACGACGATTGAAACAGTGTATGAAGCGCCCTTTAGTTATCAGTTAAGAACGCTCAGCAGCCTGCAATCTAAAGAAAATGACCGGCGGATTAAACAGGCTGCAAACCGCTCTGTTAACCCGTTTAAACCCTATGATCCCGAACTTTATGTGGCTGACATCGGTGCGAAACATATCTGTCTGTTAAACAAATTCAGTGTCATCGATAACCACCTGCTGCTGGTGACCCGGAATTTTGAGCCTCAGACTCACCTGCTGACGCTATCAGATTTCAGGGCAGCATTGATGGCACTTCGCGAGATTGACGGCGTTGTTTTCTATAATGGTGGCCGGGTAGCGGGAGCCAGTCAGCCCCATAAACATCTGCAACTGATTCCCGTCAGACCGACTGATCTGCCACTGAGCAATACATTAAATTGCTTTTCTGCTATCCCGGAACCGGACGCTGAACTGCCCTTCCGGCACGCCCGGGTGCGCCTGCCGGATAATATCGGTGACACTCAGGACACCGTGCAATGGTTGCATAACCATTACCTGATCCTTCTGCAACGTCTGCAGATCCGCCACTCAACCCGGCAGGCAAAGATGGCTTACAACCTGCTGCTTTGCCGGGAATGGCTGATGCTGGTGCCCCGCAGCAGCGAATCCTTCGCCGGAGTCTCATTCAATGCCCTGGCTTTTTGCGGCGCTCTGCTGGTTAAAAACCAGACCCAGGCTGACGCGTTGAAAGCGGCGGGAATCTCTCAGGCACTTGGTTTTGTTACACAGTAAATTCCGGTCGTCTGTGCAGTTAAAAACCAGGCACCTAAAAATAGTAATCAGCGGTCAGTTGCAGCAGATCATCCTGCTCAATATTAACCATCAGATCGCGGTTATCCCGGGCATCAAACAACCGGGCATCAAGACTCAGTTTCCAGCGTTCTCCAAAGCGGCTGCTGGCTTCCAGAAACAGACTACGGCTATCAAAATCAAGATCATAGCCAAGCCCAACCAGAAACTCAGTACTGGCGGCATCATTCAGAGCTATACGGCTACCTAAGAACAGATCATTCTGGAAAATAGTATCCGCATCGATCCCCCGTTCATCCCAGCCATACTCCACCAGCACGCCGACATCAGTGGTGGTGTCACTGACACCATAGAAGCTATATTCAACCCCGGCCTGCATCGCGCTGTAACGGTCTGAAGGGGTATCACGCCACAACAGTTCGAGCTTCCACAACCAGCTGTCAAGAGTTGCCTGACCATCAAAGCCGATCTGATCCATCTGCTCATAGACCGGCACCAGCACCGGTTTACCCTGAATGAGTGCTGCCTCTAAACGGGGATCACGGTTAGTGCCGTTAAACCAGTACAGGCCGACATCGAACAGATCAAAACTCTGACTCCAGCGCACAGCCGTATCAATATGCTGATCGCCATCACCAGCCTCATAGCGAACGTTAGCGGTGTCCACCACCAGCCCCGAACGGGTCCGGCCTTCGTGCCCGGCGAAACTACGCTCGCGGAACCCCGGCAACACAAACAGGTCGACGATACCCCAGTCCCGCACCAGAGACAGATTGACCATCGGCTGACCCAGCTTGTCTTCGCCATCGCTATCTTCCACGGCATCGGTCTGATTGATCACATCCACCAGATGGTTAAACTCAGTCACCCCCCAGAACACTTTACGCAGTCCTGAACGCAGCTCCCAGTCGTCGCCCACATGGATCCAGCTCAGCTCACGGATATCACCATGGGTACGCTCATCGTCGCGCTGATCCAGCCGGTAAAAGGGGGTAAACACAACGGAGTCATTACCTCCGTTAAACTCCCAGTACAGTTCAGGTTCCAGCGCCAGCGAAGCATTGCTGTGATACCCCTGACCATTAAACTGCCCCTCATGGAAATAGCCCTGCAGCTCACCGGAAAGCCTGCCGCTGTATTCAAAAAACACCTCATCCGCTGCCGCAGAGCCACTGAGCAGCAACACCGATAACCCGGAGAGCCATACACGTTTACACATATCAGCGGGCCCGCTTCAGGGTGTTTTTATTGAAGTCAGAGTCATTCAGGCCAACCCTGAACTGATATCCACTCCATTTCAGATCGGTACTTTTACCCGTCTGATGATTGATCATCTGTTGCAGATCTGCCCGCCAGTATTTGTCCAGATATTGCTGGTAACCTTTGAAATTCAGGGTTTTCAGCAAACTGTTCTTACGATCATAAAATTCCACTTTCCAGACCCGGTATTGATCCTGATCGATCCAGGCCACCCGTCGTGTATAACCGGAATCTTTGTCCACCGGGTATTGCTCTACCACAAAGCAGGTGCCCCCCTCACAGGATTCATCCCTGATGTATTTGTAACTGTATTTTTCAATCTCAAATGAAGACAGGTCCTCGTAGGCAAACTCCGATCCCATAAACGGGCCGGACTTGTTTCGGGATGAGATCCGCTTTACCCGCTTCAGCGCTGGCAGATAGAGCCACTGATCATCCGCTTCAAGCGGGTGGGAAAAGCTCAGAAATGCAGTGCCTTTTACATCCAGGGGTTTATCGAATATCGTCAGGCTCTTATCACCATCGCCCTCTTGTTCCAGCGACTTGATACGGATCTCCCGAACGCTCTCTTCTCCCTGTTTATTACGCAACACCATTAACATTTCGGCCTGCATATCGGCCCAGCCAAAATCCCGCTGTTTTACTTCTCTGGCGATCTCCAGCCCTCGCTCCTCAGGCGTCTGAGCCAATACCGGGCCACTAAAAATAGTCAGTGACAGCAGCAGATAAAAAGATTTAGTCAGATTCATCGTTCAACTCCTTGAGAGGTTGTAGCGGGCGTTTCAATCTTAGTTTTATCGAACACCATCAACAATGGAGGCAAAAAGAGAAAATCCACCACCAGTGCAATCAGGATTGTCAGTGCCGTGAGGAACCCCATATCGGCATTCAGTTTAAAGCTGGACTGTGCCAGCACCATAAAGCCGCACACCAGGACAAATGTCGTAATCCAGAGCGCCCGGCCAACACTGCCAAAAGCGTACTGAACGGCGGCAACAGAGTCTGCATCCCGATGGCGTCGGGCGTACAGGTATTTACTCAGAAAATGGACCGTATCATCCACCACAATCCCCAGTGTCATACCCGCCACAACGGAGAGGCCCAGTCCCACCTGACCATCGATCAGATACCACAAGCCGAACCCCATCGCTGCAGGTGCCAGATTTGGCAGCAGAGAGATCAGACCAAAACGAACGGAGCGTAGAGCAAAGCCCAGCAGCAGAGAGATCAGCACCAGAGCCAGTGCGATACCTGACAGCATACTCTTAATATTCCGCTGACTGATATGAGCAAACATCAGGTTCGGGCCGGTAGTCTGCACCTGATATTCAGGGGCATTTCTGGCAAACCAGTTCTGCACCCGCTCCTCCAGTGACACCAGTTCATTACTGGTAAGATTCTTAAATGTGCCGACTACGCGCACCGAGGATTTATCTACATTCAGCTGATTATTGAGGTCAAGTCCATAGGGCAACGACATCTCATAGAGCAACAGATACTGAGCCGACAACTCCCGGTCCTCGGGCAGACGATAGTAGCTCTGATCATCCCCATGCATATTTTTATTCAACCGCCTCAGTGTATCTGTCAGGGTACTAACATGATCGGTCTCCGGCTGGGATCGCAACCAGTCACTGAAGACTCCCAGTTTTTTCAGAAACGCCGGATCATTGATACCACTGGACTCACCGGAGTCTATGGAGATCTCCATCATGGTCATACCCGACAGATTATCCTGCATATAGTCGGTGGCCTGACGAAACGGCACAGAGGTATCGAAATATTTCACAAAATCATCATTGAGCTGGTTCATCGGCAAAAACGCGATCAACAACAGCATAAAGACACTCATCCCCGGTAGCAGAATACGACGCTTGGAAGTGACAAACGCTGCCAGTGAACGGGTCCAGTCACGATCCTCTTCCCGGGTCTTTCTGACCCGCACCGGCAATACCATCAGCAGCGCCGGAAACAGCGTGATGGAGAAAAGAAACGCCAGCATCACCCCTACCGCAACAATGTTGCCCAGATCACGGAAAGGAGGAGAGTCAGAAAAGTTCATACTCAGAAATCCGATCGCAGTGGTCACGCTGGTGAGCATCACCGGCTGAAAGTTGATCCGCAGGCTATCCAGCAACGCATCGCGTTTCGCGATACCGCGACGCATCTCATAAAACATGGTACTGAGAATATGGATACAATCCGCTACCGCCAGCGTCAGAATCATCGTTGGCGCACTGGCCGATGGCCCGGTGAGAAACATCCCGCTCCAGCCGGCCAGCCCCATTGCAGCAGCGATACTGGCAGCAATAATAATGACTGTTGAAAAGGTGCCGCTGAACGTACGCAACAACACCAGCATCGTCAGCACCACCACGCCAAACATGATAGGGATCAGGGTAGCATTATCTTTCAGTGCAGACTCGGCGAAGCTGTTGTTCATCATCACGATGCCGGACAGTTTGATCTCCAGTCCCGGGTTTTCCGCCATATACTTCTGCTGAATTTCGCGCACCCTGGCAACAACCTCAGGCACCTCAGCCACCGGATCGATCATCGGCATCTGCACGGTCACATTCACCAGTGACACCTGGCCTTTAACCGATGCAATCTTGTTCAGCAGTATCGGCTCAGTATTAACAATCTCTCGTATCCGGTCGAGGGCAGACGGGTCCAGCGGCTGGCCCTCTGAGACCAGATCCTCAACGATCATATCGTCCTCTTCCGCCCAGGTATGCTGATAGTTTGCAATCGAATCAACCCGGGTAGAATAGGGTATCTGCCAGGCATCGGTGGTAATCTGTCTGAGCAGTTGCAGATGTTCAGGGGTGTAGATATCCCCGTCGGCCGGAATCACAATAAAAGCGACATTGTCACTCTTGTTAAAGATATTCTGGATCGACTCATAAGCCACTAACTGGGGATTTTCTTCACTAAAAAACACCCGGTAATCACTTTTAAAAACCAGATTTTTTCCACCTACTGTTGCCAAAACGGTCAACACAAGACAGGCCAGCAGAATCAAAACCGGGTGACGCAAAACTACAGCAAACAATTTTTCCTTCATCGTGAGGCCTTTAGTGACGATTCGTCAGTGTTATATTTAAAAAAACGGCTACGCCGTCGGCTAAATCGCAGTCTATAGACTGCTGCAACGCTCATGGTTCATCTCTCCCGCTGTTAACAGCGCAACTTCGTCGGCAAAGATCTCACAACGGATTCGTTCAAGACTGGTGTTGTAGTCAAACTGGGAAGACAAAGGGCGCCAGTTCAGGCCATCCAGAACAAGACTGACATTGGCCAGTAGAGATTCCTCTAACGCCAGACCTGCACGGATATTGCACCTGTCAGTCCCTCTACTGAGTAAAGAGATTGAGCCAAACGATGCCGACCAGTTAGCAAACGCGATCTGCTCAGCAGTCATATTCAATGGGTTCCCACATTCAGCGGTTTCCAGTGCCTGCCGAATAAGCCCAAGCAGCCCTTCGCTCAGTAATGCCTGAAGCTGAATATGCTTCTCGCGCTGTCGCTCTGAGGCCTTTTCTGCCACACCCGGTGCTTTAGCGGTGATAACCAGCATAAAAAACATGGGGTACAGACGGGCATAAAGCTGATAACCATAGATCCAGGCCAACAGCCGCTCCCGGGTGACACCTTCAAACGACTCAGCCCTTTTGAACATGCTGACTAAAAGCGCCATACCGCGGTTACACAGCCCCAGCAACAGGTCCTCTTTTCCGCTGAAATGGCCGTATACGGTGCCTTTAGAATACGGCACTGCACTCACCAGTTTATCCATCGTCAACCCTTCTACTCCCTGAGCACCGATCAGAATCATCGCTGCATCCAGCAACTCCTCTTCACGTTGATCACGGGTTTGACTATCGATTTGGCGTGGACTCATACAGACCTCTACATAAATGACGATTCGTCAATTATAGAAAATAAAGCGCCGTCTGCAAGTTAAAAATGATGACAATCCAATGAAATTTAGTCGTTAAAATTAAATAGGGGCCATTGCGCCGCTTTCAGCAGGGGGATTAAAACGGTTCCAGGATACAATTACATCATAACGCTGCTGCCCCCGTCATCGATTCAAAAGCGGTTCACCTTAAACAGGCTCATATCAATCATACTGACCTCTTTCTGCAGCAGTTTGAGCGTCAGTTCAGCGGTAACGGCGGCCTGAGTTAACCCCAGATGCTGGTTACCAAAAGCAAACAAGATCTGCGGGTGTTGCGGATGCTGATCAATCACCGGCAGCGAGTCTGGCAGCGTTGGCCGGTGCCCCATCCACTCGCTGACTTCAAGCTCAGGAGTATTCAGGCCTGGCAGAAGCTGACGGCTATGGTAACGCAACACATCGAAGCGCTGCTTAAAGGGATGAAGCTTCAGCCCCCCCAGCTCGGTCATCCCCACCACCCGCAAACCACTCTCCAGCGGCCCCATGACAAAACGCCGTTCGGCGGAACCGATCGTATGTCTGAGCATGAAACCAGCTTCAGGGATCGTCAGATGATAGCCCCGCTCAGCCTCCAGCGGCACGTTAATCCCCATATCACTCAATAGCGTTTTACTCCAGGCACCTGCGCAGATCATCGCAGTGTCATAGCGATAATCCTGCGGTTCAGTGAAGACTGTCACCTGCCGGCCGGATGGCCTGACCTGCGTAACGCTTTGCTGAATAAACACACCGCCGCGCTCGATAAAAGCCGAAAACAACCGCGTGCACAGCAGATAAGGTTCTCTGACACGGCAGGCATCCGGAAAAAACAGCGCATGACTCACGGTTTTGGCCAACTCAGGCTCCAGTTGCGCCAACCGTTCTCCCTGAACCAGCTCTGCGTCAATACTGTTGTCCCTCAACCAGGCCTGATGCTGGCGGGCGGCCTCGATTTTATCGGCCGATTCCCACACCAGCAGATAACCAGACTTTATAATCTGCTCAGTGGCGTCAATATCCGTAAGACAACGCTGCCAGGCCGCAATCGCCTCGCGGTTAAGCTGAATCAGGCCTTTGCGACTACGCTGCAGCGTTTCTATCGCCGATGCACCAACAAAACGGAACAGCCAGGGGATAATGCGCGTAAGATATTGCAGCGGCAAAAATAGCGGTCCTTTCGGATTCAACCACAGTGACAGCGCTGAGCGCAGGGTTTGCGGATTTGAAAGCGGCTCAATCAACTCAGTCGCCAGATATCCTGCATTACCAAATGAGGCTCCCAACCCCACTTCATCGCGATCAAACAGCGTCACCTGATAACCCTTACGCTGAGCTTCCAGGGCACAGCAGAGCCCGACCACTCCCGCGCCAATAACCGCAACCGAACCATTGGAGTGTTCATCGTTCTGCGCCATCTCTGATAATGCCATCTGCTTTTTCCTAAAATCTGACGGGCTGGTGTTCAGCCGGAATCAATTCTGATACTGCTCGGTCTGCTGATACGCCAGCACCGCCGCAGCCAGATCTTCACGGGAATCACCCACCGATTTAAACAGGGTGATAGCATTTTGCGGATCGTCCAGTTCAGCCCGTCCTTTATGCTGACCGCTGCACAGTTCCGCAAACTCTGCTTTGATAATCTCTTCGCTAATAGCCCCCTCCCTGATCGGAATAATCAGATCGCCGGTTTCACTCAGAGCCCCGGCACGCACATCGACAAATACCGAGCAGCGTTGCATCGCAATGTTATCAGTCTCTCGCATCGTGGGGGTAAAACTCCCTACCAGATCCAGATGAGCACCGGGCTTGAGCCACTCACCTTTAATCAGAGGGGTGGTAGAGAGTGTCGCACAGCTGATGATATCGGCTGTTTTCGCAGCGGCTTCCAGTTGCTCCGCAGGACAGACCCGCGCCTGAATACCGTCGGCTTTCAGCTCTGCGACTAAATTTGCTGCCGTAGCCTCATTACGGTTCCACACCCGCACGCTGGCAATCGGCCGTACACTCAAATGCGCCGGTATCAGGTAGCGACTCATCCGCCCGGCCCCTACCATTAACAGTTCAGTTGAGTCCTCGCGGGAAAGATACGCGGATGCCATCGCAGAAGCAGCAGCGGTTCGCCGTGCAGTCAGTTCGTTGGCATCCAGCCGGGCCAGCGGCTCGCCAGTTTTTGCGGACGACAGGATATAATGACTGTTCAAGCCAGGCAGACCACGGGCACTGTTACCGGGGAAAACGTTGACCAGTTTCACCCCCAGATACTCGCCTTCCAGCCAGGCAGGCATGAGCAACAGGGTAGCCTGAGGCTCATTGGGCACATTGATGCTATGATGATGGCGAACAGGGGCAGAAACCTGTTTGGTAAAAATCTCATTAAGTGCTTCGATCAATCGATCCCAGGGCAGTGCATCACGGACCTGTTTCGCGTTCAGTTGCATAACTGCTTCTCTTATTTAGCCGTTTTCAGTAATGTTAGCTGGAAATAAGCTCAAGGAGTTGTCTCAGACTACCGATTTATTGTCTCAGACTCTGAAGCATATCGAGTTAACCGGAATATTGGTCGTATGAAAGAGAGCCTGGCCCGTCGCAACCTTATTGCCCGTCAGAGTGGAGAACATCTGCATGACTTCGCGCAGATTCTGATTGGTCTGAATGGCAGGATGGAGTGCGAATTCACCCGGCAGAGCGGGCAGATCGCCACTGGCACGCTGGCCATAGCACCCGATGGTGAACCCCATCTGTTTAGTGGTCTGAATGAGGAGAGTGAACTTCTGGTGATCGATCTGGCACCCTTTGACCCCTATATTCAGGCGTTGGAGCAGAGCTGTAATCTCTCCTTCAAAGAGACCATACTGAAACAACCCGAGTTCATCACCCTTTCCCCGCAGATGTTACCGATGCTGGATTTTGCGGCGAGCCAGCTCGCCAAAAGCGGCCAGCAGATCAGTGACCAAAGCCGTTATCAGATCAATTGTCAGATCATTACCCTGTTTATCACCCAGCTATGCCAGCAATACTCAGCAACGCCCGTCACAGACAGCAAAAATCCACGACTCAACCGAAGCAAACTGAACAGCTATATCGATCAGCGACTCTCTTCGCCACCGGGCAATATGGAGCTGGCTAACGCCCTGAACCTCAGCGAAAGCCATTTCTATTATCTCTGTCAGAAAGAGCTTTCTCAGACACCTCAGCAATACATCATGACACGGCGCATGCACCGGGCCCGCTTTCTGCTGCAAAACAGCGATGCACCTCAGGGTGTTCTGGCAGATGAACTGGGGTTCTCAGAGGTATCGGGGTTCTCCCGGGCGTTCAAACGTTTCTTTGGAATAACACCCGGTACAGCAAGAAAACTGAAACGATACAGCAGATAATTTTTATACAGTGAGGAGACATATTTAAGGCGGACAGTATTAAAACATCAGAAAAATAATCTTTTAGCGAATCACCTCACACTAAAGCACTTATCCACTACCTGCTCTATACTTAACCCTGTTATTCTTATTACATAGTTATCAAATCTTTTATTATAAGAAAGCCTCAACAACTCTGCTCTATCATCTTCAGATATAATATTTAACGATACATCATTGGTAACCATAGCAGTATCTTTATAACTAATTTTCTCAGGACAAACGACACGCTGAGACATCCAGAGAATATCTTCAGACATATCCAGCAGGGCTTTGTCAGCAATAGTTTCCGGTATTACAAACTTGTCACTCCCGACTCCGGCCAGAGATGCTTCAATAAGTTCAACATTAATTAAAGACGATCGTTCCGCAAGCCTTATTTTTTGTACATGATAGAGGAACTTAATTGCCAGTGAACTCAGAGAGCGGTTGCTTGGCTCAGACTTCAGAAACGGCAGATCGAATCGTTTACAAAAATCACTCAGCACATCTCCATCATTAAGACTAGCTGAATCAAACAAACGATACTCTACCTGGCCAAAGAAAACAGACTCAAACTTTAGGAACCTCTGTTTATATTTCGGATATATAGCAGGAGACAATTCAGCTGAGTGTGTTTTTAACATTTGTTGAAAAGCACTGGTCATATATGAAATTACAGGCCTCACATAAGCAACAACTATTATCTCATCTACATACAAGCTAATAAGTTTTTTCAGAGTAAACAAATTTGATTCGCTGAGATTTAAAATCCCTTCACCTGAGAATATCAAGGTATTGTAATCTGCTTCCAACGCAGAAATTATCTTTGACTTGAAGCTTTCAACAAGTTTATCAACTTTTTCTTTAGAGAAATTTTTCCTGGCAATCATACCCTGACCATGGGGGTTGTCCAGAAAAGCATATTGAAATGCACCTGAGTGATTTGCAGGCCCTAAATCTGCATAGACAACCCCCTCACCTAACTGAGTACGATGTGTTTGGAGATAGTCCTGTATTGTTGAGCTGCCGGTTTTATGCATGCCGATATGCAGGATACATTTTCTCAAAGTTTCAATCCCTTGTGTCCAAGATGCTTTTCATATTACTCCATTATATTAAGATTATCTGAGGCTATACAGCACAATGTAAATATCAACAATCAATAGTATTTCTATACATATATAAATCCGGAACCCGGTGCTTAAGCACTTCACAATTTAGTTAGTCGGCTGCAAACAGTTGACGCAGCCAGTCACCGCTTTCCGGGTAATGGCTGGCTTGCAGAACAAACTCCTGTCCCCGGGCAACTGCCTTTAGCACGCAGTGCTGCGGCTTTAGATGCCACCGTTCAGGGTTGTGGTGATAGCTCAGTGGTGGGCGATCGGCAGGGTAAAACCAGGTCGGTAACTGCCATATACTGGGCTTAGGAGAGCCAGGCAGTGTCAATTGCAGTTTTGACGCAAACCGCTCAAAAACTCCGCTGCCGGGGATATGCTGCAACCCCGGTAAAGAGAGAGACCGACGTGCCAGATAGAGGGTGTTATGACTATCGGGAACGCCGTGCAGATGGGGATGGTCCTGCAGCCAGGGACGCTCTCCCGGCGTCAGACGATCAACCGGCACAATCTCATCGATCTGTAACCACCCCCATAACAGATGGCGGGCAGTCGTCCCGGAGATAAAGCGCCAGCGACGCCGATAAATTTCAGCCTCGCGAAACAGACCAAAAAAGAGGAACAGATCACCGGGCTGAACCTGTTGGTTTCTCAGATGTCCCTGAGCTGATCCGGTTTGCCCCAACGATGGGCACCAGCCTGCCAGCCTTGGCAAGTGGCCTTTGATAAGATCGGGATCAAGATGAGCGGTACTGCTACTTTTGATTTTGGCGCCGCTCAGCTGTGATACCAGACGTCCGGTATTGATACCTTCAATGTGCAGATCACGGTAACAGATCTTTGATCCGGTATCGGGAATCGGCAGTGTGACGAGTCGCCCATCCGGTAACACAGGGCTGGGGCACCCGCCTGACGAGGAATCAAACCCTTTACGGCTAAAAATAATACGCATATCAGTACAGATGGTTAACCTTGATCCATACCCGCGTATCGGGGCCTAAACGATAGCGGTGAACGGCACGGGGACGACGAATCCAGCAGCCCTGCGAAAAGAGCTGCTGATTTTCAAACAGTTCTCCTTCAATCACAAACAGCTCCAGCCCCTTTAGGGCGTTGCTCAGATCCAGTTCCACATCGGCCTGACTCTTGAGCATAAACACCTGCTCATCGTTATGCTGATGCAGATCCAGTCGTTGCAGTACACTATCTGTCCATACCCATGACACTGTATTAGTCTGAACAGTCAGATGCGCCCGGTCATCCGGCTGAAACTGATGCAGTTTCACCAGAATAATGCAGCCTTCACAACTGAAAGGTGCATGACTAAACCCTTCAGGGTTACGAAAATAGGTGCCTGCAGCATAGTCACCACTCTGATCAGAAAACACGCCCTGCAGTACCAGAATCTCTTCACCTTTCGGATGCTCATGAGAGGAGAAACTGGCTCCCGGATCATAACGCACAATACTGGTCGCATGCCCCTGCTCTGCGTCCTCCCGCGCCAGCAGTTTACGCCAGACACCCGGCATAGGACTGGCAACCCAGCCCTGTCGATGAGTGCTAATACTCACCGACTGGTTGAAATCCATATTCAGCATAACAGCTCCTCAAGGTTTTCTGATACTGCTATAAAAACGCGAGTATACCGCAATAGATGCAGCCCAAGCTTGCGTTGTAAGCGGTCTTATCCCAGGGATTCAAAACTCAATTTATCAAAGGAGTAGCGCAAAAAACGCAGAAAATCATTGGATATAGACAATATTCAGCTTTTCATCACAATCTTATCCCGATTAGTCGGTTTCGCGCTTTATTCACCTTGACACTGAGCCCAAGCAACGTCACATTTAACTCAACCCAAGGACTATCACTGGTTAGAAACATGCATCATCTGGATACACATGAAATCATCAATCAGCTTGCAGATCTGACAACTGCTCTGACCACTGAAACAGATCATATCAGGTTACTGGACAGGATTATTCTGGGCTGTATGTATCTGACCAATTCAGATGGCGGCACCCTCTATACCCGCAATGAAGAGAATGACAACGAACTCCATTTTACCATTCTCCATAACCGCTCACTGGGTATCCACCGCAAACCCCGGGATATGCCCACAGTAGAGATTTATAACTCTCAGAAGCAAGCGTCCAACTTAGTAGTGGTACAAACATTTGTGCAGCGGGAAACGATCAATATTGCGGATGCTTACAGCTCCGATAAATACGATTTCTCCGGTACGCGTAAATTTGATAAGCAGTTGAACTATCGATCAAAATCCTTCCTCTGTGTACCTCTGGTGGACCATGAAGGTGAGATTATCGGTGTTCTCCAGCTGATCAATGCGATGAACGCCGATAATCAGGTGATCGCCTTCCCGGCGGACCAGCAACATCTGGTCGAATCCCTGGCTTCTCTGGCCGCTACCGTACTGACAAAACGACGACTGATTGATGCTCAGAGAGAGCTGTTTGAATCCTTTATCAAACTGATGGGACGCGCCATTGACCACAAATCCCCGGTGACCGGGAAGCACTGTGAGCAGGTCCCGGAGATCGCTATGTTACTGGCTGAAGCGGTCAACGAAAGTGTCAGAAACAAATATGCTGATACACAGTTTAATAACCAGGAGATGTATGAACTGCGTATTGCAGCCTGGCTTCACGACTGCGGCAAAATAACCTCTCCCGAATACATTATCGACAAAGCCACTAAGCTGCACACGATGTTTGATCGCATCGAGCTGCTGGAATCCCGCTTCCGTGAATATAAACTGCAGCTGCAGCTGGATCATTACCGCAGGCTACACGGGCTTTCCGCTGCGGAAGCTAAGCTTGCGGAGAAGCAGATGGAAGAGCGGTGCAGTAAACTCGACGAGGAGATCGCTTTCCTGAAACAGAGTAACACCGGTTCTGAATTTATGGCTGATGAGGATGTCGACCGCATCAGACAGATTGCGGCAATAACCTGGACCGACAACGATGGTAACCTGCGCCAGCTGCTGACGGAAGATGAGACAGAAAACCTCTGTATTCGCAAAGGCACTTTGCTGCCCAGCGAGATTCAGGTGATGCGGGACCATATCAAAGTCACTATCGATATGCTGGAGTCCCTTCCCTACCCAAAGCACTTAGCCCAGGTGCCTGAGATTGCCTGCAATCATCATGAACACCTGGACGGAAGCGGCTACCCCAGAGGATTGAAAGGTGATCAGATATCGTTACGTGCCAGAATTATGTGTATTGCTGATATATTTGAAGCGCTGACCTCCCCGGACCGCCCCTATAAAAAGGGGATGCTGTTATCTCAGGCGATGAACATCATCGGCCGCATGGTTGAGGATGATCACCTCGACGCGAATCTGTTCACTATCTTTGTTGAGAGCGGAGCCTATCTTGAATACGCTAACCGCCATATGGCCCCCAGACAGATCGATCAGGTTGATCTGACCACCCTTCCCGGGCTTGTTCAGTAACGGACAGCCGCGGGCTATTTTAGCTGATGACTGAACACAGCATGCCACTCTTTTCCAGGACTGTTTTGTTCTAACTCAGCGATACGCTGCAGATAGATCGTTGCGACGCTGTCGGATGGAGCATGCGTCAGCCATTGCTGAAACCGTTCCCGGGCAGACGCCCACTGTTGCTCACGATAAAGAGCAACCCCCTGATTAAACGACGCCACCCGCTCGGCCAGATCAGCGTCCTCAGTGTTAGCGACAGAGATCGGCTGAAACAGCTCGACTGGCTCGAGGCGCCCTTTCACCTGCACCCGATCGATCTGCCTGTAGAGATAACCGGGCAAGCGTTCACAAAGTTCGCCGCTGACCAGCAACGGACAGCCGTAAAACCGGGTCAGGCCCTCCAGCCGGGAGGCGAGATTGACCGCATCCCCCATCACGGTATAGGCCATGCGAAACTCAGAGCCCATGTTGCCGACACTCATGATACCAGCATGCAGACCGATACCTATTTCAACTTCAGGCAGCCCCTCAGCAACTAAACGCTGATTAACGATTGGCAGTTGCTGCAGCATCGCCAGCGCAGCATCCAGGCCGTGCCGGGCATGATCATCATCCTTCAGTGGTGCCCCCCAGAACGCCATAACCGCATCGCCAATATATTTATCAACCGTACCATGTTGCTGATGAATAATATGGGTCATTTCGGTCAGATAGATATTCATCATTCGGGTCAGTTGCTGCGGTGTCAACTGTTCAGAGATACGCGTAAACCCCCTGATATCAGAGAAAAAAATCGTCATATCCCGGTTTTCACCGCTCAGATGTACCCCCTCTTCCTGCCTACCCAGCTCCCGCACTACTTCGGGGGGAATATAGTGACCAAACTGTCCCGCCAGCTGTTTTACATTGCGTGTTTCGAAAAAGTAGCCGGTGGTTTGCTGAAACAGATAAAGCAGTAACACCAGAAACAGTGTGTAACCCAGAGGAAGAACCCAGTAAAGACTCTGCCAGGCATACAGGTTGAAAGCGGTCAGACAGGCAGCCCACCCCAGAGTAATCAGGGTTGAGGAGGTAACTGAGCTGCGGGGGATCAGAACCGACAACAAAATGCCACTGATCAGTAACTGCATAATTTCCACCGCGACGGTGTAATCCGGTTCGCTGAAAATGCGATTATCCAGCAACCCCGAGAGAATGTTGGCATGTACTTCCACTCCGGGATAACGGCTACTGACAGGGGTGACCCGAAGATCAAGTAAACCTGCCGCACTGGTACCGATCAGCACGATCGCGCCGTTTAGCTGGGCAGGCTCCGCCAGGCCATTCATCACATCCGTTGCCGAGATGTAGGGAAAGCTGCCTTTTCCGCCCCGATAAGGCACCAGCATAGCTGCAGAACTATCCACAGGGATCTTCTGACCACCAGCACTGATCGACACTAATGCCTGATGATCACCAAAAAGATCGGCTTCGAATTCCGGGATTACCTGTCGCTCATCAAACAGCGCCAGCCAGATCGCCAGCGAAAGCGAGGGATAATACTGCCCCTGATACATCTGCAACATAGGCACCCTGCGGTAAACCCCGTCACTGTCCACCATCGGGTTGTCGAAAAAGCCGCTATAAGCCTGTTGACTGTGGAGCCCATCAACGCTGGCAATAATACCGGAAGCCCGGGGGATCGGTTGCTGATCAAGCAAAGGGGACGAATGAACCACCGCGATGCCGGGATCACCGGCCTGCAGCTGACGATCACTGCGGTCGAAGGAGTAGCCCAGCACCACCGGACGCTCGCGGATGGCTGCTGCCAGCCGCTGGTCAGGATTAAGCTGTTTTAAAATGCGCTGCAGATCGGGAATCTGATCCGCCTCCAGCAACAGCGTTGCTAATTGCTCCAGATCGATACTGCTATCGGCTTCGGAGAACACCATGTCAAATCCCGCGATAGCGACACCATAATGATCAAACAGCTGGTCCAGCAACTGTGCAAGCTTCGCCCGGTTCCAGGGCCACCGTCCCTGCTCAGCAAGACTCTTTTCATCCACATCAACGATAACAATACGCGGGTCCTGTTCCCGCTTTGCAAAGTGCTTCAGACGAATATCATAGAGATCGTACTCAAAACGCTGCAGCAAGGCAGGTCGGCTGTCCTGAAAGACAGGAATCAACATCAACAACGTCAGTATGATGCCCATCAGTGTACGGGTTTTGCGCTGTTTCATTGCTTATACCGATAGTGAATATCAACAGGGGTTATCCAGCCCCAGGCTATCTGACCTTAATTGAGCTCCCCCCTATCATATCCTGCAACCAGCCCCAGGTTGTAGCGAACCTCTCATTTTTAGTACAGAACTTATCTCTATAATGGTTTAAGCTAACTGTATGCCAAGCGGCCTCTGTGTTATAAAAGAAACAGTATGCCGGGGTATTAGAATGAAAAGCCTGTGTCTGCACAGTCGGAGATATACGTGAAAATTGAGATTCTGGGATGTAGCGGTGGTATTGGTCCGGGACTGAAAACCACAACGTTTCTGATAGATGACTCCCTTCTGCTGGATGCCGGCACCGGGGTCGAGCTGCTATCGATGGAACGACTGCTGGGTATCCGCGATGTCGTTATTACCCACGGCCATCTGGACCACATTATCGGCTTGCCGCTGATGCTGGCCACCATCTTTGATAGTCACCGGAAGCCTGTCAATGTATACGCTCAACCGGCGGTGATCAGCGCACTTGAACAGCATGTTTTTAACTGGACTATCTGGCCCGACTACACCCAGCTTCCCGAACAGCAGCCCATCATCAATCTGCACCCGATTGAGGTCGGCGACGTGCTGACAATTCAGGATAAAACGGTCGAAGTCATACCGGCGGAACATCCAACCCCGACCGTCGGCTACCTGATTAATAATGGCCACAACAGCTTTGTGTTTACCGGCGATACTGGCACCAATGATAAACTCTGGCCTATTCTGAATCAGCGCAAACCCGATCTGCTGATTATCGATGTATCCTTTGCTGATGAGTCCGACAAGTTAGCCAGAGCCAGTGGCCATCTCACACCATCACTGCTGACTGGTCAGTTGGACCAGTTGGAGCACAATCCCCGTATAGCGATAACCCACCTGAAGCCGGGAGTGGAAGATAGCATCATGCAACAGTGCCGCCGGCTGTTACCACAGCGGCAGATCGACCGGCTGCATCAGGGCGAGGTCATCACCCTGGATTGATCAAAGGTTCAATGATCCATTAAGGCAAGGGGACGTTAAGGGGCTGGACCACTGCTATCCAGCAGCACCGTTCCAACCACCGTAATATCCTGATTTACAGGGCTGGACCCTGATGCACCATAAGAGGAAATCGCACCATCGGCCCGACTTCCAACCAGATCAAAGGTCATCTGACCACTCATCGTAGTATCGTTCCCTGCCACGGTGCACTGGCCGCCACTGCAGCTACCGGCAAGCGTTAACTCCCCTCCCTGCAGGACATCATTCAGCGATGTTTTCACACTGGCACCCTGCTTATCAACCGCCTCAGTCAGGTTAAAGCTGCGAATACCGGTGCCATCATTTACATCGGCTTTAATACTAACCTGTTCGATCTCAAGCGAATCCCAGTTCACCAGCACATAGGTCCCCCCGTAAACACGTCCAGGGGCGACTGCACCGCTGCCATATCCAACCAGTGATCCGCTCGCCCCGGTTTCGATCTGCGGCGCAGTCAAACTGGTTGAGCCATTGGTAAAGGTATACAGATAAGAGCCACTGCGCGCCGTTGTCAGCGCATCAAGCTGTGCCTGAGTCGTCAGGCTATCGCTATACATGTAGTGGAAACCACCCGCCAGAGTCTGAACGGTATTATTCTCTTTCAGCTCAAACCCTGCATTCCAGCGCCCCCAGGAGATCTCAGCCCCCCCCAGGGTTGCAGTACCGCTGCCGGAGACAAAGCCGGTGTCGTCACCACCGGTAAAAATACAGGGGGAGCAGGCATGGAGCGTGGTATTCGGCTTATTGTCCTTGTAGCTGATACCCGTCACCAGACCACCGGCACTGTTATCGATAGCGATAGCAGAAGCGCTGCCCGCCACAACCGAGCCATTCCCGGACAGGTACCCTTTGGCCTTATCATCCCGGGTAAAGGCAACAGCAACCAGAGCGCCATCCGGTGCTCTGCTACTATTACCGGTAGGATCGGGCAGTTCCGGCTGGCCGGAACGCCCATCATCGGAATAGTCCCCTTCAAGTTCGGGGTCCGTCGCCGGAATGGTGCCCGTCAGTTTGTTGTCTTCCTCTGACTCTTCGTTTTGCTCATTGGAGGTGAGTGCATCAGAGTGGACTTTTTTGCGCAGGATATAATCCCCTGTCTGCCCGGTTGCATTGCCCTTTCTCACATCGCCATTAGTACCCCACCAGGCGCCTTCCCCGGCACTTACCAGAATAGTCTGATGATCATTGGTAACCTGAATGGCACCCTCGACGGTTTCACAATAGATACCCTTATCGGTGTATTCAACACCATAATGAGTGCCACGAATACCGATGGTGGCCACCGTCGTTTCCAGACGATAATTGTCTTTGTTCGGCTTGCCAATCTGACCTGAAATCGTCCGCATCCCCCCTTTTAGCAACTGAAAGAGGGCTTTACCCTCCTCCGGCTTCTTTTGCTCAAACTGATACTCCGCAATACGAAACTCAGTAGCAGCTTTCAGCGCCAGCCGGGAGTTATCGCTGAACCGCAACTGCAGCCGCCCTCCTGGTCCGGTTTTTAATAAATCATTGGCATAGATGTCAGAGTGCCGTTTCAACACCCTCTCACTACCATCTGCAGCCACCGCAACATTCTCACCGAAACTCAATATCACACTGGCAACAGCTTCGGCGGCAGAGACCGCTCCCGAGCACAACATTAATATCAGGCTAAACAGCATAGACTTCATAAATCTACCTCACTTGAAGCTATAGCGCAGACCCAGCATCCCCTGATGACGGTCATACTCATATAGCTCAATATTGGAATCCGCATGGTAAGAGCTTAAATCAGCCAATACGGTCCAGTTTTTCTCGACGGCCCATTCAAGACTGATATTCAGAATGGCGAAGTTGTCTTGACGTCGGACTTGATATATCCAGTCATCACCTGCGTAGTGGCTGGACTGATAGGTCAATACAGGAGTCAGGGTAAGGTCGTTACCGGGCTCTAACTGAACACCAATATTGGATCCCCAGAAAACACGGCCAACCTGTGAATCTGCCAGTACTCCGGCGGTATCCGGGGTTTCCTGGCCAACAAAACCACCGGCAAACCAAAGGGGGTTCCAGTTGCCCCGGCCGGTAAACAGATAATTTCCTGCAAGATAATACTGAGTTGCATCTTTCCAGCTATCTTCAGCATATTCCAACAGATTTATCCCGCCATATAAGCGCAGCTGTGACTGATTATCCGGTGAATGAGTCCAGCTGCCATTTATGCCCAACAGATCACGGTAACGCTGACCGTCACGACTGAAATGCTGCAGATCAACGCCCAGTCGATAACGGTTCTGATGTTCTATCCAGGTATGCCCACCCGACACAGACAGGGTAGTGTAGTCCTGTGCCATTTCGTCATCGTAGCGTGTGAAATCGCCTTTCAGGGTAAAATCCAGTTGCCGGTCAGCCACATACTGATGCTCAATCGTTGTGCCCATTCGCAGTCGGTTAAACTGGTTTCCCCTGCCAAGTGCATCGCTGGTAAGCGTCACTAAACGGGTCTGCGACTCGGGGCCGGAATTAATATTGCTGTCATAGCCGCGCCAGATCTCAACGAAGCTTTTAACCCGGGTCGCGGGAAAGGATTGCTTCTTCTCAATCAGATCCAGATATTGTGCGATACGGATACGGACATTGTCCGGCGGATTGAGTAACAGCACCTGTTCAAACAGTTGTTGAGCCTTATCAAACTGCTGTAACAGATAGTAGCCCCGGGCCAGTTCAAGCCGCACCAGAGGGTTTTTCGGATCGGAAAATGCAACCCGCTCGAGGGCAAAAACACCTTCGCTGACATTACCACTGTCGATGGCAGCAACACCATATTGAAAGTCGAACTCCGGATCGCCTTCAAACCCCTGCAGATAGGTCATCGAAAGATCGTACGCTTCATTGAAGCGCCCTTCATCCAGCAACGCTTTGATCAGCGCGGCACCACTCTCGGAAGCATAGCCGTGAGTACAAAACAGTCCTGTTAACAGCGCGATCCCTGTCAGTTTAATCAACATTTAGACTCCGGAATTTTCATCAATCTGCCGCATAAATAGCCGAACATAGAGCTTAATTAAACAACAAACTACTAGATATAGACTACATTACTACTACCGGTAAGAATTATTCAAACAAAACAGGCCTGTTTAAGTGTGATTTTGAGTAGTGTTGCTTTATGTTAAACGGTTAAACGTCTGATACTGGCTGCTGGTGCTCAGTCAACGGCCATAAAAGACCATGCGCCAAACCTGAATACTTATGAACCCGGAAGATATCGAAAGATGAAAACATCCCACCTCCATCTTTCTGCAGCAAATGCGCACAGGCTGGCCTCACCCTGTATTCGCAACTGCTGCCTGGATAGCGATGATATCTGTATGGGATGTTACCGAACCCTCAACGAAATACTGATCTGGCATAGCGCGACAGAGTACGAAAAACGAAAAATTTTAGCGTTATGCACTACCAGACGACAAAACCGTTTAAACCGATAACTGCTCTACTTTTTTTCGAATGTCGGCATATCTCAGACGCTCACAACTCGCGAATCCACTCAATTGCCGCACTTTGTTGCGGGTAAATAACGGCACGCTGATTCCGGCCAGAAAGCGGCACTGGGTATCCAGGGTTACCGTACCCGAAAGATGCTGACACAAACCGGTCAGGTCCGCGATCAACTGCTGGTCGGATGGCCAGCGGGGCGATTCGGAATACTCAAGTACGGCAGGATGACCACGACAAACAGAGCAGTGACCGCAGTGTGCAGCGCTCTGGTGATCATCAAAATAGAGCGCCAGATTGCGACTAAGACAGCTATCCAGTTCGAAGAACCTTACCAGCGCAGCAATCCGGGCAATCTCTTTTCGCTCTTTATCGATAAAATAATCATACAGCTGTTGCCCCAAAGCGGGGGCAGACAGCGCTTGCTGACTCACCTGATAAACATCAGTGACTTTTTTCGTTTCCAGCTCGATTAATCGCTGCTCCTGCAGATAATCTAATGCGGCAACCACCCGCTGACGGTCGCAGTTATAGGCCTTAAACAGAGCCCCGAACTCCAGAGTGCCCCACACCCGCTTGAATTGGGTATGCGTCAGCACCGCTTCCAGAAACGCCTTTCGCTCACCATTAAAACGTTCAAGAATCGATACTGCTGGTTGTAACAGTTTGTATTTGAAGTCGGCAAAGTAAGCATACAGAGGCTGTAGAACACCAAGTAGCTCCAGTTGCACCAGTAATGTTTTCAGCGGCAACTGGCGGATATTACTGGCCGTGGATAAAGCACTTAACTGTAGTTCCCATTGTTCACCCTGACACTCAGTACGAATATTATCGAGCACAAACTCAATGCCACTCAGTTCCGGGGTATCCCCATAGACAAAGTTTTCGACGGTATTCAGGCCATCCAGATTAGCCAGAGTGATACAGGCAGATGGCAATCCATCCCGTCCTGCCCTGCCAATTTCCTGACTATAGTTTTCAATCGACTTGGGCAGATCATAGTGTATAACGAAGCGAATATTGCTTTTATCGATCCCCATACCAAAAGCGATAGTGGCGATAATCACACCGATACGCCCTGCCATAAAGTCAGCTTGTATTTGTTGCCGCTTCTGATCTTCAAAACCGGCATGATAGGCTGATGCACTCACCCCCTGCTGTACCAGATAACCGGCAACCTCTTCAGCAGTGTGCTGTAGAGTCACATAGACAATTCCAGCGCCCTGCTGCTGACCAACCAGTTCAGCCAGACGCTGACATTTTTCCTCTGAGGTGACCGGCAACACTGAAAGATCCAGATTAGACCGGTAGAAGCCGGTCTGCACGATATGTGCTTCTGTAATATCAAATTTCCGCGCCATATCCAGCTTCACCTGACGGGTCGCTGTAGCGGTTAATAGCAGTACCAGCGGAATATTCAGCGCCTGGCGATAGGTTGGTAACTTCAGATAATCGGGACGGAAATTATGTCCCCACTCGGAGATACAGTGCGCCTCATCGACCACCAGCATCGACACCGGCACTGACTGAATAAACTGTCGGAAACGCTCATTCTTAAAACGCTCAACCGAGACCATCAGAATTTTGGTGATGCCGTTACGAACATCACCCATCACCTGCCGGTTTTGCTCCGGCGTCAGGGTTGAATCTATACTGGCGGCCGGTATCCCCTTACTGGCCAGAAAGGTCAGTTGATCTTTCATCAGTGCCAGCAGGGGCGAGACCACCAGGGTCAGATGGGGTAACTGAGTCGCGGTGAGCTGATAGCAAAGCGATTTACCGGAGCCGGTGGGAAAGATCGCCAGAGAGGAGTGTCCCTGCAGTAGCTGAGTCACCGTTTGTTCCTGACCCGGACGAAACTGCTCAAAGCCAAAAATAGTTTTTAGGGGGGTATAAATAGCGGTGTCGGTGTCCATGCTCTGTCCTTAATATAAAGCTGAAATTCAATCCCTGAATACAGTAAGGCAGTATAGCGGTATCGTTGAGGCACGACATCAGAATATTAACGGGGCAAGAAAATTTTCACCATGAAGGGAGCCCTCAGCATACTCTTTTTTAATAAAAACAGGGGGCAGACGCCCCCAAAAAAGAGATCCGTCAGGATCAGTGCTTTACTCAAGAAGCAACCCGATACTCCGAAAAGCATAGAAGCTGCAATAGAACTGTGGAGGGTTACCGGGCCAGCCAGTTCCACACCAGCCCGATCATGCAAGCAAGAAACTATATCGGCATCAGGCAGCAATCAGGCCTTCGCGGGTAACAAAGTCCAGTGTTTCATCCAGCGCTTTACCCAGTTTTTCAACCATCTCATCGATCTGCGCTTCAGAAACAATCAGCGGCGGACAGAAAGCCAGCGAGTTGCCAGCCACTGCGCGGGTGATCATGCCGTGGTTCTGACAGGCCTGCATGGCAAAATAGCCAACAGCGCCGCCTTCAAAGCCAGCACCGGTTTTCTTGTCGGATACCATCTCAACGGCACCGATCATACCCGCGCCACGAACTTCGCCTACCAGTGGATGATCTCTGAATTCGCCCAGACGTTTCTGCATATACTCACCCACCTTAGCCGCATGAGCAAAGATGTTGTCACGCTCGTAAATTTCCAGCGTTTTCAGTGAAACAGCAGCCGCAACAGGGTGACCTGAGTAAGTATAACCATGACCGAAGACCCCAACCTGGCTACTCGGCTCAATCATCGCTTCATACATATCACCACGAATCACAGAGGCACTGATCGGCATATAGGCGGATGACAGCTGCTTCGCCAGCGTCATCAGTGCAGGTTTTTCAATACCCACAGTAGTACAACCAAAATCATTACCGGTACGACCAAAACCGGTGATCACTTCATCCGCCCAGAAGAGGATGTCATACTTATTCAGCACCGCTTGTACTTTTTCGTAGTAGCCCGCCGGCGGCACAATAACGCCACTGGCACCGGTAATCGGCTCAGCGATAAAGGCGGCGATAGTATCGGCCCCCTCTTTCAGGATCAGCTGCTCCAGATTATTAACAATACGATCAACAAACTGCGCTTCAGATTCACCCGGCAGCGCACCACGGAAGTAGTGCGGGGCATCAGTACGCAACACACCCAGCGCATCAAACGGCAGGCTGAAGTGGGTGTGATTCGGTGGCAATCCGGTCAGGGACGCTGCAGCAACAGTGACCCCGTGGTATGAGCGTTCACGGGCGATAATCTTGAATTTTTCCGGCTTACCAATTGCGTTGAAGTAATAACGCAGCATCTTCACATGACTGTCATTGGCATCACTACCGGAATTGCCGAAAAACACCTTAGCGTTTTCAACCGGCACCATCGCCGTTAATTTATCGGCCAGATCCATACCCACCTGATGCGTCTTCCCGCCAAACATGTGGGAGTAAGACAGCTTACCCATCTGCTCGGCAGCCGTATCGATCAGCTCACGGTTGTTATAACCCAGCGAGGTACACCACAATCCGGCGAGACCTTCCAGATACTGATTGCCTTCGTTATCGTAAACATAGGCACCATCGCCCCGCTCAATCGTCAGGGTTTCTGTCGCTTTAAAGTTAGTTGTTGGATAGATAAGATTACTCATAACGCTTCTCCACGGCTCACAGCTTAACGCTGCAATGCACCAAAACAGATATACTTTGTTTCCAGGTAGTCATCCAGACCATATTTAGAACCCTCACGGCCCTGACCCGATTCTTTAACACCACCAAAGGGAATCACTTCCGAACTGATCGCTGTTTCATTGACACCGACCATGCCATATTCAAGCGCTTCTGATACACGCCAGCTGCGGCCCATACTCTCGGTATAGAGATAGGCAGCCAGGCCAAACTCGGTATCATTTGCCATGCGCACGGCATCTTCTTCCGTTTTAAATTTGAATACCGGCGCGACCGGACCAAAAATCTCTTCGCGGAACACCCGCATTGAATCGTTCACATTAGTCAGTACGGTTGGCTGATAGAAACAGCCGCCCTGCTCACCCGGCTGACCACCAATCACCACCGTTGCCCCTTCGGCTACCGCATTTTGCACCTTGGCATCGATCTCTTTCGCCGCTTTCTCGCTAATTACCGGGCCATGGGTGGTGCTGGCATCAAAACCATTACCAATACGAAACTCGCTGACCGCAGCGGCAAATTTTTCAACAAAGGCATCGTAGATACCTTCCTGAACCAGCAAACGGTTGGCACAGATACAGGTCTGTCCGGAGTTACGGTATTTAGCGGTCAACGCACCGGCAACTGCCAGATCCAGATCGGCATCATCAAAAATCACCACCGGAGCGTTTCCGCCCAGTTCCATAGAGGTACGCTTAACGGTATTCGCACACTGCTGCATCAACAGCTTGCCTACCGGAGTCGAGCCGGTAAACGTGACTTTCTTAACCGTTGGATTAGAGGTCATCTCACCGCCGATCGATGGCGCATCACTTCCAGGAACAACATTAAATAAACCAGCAGGCAGCCCGGCACGATTGGCCAGCTCTACCAGTGCCAGCGCTGACAACGGCGTCTCCGCGGCAGGCTTCAACACAATGGCACAACCCACCGCTAACGCAGGGCCTGCTTTACGGGTAATCATCGCATTAGGAAAGTTCCATGGGGTAATCGCGGCAACCACACCCACCGGCTGCTTAACCACTACACCCCGACGATCCGTTTGCGGGGTAGGAATAATATCGCCGTAGACCCGTTTTCCCTCCTCAGCAAACCATTTGATAAAGGAGGCACCATAGGCCACTTCACCCCGGGACTCCGCCAGGGTTTTACCCTGCTCGGCGGTCATAATCACAGCCAGGTCTTCGGTATTCTCAATAATCAGCCGATGCCACTTTTCCAGAATTTCACTGCGACTCTTCGCAGGCAGTGCTGTCCACTCCGTCATCGCCCGCTCAGCCGCCGCGATAGCCCGACGGGTTTCAGTTGCACCGACACTGGCAACATCAGCCAGAGGCTGACCCGTAGCAGGATCGGTCACAGCGAAGGTTTCACCACTGTCACTATCCATCCAAAGGCCATCAATAAACGCCTGAGTTTTTAGTAGCGATGGATCTTGAAGTTGTATTGTCATTATCTGTCTCCTGCCTGGGTTGGTGGATTCAACCGCAATATAGAGCTATTTATAGATCGCCAAATCTTTTGCTTATATAATTAATTACAAATATTTACTTTTGCATATTCAATTGTAAACAGCACACTCTCAACCCTACTCTTTGAGGTATACCCGATGGGACGCAGAAAAGCCGCCCTCTCCGGCCAGTTGGCTGATATGGATCTTCGCCTGCTGAAAGTGTTTAAATCTGTCGTTGAATGTGGTGGATTTACTCCGGCAGAGATCCATCTCAACCTTGCCAACTCAACTATTTCCAATTACATCTCCGATCTGGAAAAGCGACTGGATATGCGCTTGTGCGAACGCGGCCGTGCCGGATTTTCTCTCACCGAGCAGGGACAAACGGTGTATAACGCCACCCTGGAACTGCTCAGCGCACTCGATCAGTTCAAAAACACCATAAACCAGAGCCACAACCGTATTCTCGGCAACCTACACCTGGGGTTTGCCGAACATATGCTGGGGGCGCATAACGCCTCTATCATGCAGGCTCTCAGCCGTTTTTCGGTTGAAGCCCCGGAGGTCAGAATTCAGATCAGCACCATGAGCTCCGATGATGTCATCACGGCTCTACTCAATAATCAGGTCGATATCGGCATCACCGTTACCAGTCAGCCCTACCCTGAACTCTCAGAGATAAAGCTGTTTGATGAGGAGATGCTGCTCTACTGCGCCCAGGACCACCCTCTGTTTAATAAAGAGGAGATAACGATCGCCGAACTACGCCACTACCGCTTTGTCGAATCTCCCAGACTGATGCCAGGCCGGGAGATCCATCCGGATATGATGCTCTGGAATAAGCAGGCCATCGCTCACCATCAGGAAGCCAGGGCCAGCCTGATTCTCAGTGGCCACTATCTGGGGTTCCTGCCCCGCCACCTGGTCAGCAACTGGAGTCTGGAAAAAGCACTCCGGCCCCTGTTCGCAGAACGCTATGGTTATCGCAACACTTTCAAAGCTCTGTGGCGTAACCGGCAACACAACAAACTCATCATTCAGTTGTTCACCGAGTGTCTGGCTGAATCAGCTGTCTGATTCATCGCAACGCACAATAAACACCGAGCAGGGGGCGTGACGCACGACCCGCTCAGCATTTGAACCGATGAAGTAACTGCTGATACCAGGCTTGCGAGCCATCATTACAATCACATCCGAGCCCAGTTGCTCCGCGGTTTCCAGAATCTGATCATGGGCGGTACCATCACGGTAGATGGTATTCACCGCAGTATTAACCGGCAGATCTCCTAACAGCTCTTCCATCTCTTTGAGAGCCTCCTTACGGTGGCCCTCATGCAGAGCGCGGTCAAACTGAGGATCGCCTGCTCTGTGAACAAAACTCTGATCGACATACAACAGATTGACCTGCGCCGGTTTACCTGCCGCTAATGCCATTGCAATCCGGGCCAGATCCACTACCTGCTCTTTATGGGACAGATCCAGCGGGATAAGAATATTGCTGTACATAGTTAACTCCTTAGCCCATCACTAAATTCGGCAACCAGAGTACGATCTGCGGGAACACCATGCAGAGAATCAGTACTGTCAGGTTAAGCATGATAAACGGGGTCACAGATTTATAGATCTCTGACATACCGATACCGGCGGGAGCGATCCCTTTCAGGTAGAAGAGCGCAAAACCGTAGGGTGGTGTCTGCACGGCGATCAGAATATTCAGGATCATCAGCACACCAAACCAGATCGGGTCATAACCCAGCGAAACGGCAATCGGTGTAAACAGCGGTGCGCACATCAGTACGATAATGAACTCATCGATAATGAAACCCAGCATCAGCATAATCAGCTGGAACATTATGATGATCATAATGGGTGGCAGATCCAGTTTACCGGTGAAATCAGCCACCATGCTCTGCACCCCCATCAGCAGATGGAAGTTACTGAACACCGATGCACCAAAGATGATCCACATCGCCACGCTGACCAGAGTGGCAGTCTGAAAGCCCGACTGAAGGAACATATCGACTTTGAAACGCTTAAACACAATCGCCAGAATAATCGCCCCAACCACACCGATTGCTCCGGACTCTGTTGGCGTGGCAATACCGGTAATAATACTGCCCAGTACCGCAACGATCAGCAGCATCGAGAACAGGCCATCACGGGCAATTCTGAACTTCTCTTTGCCTTCCAGTTTGACGATATCCTTATTGTCCATATCCCGCGGAGCACGGTCAGGGAATAACCAGCAACTGATCGCGACATAGAGAATCATCATCACTACCGTCAGCAGTGCCGGCATCATCGCCCCAAGGAACATCCGGCCAACGGAGTTCTGAGTTGAGGCCGCAAACATAATCATCGGAATGCTCGGCGGAATCAGGATACCCAGACCACCGCCGGCCATGATGACCCCCAGTGCCAGGCGTTTGTTATAGCCCCGTTCCAGCATTGGCCGCAGTGCAATACTACCTGAAGTCATAATGCCCGCGCCGATAATACCTACCATCGCCCCGATCATAGAGCAGACGCCGATAACACTGATAGCGAGGGAACCACGTACCCGGCCAATCAGCATCTGGCTGAAATTGAACATCGCATCACCGATGCCCGATTTAGTCAGCAACTGCCCCATATAGATATACAGAGGGATCGCCAGCAGAATAAAACTGAAGTAAGTTGACTCAAGCGTGGTGGGAATCACGTTGAAAATGCCATCGCCCCAGGTCATATACCCCACGGCCATAGCGATGCCTCCCAGTGCCAGCCCCACCTGGGCACCAAGCGCAAAAAACACCAGAATACATAGCAGAAGAACTACGGTTAACAGCTCAATTTCCATCACTGTTCTCCTCAATAAGTGCATGACCGGTCAGCAAAAAATACGCCTCAGCCAACATATCTCTTACCAGTTGCGCAATAAACAGGCCGCAGGCAATCATCATCATGATCCAGAAATGGAACATCGGCGGCGCCCACTCACTCTGGCGACGATAATCAAACTCGATCGCCTCTTCATACTTACCGATACTCATCATCACGATGATCACCAGAAAGAAGATAGCCAGTGAAAAAGAGATCAGATTGAATACACAACGGGTGCGGTGTGAAACCTTGAGATAAAGGATATCGACATTAATATGTGCACGCTTCTGCTGCGCATAGGCGCCCCCTAAAGCGGCAAGATAACCAAACATAAACAGTGACAGATCAAACGCCCAGATGGTCGGTTTACCCAAAATGTATCGGGAGAACACTTCAAATGCGACCACCAGTGCCAGTACTGGCATAATGAATGCTGCGGTTCGGCCAGCCTGCCGCACCACCCAATCGATAGAAACACAGATATTTGTCAGTATTTTTTTTAGCATAGAAGTACCTGCAACAAAAAAGGGGCACGACAGCACCCCTTTTTGCTAATTCAAAATGCTTACTTGCTGTTAGCGCGCAGGATATCGATCAGCTCTTTGCTGTACTTATCTGCAGCAGCATATTCGTCCCACAGACCCGCACCGGCTTCTGCCCATGCTTTCTTATCAGCTTCGCTTGGCTCAGGGCTCCATTTAAGACCTTTCGCTTCCATCTCAGCAACCGCTTCTGCTTCCCACTTCTTAGACAGACGCAGTTGATCAGCAGCATGCATTTCAGTCGCTTTGCGAACAACCGCCTGCAGATCTTCAGGCAGTTTCTTCCAGGCAGCACGATTAACCACGATTGGCAGAACCTGTGCACCCGCCAGTGGCAGCTTGTACATGTACTTAGCTACTTCAACATGGTTACCATCGCGGTGATCGATCATGTTGCTACCGATAGAACCATCGATAACACCGGTTGCCAGAGAGGTGTAGATTTCGCTCCAGGACAGTGAAACAGGGGATGCACCCAGGTTACGCAGGAACTTACCGTAAGCACCCGGCGCACGGATTTTCAGACCTTTGAAGTCGGCAACAGAGTTGATAGGCTCTTTAGTCAGAACGTATACAGGTGGCTGAATGTAAGGCTCGAGCCATACCAGCCCTTGTGATCCATAGGCTTTAGTCAGGACTTTATCCCAGCCTTTTTCATGGAACAGCGACTGCAGTTCAGCAGGATCATCGGTACCACCCGGCAGACCGATCTCAACAACACCTGCAGGCAGTTCACCGGCGTGCATTGACTGGAAAGGAGCGCCCATCGTTACCAGACCGGATTTAACCGCACCCAGCAAACCACTGGTACCAACCCCTTCACCTGAGTAGAGAACCTGAACCTTGATACGGCCATCAGACATGGTTTCAATGTTTTTAGCCAGACTCTCGTAAACTTCACCAAACGCGGTTCCGCGACCATACAGGTTGCTGAAACGCCAGTTGAAGTCTGCAGCCGACACATTAGCAGCCAGCGTACTCAGCCCCAGTGTCACAGCCAGTGCAGATGTGGATAGTTTTTTCTTAAGGTTTTTGATCATACTTCACCCAGTGATTGTTAGTTTTATATCGCGAAATCAACTCTCTATAGCCCTATCCTTACAAATTACAGACATAGGATAAATCACAAAAATTCCACTCAAACGTTGACAAAACTTTACGTAAAGACCGTTATTAGGTATAAAAAAACGAACGGTTACAGGTTCCTGTGCCGCTCATAACCACCACCATACAGGGTAGCCGGAATGACGAAGTTTGCACTGGGTCAGCTGGGCGATATTGAAATAAAGCAGCTAAAAATATTCAAAGCCGTTGTTGAATGCGGCGGATTTTCCGCTGCCGAAACCGAGCTGAATATCAGCCGCCCCACGATCAGCAACCATATTGCGGCCCTCGAAGACCGCCTCAATATTAAACTCTGCAAACGGGGACGAGCCGGTTTTTCCCTGACCCCTGAAGGCAAGGTTGTCTATGACCAGACTTCTCAACTACTCAATCGTCTGGAGCAGTTTCGCAGCACTATCAATAACCTGGGTGAGAGCCCTGCGGGAAAACTCAGAATTGCCCTGAGCGACACCTTCAGCACCGATGCCCGGTTCCGGCTGCCGGAGATCTTCCGCCATTTTTATCAGCAAGCCCCCGATGTAGAGCTTCAGGTGGAAGTTGATCATATGAAAGTGATGGAAAAGATGGTGCTCAATAATCAGTTGGATCTCGCCATGATCCCCTATCACCGGAAGTTTGAAGGGCTTAACTATATCCATCTGTTTACCGACGAAAACTACGTTTACTGCGGTAAAGAGCACCCGCTGTTTAATCTACCGCCCGGGCAGATCACCGAGAAGGTTATCAATAGCTACAAACTGGTTCATGCGGGACTCAAACCCCATGAGGAGATCTATCACCAGTTGGCTCAGATGAACCTGTCAGCCTCCTCCTATCACTACGAATCCCGGATAGCGATGCTGTTGTCGGGCTGTTATATCAGCTTCTTACCGGCAGAAGTGGCCCGCCCCTATGTCGAGCAGGGGCTGTTGAAACCTGTTGCGCAACCGATTAAACATTTTCGTCTCGGGGTGGCGGTTATCTCAAGAAAATCGGCGCAACCCAACCGGGCCCGGGATATGTTTCTGCATTCAATCAGAATGATTCACAAAGATGCGGAGAATGCCCCGCCCTACTGATCATTGTGCTGTTCCTTTACGGTACAGCACGCCCATGACAGCCAATCTATCCCCTCATAGGTATATCTCCCCTTTACAGTAACTATTATCGTAGTGACATATGAAAGCTGCGGACCTCAACGTTATGTCCCGGCACATAATCTGCAATACCCGGGTCGGGTCGTAATACAGGGTTTTTATATGGCTGTTCCATCTCACACCACGTCATACTATGCCGCTTCTGCCAACGATAAATCGTTTCGCGCACCATTAAATGACAATATCACCGCTGATGTTTGCGTTATCGGGGCCGGCTATACCGGCCTGTCATCAGCACTACATCTGGCTGAACAGGGATTCAAAGTTGTCGTACTGGAAGCCAGCCGCATTGGCTTTGGTGCGTCAGGCCGGAATGGCGGCCAGATTGTCCACAGCTACAGCCGAGATATCGACTTTATCGAAAAACATTACGGTAAACATACCGGCACCGAGATGGGCAAAATGGCTTTTGAAGGCGGCAGAATCATTCGCCGTTTTGTCGCTCAGTACAACATAGATTGCGATCTGAAAGATGGCGGGATCTTCGCCGCCTGTAACACCAAACAGCTGCATGAGATGGAGCAGAAAAAAGCACTTTGGGAAGCCCATGGGCATACCCGGCTGGAGATGTTATCTGCAAGCACCCTTCAGAACCATGTCGGATCCACGCGCTATAAAGGCGGACTGCTGGACAAGAGCGGGGGTCATTTTCACCCCCTTAATCTGGTGCTGGGCGAAGCGGCAGCACTGGAAAGCCTGGGCGGTGTTATCTATGAAGACTCTGCGGTTACCGGGGTTCAGGAGGGTGATAAAGCTATTATCAATACCGAAAAAGGTTCCGTCAGCGCTGATTTCGTCATTGTGGCAGGCAATGCTTATCTCGGCGGACTGATTCCTAAACTGCAACAGAAAGCGATGCCCTGCGGCACCCAGGTGATTACCACCGCACCGCTGAATAAGGCTCAGCAGAAAGAGCTGTTGCCACAGGATAACTGTGTCGAAGACTGTAACTATCTGCTGGATTACTTCCGCCTCTCTGGCGATGGCCGCCTGATCTATGGCGGCGGCGTGACCTACGGTGCCCGCGAACCGGACAAAATTGAATCGCTGATCGTCCCGAATATGCTGAAAACCTTCCCTCAGCTAAAAGGGGTTAAAATCGATTATGCCTGGACCGGTAACTTCCTGCTGACACTGATGCGACTGCCCCAGTTTGGTCGTATCGGCAATAATATTTACTACGCTCAGGGCTACAGCGGCCACGGTGTGACCAGCTCACACCTGGCGGGCAAAGTACTCTGCGACGCGATTCAGGGACAGGCTGAACGCTTTGATGTGTTTGCAGGTTTACCGCAATACCCCTTCCCCGGCGGTCGTACCTTCCGCATCCCATACACGGCAATGGGAGCCTGGTATTACACCCTGCGTGACAAGCTGGGCATCTGATCACGATACCATTCGTTTTAAACGGCGCTGGCTGTGTTAGATCGCGCCTTCCTTAACTGCTCAAAAAAAGAGCGAACATTCAGAGCTTCTTGCAACAGTCTGGAACAACCGACTGCAAGCAGACTGAAAATGATACTTACAATGATAAAAAGGGTGCTAAATGAGTACGGAGTTCGCCCAGGCTGAAAGTCTGAACAAGATGGGTGGCGTAAGCCAGGAAGCTACAAACAGTCCGCAAAAATGGCTGCTATTCTATGGCGCGATTATGGCATTTTTTGCCTACCTTTCGACCCAGCATGTCGAAGGCGAGCCCTATGGTTTTTACAGCCTGCTACCCGCACTGCTTATTCTGTTTGTTGCGGTAATCACGAAGAAACCGCTGGAATCCATTTTTGCCGGTATTATTGCTGGTCTGCTGCTACTCAATCCTACTCAGGTTGTCACAGGCCTTGGCGATCTGTCGATCTCTGTTGTTATGGATGAAACGATCGCCTGGATCGTGCTGGTCTGCGGTATGATGGGAGGTCTGATCAATATGCTGGAACGCGGAGGCAGCGTTCTCAGCTTTGGCGAGATGCTGGCTAAGCGCATCAAAACCAAACGCGCCACCATGCTCACCACCTGCGTACTGGGCATCATGGTATTCATTGATGATTACCTCAATTCACTGGCAGTCTCAGCCTCGATGAAACCCCTTACCGATCGCTATAAAATCTCCCGTGAAAAGCTGGCGTTTCTGGTGGACTCAACGGCGGCACCGGTCTGTATCCTGGTGCCGGTTTCCACCTGGGCAGTCTATTTTGCAGCCCTGCTGGAGGAAAACGGCGCAGCCCCCGAGGGACAGGGGATGTCCCTCTACATCGAATCGATCCCCTACATGGTGTATGGCTGGGCAGCCCTGCTGGTTGTTTTCCTGGTGGCTATCGGAGTGCTCGGCGATTTTGGTGAAATGAAGAAAGCGGAGTCCCGCGCTCAGGCGGGACAGCCCATTCCTGAAGGCATCCAACAGGACGGCTTCGATACATCATTCATGAAGAAGACCTCACCGGTTATCGGCCTGCTCAACTTTTTACTGCCGATGATAGTGCTGGTCGGGGCCAGCGTTTATTACGAGATAGACCTGCTGCTGGGCGCACTGGTCGCGTCGATGTTCACCATGGTCCTCTATTTCTGGCAACGCCTGCTGACATTCAGCCAACTGGTCGATTCGATGCTGGATGGATTTAAAGTCATGCTGCATCCGATAGCCGTGGTCTGTGCCGGCTTTATGGTTAAAGAGATCAACGACCAGTTAGGCATGACCCCCTATATTATCGACTCACTGACCCCCTTCCTGTCGAAAGAGATGTTGCCAGCACTGGTATTCGCATCTATGGCGGCCGTGGTGTTTGCCACCGGCTCCAGCTGGGGAGTCTTCGTGGTTTCCCTGCCAATAGTCATCCCGATGGCGCTCAGCATGGATATGTCAATGCCATTAACCGTTGGCGCACTGCTGTCCGCATCCGCATTTGGCAGCCATGCCTGCTTCTTTAGTGACTCTACTGTACTCTCCTCTCAGGGCTCCGGCTGTACCCCAATGCAGCATGCCCTGAGTCAGATTCCCTATGCGCTGATCGGGGCCGGAGTCGGTTTTATATCCCTGCTGGCACTGGGTTTCATCATGAGCTGAGTGATCTGCCGATTAGCGATACTGACCAGAAAATGGAGGCCCGGCCTCCATTTTCTGATGATAGAAAAGGATGACCCATGCTTATCAGATCTTCCCGTACCGCCACCCTAATGCTCCTGTTAGTCAGCTTCATCTGGGGAGTTGAATTCGTTCTGATCGATCTTGCGATAGAGGATATTCCTACCCACACGTTCAATGCGATCCGTTTCCTGCTGGCGGCTTTATCGTTAACCCCTCTGCTCTGGTTCAACCGTCATCAGTTGAAGGGGGTCCGATGGTGGCCGCTTCTGGGAGCCAGTGCCCTGCTGGGTTCACTGCTGTTTATCAGCTTTTACACTCAGACTGAAGGGATGCACTACACCTCCGTCTCCAATGCCGGATTTATCACCGGACTGAATGTTCCGCTGGTTCCTCTGTTGGGATTTTTGCTGTTTCGCAAACGGGCATCGCCCGCCGTCTGGGCCGGGGTTATTATCGCAACCACGGGGCTCTATCTGCTAACGATGGGTGATAAACTGGAGTTTAACCACGGAGACTTACTGGTTCTGGTATGTGCATTTGGCTTTGCCGTGCATATACTCCTGACCGGACGATTTGTGGACTCTCTTCCGGTTGTACCTCTGAGTATTCTGCAACTGCTGGCGGTGGCGCTTTACAGCACCATTGGCGCAGTAACCAGCGCGGATCCCGCATTTTATCATCCGGGTTCTCCCCCGCTGGACTGGCAAGATCTGGCTATGAACCCTACGGTCATCATTGCCGCTCTGGTCGCCGGGATTATGGGTACCGGTTATGCCTATTGGGCGCAATCGGCCAGCCAGCAGGTTTTAGAATCGCACAAAGTAGCGCTGATCTTTGCCACTGAACCGGTGTTTGCCTATCTGTCAGCCTGGTTCTTCCTGAATGAGAAACTCGGGACACTGGGGATGATAGGCGCCGGCCTGATTATCGCGGCGATGCTGATCTCAGAGCTTGGGGATCGCAAGCGCAAAGTGAAGCTTGAGCCGCTGGATCAGACCACATCGGTGACCGATTAATAGGGCAGGCACCGGGCTATTCAGTAACACCCGTGGCTGTATGATTGCCCTGAACGATCCCCGAACTCCATTTCTCACCGGAGTTGGTCAGGACTGTCTGAAACCGGTTAAAGAACGCATCCAGTTGCTCGGAATCCAGGGTATCGCTTTTAATCTGAAACATCAGTTCACGTCTCAGATCACACAGGGAGTAATAGGTAGTGCGTTCATGTATCCACAACTCATCGGCCTTACGCAACCCTTCCAGGGAAGCCAGAATGCCTGCGATGCCGGAACAAGCGAGAATGGCGATATTCAGCGCCGGGGCTTTCTCAGGCAGATAGAGGGCCAGACCGGAGAGCACTGATAACACAGCGGTCAGCGCAAAAGCACCATACCGCAAGCGCCTGTGCAGCGCCTTGTGCTCCGAAGAGTTACGCCTGAACATCTCTATTTTTCTATCCAGCTCATCAAGCACAAACTGTTGCTGTGCCATAGATACTCTCCTGCTCAGCCTTTGCCCCTCTCCATACCGGGTTGGACAAGATATCCCGGTTGGCGGCAGTTCACTCTGTTTGATAATAGTCCAGAGTCTCTGAAGCTGCCCTTGCAACGACAGGCGTGGAAGAAACGCTTATTGAGAAAAGTTGAGAGAGTAACGCGGATAATAAGGCGGTTTTAATCGGGGGGTGCTGAAATAGTCTGATGCTTGATGGAATAATGAAGGATTCTGATCAGCTTTTAGCCACATACATCTCGTCCAGATGACTGATTTCACGGCTCATCTCCCGGGTAATATTGATCAGGAAGATCATAAACATCTCCGGATACGCTTCACACAACTGATGAAACAGTGCAGAACTGATCTCCAGCAGATAGCCCTCCTGCTCGACAATCGCGTCCCCCCGGCGCTGATGCAGTCCGATCATGCCGACAAAGCCGATCTGCTCTCCCGCTACATAGAGACGCAGCGGCACCCTCTCTCCATCGTTATCACGATCCTGATAAAAACGCACTGAGGCATTGAGAATTACATAAAACTTATCTGAGTTATCACCGCGACAGAAAAGCTTATCGCCGCGCTGAACAGCTAACAGAGATCCCTGTTGCAGTAAAAAATTCAGGCTTTCTTCGGACAAAGCGCCAAACATAGACAGATGCTGGCAGAATGCTTCAGGGAACTGCTGTTGGAGCTCATCGAACGATACAACGTTCATGGTTAATTTTCCGCAATGCAATATTAGACAACACTATTATAGAATGGAAAACCAAAATATAAGATACCCACGAGGGAATAGCGAGAAATTATCCCCGTCAGTACTGAATACCCTGTCTGTAGGTTAGGCAACAACCCGACGTTTGAACACCACTGCTTTTCGGAATGATTACCGGTTACGCCTCGTCCAAATCAACAATTGATAGTGATGACTGTCGAGGCGGCCTCAGAGCTTACGCTATAACCGCCTGATCCGCATAAAACTGGCGAAACGCGGCACACCATTATCGTTGATCCCAGTGTACTTGTAAGTCACCAAACTACCGATTTCTGGCGGATTTTTTCGTTGTTGATCAGTAAACCCACTGCCGAGTTTAAAGCGCACTCCGGTTGGCGTTTCAACCAGCAACGCCCCCAGCATGCCAACATACTTCCCTTTACCCGGCTCATAACCGATCACTCTCGCTTCAGCATCTTGCCACAGTTTTAGCTTAAGCAAATTCGAGCTGCGTCCCTGCTTATATATTGCATCTTCATGATGCAACATCAACCCTTCGCCGCCACTGGCAACAACCTGTTCCAAAAAGGCCATTAACTCAGTATCAGAGGCTAACCGCCTCTGATCAATTAGCTGAACCCAGTCCCGATCTATATCACTTACAATGCTTCTCAATTGAGTCAGTCGATCACTAAAAGTCCCAGAAGACTGCGGCAGATCGAACAACATATATTTCACTTGTCTCCACTGTTGAGACCAAAGCGCAAGATTGTCGCCCGGAGAGCTTCTCACGAGTGCTGAAACTGCATCAAACTGCCCTCGCCCTATCCATAATTCGCCATCCAGCGGTTGTTGGGGCAAATTAGCGATAAACCACTGCGGCGCTGTGATCGGATAACCCTGCCGGGTTAACAGCTGTTTCCCATCCCAGTAACCTCGCACACCATCAAGTTTCTCACTTACCCAGTAAGCGGAGACATCAGAACCCGATTGATAGATTGTCGCCAGCTGCAGTTTTGGCTTATCGGCAAAACTGGCCGGCACAACAAGAGAACTGACCACAACGATCAGGCAGTTAAATAAGATATGACAGTAACGGATAAACACCATTTCGCCCTCCCTGAGCAGATAAAACGGACTTCGTCCATGAAGCGTGCTGATAATTAACCCTAGCAGAAAATTTAATTGATGCATAAAAAAGCCGGCCCAGTTTAACCGGACCGGCATAATCTCTCGAACAAATGAAACCCAGATGTAAAACTGAGGCCCTATGGGGGCTTAACTAGGGAAAGCGAAAGATACTCCTTCGCGAACACCACTGGACGGCCAGCGCTGAGTAATTGTCTTACGCTTGGTGTAAAAACGTACCGCGTCAGGCCCATAGGCATGCAGATCACCAAACAGTGAACGTTTCCAGCCACCGAAACTGTGGTAAGAGACCGGCACCGGCAGGGGCACGTTAATACCGACCATACCCACCTGAATATTGTCAGAGAAGTAACGTGCCGCTTCACCGTCACGGGTAAAGATGCAGGTACCGTTACCATATTCGTGATCATTGATCAGCTGCATCGCCTCTTCCATGGTATTGACACGCACAACCTGCAATACCGGCCCGAAGATCTCTTCCTGATAGCTCTGCATATCAGCCGTCACCGCATCGATCAGTGTTGCACCGACAAAGAAACCGCCATCAAAGCCGTCAACGGAAGGATTGCGACCATCAACAACAATCTTCGCACCATCGGCTTCAGCGCTATCGATATAACCGTTCACTTTCAACTGATGCGCCCGGGTGATCACCGGACCAAAGTCGTTGTCACGATTGCTGTAGGCACCCACTTTCAGAGGCTCCATCGCCGCACGCATCTTCGACACCAGCGTATCTGCCGCTTCATCACCCACCGCAACCGCCACAGACAACGCCATGCAACGCTCACCGGAGGAGCCAAACGCCGCACCCAGCAGCTGATTCACCGCGTTGTCCATATCCGCATCCGGCATGACGATGGCGTGGTTCTTCGCACCACCCAGCGCCTGACAGCGTTTACCATTTGCATTCGCAGTGCTGTAAATATATTCCGCAATTGGTGTTGAACCCACAAAGCTGACCGCTTTCACACGGGTATCGGTCAGCAAGACGTCTACCGCTTCTTTATCACCATTTACAACGTTGATAACCCCTTTAGGCAGACCCGCTTCCTCCAACAACTGAGCAATAAACAGTGTCGAGGATGGATCACGTTCAGAAGGCTTCAGGACAAAGGTGTTACCGCAGACAATTGCCATGGGGTACATCCACAATGGCACCATCGCCGGGAAGTTGAACGGGGTAATACCCGCCACCACACCCAGCGGCTGAAATTCACTCCAGGAATCTATACCGGGGCCAACATTGCGGCTGTGCTCGCCCTTCAGCAGCTCTGGCGCACCACAGGCGTACTCAACGTTTTCAATCCCCCGTTGCAGCTCACCGGCCGCATCATGGGCGATCTTGCCATGCTCTTCGCCGATCAGCTGGCAGATCTTATCAGCATGCTCTTCCAGCAACGCTTTGAAACGGTACATCACCTGTGCACGCTTTGCCGGAGGGGTGTTACGCCACGCAGGAAAGGCCTGTTCCGCCGCGGCAATCGCCTCTTCAACAGTGGCCACAGATGCCAGGGCAACCTGTTTGCTCTCTTCACCGGTGGACGGGTTATAAACGGGCTGTGTACGGGCGGCGTCGGTACGCATCTCACCGTTAATTAAATGGCCTACAACTGTCATAATAATATCTCTTTACTCTGTATTGCTGCGCCGATGGCACAGAAAAATCAAAAAACCAGCCTTTATCAGCCCCCTTAACTCAGGAGCTCTTAATAAACGCTCTGTTAACTCAACTCATTAATCGACTCACCCAACGCATTAATCAGGCTATCAATCTCATCAACTTCTACGGTAAACGGCAGCCCCAGTTGAATGGTATCGCCGCCGTAGCGAACATAAAAACCTTTCTCCCAGCACTTCATCGCGATCTGATAAGGACGCAGCGCAGGCTCACCCGGAGCGGCCTCAATGGTCAGACCTGCAGCCAGACCGTAGTTGCGGATATCAGACACATACTTCGTACCCTTGAGACTGTGAACCATCTCCTGGAACTGAGGTGCAATCGACTTAGACCGCTCAATCAGCTTGTCATTGGCGAGAATATCCAGTGACGCCAGACCGGCAGCACAGGCAACCGGATGCGCCGAATAGGTATAACCGTGGGGCAGTTCCAGCATGTAGTCAGGGCCGCCCTCAGCCATAAAGGTATCGTAGATCTCCTGTTTAGCAATAACAGCCCCCATCGGAATCACACCGTTGGTCAGCTGTTTGGCAACCGTCATCAGATCCGGGGTTACACCAAACTCCTCTGCACCGGTGTTAGATCCGACACGGCCAAACGCAGTGATCACTTCATCAAAGATCAGCAGAATATTGTGTTTATCACAGATCTCCCGCAGACGTTTCAGATAGCCAACCGGCGGCGGAATCACCCCGGTAGAACCGGCCATCGGCTCAACAATCACCGCAGCGATATTAGAGGCATCGTGCACCATGATCTGCTGTTCCAGATCGTTTGCCAGGTGAGCGCCGGTTTCAGGCATTCCCTGGGTAAACAGATTCTCTTCAAGCATGGTATGGGGCAGATGGATCGCATCGATGCCCTGACCGAAGATCGCCCGGTTAGGGCTGATACCACCGACGCTGATACCACCAAAGTTAACCCCGTGGTAACCCTTGGAACGACCCACCAGACGGGTTTTACCGCCCTGACCTTTTTTACGCCAGTAAGCGCGGGCGATCTTCAGTGCAGTTTCAACCGATTCAGAACCTGAACCGGTAAAAAACACCCGGTTAAGGCCTTTCGGCATCAACTCGGTAACGCGGTGAGCCAGCTCAAATGATTTGGGATGACCAAACTGAAACGCCGGAGAGTAATCCAGCTCTTTCACCTGTTTGCTCACCGCTTCGGTGATCTCCGGACGACTGTGACCGGCACCACAGGTCCACAATCCTGACAAACCATCAAAAATCTTACGACCATCTGCAGTGGTATAATAGTTACCCTCTGCCGCTACAATCAGGCGCGGGTCCTGTTTAAAGCTACGGTTAGCTGTGAAAGGCATCCAGTGAGCATCAAGCTGCTCCTGGGAAAGGCCACAACGTTTCAGATCATCAGTCATCATTTTATTCTCAGGTTATTCAGTTGTTGACTCTATTATCGCCAACGATTAAGTTTATTAAATTCACAAATATTAACTCAAAGTTAAGCATAAGATTACGTAATATGAGCCGTACAGAAAACCTGTTACCCCGTCAGCTTGGTGATGCTCATATTCGCCTGCTGCGGATCTATAAAGCGGTGGTCGAAAGCGGTGGCTTCTCTGCCGCCGAGGTGGAACTGAATATCAGCCGCCCGGCTATCAGTCTAGCCATATCTGAGCTGGAAAGCCTGCTCAATATGCGCCTGTGTAACCGTGGCCGCGCTGGCTTTGCACTCACAGAACAGGGCGAAGAGGTATACGACGCCACCCTGCAGCTGCTGGGAGGCCTGGAAAACTTTCGCGCCCGGATCAACGCCATCAACACCGAACTGAAGGGTGAACTGAACATCGGCATCACCGACAATATGGTCACCGTGCCGCAGATGCGCATCACCCGCGCCCTGGCGGCGCTGAAAGCCCGGGGGCCGGAAGTTGTTATCAATATCCGCATGATCCCCCCCAAGGATATAGAGTCCGGCGTATTAGACGGTCAGTTGCTGGTCGGCGTGGTATCCGAACAGCGCAGTCTGCCGGGCCTCAACTACTTTCCTCTCTATGACGAACAGTCGCTACTCTATTGCAGCAGCGAACATCCGCTGTTTGAACACGACAACAGCACTCTGAGTGATAGCGAGCTGTCTCAGTATGATGCGGTGCTGCCCGCCTACCCTCAGTCAGCCGAGATAAAACAGCAACAGGCGCTGCTCAAAGCCAGCGCCAGCTCAACTGATCGTGAAGGGATCGCTTTCCTCATTCTCAGTGGTAGCTTTATCGGTTTTCTGCCCACCCACTACGCCAAACAGTGGCTCAGAGAGGGACGGCTCAAAGCGATTCAACCGGAAAAGCGCAGCTTTACCACCCACTACACCACCATCACCCGCAAAGGCGCACGTAACAACCTGATCCGGGATGCGTTTATGGAAGAACTGGAAAGCAGCCGCTAGAACGCGACTGCGCGGATAAGAGCAGTAGCTAGAACGTCGCTTCGCGGATAAGAGCAGTAGCCAGAACGTCGCTTCGCGACTTGCTCGACACGGCTACGCCGCTTGCTAGAAAAAGATTAAAAACTTAAGGAACACCTGTGAACCGGATCGCTGTCTTTGTTGATGTGCAAAAAATCAGAAGTGGTTTAAACCGCCGAACAAACATAGAGCTTGCTTTTGTGGGAGGCTCGCCCTCGCGGCGATTGGAATCCTGCAAACATAAGAACCTGCTTGCCTGATATAGATATAAAAAAGGAACACCTGTGAACCGAATCGCTGTTTTTGTTGATGTGCAGAACATCTATTACACCACCCGCCAGGCCTATGGGCGGCAGTTTAACTACCGCAAACTGTGGCAAAAAATTAGTGCTGAAGGTGAGATTATCATCGCCAATGCCTACGCCATCCATCGGGGCGATGACAGCCAGCTGAAGTTTCAGAACGCCCTGAAGCATATCGGTTTCAACGTCAGACTGAAGCCCTACATCCAGCGCAGTGACGGCTCCGCCAAAGGCGACTGGGATGTCGGCATCGCCATCGATGTGATGGACACCGCACCAGAAGTCGATACCATCATCCTGCTATCCGGCGACGGGGATTTTGATCTGCTGCTGGAACGGATAAAACGGAAGTATGGTGTTAAAGCGCAGGTCTATGGAGTACCGGCGCTGACCGCTAACTCTCTGATCAGCTCTGCGACTGAGTTTTTTCCTATCGAAGAAGAGATGCTTCTTTGAAGCAGTTACCAGACGTGACCTCGTCACTTGCTACAAGCATTCGCTATGTGTTCGTAACTGCTTGTGCATGACGTAGCTATCAACATAGCCAAGTTTACCGTGTTTATAACCCTTAGGGATCGTACCGATAATATTGAAGCCGAGCTTTTGCCAAAGCTGGACGGCCACTTCATTGGTAGACACAACACTATTAAACTGCATCGCGTCAAAGTTCAGTGAAAGTGCTTGCTGTTGAGAGTGTTCACACATTTTGCGGGTGATACCTTTACCCCTGGCAACATCTGCAACCATGTAACCACAGTTACAAATATGCTTACCCGGGCCCATTCCGTTTGACTTAATGTAGTACGACCCTAAAACAACATCGTTATCTACAAACACATAGGTTTTCAGCGGAATCTCGCACCACAGATGATATGCCTCATCTAAGGTCATATCCGGGTCGAATGCGTAGGTTTCCTGTGCCTGAATGACACTTGAAAACACAGACCAAAACGATTCAAAATCTGATTTTGTCATCTCTCTGATCATTCAATTCCCCTGAAACATAAAAGCTAAATTGCTGACAAAAGCGCTGTGCCCCCCCAGTTTAAGGAGTCATTGTACAGCTAACCGGCTTTCTTATCAGGGGCAGAAAAAATGGCAATGATGGCCGTCACCACACCAATAATAATCGCGAGCATAGCAAAGCCGGTCATTGCATTACCATGCGCTTTGAACAACAACATATAGAGCCCCAGCGCCACAAGGAGCCCCCCCACTCCGACAAATACTTTCGGGTTTGAGGATCTTCCTGCTGATGGTTTGTTCTTTTTGATCGTTTTAGATTTTGAGTGAGCTGATGCTTTTCGTTTATGCGTATTTTTAGGCATTTCCTAGTCCTCAGGCTTTCAGCAGCAGGCGAAACAAGACCACCTGAGCCCGTATCACTGACTATAAATCAAATAACTCAGACCAGTCTAGTATAGTCATTTAACTCTATTTGCAGCACAGGATCTGCATATACACGCCCTGCCTTTAGCCTCCTCAGGCACCCTATCTAATAGCGTCTGTGGAAACGAGATATCAGGCGAGCGACACCAGCAACTCGCATCAGAACCACAGGAAGATAGATTCCCGCACCGGTTATCCTGATGACACAGAGGGCATAGGTGTGGATCAATCCTGTCGGGGTTATATTCACAAGAAACCTCTGGCAACGGAAACACTCAATACCAGTGTAAACCATACTTCTTTTAACTAAGTACTGACCAGATAAATCAATAGCGCCAGATCCATTTACACTGACCCATTGATCGTGCAAAAACAATCTTCCCCGATTTTACAGACACTCAGACTGTTGTCCGGGTGCTCAGAGTAGTTCCTGTTGTAGTACTTTTATCGCCGCTGGAAGCGGCTCCTACCAAAAACCAGGCCAGTAGCAATCCCGCTTTTTCCAGCGAGTGGCACACCCTTATGTGACGACTTGCCAGCAGCACAGGAACAGCCTGACCGCAGCGCCCCCACTGTTTCAGAAAAGCTCAGTGTGTTTGTCGCAAACCCCTCAATTCTGAATATCTGTCGTAATGATCATATAGCCAGCTTTTGATATATATCAGTAACACTATGGATTATAAGCACTTATTACAGCGATCATCGGAGGAATGTATTTTGCAGAAGGGTAGACAGAGCCTAAATCGTGATTAGCGTATTCACTCAATACGTTCTGTCTAACAACAGGAGAGTACCGTTATGTTGACACATCAGATCGCTGCATTTTCCAGTAAAGCCAGGCAAACACCTGAGCTGAGCAGGAAACTCAAAAATTGCCACCGGTTAACCGATATGCTTGCACTGGCACAGGATCTTGGCTTCTTTTTCGAGGAAGACAGTCTCTATCCACCCAACAAGCCCCAGTTTACCGAGGATCAACTGTCTGACCGGCTCGTGAAAGTTCTGCTGCGTTTTTATGCATGAGAATAAAAGCCCGGTACAGTGTTACTTTACTACTGACCGACCGGATGTACAGTCAGTCGTGAAGTGACAGCGTATCCTGTATTTTTGTAAGGAACGCTTCAGCAGCGATAGAAATGTCATAGTGCTGACAAGGCACACTCAAACAAAACCGATATAAACTATTGTTTTAATTGACTCATTAAAGACAACCAGATATCTGTAATCGGTATATAGATTGCAAACCCCTTCTCGATTCAGGAAACAGTGGAATCTCCACTTTCCGCTTACCATCCACCTAAATTAAATTGAGAGAGCAATATTATGTCGATCCAGCAAATTGCCGATTTTTCCAACCTGGCCAGAACATCCCCGGATGTGGGTGAAAAACTAAAAGGCTGCATTAAGATGAAAGAGATGTTTGCCCTGGCCCGTGAGAATGGTTTTGATTTTGATGAAGATAGTCTTTATCCACCAAACGAACCTCAGTTCACTGAAGATCAGCTGTCTGAACGGCTGGCGAAGGCCCTGTTACGGGTTTAAGAGACTCTTCTGACCTCTGCTATTGAACGCTTCCGTTATCAGGAATGACTACTGGAAGCGATGTTAACCGGATATCGTCCGGTCTGTTTGAAGCCTCTTCTTAAATTTCTGGTGAAACCCCTGAGCAGATGATACAAACAAGCTTATCCCTTAATTGACGGAGAGAAGCGATGTCTGCCCTTGTTTTTTTGCCAGGTTTAATCTGTGATCATGCGGTCTGGCAGAGTCAGGTTGATGATCTGATCCAGCAAGGATACGAATGTCAGGTGATCGATTACGGTAACGCCGATAGTCTGGCCGAGATGGCCCGTATAACACTTGATCTTGCACCCGAGTCATGTGTACTTGCTGGTCACTCGATGGGCGGCAGAGTGGCGCTGGAGGTAGCCCGTCAAGCACCGCAAAGGCTCAGTCATCTGTTATTGATGGATACCGGTTATCTGCCGCTGGCACCCAGCGCCGCCGGGGAAAAAGAACGGGCCGGGCGAATGGCGCTGATTGAGAAAGCCCGCCATCATGGCATGCGAACGATGGGTCAGGAGTGGATGCAGGGGATGGTGCTGCCGCAACATCTTAAAGACACAAAACTGTGTAACACCATTCTCGATATGATTGAACGCAAAACAGTTGCTCAATTTGAAGCTCAGCAAACCGCTCTTTTAAACCGCCCTGATGCCACTGAAGTATTACGGTCACTGAGCTGCCCTACTCTGTTTATCTGCGGCAGCGATGATCTCTGGAGCCCGGTCAGTCAGCATGAGGCGATGGCTGAACTGGTTGTTCACAGCAGGGTTCAGGTGATCGCTCAATCGGGCCATATGTCGACAATGGAGCAGCCGGAAGCGGTCACTCAGGCGCTGACAGAGTGGTTAGAGATAACAAACGCTCCAACCGAGCGCTATCCCGGATTCAATCAGACAGAAGGCTGAGTCTCTAAGTCACCAGCTCAGACACTTCCAGCGAGCCATTAATTCCCAGAAACGGACATCTTTTAACCGCCTTAACGGCGGTTTCCATCGAGTCCACCTCAATGACGGAATACCCCGACATCGATGATGCACTGCCAATGCTGACACTGCCGTCTGGATTGACTGTATGGGTGATTCTGAAAGGTGTGGCAGGATTAAGCACCACACTGCCCAGAGAACGGAGCCAGTCCTTATAGAGGGCGTAATGCTGTTGTCCCTCTTCGACAGTTGCGGGTTTGTCCCCTCCGATATAGGTGATCATATACTGTAGCATAAGACGCTCCCTTAATCGCTAAGCGGCTGCTGTAGCAGACATATGTCGGCTATTTCAGTTTAACCCGTCCCTGATATTTCGCCGAAAAACGCTAGTAAAACCTGATCAACTTTATAAAAGAGAACAGAAATCGGGCTGGTTCCGTCGACCGTTAGCGGTGGTAGCCTTAATGATTTTCCGGTGAGTATTGTCCCAGCAGATTGCAGATGATCATTTTCAGATCCGCGAGGGTGCGCTTTGCCCGCTCGCCTTTTTGATTCACCACCACCAGCATGACACTGTGGGTGACCTCAAGGTAGAGGCGTCCCAGACGCTCCCGCTCTTTCAGATGGCGGTTAATGCCGATCCGTTTGAACACCTCAGCCATCCGTGAAATTTCCAGCTCGTCGTGCTGTTCATCCAGCTCCCGCAACTCGGGCACGGAGAACATCGCCTGCACCAGTGTCAGGATCGCTTTCTGCTGTTTGTAGGTTTTCAGTTTCAGTGCCAGCATCCGCTCAACCAGTGTGTCCAGCGGCAGCTCTTCAACCGGCCAGCGGGCGATCTCATCCAGTGCTGCTTCGACGGTTTCCAGCCAGCGCGACCCCATCGCATAGAGAATAGCGTGCTTATTCGGGAAGTAGTGATACAGGGAGCCGACCGAGATCCCCACCTCTTTAGCGATCAGAATCGTATTCAGATCATCCAGTCCAACCCGTTCCAGCAGTTCTCCGGTGATATCAATAATCTGCTTTGAACGTAGCTTAGAACGCCCCTGAACCGGCGCATTTCGCGGAGCCAGATCAGGGGCCGCTTTTACCCGGCGATTCTCTGTCAATTTCGGTTCCTGCTCTTCCAACTCAACTCTCTCTGGTTAACGTGCTCTGATTGGCGGGCATTATAGACTGAATTATCCGGGTTCTGAAAACATCGGGTTATTAAAACCGGGCGCATTAACACTGGTTTCCGTATGACACGTCAGCTCAGAAGAAACGGTCACGCATCGAATAATACAGCATGCCCGCCACCAGGCCGGGCCAGCGCAGCAACGTTCCGCCCGGGAATGTCGGTGTGGGCACTCGGGTAAACAGATCAAACCTCTCTGCAGAACCACTGATCGCTTCAGCCATCAGTTTTCCACCCAGCGTTGCCAGCGCTACGCCATGGCCGGAATATCCCTGCGCGACGAAGAGGTTGTCATCTATCCGGTCGAAATGGGGCATTCGGTTAAGGGTTATGGCCAGGGTTCCTCCCCAGCCATAGTCGATCCTCACATCCTTCAACTCCGGGTAGAACTGCAACATATAAGGCCGCACAAACGCCGGAATATCGTTAGGAAAACGGCTGCTGTAGTTCTCACCCCCGCCCCAGAGCAACCGGTTGTCTCCCGACAGTTTGAAATAATTGATTACAAACCGGGAATCTGCCACGGCGACATCATCGCGGTTAATTTTGCGACACAGCTCATCCGTCAGCGGCTCAGTAGCAATGATAAAATTATTGATCGGCATAATTTTACCGGCTATGCGAGGCTCAAGCTTGCCCAGATAGCCGTTACAGGCCAACAGAATATATTTCGCTTTGACAACACCTGTGTCGGTGCATACCTCTGCATCTTTTCCGGTGGTGTAACCGGTCACCCGGCTGTGCTCATGGATAATCGCACCGGCTTTGGTCGCTGCAGATGCCAGACCAAGGGCATAATTCAACGGGTGCAGGTGAATCCCCTCCTCCCAGTATTCACCGCCAAAATACCGATCTGTACCCAGCATCGCCTGTACTTCACTATCAGGGACAAAACGGATCTTGTCGTAACCCAGCACCCGGTGCTTATACTCAACGCTCTCGCACATCTCTGCAACATGCCCCGGCTTTGCAGAGACATGCATCACGCCCTGCTTCAGATCACAACGGATCTGATGCTGTTCGATCAGATCTTTAACCAGCTGCACCGAATCAAGAGAACTTTGCCATAAAGAATCAGCGGCTTTTTGACCCACTTTTTTAATCAGCTCAGCATGTCCCATATTATGGCCAGGGCAGACCTGTCCACCATTTCGACCAGACGCGCCCCACCCCACTGTTTCACTCTCCAGCAGGGTCACAGAGTAGCCTTTCTCTGCCAGATGCAGTGCCGCCGACAGCCCGGTATAACCGGCACCGATAATACAGATATCAGCCTGTTGCTCCCCTATTAACGCAGGATAATCAGGCCTGTCATTGGCCGAAGCAACATAATAGGAGGGCTGAAAATTGTTAAGACTCATGTTCGGGGTCTCCATAAAAAAACCACATTAACCGATATAAAAAAGACAAGACCACACAACAAACCGAATAATAATTCTAATTTAATTGAACAACAACCCCGAAAAACGGTAACAAATATAAAATTAGTGTTGATTTTTAAATATTCATGAAATAACCTAAAACCCGAATAATGTTTCGACTAATAGTCACACAACAGACGACTTAAAAGGTCACACAGCCGACATATTATTTGAACAGTTTCACAGTAAACGCTGCACTCAGATCCATTACTTCTATAGTAAGTAGTGAATAGCAGGCAATCGGATTAACTCTACAAGTAGGTGATTTATGGAAGCCGTGGAAAGGTTTCTCAAAGAAAACGGGATTACCGAGGTCGAATCGACCCTGCCGGACATGACCGGCAACGCCCGGGGTAAGTTTTACCCCACTAAAAAGTACCTGGCAGAAAAAGGAGGTAAGATTCCTGAAACGCTGCTGGTACAAACCGTAACAGGCGAATGGGCTGATAACCACTATGATATAGTGGATCCGGCCGACCGGGATATGGTTCTGGTGCCGGACGCCAATACACTGCGATTAGTGCCCTGGGCAGACGAACCCACCGCACAGGTTATTAACGATTGCTACACCAGCGATGGACAGCTACACCCGTTATCCAGCCGTTCTGTTCTTCGCAGGGTACTGAAGCTTTACGAGCAAAAGGGGTTGCGTCCGGTTATCGCTCCGGAAGTCGAGTTCTATCTGATTCAGAAAAACACCGATCCGGATTATGAACTGAAACCGGCTACAGGCCGCTCCGGTCGCAGAGAAACAGCACGTCAGTCTTATGGGATTGATGCGGTTAACGAATTTAATCCGGTGATCGACACCCTATACAGTTACTGCGAAGCACAAGGGCTGGATGTTGATACCCTGATCCATGAATCAGGTGCTGCGCAGATGGAGATAAACTTCCTCCACGGTGATGCACTGGACCTGGCTGATCAGGTATTTGTGTTCAAACGCACCCTGCGGGAAACCGCCATGAAGCATAATATGTATGCCACCTTCATGGCCAAACCGATGCAGCATGAGCCCGGCAGTGCGATGCATATCCATCAGAGCCTGATCGATATTAAAACCGGTGAGAATATATTTGCCGGCGATAAAGAGAATGAGTTCTCTGAGAAGTTCTATCACTATCTGGGCGGATTGCAGAAATACACGCCACAAGCGATCTCATTCTATGCACCCAATGTGAACTCCTACCGCCGTTTTGCACCGGATATTGCTGCGCCGGTTAACTTTAAGTGGGGCATCGATAACCGCACCACCGGCCTCCGGGTACCTATCGCACCACTGGCAGCGACACGAATCGAAAACCGTTTCCCGGGCTCTGACTGCAACCCCTACCTGGCGATAGCCGCCAGTCTGGCGTGCGGATATCTGGGCCTTGAACAGGGATGCACTCCCAGCAAACCGGTTACCGATCTTGCCGCTGATGAAGATGAAACCGTCGAGGTTGCCCGTTCCCTTGGTGAGGGATTGCGCCTGCTGGAAGAGTGTCCCGAACTCGGTGAAATCATGGGTACGGAATTCGTTGAAGCTTATCTGGGCGTCAAACGGGCAGAGTTTGAAACCTTCCACGAAGTCATCAGTTCCTGGGAGCGTGAATACCTGTTACTCACTGTTTAAAGCTAAGCTTACAAACTTAAAAACAAGAAATTATGCTTACAGTCCGTAACTCCTTAACCTGCGTCATTCTGGGTTAAGGAGTCACGGAATATACTGTAAACAACATCAGTAAACTCCGATGAGAGGCGCGACGTAATGACAAAGACTTTACCTTCCCTGATCAGAAAAGCGTTACAGATATCTACATTCAGCCTGGCAGCTTCAGCCTCCATTGCTCAGGCAGAGGATGTTCTTAACTTCTACAACTGGTCAGACTATATTGCTGAAGATACGCTGGCTAAATTTGAAGCGGAGACGGGCATCAAAGTGGTTTATGACGTCTATGACAGCAATGAAACCCTCGAGGCTAAGCTACTGGCAGGCAATTCCGGTTATGATCTTGTTGTCCCCAGCTCACACTTTATGGAACAGCAGATCAAAGCAGGCATTTTTCAACCACTGCAGAAAGACAAGCTGACAAACCTCGGCAACCTTGACCCATCTCTGATGGACCTGCTGGATAAGAAAGATCCGGGAAACCAGTATGGCGTCCCCTACCTCTGGGGCACCACCGGTATTGGTTATAACATTCAGCAGGTGAAGGCCGTGCTGGGGGAAGATGCCCCCGTGGATAGCTGGGATCTGGTATTTAACCCGGAAAATATGAAAAAGCTGAAAGAGTGTGGTGTCACCTTTCTCGACTCACCGGATGAGATCTACCCTCTGGCACTGCTTTACACAGGCCAGTCGTCCACCGATACGTCAAAAGCGGTTCATAAGAAAGACAACCCAGCAGCACAGACACTGAAAGCTGTGCGCCCCTACCTGCGTCAGTTCAACTCGTCTCAGTATGTCAATGATCTGGCCAACGGCGATACCTGTGTCGCGATCGGCTATTCAGGCGATGTGTTTCAGTCCCAGGCCCGCGCAGAAGAAGCGGGTAACGGTATAGAAATTGGCTATAGCATTCCGAAAGAGGGCACTGAGATCTGGTTTGATATGTTGCTGATCCCATCAGATGCCAAACACGCCGAGAACGCACACAAGTTTATCAACTTCCTGCTGCGACCAGAGATTATTGCCGAGATTACCAACTACGTCTGGTATGCCAACCCTAACAGCGCATCGACTGAGCTGGTTGACCCTGAAATAACCTCTGATACCTCAATCTACCCCGATACCGAAATCCGTGCCCGTCTGTATATGCCAGCGACGCTACCAGCAAATGTTGCCCGCATACGCAGCCGTACCTGGTCTGATATCAAAACCGGCAACTAGAAACTATTTACTGAAGTTTTTTACTCCGTATTAACGCCCTTTCGGGCGTTTTTTTTTTATCCAGAGTCTGACCTCCCCCCCCCCTAACTGCCCGCCACCTGCTTAAACACCCGTCTGCCTGGCAATGAAACCCTATCACCAGTTAACAACAGGATTAGCTGAAGAGTGCAATGTAAATCTGTTAAGATATCGTCTTCGACACCAGGGATGATTTCGGCTGTCGGCCAATAACTCCACTACCCGACAGATCAAGACACAATGAAGCCGATAACGTTACGTAAACCCTCTTTTATCCTGATTAGCAGCGTGTTACTAAGCGTTGCCTTCGCCACCATCAGTTTTATCAGTTATTTTGTTGCCAATAACTCGCTGAATCAGCATATCAAAACCAACACCCTACCGCTGACCAGTGACACCGTTTACTCAGAGGTACAGCGAGACCTGTTACAACCCGTGCTGGTTTCATCGCTGATGGCGCAGGACACCTTTGTTCATGACTGGATTGAGAACGGCGAGCACTATCCAGAGCAGATGCAGCGCTACCTTAAATCGATCCAGACGCGTTATAACGCCTTCACTGCATTTTTTGTTTCCGAACAAACCACTAACTATTACCATAGTTCCGGGATCATTAAGCAGGTATCGGCATCAGACCCGGCCGATGACTGGTATTTCACCAGCCGCAAAACGCCTGCGCAGTTCGATATCAACCTTGATCAGGATACCGCCGATGGCTTCACCACAACCCTGTTCGTCAACCATAAGGTTAAAGATGCCCAGGGACGGTTTCTGGGGATTATCGGAGTCGGTCTGGCCTCGCAAAAGATCAGAGAGTTGATCGAGGTTTATCAAAACCGTTACGGCCGACAGATCTATTTCATTGACCGGCAGGGCAAAGTCACCCTGCAGGGCAGCCAGTTCAAAGGCGCTGATGATATTCATAACCTCAGTGGACTTGGCGATATAGCCCCATTGATACTCTCCTCTCCCGGAGGCTCATACAGCTATAGCCATAATGACCAGCAATACCTGATAAAAACCCGTTTTGTGCCTGAACTGGATTGGTATCTTATCGTTGAACATACCGAACAAAGCGCATCACAAATTACCGCAACCCTTTGGATCAACCTTCTCATCAGTCTGGTAGTTATGGTGGTGGTATTACTCCTGCAACACTTTACTTTGGGTGGTTATCAGCGCCGTTTAGAAGTGCTGGCCAATACCGATCCTCTGACCGGCACCGCCAGCCGTCACGCCTTTGAGTTAGTCTATCAGCAGATTCTCAGGCTTGCCGACCGTCACCAGCATCCGGTGTCCACTATTCTGGTGGATATTGATCACTTTAAACTGTTCAATGATACCTATGGCCACCTGCTGGGAGATAAAATTCTTATTCGAGTCGCCAGAATACTCACCGATAGCCTGCGCAAGGCCGACACCCTGTGCCGCTGGGGCGGTGATGAATTCTTTATCGTCCTGCCTAACTGCAGTGAAAAGAATGCCTGCGTGGTAGCTGAAAAGATGCGTTTGCAGATTGAGACCTCCTTAACAGCGCTCGAGGGGATTGAGCTGAAGGTAACCGCCAGTTTTGGCGTCGCCGAATATATCAGCCACGAGTCTCCTGCCACCCTGTTTAAGCGCACTGATCAGGCGCTCTACCGGGCTAAATCCAGGTCCCGCAATCAGGTTGAAGCGTCATCCCCAGAGGTTTCAGAATCCATATAAAGCTGAATATAACCAATTAATGTGTTGATATTAAAAATATAAGTGTATATATTAATACCTGCTTGAAGATTCACCGTATTTTTATGCATCATTTCGAAGATCCTGTTTCAGCTTCTCGTCCTGTTTCCATAATGTATAGTAAAAATTCCTGCATCATCCGCCATCTCTGATGGCAAAACATTATTTATAAAATAGGACAACTAACATGGCTACTGTAACCGGTACTGTTAAATGGTTTAACGCTGACAAAGGCTTCGGTTTCATCGAGCAGGAAAACGGCCCTGACGTATTCGCACACTTCAGTGCAATTCAGAGCAACGGCTTCAAAACTCTTGAAGAAGGCCAGCAGGTACAGTTCTCTGTAACTCAAGGTCAGCGCGGTCCACAAGCAGAAAACATCGTTGCTATCTGAGACCGTGCCAGCTAACAGATCTCTGATCTGTTGCTAGCAGAAGAAAGCCTGATTACGATCAGGCTTTTTTATGCCTGCTATATACTGTTTTTCCAGCAGCCTGCTCCTGAAGAACATCATCGCCAGAAAGGTTTACCCGCCTCCTCAAGCGCCTCTTCCCGTGTCACACCGATATCTTTAAGCTGCTCTCTATCCAGCCGAAGCAGCAACCGACGGCTACGATAACGCTGCAACCAGCGCTGCCAGACCGCCAAATAATCAAGTATTTCTTTACTATCCCGTTTCACATCTATCTGATTTGACACTATAGGCTTCATAGCAAACCTCTACAATGGCTGATTTTTACAGCCTATATTCAAGATTTACTTCGCTGACGACAAACGAGTTTTAACACTCTATAATTAAGATTATCTTATGTATAAGCCAGTATAGAAATGATCATGACCCGCCTGCCCTCACTTAAAGCGCTACAAGCCTTTCGACACGCCGCAGAGATGCAAAGCTTTAAACTCGCCGCCGAACAGCTCTATGTCAGCCAGGCCGCGATAAGCCAGCAGATCAAAACCCTGGAACAGCAACTGGGGGTAACACTATTTCATCGTTTGACACGGGAGATTGAGCTCACCCGCGAGGGGCAGCAGCTATTACCCTTTATCAGCAAAGCGTTTGAAAGCCTGGAACAGGGCATTAACCAGTTAAGTGATGACCCGCACCCCCAGCGTTTAATGCTCAGCACTCTGCCCTCATTTGCCAGCCGCTGGCTGGTGCCCAGACTAGGTGACTTTCAGGCGCAGGAGGAAAGCCTTAACATCCACATCTCTCCTGGCATCAGACTGGACAGCTTTGATGATAACCAGCTTGATCTGGCGATCCGGTTTGGTAAGGGCGTCTATCCCGGCCTGAGCAGTCGATTACTGATGCGGGATTATATGATACCGGTTTGCCATCCATCGCTGATCAATAAAGATAGACCGGCCCGGCAGCAGCTCAGAGAACTCCCGCTGCTCATTGATGACGCTCCCGACATGAAAGAACTCTGGACTCTGTTCAGAGAAGCACTCGGCCTGCCTGATACGCTGACAAACTCACGCTTACAGGTCACCGACTCCAATATTCTGGTGGAAGCACTGCTAAGCGGACAGGGCCTGGCCGCCGTCCGTTTCAGCCTGGTGTATGAGATGATCGAACGCGGACAGCTGATCTGTCCGCTTCCAGCCTTCCTGCCAAGCAGTTTTGATTACTACCTGGTTGCTCCTGAACATCACTTCAGACGCCCTAAAATACAACGTTTTGAAAACTGGCTGCGCCAACAGACAGAGGAGATCGGTCATAGCTGGGAAACGTTCAGACAGCGGCAACAGATTACCTGAGTATTACAGCGATTTACCCGTCAATACACGGATGATCGCATCAACCACCGGCGCTGAATCAGCCTCATAACGCTCAAGTGATTTCAGCCCTTTCTCAGCATCAGCAGCAGTCAGATACTCCGGCACAATGGCAGGCAGCTCGCATAGCATATATTCACGACTAAACTCCGGATGTGCCTGCACGGTAAAAATGTGGGAACCATAACGCAGTACCCCATACTGACAAAAGGCAGACGTGGCCAGTATCTCAGCCCGCGCTGGCAACTGTATAACCTGATCCTGATGGATAATGTGCAAACGCACTGGTTCGCTACCTAACACCGCCTGACCGGCTTGCGTAGGCTGATAAGTATCTACGCCGAGACCCCAGCCTGCATCTGCCTTAGAGACAACCCCGCCCAGCGCCTGAGCGATCAACTGATGCCCGAAACAGATACCGATCAGCGGCATACCCGCCTGATCGATCGCTCTCACCAGGGATTCCAGGTTAGCGATCCACTCCAGTGGTTCATAAGCACTAAAGGGTGAGCCGGTAATCACCCAGCCATCACACTCATGCACTGACTGGGGAAACTCACCCAGCCTGACATCCCACTGATGAAAACTAAACTGAGCGTCCGCAAGCATCTGCTCAGTCATGAACGCAAATGAGCCGAACTGCTCCAGCAGAACACCACTATTAGTTCCCGCCGCCAGAATACCTATTTTCATCCTAGCTACTCCATATAAAAAAAACGCTGTAGACAGCGGTTTAGTAGAAAAGATCCGCCCTTATGACGCGGTTATAAAATCGTACATCCAGCGTGCGACACGCTTTGAATCGGCCGCAGCATTACTTGCCTGCAACTGTGCCAGTCCGGCTTCGGCGATATCATCCGGGATCACAGCTCCCTTACGTATCGTCACCAGGTCCGTTTCATATTGCAGATTAAATTCAGGATGCGCCTGCACAGTCAGAATATTGTCGCCATACACCAGCCCCGCATATTGACAGAAATCGGACTGAGCAAAGGTTCTGGCATTGTCTGGTTTTTCAGTCACCTGATAGCGATGCATTGCACTGATAGCGAACGACCCGGCGCCATCTTTTATAAAAGCGTTGTCACCGAGTAGCTGATAACGGTGCAGCCCGACACCCCAGCCACCCTGATAGGGTTCAACCTTGCCACCAAAGGCTTCAGCGATAATCTGATGACCGAAACAGATACCCAGCAAAGGCCGCTTGCAGGCATCGATCTCCAGAATCAGCTGTTTAAGCTTTTGCATCCAGTCGCGGTTCTCGTCGACGTTAAACTTTGACCCGGTAATCACCCAGCCGTCACACTGTTCTGCGCTATCAGGAAAAACCCCATCGCGCACATCAAATACGTCGTATGTAAAGTCCGCATTGACCAGTGCAAACAGCTGCTTAAACATATCCGCATAAGAGCCATACTGGGCCAGTAGCTCATCCGGTGTAATACCGGTTGCCAGAATACCTATTTTCATAATCGTTTACTTACCCTCAAAACCAAAGCGCCCACTCAGCGTGGGCGCTGACATAAAGCCCGTAACTACCCCTGCTTCTCCAGCAGCTTTGCCTGCCGTCGCATCTGATACATCGCAGCTGTCACTCCGATTGCAACCACGGCAATCATCAGTGTAGCCAGTGCGTTAACTTCAGGAGATACACCCAGACGCACTTTGGAGAAGATCACCATCGGCAGCGTACTGTTACCCGGACCAGAGACGAAACTGGCGATAACCAGATCGTCCAGCGACATAGTAAAAGACAACAGCCAGCCGGAGATCACCGCAGGCATAATCAGCGGCAGCGTCACCAGAAAGAACAGCGATGAAGGTTTTGCACCCAGATCCATCGCTGCCTCTTCCAGGGTTTCATCCAACTGGGACAGCCGCGATTGCACAATCACCGCCACATAGGCCATACAGAAGGTTACATGGGCGATGATGATAGTGCTGGTACCACGTCCTGCAGGCCAGCCAAACGCCCCTTCCATCGCCACAAACAGCAGCAGCAGTGACAGACCCGTTATTACCTCAGGCATCACCAGTGGCGCGCTGATCCAGCCCGCCAGCAGCATCTTGCCACGAAAGCGTCTGAAACGACTCAGTACAAATCCCGCCATCGTTCCCAGTACCACCGCCACACTGGCGCTGATAAAGGCGATTTTAAAACTCAGCAGGGCCGCATCGATAATCTGATCGTTGCGGAACAACTCGCCATACCATTTCAGTGACCAGCCACCCCACACCGTTACCAGCTTGGATTTGTTAAAACTGTATACCACCAGCGCGATCATCGGTGCATACAGAAAGATAAACCCCATGGTTGCGGTCGTATTTAAAAACAGAGATCTACGTTTCATCAGACCGCCTCCTCTTTACCCTGACTGTTGCGGATCATCATGATCGGCAACACCAGTACAATCAGCATCACAACCGCAACCGCTGACGCCATCGGCCAGTCCCGATTGAGGAAAAATTCATCCCACAATACCCGTCCGATCATCAGCGTATCCGAACCACCGAGCAACGCCGGGATAACAAACTCACCAACCGCGGGAATAAACACCAGCATACAACCAGCGATAATGCCAGGCATTGCCATCGGTACGGTGATCAGAAAGAAGCTGGTTGCCGGTCTGGAGCCCAGATCCTCAGCAGCTTCCAACAGAGTCAGATCCATCTTTTCCAGAGCACTATAAAGCGGTAAAACCATGAATGGCAGGTAGGTATAGACAATACCTACATAAACGGCAAAGTCTGTCTGCAACATAATCAGAGGCTGATCAATAATGCCCGTGCTGAGTAAAAATTCATTAATCAGACCATTCTTCTTCAGAAATCCCATCCAGGCATACACCCGTAACAGAAAAGAGGTCCAGAAGGGCAGAATCACCAATGACAGTAGCAATGCCCGGGTTGTTGGTTTACTGCGGGCGATCATATAGGCGATGGGAAACGCTATCAGCAACGTCAGAACAGTAGAGATCGCTGCAATTTTTATCGAGCTGAGATAAGCATCGATATAAAACGAATCTTCAAACAGGAACAGATAGTTCCCCAGATTCAACTTCAAATTGATAAATGCTTCATCCAGATTCCAGTCTAACAATGCCGTATAGGGCGGCACCGCAATGGCTGTTTCTGATAGTGAGATCTTAAACACCACCAAAAAGGGGATAAAGAAAAATACGGCCAGCCAGAGCATAGGCACTGCGATAACAGAAAACCGCCCCCAGTTTAACCGTTTAAAAATATTGTACTTTGCCAGGCGTGAACCGGAGCCCTCCACCCAGGCAGAACCGGTCTGAGTACTCATGATGTCAATACCACGCTGCTGTCTTCATCCCAGTAAAGATAAACCTCATCGTTCCAGGTCAGCCGGGCACCCAGATCCCGGGTGGTGTTCGGCTGGGTGACACGCACCTCCATACCACTCGCCAGGCGCACCCGATAAACCGACAGGCTGCCCATATACGCGGTCTCTTCGATGACACCCTTAATGCAGTTCTGCTGACCTTCCGGTTTCTCTTTGCTGATCTGCGTTTTTTCCGGACGCAACGCGACATGCACCTTCTGGTTCGGCGCACAGCTGATGCCGTGGTTAACAAACAATACCGCCCCCGCATCTTTAGAATCGATACGGACGGAGTCAGGCAGATCCTCAATCACCCGCCCTTCAAACAGATTGACCGAACCGATAAATTCAGCAACAAAGCGACTATTGGGGTATTCGTAAACATCATGGGGCTCCGCTGTCTGTACAATCACACCATGATTCATGACACCGATCCGGCTGGCCAGCGTCATCGCCTCTTCCTGATCGTGGGTTACCACCACAAAGGTTACTCCCAGTTCCTCCTGAATATTGATCAGCTCAAACTGAGTTTCCTCGCGCAACTTTTTATCCAGAGCGCCCAGCGGCTCATCCAGCAGCAACAGCTTAGGCCGTTTAACCAGAGAGCGGGCCAGAGCCACACGCTGCCGCTGACCTCCGGAAAGCTGATCTGGCTTGCGCTTACCCAGATGCCCCAGCTGCACCATCTCCAGCATCTCTGCCACACGCTGCTTAACCTCTGAGCGATCCAGCCCTTCACGCTTCAGACCGAAGGCTACATTTTCTTCAACCGACAGATGTGGAAACAGGGCATAGGACTGAAACATCATATTCACCGGACGTTTCCATGGCTGAATACCCGCCATATCAACTCCATCAATGATAATCCGGCCACTTGTCGGCGACTCAAAGCCAGCCAGCATTCGCAACAGGGTGCTCTTACCCGAACCGGAACCACCCAGAAGACAGAACAGTTCGTTTTTATATATATCCAGTGAGATATTATCGACAGCGGTAAATTCACCGAATTTTTTGGTGACATTTTCTATCCGCAGAAAAGGTTTTGCCCCCTCCTGCTTCCAAAGAGGCATTTTGGAAGTCTGAGGAGATGCCGCAGGTACACTATCAGGCTGCGGCTCAATTGTTACTGTTGAAGTCATACTACACCCTATACCATATTCATATACTGAACTCTGTCAGGAGCCCAGAGAGTTATTTATGAAGCCTTCAGGAGGGCTGCTATCTCGTTAGCAGTTTATACCATCTGCTGAAAGCGATATCTCTCTGGCAGAGGCTCGCCCCTGCCAGGGGTAGACTTAACGGCCGGTTTTAATCCCGGTCCAGGCGCGGGTCAGCAACCGGTCAAACTTGGCGGTATGGGCATTCTGAGTAAACAGATTAGCCTTCACCTCGTCTGATGGATAGATACCAGGATTATTCGACACCTCTTCCAGCAGCATCGGCTCTGCTGCTTTATTGGCTACCGCATAGTAGGCATAGTTAGAGATAGATGCAGCGCTATCCCCTCTGAGAATATAATCCACCAGTTTATAAGCCGCATCCTTATGGGGCGCATCGGCAGGAATAGCCAACAGATCAAACCATACCATGGTGCCCTCTTTCGGAATCGCATAGCCGATGTTCACTCCCTGGCCCGCTTCCTCAGCACGGCCCTGAGCCTGTAATACATCACCGTTGTAACCCACAGCGACACAGCTATCACCATTTGCCAGGTCAGAAATATAGGCGGAAGAATCAAATTTACGATAATTCTCACGAACAGATTTCAGCAGAGTCTCTGCTTTTTTCAGATCAGCCTTGTTCTCAGAATTTGGATCAAGCCCCAGATAGTTAAGCGCAATTGAGACGATTTCAGCCGGAGAATCGAGCAACGTGATGCCACAATCTTTCAGCTTGGCCGCAACCTCAGGCTTAAACACCAGATCCAGTGTATCAACTGGCATATCGCCCAAACGCTCTTTGACCATATCGATGTTATAGCCAATACCGATTGTTCCCCAGGCATAGGGAACATTGTGCTTATTGCCGGCATCATGACGTGTAATTTTCTCGATCATGACCGGATCAAGGTTGCCATAGTTACTCAGTTTACTATGATCAATCTCACTGTAGATTCCGGCCTGCACCTGGCGTTCAAGGAAGGAACCCGTCGGCACAACAACATCATAGCCTGTGCCGCCAGACATCAGCTTCGCTTCAAGCACCTCATTCGAGTCATAAACGTCATAATTAACCTTGATCCCGGTATCTTTGGTGAAGTTTTCAAGGATCTCAGGACTGATGTAATCGGACCAGTTGTAAAAATTAACAACCTGCTCTTCAGCCATTACAGTAGTGGAAACAGACGCAGCCAGTACTACTGCAAGACCAAGCTTCTTCGGATTCATTTTATTACTCCATTTCTGGTGCTTTATGATGTCGCAGCATGTGCTGGCCATCTATCAGCATTAACTCTTTAGATGCCGCAGAGCGGCGTTCATCAGAGCCACATCTTTTGTTGTTATTGTCATGGCTACCCCCTCTGATCATGAAGGCAGCGCTTAAGCTTCTCAAACTGTCGCAGTATTTTCTGCAACTAGTAAAAATGTACTGCAACCTCCCTGTCAGCTATATACCCTCCAATAGGTATTGGAAAATAATTATTGTGTATCAATATCTTAAAGCAATCCCAGATATGACTCATACTCAATATCAGAGATCTGCTCGTTAAGTTTCCGCTGTTCCTGACGCTTCGCTGCTGCAAACACCCTGACAAACTCCTCACCCAGGTACTCCTTCAGCACGCCGCTTTCAGCAAACAGCTCGGTAGCGATATCCCACTTATTCGGCAGAATCATCTCCTGATCTCCGTCAGCATAGGCATCTCCCTCTATCGGAGCTGGTGGCATTAACTTGTTTTCAATACCATATAACGCTCCCGCCAGAATAGCGGCCAGCACCAGATAGGGGTTTGCATCAGCACCGGACACCCGGTGTTCGATTCGACGCGCCTCACAGGGGCTTTCCGGAATCCGGATCGCCACAGTGCGGTTCTCATACCCCCAGGTGGCAATCGTCGGCGCATGAGCGCCCGCCATGAAACGGCGATAGGAATTCATATGCGGCGCAAAGACCAGCATACTGTCAGACATGGTATGCATCAGACCTGCAACCGCATTCTTCAGCATATCGGTACCGTCTTCGCCACCATCATCAAAAACATTATTGCCCGCTTCATCCAGCAGACTGAAATGAACATGGAAGCCATTACCACTCTTATCCGAATAAGGCTTCGCCATAAAGGTGGCAGAGTAGCCATGTTTACGGGAGATCCCTTTAATCAGACGCTTAAACATAATCGCCTGATCACCCGCCATCAGCGGATCATTAACGTGCAGCAGATTAATCTCAAACTGGCCTGGCCCCAGTTCAGAAATAATGGTATCCGCCGGAACCCCCTGAATCTCACAAACTTCACGTACTTCGGCAAAGAAAGAGGACAGACCATCCATCTCATCAATGGAATAACAGTCAGTTTCACTGAGACGACGGCCATGGCCTTCAGAGAGAATGGGTGGTTGCGGACGCTGAGTCTCTTCAGACTCTCCGTCCATAAGATAAAACTCGAGCTCGGTCGCCATAACGGGAGTCAGACCGATTGCCTTAAAACGCTTCACAACACCGGCCAGCACCTGGCGAGGATCACAACCAAACGGTGTCCCATCGGGGTTAGACATCATTGCCAGAATCTGGTCCCTTGGCTCTTCAGCCCAGGGGACGGGTATTGGCCGGTCACCCACAGGCATACAGATACCATCCATATCGCCGGTCTCAAACACCAGACCATTATCCAGCACATCGTCCCCCCAGAAATCGAAACCAAGCACTGAACGCGGCAGCTTAACACCCTCTTCAAATACTTTAACCGCTGCACTCGCCGGCAGCCGCTTACCCCGCAAATTGCCATTCAGGTCAGCTATAAACAGATCAAACTCTTTATCTTTCTCTTTCTTAAACATCATAAGATTCTCACTCGAAATCTTTCATCCCCACACGCTGGTGGGTCACAACATACTGTTGCAATCAGTTTAGCTTAACCTACATGCTTTTGTGATCACAAAGAATAAAGTAATGTGATCACATTTTTTTATGGCGGTCAATATCGACATCTGTTAAAAATGTCATGTAACCTATTTAATGATCGCATTACTAATAAGAGAACCTGCTAAGAGGTTCCCAAGAGAACAAGGCCAGAACCAACGTTGATTATGGACAAGAAATCTCCGATAAAAATAACATTAACTGAACGTGATGAGTCTGTAACTATCACCCAATGGGTATACCAGACTCTGCGTAACGCAGTGATGTACGGTGAGATCCTCCCCGGGAGGGTGGTTACCATTCGTGAACTGGCCGGCATCCTTGATGTCAGCCCTATGCCTGTCCGGGAAGCCCTGCGACAACTGGCGGCCGAAAATGCACTGGAAATTCAGGGCAACCGCAGAGTGATGGTGCCAAAAATGACAGCAATGAAGTTCAATGAGCTCTGTGAAGCCAGGATAGCCATTGAATCTCACGCGGCTGCCCGGGCACTACCCTATATTGATAATGACCGGCTGGAGCAGCTGCGTTCACTGGACAGCCTGATCGATCAGGCACAGGAGGACGACAACCTCAGCCAGATCAGCATCCTCAACCAGAACTTTCACCGCGCACTCTATACTGCCAATCCTCATCAGGTAACCCTGCCACTGATTGAAAGCCTCTGGCTGCAGCTGGGCCCCTTTATGCGCATGGCGACCAGCGAACTGGAGGAGCACTATCTGGTAGACCGGCACAATGAGGCGATGTCCGCTATCGAACGCAAAGATGCCTATGCCCTGCAGATGGCTATCGCTGCCGATATCCGCGAAGGGATTGCGTTTGCCGGAACCCCGGAGATGCTGCACACCTTCATTGAAAACTCAGGCCACTGAGTTTTAACTCCACCTCTTTCTTTACTCATAAACAGCCCCCCCTTAAAAGCCGCTAAAGACAGTTCAAAACTTTTGCGGCTTTTTTGTTGACTTTATCTTTTTGTGATCACAAAATAGTGATCACAAAATAGATTTAAGTCTGATTTAGCCTCAAATCTTTTGATCGTTTTATTTATTCACCGGCAACTGTTCACACCCGGTGACAGGTTGGGAGAGAGTCAATGCTCGAAAATAACAGCACTTCAGTAAACACAGCGGACGTACAGACCATCGATGCCGAACACCATATGCATCCCTTTACCAACACCGGTGCACTGAACAAGAAGGGAGCACGGGTGATTACCCACGCTGAAGGCATATATCTGTGGGACAGTGAAGGCAATAAGATTCTCGACGGTATGGCTGGCCTGTGGTGTGTCAATATGGGCTATGGCCGCTCCGAACTGATTGAAGCGGCCAACAGTCAGATGAAGCAACTGGCGTATTACAACACCTTCTTTCAGACAACCCATGCACCCGCTGCGCAGTTAGCCAAAGAGATCGCCAGTGTCACCCCCTATGACCTGAACCATATCTTTTTTGCCAATTCAGGCTCTGAAGCGATCGATACCATTATCCGCATGGTTCGCCAGTACTGGGCCATCAAAGGTAAGCCATATCGCAACATCCTTATCGCCCGTGAAAATGCTTATCACGGCAGTACTATTGGCGGCACCAGCCTCGGAGGCATGGGAGGAATGCACAAGCAGGGCGGCCCGATGGTGCCAAACATCGCCCGCATCCGCCAGCCATACTGGTACGGCGAAGCCGGTGATATGACCGAAGAAGAGTTCGGCATCGCCTGCGCCAAAGCGCTGGAAGATAAAATCCTCGAGGTGGGGCCTGATAATGTTGCCGCCTTCGTCGGCGAACCTATTCAGGGTGCCGGAGGCGTCATTGTTCCTCCAGCGAACTACTGGACAGAAATTCAGAAGGTTTGTGATAAATACGATATTCTGCTGGCGGCAGATGAAGTCATCTGCGGCTTTGGCCGCACGGGCAACTGGTTTGGCTGTGAAACCCTGGGCTTTAAACCTGACATTATGTCGATGGCTAAAGGCCTCTCTTCTGGTTATCTGCCCATTGCTGCCGTAGCAGTTGGCGACCGTATCGCCAACGCATTCATCGAGCACAATGAGGACTTCAACCATGGCTTTACCTACTCCGGTCACCCGGTTGCCGCGGCGGTTGCCATAGCCAATATCCAACTGATGAAAAAAGAGAACATCGTTGAATATGTAGCCAAGGATATCGGCCCCTACTTCCAGAAAAAACTACGTGAAGCGGTTGCGGATCATCCACTGGTAGGCCATATCGAAGGTATCGGTCTGATTGCAGGTCTTGCCTTGGTAAAAAGCAAAGATCCGAAAGAGCTGTTTGGTGACACAGTCGATATCGGCATGGTCTGTCGCGATCACTGCTTTAACAACGGTCTGATTATGCGTGCAGTTGGCAGCCGGATGGTTCTGTCACCACCGCTGGTTATCAGCCATGCAGAAGCGGATGAGCTGTGTGAAAAAGTCCGTCTGTGCTTTGACCTGACGCTTAAGTCAGTCAGCTAATCATCACCCGTTTTACCTGTGTAATTCTTTCACTATCGTTATACAGGCAAAGGTCAGTGGCAGAACACCCTGACCGCCCTTATCCGGCTGCAGTGGATCGGCATTACCGGCGTCGATCCCAGACATCTGTCATAAGCTCAGCTTAACTGACAGATGCAGCCGGATCTTTTTATTCTGTTTTAACGACCAGCGCAGGAGCCAGGCTATGCAAAGTATAAGTGCACAGCACAACGCATCTGAAAACTGGCAAAAGGAACTTGCTGCTGTTATCGACACCATACGCCTGCCCAGCTTTGGCGGGATGCTGGAAAAATTTCTCGCCACACAGTGCCATTTCGACACGATGCTGGTAGTGACTTTCAGGAAATCACTTAAACCCTTAATTCTTCACCCCACCAACCCTGCAGAGCAAAGCCTGACGCTGCACAACTATATCAACCGGGCCTATATTCTGGATCCTCTGTTTAATGCGATCCGCAGCGGTACCCTTGGAGAGGGCGTCAGCCGGCTGATCGACATCGCACCCGACAGCTTTGAAACCACTAAGTACTACCAAAGCTGCTATAAAGAGTTTGATCTGATTGATGAGATCAATCTGGTCATTGAACTCGACCCTAAGGTCAGCTGCGCTATCTCACTCGGGCGCAGAACCAGCCGCGGCACCATTACCCGGGCCGAACTCAGTCGTCTGAATAATATCTACCCGGTGATCAAATCGATTATTCGTCAGTTCTGGTTGTCGCAGTCGCAGGAGTTTGTTCAATACGAAAAATCAGAGGGCGCAATGAATCAGGCGATCAGCACCTTTGGCAGCGGCGTACTCACGCCAAGAGAGCAGCAGATTGCGGGACTCATTCTGCAGGGGCATTCATCTAAGGCTATAGCGAATATGCTGGATATCAGCCTGGGTACGGTAAAAGTACATCGTAAGAATATCCACACCCGACTAAACACCTCCACCCAGTCAGACATCTTCACACTATTCCTGGCCCACCTGAAAGAGCTGGATCCAACGGCTAATGTATAAAAGTTGCCAGAACGGCGCTTCGCGCCTGCTAGTGGTTAGACGGAAAGCTTCGCTTTCCGCGCCAGAAAAAGCCGTTGCTTGTTGCTCAGACTTATTGCCCTGCACCCAACCTTTGCAACAACTTTCTTACAGCGCTCACCACTCAAATACAGACCTATACTAAAAAAGAAGGCTTTTATCGAGCAACAAACAAGTCACGCTTTTTGTGACGTCGAGCTACGAGCGACGGCTTTTAAATTTATTTATAACGATCAATCAGGGGCATACTTTTAAAAGTAACTAATAAAGCAACTAATTTAAAGCGGCTAATTTAAAGCGACTAACCTCAGTATTCTCAAAACTGATCCTGATCAAACGAGGCCACCTTGCCATCGTTTACCAGAAACTCCCGTCGCTGCAGATAGGCATCACGCATCGCGGTGTAACGATCTCCGGTAAGCAACTCTTCCGCGGCCAGCAAGCCCGCCCGGGTATCAATAATACGCAGCCCATAAAGCTGATTACGGGTGCGGATTGGGTCGACCTCAGCTACCGGATCAACCATTGAGTCCGGTATCAGACCAAGACCATCACGGATATTGGAGGGGCCTAACAGTGGTAGCACCAGATAAGGGCCCGTTTCCATTCCCCAATAACCCAGCGTCTGACCAAAGTCTTCATTATGCTCCGGCAGCCCCATGGGCGTCGCCACATCAATAATGCCACCCAGCCCTACTGTCGAATTAAACATTATCCGACCAAAATCCTGCCCTGCAGCACCTCCCTTTAGCTGCAGCACGTTATTCAGCATGCTGCCAACATCAGACAGATTACCAAAGAAATTACTAACACCGGTTTCAATAATATCTGGTGTAATCGCCTTATAGCTCTTAGCAGCAGGTTTTAATGCGTAACGGTCAAGAGTGTCATTAAAACTAAATACAGCGCGGTTAAAGCCTTCCCAGGGATCTGCATCGGCCGGATCTTCGGCAAGTGCGGGTAGCGAAAAACAACCAAGCAAGATGGAAAGGGACAAAGTTTTAATTGCGTGCATGTTGGGCATTCCTAAAACTGACAATCTACAGACTGCATTGTGCACCACAACAAAATAGATTGCTAATCCGAAAAGAACACAAAATTACGGAAGATTATAACTAACCAACAAATAAGCATGATATATCAGGCATTCCGATTCAGAAAAAAATGGAAGTACAAAAAAAGGTCCCGAAGGACCTTTTTTATATCAGCTTACCAGAAAGGCAGCTATTAGAAGTCTACGCGGTAACCAACTTCGAAACCGTCACCACCGTCAGCGACGTTAGAATCGATGATTGCAGCGAAAGCACGAGCCTGCTTGCCCAGTTTCTGCTGTACTTCAACAGAGATAACATCATCAACGTTATCATCGTCATTGATGAAGTTAGCCAGCAGAGTAGTGTTACCCATAGTGTAAGAACCTGCTACTTCGTAAGCATCTTCTTCAGTTGGACCGTTTACACCAGCATCACGATTTTCATAACGAGTAGCTACGTAGAAATCACCAGCAGTGTAAGACAGAGCTGCAGACATTACATCAACATCAGCAGCAGGGAAGCCCAGGTAAGATACGCCAGCAGTGAAACCACCCATTGCATAGTTAGCAGCTACGTGTTTAATATCAAGAGTTTCGTCATCAGCTGCACCCTTATCAGTTGGAAGAACTGCAGCAGCCAGAGTCAGACCACCCATGTCTGGAGAGACGTACGCAATCACGTCAGACGCACGGTGTGCATTAATTACATAAGTAGAAGATGCAGAAGTAGCGTTGTCCAGGATATCAGTTGGAGCACCAGTGAAGCTGTAGTAAGGAGTCCAGATGCGACCGAAGATAGCCGTACCGAAATCACCTTTAACACCCAGGTTACCCAGACGTCCGCCATTCCATGCACCAGTATCAGTGCTTACAGCTTGCTCAAACTGGAAGAAAGCAGTAGCGCCATTGAACAGCTCAGAGCTGCCTTTGATACCGATACGTGAAGAGTTATCAGTCACGTTCAGGTTATCGTGAGAAGTACCTTCAAGCTTCTGAGCTTTAATACGCAGTGAGCCGTACAGAGTAGCATCTGCTTGAGCAACCATTGGAGCAGTCAGAGCACCAGCAACAGCCAGAGCGATAATTGACTTTTTCATTAACATTTCCCCTTCAATATTTAACGTACTAGTAGTTAAACTTTATTATTTCTTACTTCGCTTCACGTCATCAACTACGCTCAGCTAACAAGAAAATACTATAATTCAGAAATATTTCAATGCTGTGCAAGAAATAAATTCTTACACTCAATATTTCTGGCGGGCTGACTAGCGTAACAGCCCTTAGTATCTTTTAGTTGTGATCCGGTTAACATCCTGCACTTCAACCGTTTCAACCAGCCTATTATAGGCTATAAACCGTTTAAAACCGAGGTTTCAGAACAGCATTTAAATAAATTTGACGCATTACAGCATAGCTACCCGGTGTTCGCAACCATTTGTTGTGGTTTTTTAAGCAGTTAAGGCCTTTTTGCAGTAATCCATTAGCAAAAACTGATACAGATCAAATTCGACCCCTGAATCATGGGCTACAAGCAGATAAAAAGCTCACTTCCATTTATCGCCCGATCTGCTGCCACTGCTGTTTAAGCCGCTTCTCTGAGACCGTTATCCGGGTACCCAGCTGCTGGGCAAACAGTGAGATACGGTACTCTTCCAGCATCCAGCGGTATTCATCCAGAGCAGCATTATACCGGTTATGCTGACGGTCAAGCTGTAGCTGTCCCTGATACTGTCGGGTCAGTTGCTGTAACTGCTCGCTCAGCATACGCTGTCGTGGCAGTTCGCGCTGGTATTTTTCCAGTCTGAGTACGATACCCTGCAGATATCTTGGATATTGCTGTAATTGCTGCACCGGCACTTCGGCTAAAAAGCCTTTAAATATCAGCCCATCCAGCTGCTGCCGAATATCGTTAAGGATGGTAACGGCCTGAAGATTAACCGAACCTGAAAGTTGTTTCTGTAGACGGTGATACTGTTTGGCAATCTCTTCCAGTAACAGCGCCTGTTGTTCTGCCTGCTGGCAAAATTCACTTCGATACCGGTTTAACCGGTCGGTAAACTGCTTTTCAGACTGTATCTCATCACCTTCTGTGAGAAATGTAGCGGCAACTGCACTGAACAAACAGTGCTCATTTAGCTGATTACGGTTTTCTACTTTGGCCAGTAAAATGGCTGTTTGCTGAAAACCGGGTAACCGGTTTTTTACAAATTTTATCTGCTCTGTCAGTTGTAACATCAGTAAGCGGATCAGCCCCAGACGGTTCTGCTTTACCGCCATTGGCTGGTCTTCAAACACTTTCAGCTCAACGCTGTCACCACAGTCCTGCAACCCAGGATACACCTCCAGCTCCAGCCCTCCGGCCTGCTTCAGCCTGATCGACCGGGGCAGATCACCAAAGTCCCACTCGGTTATCCCTTTTCGTCCCCAACTCTCAGACGGCGCTTGCGTCAGTGCCTGGCGGGCCTGTGAACCGAACTGCTTCTGCAACCGCTGCAGATCGCGCCCCTCGGCAACAAGTTTGTTGTTCTCGCCGATCAGACGAAGATTTACCCGATAATGATCATCCAGATCGACAGCATCCAGATCATCCCGACTGATTCTGACACCGGTCATTCTTTTAAGATGCAGCGCCAGTGCTTCATTCAAAGATCCCTGGGCAAAAACTGCTGCTTCAACAAAGGCATCCACATAATCAGGAATCGGCACAAAGTTTTTGCGTAGCGATTTAGGCAGCCCCTTTAACAGCGCCACGCACTTCTCTTTAAGCATCCCCGGCACCAGCCATTCGAGTCGCTCTGGCGGAATCTGATTCAGCAGTACCAGCGGCGTCTGAAGGGATACGCCATCATCTTTGGCCCCGGGCTCAAAATGATAACTAAGCTGCAGTTTCGCACCATTCAGCTGCAACTGCTCGGGATAACTGGCCCGGGTAACATGATCCGCCGAACGTTGCAGCAGATCCTCCTCCTGCATAAACAGGATTCTAGGGTTGTCCTGCTCTACCTGTTTGCGCCACTGCTCAAAGCCTGCGCCATTGACCACGCTACTTCCGTTATGCTGCTCCAGCCGTGAAGCATAAAACTCAGCCAGAGTCTCTTCATCCACCAGCAGATCACGCCGCCTGCTCTTGGCTTCCAGATCTTCAATCGAGTTAAGCAGATTCCGGTTATGGCTGAAGAACTGCCCCCGGGTATTGAACTGCCCCTCTACCAGTGCACTGCGAATAAAGATCTGCTGGCTGACCTTAGGATCGACACTGCCGTAATGTACAGTCCTCCCAGGAACAATAATAAGCCCGTATAAGGTCACCTGCTCCTGCGCCACAACCTGAGCCTTTTTCTTCTCCCAGTGTGGTTCCAGATAGCTACGCTTCAGCAGATGTGCTGCCAGAGGTTCTGCCCAGAGCGGGTCGATTCGCGCCACCATACGGGCATACAAACGACTGGTTTCGACCAGCTCTGCCGCCATAATCCACTTGGGTGCTTTCTTATACAACATCGATCCGGGAAAGATACTGAAGCGACGATTACGGGCGCCGAGGTACTCTTTATTTTCCTGTTTAAAGCCCATATTGCCCAACAAGCCGGCCAGTAGTGATCGGTGCAGAGCGTCGTAGCCGGCAGGCTGAGGATTCTCTTTATAATCCAGATTGCGACAGATCAGATGCAACTGACGATGCACATCGCGCCACTCACGCATGCGCATATAGGAGAGAAACTGCTTCTGGCAGAATTTACGCAGCTGATTCTGACTCAGTTCCTGCCGCTGCTCCTCATAAAGATTCCAAAGGTTGATCAGAGTGACAAAGTCAGACTCTTCATCGGCATATTCACGATGCTGCTGATCTGCAGCCTGTTGCTTATCCATAGGGCGTTCGCGGGGATCCTGCACACTCAAAGCGCTGGCGATAATAATCATCTCTTTAAGACAGTTATTTTCTACCGCTGCCAGCAGCATCCGGCCAATCCTGGGATCGACAGGCAGGCGACTCAGCTGCCGCCCCAGTTTTGTCAGATTACGCTTATCATCGACGGCACTCAGTTCCTGGAGCAGATTAAAACCATCGTTGATATAGCGGGAGTCCGGTGGGTCGATAAAGGGAAACTGATCGATTGCCCCCAATCGCAAATTGAGCATCTGCAGAATAACCGCGGCAAGATTGGTACGCCGGATCTCGGCATCGGTAAACTCAGGCCGGGCATTGAAGTCTTCCTCTGAATAGAGACGGATACAGATCCCCTCGGCTACCCGGCCACAGCGGCCTTTACGCTGATTTGCACTGGCCTGAGATACCGCCTCAACCGGTAACCGCTGTACCTTAGAGCGGTAGCTGTAACGGCTGATTCGCGCCTGTCCGGGATCGATAACATAGCGGATTCCGGGAACGGTCAGAGAGGTTTCTGCAACATTGGTAGCAAGCACTATTCGCCGCCCCGCCCCTCTCACCGATGTAAATATCCGGTTCTGCTCAGCGACGCTGAGGCGGGCATACAGGGGCATCACCTCAATATGCTTGATACGCCCCTGCTGAACAGCTTTCCTCAGATATTCCGCCGCTTCGCGGATCTCCCGTTCGCCGCTGAGAAATACCAGAATATCACCGGCACCCGCGATCCCCTTTTTGCGCTCCAGCTGTATCAGCTCTTCTGTAGCACAAACAATACCTTCCGGAATGCTTTTTTCACTGCTGTCATCCAGACCTTCAAGGGGGCGGTAGTGCAGCTCAACCGGGTAGGTACGACCCGACACTTCGATCACTGGCGCGTTATTAAAATGTTTCGAGAAACGCTCCAGATCGATTGTTGCAGAGGTGATAATCACTTTCAGGTCTGGACGTTTCGGCAGAATCCGGTGCAGATATCCGAGCAGGAAGTCAATATTCAGACTGCGCTCATGGGCCTCATCGATAATCAGCACTTCATAGCGTTCAAGATAACGATCATTCTGCGTTTCGGCCAGCAGGATACCATCGGTCATTAGCTTAACCAGGGTATTGTCAGCAACCTGCTCGGTAAAACGCACCTGATAACCGACGGTACTCCCCAGGGTTGTTTGCAGCTCCTCAGCGATCCGGTTGGCAACGGTTCTGGCCGCCAGACGACGGGGCTGAGTATGACCAATCAGCCCCACCCTGCCCAACCCCAGCTCCAGGCAGATCTTGGGCAACTGAGTCGTCTTACCCGATCCGGTTTCGCCTGCAATCACCACCACCTGATGCTCCGAAATCGCTTTGGCGATCTCTTCCCTGCGGGCACTGACAGGCAGATCCGGATAGTTCACCGGCAGACTATAGGCCCGCTTTGCTACCCGCTCTTCAGAGTGTGACAGCTGCGTCTCAACCTCGCTCAGCAAGCGGTCAGAAGGTTTATGCTCTTTCAGACGACGCTGCAGCAGTTGGATTTTCTTTCGAATAGGAAAGCGGTCGGCAATCAGACAGTTATCCAGCCGGGTATACAGATGCTTGATAGTGGCAGTCACAATGAAGTTTTCAGTTAAAAAATGGTTTAGATCAGGCGTGACCAAAACAACGGCTCAGAGGTTGCTGTACACCTTCGCGAAAAACAATCATCTCGCCTGTCTGCAACTTTCGCCAATGTTCATTATTGGTCAGCGGCTCGGTGGTAACCACTGTTACTATATCGTTAGGGGTCGTTTCTTTGCAGAAATCGACCGTCAGTTCTTCGTCGGTCAGGCGCGCCCTGCCAAAGGGAGCCCGCCGGGTAATCCATGAGAGTTTAGTTGAGCAGTATGCCAGCAGATACTCAGACTCGGTCATCAACATATTGAACACGCCGAGCTCCCGTAACTGGTCACAGCAGCAATGAATCAGCTCAATCACCTCGGAGAAATTCTTCGGCCGCTGAGGAAACCGCTCTCTTATCTGTCCCAACAGCCAGCAAAAGGCATATTCACTGTCGGTCGTACCAACAGGGTGATAGTAATGCAGCGGCAGGTCGAACAGTTTCGGGTCCAGTTGGCCATTGTGAGCAAAGGTCCAGGAATAACCCCAGAGTTCCCGGGTAAACGGGTGAGTATTTTCCAGACAGATACTACCGACATTCGCCTGACGGATATGGCTGATAACGGTCTTACTCTTGATCGGATGGTTTTTAATCAGATTCGCTATTTCAGACTGACAACTGGGGGCCGGATCATGAAACGTCTGCAACCCCTTGCCCACATAAAAAGCGATTCCCCAGCCATCCTTATGGGGGCCGGTTTCCCCGCCACGCTGCATCAGTCCACTGAAACTGAAACAGATATCGGTTGGGACATTGGCACTCATGCCAAGCAGCTCACACATCGTTCAGGCAGATTCCTTATCCGCTTTGATCGTTACTTTATCCGGCAGGGAATCAATTGCATCAACACCGGACTCAACCGGCGATGTGTGCTCTAACACACCTACCTCTTTCATGCGTCGCTCACCGATAAAATTGCCTTCCGGGTGAATCGCCATCACTTTACTGATAACCGTTGCAACCACTTTGCCGCCGCGGTCAATCTCCAGTTCATCACAGACAACTTCCCCCTCAAGCAGGCCACACACCGTAATATGATTGGCTTTTACCACGCCGTGTACATGGCCACTCTTACCGATTGAGATATTATCCAGGGAGGAGATATTACCTTCAAATGTACCGTCTATATGCATCCGGCCGATAATACTCATATCGCCACTGAACTTATTACCTTCAGCTATGATAGTTATTGCTGAGCCGTTTGCAACGCCTGATTTAGCGGGTACATTTTTCGTAAAGAAGCCCATTTTACACCTTTTACTTCTGAAAACAGTGATTCGAAATTGCTTATATTCCAGGCCACAAATGGCGCCGGATCAACAGGTCTGAACAGATAGCGAACTTCATAATGCAGATGAGGGCCGGTAGAGATACCGGAATTCCCCGTCAGACCAATCAGTTGCCCTTTGCTGACAAAAGTCCCGCTTTTAACTTTGACATCACTCAGGTGAGCGTAATACGTTTTAAACCCCAGCGCATGCTGCAGAATAATCAGTTTGCCAAAACCACTCTGCTTGTGTATCCCGGCATACTCCACCGCTCCATCGGCTGTGGCATATACAGGAGTACCGGTATCGGCTTTAAAATCTATGCCGTTGTGCATAATCCGTTTCCTGTGGATGGGATGCATACGCATACCAAAGCCATCAGTGATCCGAATGCCCTGCGTCGGTTCACCATTAGGCAGCACGCTGAGAAAAAACAGCCGCTGGTTGGTCATCACAGTCAGGGCATCGGCCCGGTCAGAGGTCATCTCTTCAGAAGGCGGTAACCCCAACAGATCTTCCAGCCCATAGAGACTGGCATCCAGGGTTTCATTCAGCTCACCGATACGCAGGTTCTCTTCCTGTAAGTGATCACGCTCAACCTTCAGCTCCTGCAGGGTAGTGGAGAGCTGATCGAGCTGGCCTTTTTGCAGTTCCTGAGCCCCCAGCGTCATCTCGTACTGGCTGGCCAGGGAATTAATTCCCTGCTCCAGATCGTCCAGTTCATCCGAGGTTTTGACCAACAGCAGGTTGGAGATAAAAAAGCTACAAACCGACATCACCAGAAACAGCGCAAGCAGATACCTGGCAAGTTGGCCCAGAGTATACTGCCGCGATCCCTGTGCAGTTGTTAATGTAATAACCAGCTTTTTACGCAACATGACCGGCAAACCAATATTTACAATAAAAAATATCGGTGAAATATACCTTTATTGATGCTAAAAGTCATAAAAACGACATCAAAAATACACCACTTTATGACCTTTAGCTGACACGGCTCACACTGCGGCTAACGCTCACCCTTGTCATCTCCCCCGATAGCAGGGGCTGCAGCGATAATGCGGTCGGCAAGACGGGAAAACGGCAGACTCTGAACCCAGACACTGCCGGTCCCGGAGAGTGTCGCCAGCCACAGACCTTCTCCCCCCAGGAACATCGACTTCAACCCCTTAACCATCTCAATGTCATAATCGATCCCCTCACTGAAGCCAACCAGACAACCGGTATCAACCCGCAGGGTTTCATTGTTCAGCTCTTTTCTCACCACCGAACCACCAGCCTGAATAAAGGCCATTCCATCTCCCTCAAGCTTCTGCAAAATAAAGCCTTCACCACCAAAAAAACCGGCCCCAAGCCGGCGAGAAAAAGCCACTGATAAACGGGTTCCCAGAGCGGCACAGAGAAACGCATCTTTCTGGCAGTACAGTCGCTCTCCGGTCTGAGACATATCTACCGGAACAACCATCCCCGGATAGGGTGCTGCAAAGGCAACCTTACGCTTCTGGTTTCCACTGTTGGTGAAGTGGGTCATAAACAGAGATTCACCAGTGATCATCCGCTTCCCGACAGAGAATAGCTTTGAGAACACCCCTTCCTCGGGATCGGCGCCGTCCCCCATCTTTGTTTCAAAGCTGATATCCCCCTCCATATAATTCATGGAGCCGGCTTCTGCGATCACCGTCTCACCCGGATCCAGCTCCACCTCCAGCATCGGCATTGAATTGCCTATAATTTCATAATCCACTTTATGACACTTCATATCGCTCTCCATAACAGCTTTCTTTAACGGGCACTAGCCACCCCATTGTTTCATCAACGGCAGCAATACAGCCAGGGTAATCAATGACACCAGGGTAGTCACCATAATCGTTGCCGAGGACAGTAATATCCGGGTGTTATATTGTTGCGCCAGCACAAACACCATCGCCCCGGTTGGCAGACCGGCAAGCACTACGGCGCTAGCCCCCCAGAAAGGATCTAAACCAAACAGAAGCGCCAGACCAAAGGTTGCCAGAGGGTGTATTATCAGCTTGACCAGTGTCAGCCAGGTTAATTCAAAACGCCCGCCCCTGATCTTCAAACCGCTGAGGGAAATCCCCAATGCAAAAAGCGCCACCGGGGCTGCAGACGGAGCCAGCATCTGCATCGGTGTTAGTACCATTGGCGCTAGTGTTATGCCGCTCACCGATACCAGCATTCCCAACAACGGCGCCATCATAACCGGGTTTTTAAGCAGCCCCTGTAACAACAACGTTTTCAGTTTCGCCAGCACACCGCCCCCACTGTTCTGCAACTCAGACATCACCGCCAGCACCAGTATGAAGATAAGATTACTGGACAGGGTCGCGATGATGACCGGTAAAGTACCCTGCTCGCCAAAGATAAAATAGAAGATCGGCACGCCCATATAAACGGTGTTGGCCCAGGCAGAGTTCAGTGCAACCACAGTCCAGTCGAGAGGAGACGACAGCTGCATCTTTTTCCAGCCCAAAAACGCAACTCCAATCGCGATCACAGATCCGCCCAGATACACGGTGATGAAGTCCCACTGCAATACCGAGGCTATATCAACAGAAGCGGTCGAGGTAAACATCAGAGCGGGCACTGCAATGAAATAGACAAAGCGGTTCAACGCTGCGGCACTGGACTCCTCTAGCAAACCGGACCGCCGGGAACCCCAGCCCAACACCATGAGGATAAAAACAGGAATGACGATATCAAACAACAAATGCATCAGGTGTTCTCAGAAAATAGATAGCAGAGCGAAATTGTTATTAATGTTTCACTAATTGGCTAGAGCCTTTAGTACTGACCAGTGATAAGTTATCTCCCTGACTGCACTACATTGCAAACTATAACAATAATTACATACAGCTAATATACAGGATCCAACTATGAGCAAGAGAGAAGTAGTCGTACTAAGCGGAGTCCGGACAGCGATTGGCGGTTTTGGTGGCAGCCTGAAATCACAGACGCCCTGCGACCTGGCCAGCACCTGCGTCAGTGAAGCGGTCGCCCGTTCTGGTGCCGCACCTGAAGATTTCGGCCACAGCGTCTTTGGTAACGTGATTCATACCGAACGACGGGATATGTATCTGGGCCGGGTTGCCGCCGTTAACGGTGGCCTGCCGATTGAAACCCCTGCGGTCACCATGAACCGTTTGTGTGGCAGTGGCCTGCAGGCAATCATCTCCGCAACACAGCAGATTGAGCTGGGCGTATGCGATGCAGCTGTAGCCGGGGGCGCCGAGGTGATGAGTCAATCCCAGTACTGGATGCCAACCGCCCGCTTTGGCCAGCGGATGGGGGATGCCGCCATTGTTGATGCAATGGTAGGCGCACTGACCTGCCCATTTGATAATACCCACATGGGTATTACCGCGGAAAATATCGCTGAAAAGTGGCAGATCAGCCGTGAAGATCAGGATGCTCTGGCTGTTATGAGCCACAACAATGCTGAACGGGCTATTACTGAAGGACGCTTCAAAGAACAGATTGTTCCGATCGAACTGAAATCACGTAAGGGCGTCACTCTGTTTGATACCGATGAACACCTGCGCTATGGCTGCACTATCGACGATATGGCAAAGCTTCGTCCGGTGTTTAAAAAGGATGGCAGTGTCACCGCTGGTAACGCCTCTGGCCTCAATGATGCCGCAGCGGCAGTAACGCTGATGGCAGCTGAAACCGCGCAGGCGAAAGGCTTACAACCGATGGCCCGGCTGGTCGGATACAGTTTTGCCGGGGTTGAACCTAAATATATGGGTATTGGGCCGGTTCCAGCGGTACGTAAACTACTGGCTGACAATCAACTGGCTACTGGCGATATTGATGTCTGGGAAGTCAATGAAGCCTTTGCTGCTCAGGCTCTCGCGGTTTGCCGTGATCTGGAACTACCGCTGGAGAAGGTTAACATCAACGGCAGCGGCATCTCACTGGGCCACCCGATTGGTGCAACCGGTGCGATTATCACCGTAAAAGCGCTGTATGAGCTGCAACGCAGTGGTGGTCGCTATGTGGTCGTGACTATGTGTATCGGCGGTGGCCAGGGTATTGCTGCTCTGTTTGAAAAAATCTGAAACGCCCCCGCATCATTTTTTTAACCCAAGCCCGCTGCGTCATAACAGCGGGCTTTTCTATTGACCACCCGCAACGGCACACTCACCATTTTCAAACTACCTGTTACGGATCACATATGGGTAAGCTATGCTCTGTCTGACATTCGATTAATTCACTGACAACAGGCTCCCTATGTTTCCTCTCACGCTATATTTCACAGATCAGCAGGTTAAATGGAACGCAGCACAGCTGTGGAACAATATCCCGGCGTACTACTGTGCAGATGAAGGTGTGATGGAATCTCAGTTCACAGAGCTTACTGCCCAGCTACAGCTCCCCCCTATCAGTGCACTTCCCTCTATCGATGAACGGCAGGAAGATCTGTTCTGCGCCCCGTCACTGAAAAGTGCTGACAAACTCACGGGTGAGGAGCAGATCGCACTGATCTCACTGGCCGAAATACTGCTTCACCTGCCGGATCAAAACAGTATTAACAGATTTATCGAGGAGAAGCTGACTGCGGCTAACGGGCAACCTTTCCTGGAACGAAACTCCACTGCAATACAGCATACCTATACCTGGAAACAGGCCATCCAACAACAGAGAATCACTGAGTCTATCCAGGCCCATAGTATATTCAGTCGACTGGCTGAACGGTTCGATTATCCTTTTATTCGCACCACCCTCAGCGATACCGTCACGCGTCTGAGAAAGCGATTCATCTTCAGTGACAGTATCCGGCAGATCAGCGAGCTTTCTGAAAACCACGCCTACAGTCTTCATCTGCTGACTGAAGGGGTGGTCACGGCAGAGGCAGCCAGAACCACTCTGAACCGATATCTGGACGCGATCAAAGCGCTATCAGCACAGAAGTCCCACTGCCGCGTTAACCCCTCCCTTTCCGTCAAACTGTCTGCGCTGCACCCCCGTTTCGCCCCCCTCAAAGCACCTGCCGTGATTGAAGAGGTAACGCAAAAGCTGCTGCATCTGCTGATTCTCGCCCGCACTGAAAATATCCCAATCACCCTTGAAGCCGAGGAATCCTGCCACGTGGATCTGACACTGAAGGTTTTTGAAAACCTGCTACACAGTGATCTTTGCTGCGGCTGGGGCGGACTGGGTGTGACTGTTCAGGCCTACTCTAAACGGGCCCTGCCGATCCTTGGCTGGTTAAATTTCCTTGCCCAGGAGCTACAGACAGATATTCCGGTGAGGCTGGTTAAAGGTGGTTATCTGGACACAGAGATAACCCGTGCGCGGCAGCAGGGGCTGGCGGATTATCCGGTTTATACCCGTACCGAAATAACCGATCTGTCTTATCTGATATGCGCCGCCTATCTGTTACAGGATCAGTGCCCCCGACTTCTTCCCCAGTTTGCCAGCCATAACAGCAACGCCCTTGACCAGATAGTAACGATGGCGGAGCAAAGCACTAAACCCATTGAGCTGCAGCGACAACAGGGGCTTGGCGAACCCCTGTTTGCTCAGCGGCAAAACACCAATAGTGCGGTGACACAAAGAGTTTGCATAATCATTGGCACTCAGGCGCAACTGCCCTCACATCTTTACCGCCTGTTACATAACAACCTCTCCGTTGCTCCGACAAGCGTATCGGTCAATGAAACCACGGAAGCTAAAGCCTCTGCCGGAATAAGCGCAGCCGCTGTGATGATCGACACGCAATCCCAGCGCCAACAACTGTTGAACAAGATCGATGCATTTCGCGACCAGCAATGGCAGGCTGCGCCGCTGATAAATGGCGAGCCGGTCAGATCCCAGCCACCGGAGACCCGGTTTTCCCCCTTTAATCTGAGTCTGCAAACCGGAGAGCTGTTTCCCAGCACCCCGGATGATGTACGCGAAGCCTATGCAGTCACCAGAGCAGGCTTCACTGACTGGAACAGAGTGGCGCTATCCGAGCGGGTAACGATTATCCGCCGCTTCGCAAACCTGCTGGAGCAGCACCGTGAAGAGCTGATTGCACTTTGCATCCGTGAAACGGGTAAACCCCTGCGCGATGCTATTGATGAGATCCGTGAAGCTGTTGAACTGTGCCGTTTATACGCCGCGCAGGCCCTCAGCCGCTTATCTCCACAGCAACTGCCCCCAATAGCGGGAGAGAAGCAGACACTGCACTATAATGGCCGGGGAATATTTGTCTGTATCAGCCCCTGGAATTTTCCCCTGGCTATCGGCATCGGTCAGGTCGTTGCGGCACTGCTGGCCGGCAATTCAGTGATTGCCAAACCCGCCAATAGCACCCCTCTGATCGCCTATCGCGCAACCCAGTTATTATTAGACGCCGGGGTTGCCAGAGACGCTATCGCCCTGCTCCCCGGCAGCAGTGAATCAATCAATGCATCACTGCTCAAAGACTTTCGTCTCAGCGGCATCAGTTTCACCGGATCCAATCAGAGTGCAGCCTCTATAACCCGACTATTAGCACAACGGGAGCAACCCCAGCCTGTCCCGCTGATAACGGAAACCAGCGGATTAACGGTAATGATTGCCGACTACACGGCCCTCCCTGAACAGATCGTCAGAGATGCCATTGAAGCGGCGTATAGCGGCACCGGACAGCGCGGTTCGGCGTTACGGGTGCTCTATCTGCCAGAGGAAACCGCAGAACAGATGGAATCGATGCTGACAGGGGCGATCATGACCCTGAAGACAGGCAACCCGGCTGAACCGGATACCGATCTGGGGCCGGTGATCGATAACCATGCCCTGCAGGCACTGCATGGACATATAGAGCACAGCAGGATACATGGCCGACTGATATATGAAGGCGAATTGAATGCACAGCACGATAGCGGCTATTTTGTTGCGCCAACACTGATTCGTCTGCTCTCAATTGATGAACTGAGTGAGGAACATTTTGGTCCGATTCTGCATATCATTCGTTACCAGAGCGACAACCTTACACGCGTTCTGGAGGAGATAAACCGCACCAGTTACGGTCTGTCTCTGAGCGTTATGTCTCAGGATAACCAGACCATTGATCAGATCCGTAACCTGATCCGCCCCGCCAGTATCGCTATCAGGCGTAACCAGAGCGCTGTCCATACTCATGGTCAGCGCTTCGCGTCGAGAGGACTATCGGGTACCGGTCCGAAAGCGGGCAGCCCCGATTATCTGATGGGTTTCACCCAGGAGACGATCTGCTCCTCCGACATCGACGATAGCATATAAAGTGGCCTGAAATCAGGCAACCTCCGCCTGAACCAGACGATAGCAGGGATGATACTCCTCATAATCGATCTTCATACGCCGCTGCAACACAAAGGATGACAACAGCACATCAAGCTCATTGACCAGTTCCGGTTCGCCTGTGAGTTCAAATGGACCAAACTCCTCGATGGCACGAATACCCGGCGCTTTTACATTACCCGCGACAATACCGGACAGCGCCTTACGCAGGGTAGCCGCCAGCAGATAATCCGGCTGGTCCCGGCTGAGATTAAGCGCAGCCATATTTTCATGGGTCGGCTCAAAGGGTTGCTGAAATTCAGCGGGGATATACAGCTGCCAGTTAAAGTGGAACGATTCGCCGGTCGCTTTACGATAAATGGTCACCCGCTCAAGCCCCGCCTTCATCTTCAGCGCCACCTCGTAGGGATCGCCCACCACAATTTCATACAGTGAAGCCGCCCGGTCACCCAGGGTAGACCGGATAAAGCGGTCCACCGTTTCGAAATAGGCCTCACTCCCCTCAGGGCCGGTGAATATCAGTGGGAAAGGACAGGCGCTGTTACGCTCATGCAGCAGGATACCCAGCATGTAGAGAATCTCTTCTGCAGTGCCCGCCCCACCGGGAAAAACAATGATGCCATGCCCCAACCGGACAAACGCTTCCAGCCGTTTTTCTATATCCGGCATGATGATCAGCTCATTGACGATGGGATTGGGGGACTCTGCCGCAATAATACCCGGTTCAGATATCCCCACATAGCGGGCATCGCTGATGCGCTGTTTCGCATGGGCGATGGTGGCGCCTTTCATCGGCCCCTTCATCGCACCGGGTCCACAACCGGTACAGACGCTCATCCCTCGCAAGCCAAGCTCATAACCGACCTGCTTGGTGTAGATATACTCCTCCCGACCAATGGAGTGTCCACCCCAGCACACCACCAGATTCGGCTTCACATGGGGCTCTATCGCCTTGGCATGTCGCAGGATATGGAACACCATATTGGTGATCTGTTCCCCCTCTTGCAGGCCATCGCAGCACTTATCCAGTTCATCGCCAACGTAAAGCAGATCCCGCAGTACAGAGAACAGATGCTCACGGATACCCTGAATAATCTCCCCATCAACAAACGCGCTGGCAGGCGCATTGATCAGCTCCAGCTGCACACCGCGGTGTTTCTGGCTGACTCTGATATCAAAATTCTTATGTTTTTCCAGCACCTGTTTGGTACTGTCCTCTTCACTCCCACAGTTAAGTACTGCCAGCGCACACTGTCGAAACAGGGGATATAAACCCGCCTGGTTGCGGTCCTGTAGTTTTGCAACTTCAAAAGGTGAAAGTGTATCCAGACTATCCAGTGGCGTAATATTAGCGGTTACATATTGTTCGGTCATCATGGTCCTGCCCCTCTGATCAATACCCCAGCGCAGGAACAGTTCCCGGCCGTAAACAGGGCTTAACGGGTCCCTCCATTTCAATTGGACCCGTCTAAAAAATATAAAGTTCAGGTTACAATATAGTTACATTTTCTACACTACACCATTAACCCTTTGATAAAAAAGAATTAACTACTGATCAAACTTTCAACAAACAGAGGCACTTCGCGGCTGGCCGGACCATAAATATGGCGATCAAATGCTGACTGTTTTTTTGAAGGCTCAAGATTAATCTCCACTGTTTCGGCCCCGACACGGTTAGCAACTTCAACAAATCCGGCGGCGGGATAGACATGTCCCGAAGTGCCAATGGAGATAAACAGGTCACAGCTTTCCAGGGCATCATAGATCAGCTCCATCTGCATCGGCATCTCACCAAACCAGACAATATCCGGCCGCAGGGTGCCCATTTGACCACAACAACCACAGCGGGCATCCGGCCCCACCGGTTTATGGTGAGTAAACACCTGACCAGAGGTAGTACAACGCAGATTTAATAGCTCCCCATGCATATGAATCAGATTGCGACTGCCGGCACGCTCATGCAGATTATCAATATTCTGGGTTACCAGTAGCAATGCCCCTTTAAAGTTCTGCTCCAGCTTTGCCAGCGCCAGATGGGCTGGATTGGGCCCGATATCCGGCAGCAGCAACTGCTCCCGGCGCTGATTATAAAATTGATGAACCAGCTCAGGGTTGCGGGCAAACGCTTCAGGGGTTGCGACATCTTCTATGCGATGGTTTTCCCACAAACCATCCGCCGCCCGAAACGTCCTTATTCCTGATTCTGCCGATATTCCGGCACCGGTGAGAATCACAATATTCTGATATTGCACAACCCTGCTCCTTAAAAATGGTGACAAGTGGGTTTTATCCTACGCCAACTTCTGCTTAACTAACTATACAGGCCGGCAATTTTTTACCGGTTACTGTATAAACATCTGAGTCGGCTCGAGAAGGAACCCCCGCATGAGTGCTGATAAACTCTATATCCTCGATACCAACGTTTTACTGCATGACCCCAACTGCCTGTACGAATTTAAAGAACAGGATATCGCTATACCGATGACCGTCCTGGAAGAGCTGGACAGCATCAAGGATCGTAAACAGAGTGTCGCCCAGGAAGCCAGGCACGTAATCCGCGCCATCGATAATATCCTCAGTGCCGCCACCCCATCCCAGATACTCAAAGGGGTACAGATTAAGGTTCCCGGCACCGAAGACACCACCCGGCTGGGTAAACTGAGTATATTCCCCGACCACGAGCTCACAACCCGTCAGGGCTTCCTCCCGGACAATAAGAACAACGACAACCATATTATCAACTGTGCGCTGCACCTGCAGGGCAGCGACCCCCATCGCGAAATTATTCTCGTTACCAAAGATATCAATATGCGCCTTAAAGCGATGGGTGCCGGACTGCAAAAAGTTGAGGATTATCGTAAGGATCAACTGGTGTCCGACCTGGATCTGCTACCCTCAGGACATCACCATATTGAAGGTAATTTCTGGGAAAAAGTTGAGAAGGTCAAAAGTTATCAGGACGGCGCAAACACCTACCATAAAATCAGTCCAGATCTGCTACCAGATGCCTATCCCTGTCAGTATATTTACGATGATTCAAAAGATTTTGCGGCACGGGTGGTTTCAGTCAGCCATGAAGAGATCGTGCTACTGGACCTTGGCTACGATAAGCTGATGCAACAGGAGTGCTGGGGCATCCACCCCATCAATATCTATCAGGCGTTTGCCATGCAGTCGATTCAGGACCCGGATATCGATCTGTGTCTGCTGAACGGTGCGGCGGGCTCGGGTAAAACCCTGATCGCGCTGGCCTGTGCTCTGGAGATGGTGATCGAAGAGGGACGCTTCAACAAGATTATCGTCACCCGCTCTACCCCACCGGTGGCCGAAGATATCGGTTTCCTGCCGGGCACTGAAGAGGAGAAGATGACCCCGTGGCTAAGCTCTATCCACGATAACCTGGAAGCGATGCACGAAGGTGATGAACGACCTCAGAGCAGCGTTAAATACGCAATTGAGAAGGCCAACATTCAGTTTAAGTCGCTCAACTTTATCCGTGGGCGAAGCATTCAGAATGCTGTGGTGCTGATCGATGAAGCACAGAACCTGACACCTCAGCAGTTGAAAACTATCCTCACCCGTTGTGGTAAGGACAGTAAGATGATCTGTCTGGGTAACCTGGCACAGATCGACTCCAACTACCTGACCCCACTCACATCCGGTCTGACCTATGTCGTGGAGCGGTTTAAAGACTTCGAAGGCGCATCGACTATCCACCTGGAGGGCATTTTCCGCTCAAGACTGGCGGAGTACGCTGAGGAGCATCTCTGATCTGTCCGAAAGCAGCGGTTATCAAACATATTGCTATCAAAGCCGCGCTGTGACGCGGCTTTTGCTTGTCTCCGGCTCCCCGACAGCGCTACACTTAAACGATGATTCTACGACGCTGCTTTATCTTCCTGATCCGCACCTACCAATACCTGATAAGCCCGTTTCTGGGGCCTAATTGTCGGTTTTATCCAACCTGCTCGGCGTATACCCTTGAAGCGATCGAAACCCATGGCGTGATCAAAGGCTGCTGGCTGGGTATTAAACGCCTCGGCAAATGCCATCCTGGCCATCCCGGAGGGTATGACCCGGTACCGCCGGCATGTTGCAGTGCAAACAAAGTAGACCAGAAAACACCTTCAACACCGCCGGAATAAGTTTTTGGGTAACCTTTAATTGACCTGAGAAGCGAAGCCAGCTATAGCTTAACTGTCTGATTTACAAACTAAGCCGTTGAAGTAAGGATCAGGATGTTTAGCTCTCTTACTGTAATTCTCACCGTTACTTTGTATATGGCGGTACTTTTCGGTATCGCACAATTAGTTGAAAGACGTGGCGAAACCCGCAGGGAGAGCTTTAAAAGCCCCTGGGTTTACTGCCTCTCGCTGGCGGTCTACCATACCTCCTGGACCTTTTATGGCAGTGTTGGCTTTGCTGCCAGTTCTGGCCTGCAGTTTCTCGGCGTTTACCTTGGTGCGATGCTGGGCATTGCCCTCTGGTGGGTCACCCTGCGACGCATGGTGTTTGCCAAAGAGGTTTTTCGCATCACCAGTATCGCCGACTTTATCTCCACCCGGTATAACCGTTCCGAAACCATTGCCGCGCTGGTCACCCTGATCGCTCTGTTCGGGGTTCTGCCCTATATTGCCCTGCAGCTGAAAGCCGTAGTCGCCTCCTTTCAATTGATTACCGACCATGAAAGTTCAACCATGGGCTGGGGGTTATCCGGCTTACTGATCACACTGTTCATGATCGCCTTTACCATCATGTTTGGTATGCGCCGTTTAGATCCCACCGAACGACATCTGGGGATTATGACCGCCCTGGCAGTGGAGTGTCTGGTGAAACTGGTCGCCTTTATCACCATCGGGCTGTTTGTCAGCTTCGGCCTGTTTAATGGTTTCGATGATATTACCGAGCGTCTGTTTGACCAGGGATTCGAACGGGTTATTCAGATAAGCGGCACCTCTAACTCCGGTATTATGTGGCTGACACTGATCGTGCTCAGCTTCGCTGCTATCCAGAACCTACCCCGTATGTTCCATGTTGCGGTGGTGGAAAATGCAGATCACAAACACATTAAGACCGCGATCTGGGTATTGCCACTGTATATGGTTCTGATCAATCTGTTTGTGGTACCGATTGCCGCCGGGGGGCTGCTGATGGGGTTGCCACAGGAGTCCGCCGACTACTATGTGTTGTTACTGCCACAACTGGCGGGTAATAACGCCCTAACATTGCTGGCATTTATTGGTGGTTTTTCTGCCGCCACAGGGATGATCATCGTCACCACGATGACTCTCTCTACAATGGCCTCCAACCATCTGATTCTTCCGGTACTGGAAAGAGTGCCTGCCTGCCGCTTCATTAAACCCTTTCTGCTACAGATTCGCTGGCTGCTGGCGGCGATGATTCTGCTGGGCAGCTATGGCTTTGCCATCGAGTTCACCGATTCCTATATTCTGGTGGCGATAGGTCTGATCTCATTTGTTGCAGTGCTTCAGTTCTCTCCAGCACTTTTGGGTGGCCTGTTCTGGAGCCGGGGAAATAGCGCCGGAGCACTGGCTGGTTTGTTTGCTGGATTTCTGATGTGGATCTATACCCTGATGATTCCGGCCTTTATCAGCCATGGATGGTTTCCTGAAACGATTCTCGATGACGGGCTGTTTGGCTTTGCCCTGCTGCGACCTGAAGCGCTGTTTGGCTTTGATGAGATCGGTTCCATCCCCCACAGTGTATTCTGGACCCTGCTGGTTAATATCGGTTTCTACATCATCGGCTCACTGCTTTACAATCCGCACAAAGCAGAGCGAAACCTTTCCACCGAGTTTCTCTGCTCAATGAAGCCCGCCCCCTCTCAGAGAGCCCGTCCCACAGGACTGGACCGCTACATCCCTCTGGATGATAAGCTTAACGAAGCACAAACACTGCTGGAAAGTTATCTCAACAAAGACAAGACTAAAGCCGCCCTGCTACAAATTACCGAAGACCTGCAGGTCACAGGTAAAAGCCATATCGCCATTATAGAGTTGCTCGAGTTCCATCGTATGCTCGAACACATACTCGCCGGTTCAATTGGCGCAGCCAGTGCCCATAAAGCGATGGAAAGCAGTATTCGTTATAACACCCGTGAGGCCACCGACCTGAAGGCGCTCTATAGCCATCTGGTGGTTGAACTAAACCAGCAGCGAATGCCCGCGAATGAGAACCTGAATGAGGCTGAAGCAGGTAGCCAGAGCTATGGCCTGATCAATAACTTGCAAAATAAGATCAAAAAACATGAACAGACGATCAAAATGCTGAACAAGCAGATTGAAGACCTGGAAGCCCGCCTTGAGCTCCGTTATCAGGAGATCTTCCGTTCCCGACTGGAAACACAAAAGGTACGTCAGGAAAACGAAACGCTCAGAATACAGTTAGAAAATAGCCTGCTGATTGAAAAACCGTCAGACCCGGCAGAGAAACCGCTTAAAGAGTAGGTAAAAAAAACAGCCGCATATGCGGCTGTTTCGGGAGCAGTCAGAATTACTCGCTGTCGTGCTTGTACTGATGAATATCCATCTGCGGGAAAGGAATAGAGATGCCTTCCTCATCAAAGCGCAGCTTAACGCTTTCAGTGGTATCGAACTTCACTGCCCAGAAATCAGCAGACTTTACCCATGGACGAACCACGAAGTTAACGCTGCTATCCGCCAGTTCAGATACGGCGATCACCGGTGCCGGGTCTTGCAGGACCCGTTCATCACTGGTCACAATCTCTTCCAGTAATGCTTTGGCTTTCTTCAGATCATCGCCATAACCGATGCCAAAAACCATATCGACACGACGGGTATCACGGGCAGAATAGTTAGTGATAACCCCGCTGTAGATATTGCCATTCGGGACTATGACCTCTTTGTTATCGCCGGTGCGCATAATGGTATTGAAAATACTGATATGCTCAACAACACCGGCAACACCCGCCGCTTCGATAAAATCCCCCTCTTTAAACGGGCGGAAAACAATCAGCATTACGCCTGCGGCAAAGTTCTGCAAAGAGCCCTGCAGTGCCAGACCAACCGCCAGACCGGCTGCACCCACCAGAGCGATCAGCGAGGTCGTATCAACCCCCAACTGGTCCAGTGAGGCAACAATCACCACTAACAGCAGCAGAATATTGGCAATCGAAGAGATAAAGTTGACCAGAATCTCCTCCATTTTACCTTTGCGGAGCGCTTTACCCAGCAGGTTCACCAATACTTTTGCGACCATTCGACCGACTATAAAGATAGCCGCTGCCAAAGCGATATTTATAGCCCAGGGCAACACATAAACATCGAAAAAAGATAGATCCATTTCCATTTCCTCTTTTGTCATAGACACTGCATTGAATAAATATTATTTCAGAATAGACGCAATTCGATCACCCATCGACAAAAATGCGCAACGCCTGCTTTCTATGAGCAGAAATATCTCACAATAACGGACAAAAATCCCGTTTAAATCAGCCATTTCCACGTTAAAATAGTCGTATGCCACTACCCTGTCGTGCAGATAAACTGCTCATCAATTCTGAAAACAAATCTGGTTATTTTTATGACCGATAGTTTTCAGCTGCGCGATTATCAGCGGGATGCGGTAGCAGCAACCCTGAACCATTTTCGCAATAGCGATGAGCCGGCCGTCATCGTTCTGCCAACCGGCGCAGGTAAAAGCCTGGTTATCGCTGAACTGGCGCGCCTGGCACGACGTAAAATTATGGTGCTGGCCCATGTCAAAGAGCTGGTTGAGCAGAATCACAACAAATACCTGAACTACGGACTTGAAGGCGGCATCTATTCCGCAGGCTTGAAGCAGAAGCAAAGTCATTATCAGGTCACCTTTGCCAGTGTGCAGTCAGTCGCCCGCAACCTCAGGGATTTCGCCACCGAACACTCACTGGTGATTATCGATGAATGCCACCGGATCAGCGACGACGAAAACAGCCAGTATCAACAGATTTTCGCGCAATTGAGGGAGTATAACCCCCGGCTGAAACTGCTGGGTTTAACCGCAACCCCCTACCGTATGGGTATGGGCTGGATCTATCGCTATCACTATCGCGGCTTCTGCCGCAGCAGCGAGTCGCGCCCCTTTGAGCACTGCATCTATGAGCTCCCTCTGCAATACATGATCAAACGGGGCTTCCTCACCCCTCCCAACATGGTCGATGCGCCGATCGCCCAATATGACTTTTCAGCCCTCAATGCCAACCGTTTTGGCCACTATGCCGAGGCAGAGGTGAACCAGCTACTGGTCCGTCATCCGCGGGTAACCCGGGCGATCTGTGAACAGATAGTGGAACTGGCAGCAGAACGCTGCGGGGTCATGGTGTTCGCCGCCACCGTCAGACATGCCCATGAGATATGCAGCTACCTTCCGGAAAAGGAAACGGCGCTGATCACCGGAGATACGGCACATGCAGAACGGGACCAACTAATCAGTCGCTTTAAAACAAGGCAGATAAAATATCTGGTCAATGTCGCGGTGCTGACCACCGGTTTCGATGCCCCCCATGTGGATTTTATCGCCCTGCTCAGACCCACCCAGTCCGTCTCTCTGTTTCAACAGATCGTGGGCCGGGGCCTGAGACTGGCAGAGGGCAAGCGGGACTGTCTGGTAATGGATTATGCGGGCAACGGCTTCGATCTGTTCTCGCCCGAAGTGGGGCAGCCAAAACCGGATAGCAGCAGCGTGCCGGTACAGGTGTTCTGCCCGGTCTGCGAATTTGCCAATATCTTCTGGGGCAAGACAGATGAGGAGGGCAATATTCTTGAGCATTTTGGGCGACGCTGTCAGGGTACAATTGAGGGTGTAGACGGCTCCCCGTCTCAGGATAAAAAGTCACAATGCGACTATCGTTTCCGCTTTAAGGAATGCCCCCGGTGCAATGCGGAAAACGACATCGCGGCCCGCCACTGCCATCAGTGCGGCCACGCCATCATCGACCCCGATGATCAGCTCAAAGCAGCCCTTAAGCTGAAAGATGCTATGGTTATCCGCTGCGCCGGAATCTCGTTAAGCGAATCAAACAGCAAACTCAGAGTTATCTATCACGATGAGCAGGGCGAAGAGCTGAGCGAGCTGTTTGATATGCATAATAGCAAGCAGCGGAAACGGTTCAACGACCTGTACGGGCGACGCTTTGGCCAGAGCTTACAGCCGCGCCAGTTCAGCTCGATAGAGGAGGTGTTAGCGGTATCCCAACTGTTCACCGCCCCAGACTTTGTTGTCGCCCGCAAAGCCGGAAAATTCTGGCGGGTGCAGGAGCGCATCTTTGATTATCAGGGCAACTACCGCAAAGCTCATCAGCTATAGCCCCTGCGATCAGTCTTAAATTGCCTTATCCCGGTTTGGCAGCCAGCGTAACGAGTCAAACAGTGCCTCGATCACGTTCAACGCTGGGGTACTGCGGTGGCGGATAAACTGGGTCGGCACGATAGAAACATCATCTGGCAGGGGTTCAAACTCCAGGCTATCACGATAGATCGATAGCTCGACCACATTGCGGGGCATCAGTGTCACCCCCAGCCCCTGAGCCACACAGCCGAGAATCCCCTCAAGTGTGCCCAGCTCACTCAGACCGTAACAGCTATTCTGATAGTTCCGTGACCACTGCAGCGCTTTTTGCCGATAGACGCAGCCTTCCCGGAACAACACCAGGTTATCCGCCGGAGCAACGCTCCCGGGTTTCACTAATACCAATTCCTGAGTCATGACATCAATAGTGACCAGATCAGGATGATCTATCGGCCCCGCCACAAAGGCACAATCAATATGGTGCTCCAATACTGCCCGAAGTAGCTCCGCTGTCGTTGCTGCCGTGACCTGAGGTTTAAGTTTTGGGCAGCTCTCTCTCAATGCCCCCAACAACTGTGGCAGGTGGGTTGCCGTAAACGTTTCCATGGCACCAATTTTAATTTCAGCAGCACCTTTATCCGCCAGCCTGACAGCGACACCCGCCTGACGCTCCAGTTGCAGAATCTGTTCAGCATACTCGAGAAGAATCATACCCGGGCGGGTTAATTCAAGCCCACGTCCCTTGCGGGAAAACAGCTTGGTACCTAACTCCTCTTCCAGCCGCTGAATCCGTGTAGTGACATTAGACTGCACCGTATTCAGTTGCTTCGCCGCAGCCAGTATGCCGCCCTCTTTCGCGACCTTTTCAAAGGTTTTCAGTGCAATCAGTTCCAACCTTATCTCCATACAACCGTTAACAGATGCAAAATCACCAAACAAATAGTTCTCTATAGAAGAACATTAAGTTCTTAATAATTCATTAGTAACGAACAATATTAATACATACACTTACAAATAAACATAAAGACAGTCTGAGTTCTATGGATACAACGGCAAACAGACAACACCTTAAAGTACTGGGCTCCGGTCTGCTCGGCCTGATTCTTACCATCGGTATCGCCCGCTTTTGTTATACCACCCTGCTACCCGCGATGCAGGCAGAAGCCGGTTTGAGCGACCTGGGCGGAGGCTATCTGGCCACCATTAATTACATCGGCTATATGTGTGGTGCTCTGCTGGCTGCCACCGTTGGTAACCTGAAAATCAAAGATGCCTTCTACCGTGCAGGTCTGATAACAGCAGTGATTACCACCCTCGGTATGGCGCTAACGGATAATATCTGGCTCTGGGGAGTATTGCGATTTTTCTCAGGGCTAAGCAGTGCCAGTGGCATGCTGATCAGTGCCGGGCTGATTATGAACTGGCTGCTGCGTCACGGCCACCGACCTGAACTGGGTATTCATTATGCCGGAGCCGGACTGGGCATCATTGTCAGCGGTTTAGCGGCCGAACTGATGATCGGTCACCTCGACTGGAGAGAACAGTGGCTGGCCGTCGGCGTGCTGGGGTCACTGATTGCTATTCCCGCCTGGCGCTGGTTGCCCCGTCCGGATACCAGCCATCAGACCACTGCCGGTCAGCGGTTGCAGGACACCCCTCCCAGCCGGCGCTGGTTTATACTGCTGGGTATCATGTATTTTTGTGCCGGTTATGCCTATGTGATCAGCGCCACTTTTCTGGTGGCAATCGTTGAAGCCCAGCCTGCACTGCAGGGTGATGGCCAGATTGTCTGGGTCTTTGTCGGTCTGAGTGCGACCCCTGCAGTGATTCTGTGGGACAGAGTTGCCCGCCGACTGGGAGAGTTAAATGCCCTGCTGATCGCCTTTCTGATTCAGATTATCGGTATCATACTGCCCGCTCTGAACGATACCCTCTGGGTCGTACTCATCAGCGCAGCCCTCTATGGCGGCAGTTTTATCGCTATCGTTAGTCTGGTGCTGGCAATGGCGGGTCGTTTCTACCCCACCAAACCAGCAAAACTGATGGGCAGACTGACTCTACTCTACGGTATCGCTCAGATCGGAGCCCCCGCCATCGCCGGTATTATCGCCGACCAGGGTGGCAGTTATGCTGACTCCCTCTATATTGCCGCTGCAATCTCAGTGTTGGGGGCGGGAATGATTCTGATACTCAAGGCCGGTGAGCAACGGGAGCTGGCCCTCAGAACAGCTTAAAAAAAACGGCTCATCTGAGCCGTTTTAATCATCTGATGCATTAGCTGACTAACCAGACCTCTCTGGCCCACTCCCACACAGTGGTCCACTCCTCAACTTCACCACTCTCCGGCGTCCAGTAAACCACAGAGCCTTCAATGGTGACCGCATAAAAACCGCCATCATGGGCGCAGATCGGCGTTTGCTCGCGGGACAGACCGATCGACCAGGCATACGCAGCGACTTCAGGCAGATGGGTATGCGAAGAAGGGTCAGCCACGGTCACCGGCTCGATAGAACCGCAGATAACATCACTGACCGTCAGCAGAAACTCTTTAAAATCCGGATAAAGCGGTACACAGATCTCTTCTTCCGCCGCGACAATATCGTCAAAATCCGGCAGTTCCAGAGGCGTTACTACGTCGATATTCGCATCACGCAGCGCATCAATTACATCTTGCATAGGTGTCCCACATTACTCACTGACTTAAATGAAACGGATTGTATCAGAGCAGCTCAAGCATCGCTTCAGCGCTACTCACTTCAAAGGTTTTTGGCTCCTCGACATTGAGGGCGGTCACTACACCATCTTCAATAATCATTGAGTAACGCCGTGAGCGGATGCCTCCAAATGAGCCGCTGTCCATATCCAGCCCCATCGCCTTAGTCAGATCAGCACCGCCATCCGCAATCATCGTAATCTGCTCAGCATTCTGCGTTTCAGCCCACGCCTTCATAACAAATGCATCATTCACCGAAAGACAGGCGATCAGATCGACGCCTTTGCTGAAGATATCATCCGCATGAACGATATAACCCGGCAGATGGGATGCAGAGCAGGTCGGCGTAAACGCACCTGGCAAGGCAAACAAAACCACTTTCTTATCAGCAAAAAGCTGATCCGTACTCACGGCAGACGTTTCACCAGCCAAAATAGTGCTGACACTGACAGCCGGAATTTTATCACCCACTTGAATCATAATCGTTACCTATAGATGTTATTTAATACTTAGTTATCCCGATCAACATAGAAACCAGATCATCCGGTATTTCATTCTATAACGGAAGTTTAGCAGAGCCAGGATTAGCATCTGATAACAACCGCACCACTATTGCCGGGTTTTAATGCGTTTAAAGGATTATTTCACAGTGCTTACTTGATAGTTTCTACCTGATAGTTCCGTTCGGCATTTGCTGTTACCTGAGCCCAGTAAGAAGATCGGGTTCGTGCCTGGTGTGCCTGAAACGAGTCACTGTCAGAAAACTCTTCAAAGACATCGAAGCGACAGGGGTCAGTCTGACACTGAGTCACCTCGAATCGAAGGCATCCCGGCTCACTGAGCGTCAGTTGTTGATGATGCATCAGCTCCCGGATGACGGCATCAAGATCCGACTCAGGAACCCGTATAAAACCTGTTAAACGGACCGTTGATATCACTATTTCACCCACTTATCCATGTTAACTTTGCCAATACAGAGACCAGCTCATCCTCTTGAGGCTCATTACATACTAATGCTGCAGAAATAAGAAGACTGTCATCAACAAATAAGAGAACCTACGAGGAAAAGGAACAACTAAAGGCGAAGGAATTATTGCTTCTGTGCCTCATCCAACGCTGCCGCCCTTTTCGCCGCTTCGCTCTGGATATAATCGCTCATCTCTTTGCCAAACTGTTTAACTTCATCGGGACGGGTAGGCAGTTCGGGAACGTCCGGAACAGTATGCGTGGAATTGAGATCGGTTGATGCACCAGGCGCATCAGCTTTCGGCGCCATCTGCTGAATGGTCAGCAAACCAATAATAAGCAGCGCAACCATCAGTAAGATCAGTTTCATCAAACGTCCTCATTATTCATAACTGCCGTTAAACAACACATCAGTTTAGCAAGAATATCAGACTTATAAGAACAAGGTGATTCCTGATAAATAAAACAGAGGCTTTTCATGGGAATGTCAGGCAAGGCTTAGCGAGCGACATGTAGCTCTCTTACACGAGCGAGCGTAAACGCAGCATGGTGCTCCCCTACCAATAAAAACTGAGTCTTTCCATGGAGATGTCAGGCAAGGCTTAGCGAGCGACATGTAGCTCTCTTACACGAGCGAGCGTAAACGCAGCATGGTGCTCCCCTACCAATAAAAACTGAGTCTTTCCATGGAGATGTCAGGCAAGGCCTAGCGAGCGACGTGTAGCTCTCTTACACGAGCGAGCGTAAACGCAGCATGGTGCTCCCCTACCAATAAAAACTGAGTCTTTCCATGGAGATGTCAGGCAAGGCTTAGCGAGCGACGTGTAGCTCTTCTTACACAAGCGAACGTAAACGCAGCATGGTGCTCCCCTACCAATAAAAACTGAGTCTTTCCATGGAGATGTCAGGCAAGGCCTAGCGAGCGACGTGTAGCTCTTCTTACACAAGCGAACGTAAACGCAGCATAGTGCTCCCCTACCAATAAAAACTGAGTCTTTCCATGGAGATGTCAGGCAAGGCTTAGCGAGCGACGTGTAGCTCTCTTACACGAGCGAGCGTAAACGCAGCATGGTGCTCCCCTACCAATAAAAACTGAGTCTTTCCATGGAAATGTCAGGCAAGGCCTAGCGAACGACGTGTAGCTCTTCTTACACAAGCGAACGTAAACGCAGCATGGTGCTCCCCTACCAATAAAAACTGAGTCTTTCCATGGAGATGTCAGGCAAGGCCTAGCGAGCGACGTGTAGCTCTCTTACACGAGCGAGCGTAAACGCAGCATGACATTTCCATGGGAAGACTCAGCAGATGCGGGGGAGTTGCTCGGCCGAAATCCAATCCACCATCCGCCGTCCACCAAACACCGTTTCCATCTGCACAAACTTCAGCGGATCTGCGGTCACTTCACCAATAATAGCGGCCTCGTTACCTTTCGGGTGCTGTTGCATAATGGCCAGCAGTTGCTCCGCTTTATCCGCCGGACAAAAAGCCACCAGCTTACCCTCATTAGCCACATAGAGCGGATCAAGCCCGAGAAATTCACAGGCGGCACTGACCTGGGGTTTGACCGGTATATTCGCTTCATAGATGGTAACTCCGACATTGCTGCTCTGAGCAATCTCATTCAGGGTGGCTGCCAGCCCGCCCCGGGTTGGATCGCGCATACAGTTAATCTCTGGTACTCCAGTTACCATTGCAGCTACCAGATCATGCAGGGACTGACTGTCTGAGGCGATGGTGGTTTCAAAAGTCAGCCCTTCCCGCAGTGACATAATGGCGACACCATGATCTCCCAGGGTACCTGAGAGCAGAATCTTATCTCCCGGTTGCACCCGGTTACCGGAGAGATGCAGTTGTTCCGCCACCACGCCAATACCTGTGGTGTTGATAAAGCAGCCATCCCCTTTACCCCGCTCCACCACTTTGGTATCGCCGGTAACGATGGCGACACCGGCGTCTTCTGCTGCGCGGGCCATCGATTGCACAATCCGTTGCAGATCTGCCAGCGGGAACCCCTCTTCCAGGATGAAACCTGCAGAGAGGTATTTGGGTACCGCCCCTGACATCGCCACATCGTTAACCGTCCCGTGCACCGACAGGGAGCCAATATCACCACCGGGGAAAAACAGCGGCGAAATCACATGACTGTCGGTGGCCATTACAGCCCGCCCCGGCGGCAGGGTAAAGCAGGCCTGATCATTCATCTGCTCCAGCCAGGGGTTGGAAAACGCCTGCAGAAACAGCTCATCAATCAGTTGCGCCATCGCTTTACCACCGCTGCCGTGGGCCATCTCTACCCGGCCATTCTGCAGATCCAGCGCATGGCTGTATTCAGTTCGTTTGGTCATCCTGTATAAATCCTTATCTGTGGGCCGCTTGTATTAACTGTCGCGATATTTCATTTTGCTCAGGCGCTCTCTTTAGCGATCAGCGATTCCTGATGTCGGCCGTAGCTATAATAGGCCGCACAGGCACCTTCACTGGACACCATACAGGGGCCCAGTGGATTTTCCGGCGTACAGGCCCCGCCAAACAGCGTACAGTCCCGCGGTGATTTAACCCCGTGTAAAATAGGTCCACACAGACAGGCGGAGTTTTCCGCTGAACTACGATATTCCACCGGAAAACGTTTTTCCGCATCAAACTCGGCAAACTCTGCTCTGATCTGCAGCGCGCTACGGGGGACAAAACCCAGACCTCGCCATTCGAAGCTATCCCGCTCTTCAAAGGTTTCATCAACAATCTGTTTAGCGCGCTCATTACCCTGCCGTGTCACGGCACGGGAGAACTCATTCTCAACCTCTGCCCGACCCTCATTCACCTGACGGATCAGCATCAGAATCGCCTGCAGCAGATCCAGTGGTTCAAAGCCGGCAATGACAATCGGCTTACTGTATTCGACAGCAAAACGCTCATATGGCTGACTGCCAATCACAGTGCTGACATGGGCCGGGCCGACAAAGCCATCCAGTTTTAGCAGCCCCAGCGCTCCCGCTTCAGGGGAATCAAGAATACTGCTGATCGCTGCCGGGGTGAGCACATGGTTACAGAACACACTGAAGTTCTTCACTCCCAGCTTTTTCGCCTGATGAATCACCAGTGCTGTGGGCGGGGTGGTGGTTTCAAATCCGATGGCAAAGAACACCACCTCCCGATCGGGATTATCCTGTGCCAGTTTCAGGGCATCCATAGAGGAATAGACCATCCGCACATCGGCCCCCTCTGCCCGCGCTTTCAGCAGGCTACGCTTGCGCGAACCGGGCACCCGCATCATATCGCCATAGGAACAGAGAATAACATTATGGGTGACCGCCAACTCTATCGCGGTGTCCAGACGGCTGATCGGCAGGACACACACAGGACAACCCGGCCCGTGAACCATGTTGACATTATCCGGCAGCAGATCCGGAATACCGTAGCGGAAAATGGCGTGGGTATGCCCACCACAGAACTCCATCAGGTTGTACTGCCGCGACGGCAATGCTTCGCTGCGGATACGTTCGGCGATCTCCCGCGCCAGTTTGCCATCCCGGTATTCATCGACATACTTCATGGGAGCACCTGCTGATTATCGTTGATTGCCGTTTGCAACTCGCCCAGTTCGGCGAACAGTTCCAGTGTTTTACAGGCCTCTTCCGGATCGATCTTATTCAGTGCATAGCCCACATGCAGAATGACATAATCACCGACAGCCAGATCTTCGATCAGCGCCACATTGATCTGTTTGCGAACGCCTCCGATATCGGCAATCGCGGTGTCACTATCGAGTATTTCAACCACCTCTACGGGTATTGCTAAACACATTGGGAAAACCCCTTTACCGGTTGTTTATCGTTGTTATTTTGCCGGGCCAGCGCATGTGCTATCTGTGCCTGGCCAAGGCTGATCCCCGCATCATTGCAGGGTAATTTTGCTGCACTATAGACGGTTATCCCCGCCTGCTGTAATTTTTCTGTGAGTCCCTGTAACAGTATCTGATTAAGGAAACAGCCGCCCCCCAGTACCACACTGCTGATATTCATTATCCGACTCTGAGCGATAACCCAGCGACTCAGCCCCTCAATCAGTTGACCGTGAAACAGTGCGGCACCCCATTCAGGGTCTTCAGTATCCGCAATACACTGTAGCAGTCGATTCAGCATTGGCTGGCCGGACTCACTGAAGTCGATCAGAAAATCCTGCTGCGGATGGCCAAAGCGTTGCAGATAACGGCAGGCACTGGCCTCCAGCTGCATCGCCGCATCCGCCTCAAAACTGTTGCGATGACAGATACCTAACAGGGATGCGACCGCATCAAACAATCGGCCTGCACTACTGCTTTGCGGGCAGTTAAAGCCCTGATCCAGCATCTGTTTAACGGTGGTCGCGGCGGGTTGAGAGAAGCGGGCCGAAATCTCATCGCCACGCCCTAACCGATGCAAAACAGCCGCAGCGGAACGCCAGGGCTCGCTTGATGCACGGTCACCACCGGGCAGTGCCAGTCGAGGCAGATGCCCTAAGCGGCTATAGCGATGCCCCTCCACCCGCAGCAATTCCCCCCCCCATAACTGCTGATCAGGCCCCAGACCGAGACCATCCAGTGCCAGCCCCAGCACTGCTTCACTGATATTCTGTTCGGCCATGACCGAGGCGATATGCGCATGATGATGCTGAACCCGGTGCAAGGGGATATCGTTCTGCTGCGCATACTCCCGGGCAAACCGGGTGCTATAAAAATCGGGATGCAGATCGCAGACCACCTGCTCAGGCTTAATCCCCAATAATGAGGTCAGGTGCCCGGTCATCTGAGCCAGCGACTGACAACAGCCCGGGTTATCCAGATCTCCAATATACTGGGATACATAGGCCCGGTTCCCCTGCGTCAGACAAAGGGTATTCTTGAAAAAGGCGCCAACTGCCAGGGTCGCCGGACCACTCTGTGGCAAGCGAATCACCTGAGGAGCCAGCCCCCTGCCCCGGCGAATCAGCGGCATCTGATCCGACAACCCATTCACCACTGAGTCATCACAACGGATATGAATATCCCGGTTATGCAGCAGAAAACCATCAGCGATTCCCTGCAACTGAGTGACGGCCTGCTGATTATCGGTCACCAGCGGGTTGCCGCTACGGTTACCGCTGGTCATCACCAGCAGTGGAGTCTGAGGCTGGCGGAGCCAGTCGGTTCCGGCAGGGCTACCACATAAGCGGTGTAACAGAAGATAGTGCAACGGGGTGTGGGGCAGCATTACACCACACCAGGCCAGGCCAGGAGCAATGCCCTCAGGCAACTTACCCGCGGAAGGACAGAGCAACACCGGCGCATCCTGGGCCTGCAATCGTTGTTCCCGTGTGACATTCAGCGACACTATCGACGTCAGCGACTGCGGATTCAGCCCCATCACAGCAAACGGCTTAACCGGGCGACTCTTGCGCTGTCGCAGTCGAGCAACGGCCACCGGGTTGCGGGCATCGCACACCAGATGAAAGCCGCCAATCCCTTTAACGGCAACAATCATCCCCTGCTGAATCTGTTCCACTGCGGCGGTCAGCGGATCCCCCTGCTGAGGTTCTCCCGTCCCCGCAACAAAACTCAGGTGGGGACCACAGACCGGACAGGCGTTTGGCTGAGCATGAAAACGACGATCCGAAGGATCAGAATATTCAGCGTTACACGCAGAGCAGAGGTTAAACTCAGACATGGTCGTCTGGTGACGATCATAGGGCAGCGCCCGGATAATACTGTAGCGCGGACCACAGTTAGTGCAGTTGATAAAGGGGTAAAGATAGCGCCGGTCACCCGCATCAAACAGTTCATACAAACAATCCTGGCAGACGGCAGCATCAGGGGTTGCCGCCACCTGCAGGTCACCCTGGCGGCTTGCAACAATACTAAAACCGGAAAGCCGTTGCGGTGCGGCAGGTTCCGCCTGTAGCGTTTCAATCAGCGACATTGGAGGTTGTTCCTGCTCAAGCAACTGCTGGAACAACAGAAGATCAGAGGCCGATCCCTCTGCAAATATTTCCACCCCTGAAGCAGAGTTGGCAACGGTACCCGTCAGGCCAAGACGACAGGCAAGGTTATACACAAAAGGCCGGAAACCGACCCCTTGCACCTGCCCTCTGATCCGGATACTGATTGCTGCAATAATGATAGTCCGCCTCTGCTCACACCTGTTATGACTTTACTAACAGTCTACAAGTTATATGCCAACAGACAGAATATAACCCATCAACAGCTGTAACGGGGAGGGTTACAGTTAAACCCTGTTATATATATGGAAAGCAGCTTGTCAATTTATCAGATATGCGGTTAGCCGACTTGCAAAAAGTGCTTGTTAATATATCAAACGTTATAAACCGAAACCAAACCTGAGCAACATAAAGCACAACATGCCGGCAACAATGGTGGTCAGCAGATCCCGACGCCAGAACGACACCAGCGCAGCGAAAACACCCGCCAGCAACCAGGGGTTATCTGACTGTAACCATAACTCCCCCCGGGGCAACAGAACCGCCGGAACAATGATGGCCGTCAGTACCGCCGGGGGTACGAAACTCAGTCCAGTTGTCAGCCAGAGGGGGAAACGCACCTTACCCGCAACACCGAACAGCACATAGCGAACGCTGAAGGTCACCAGAAACATCCCCAGAATCAACAATGCTTCACTCATGTGTGATCTCCGGTGCTGACTGCCGTTTAAGTAGCAGGTGCAGAGATAATCCGGTTGAGATACCGCACAGTGCCGCCACCATTAACCCCAGCTTATGGGGCATGCCTATGGTTGCCATTGCGATCACGCCGGACACAATTACCGCCCCCCACATCGGTTTACTCTTCAGGTAGGGAACCACCATACCGATAAAGGTGACCGACATCGCAAAATCCAGCCCCCAGTCGGTCATGTCGGGGAACAACTCTCCTAACGCGATACCCAAGCCCGTGCATAAAACCCAGTTACCATACATCGCCAGCCATGACCCCAGGTAAAACCAGTGCGCATGTTCGGTATTGTCCTGCAGCAGAAAACGGTTACTGACCGCAGCAAAAGTCTCATCGGTCAGTCCGAACGCCATCATCACCCGCCAGCGATGGGGCAGATGAGCAATTTTGGGTACCAGGTTGGCGGCATACAAAATATGGCGTAGATTGACGACAAAGGTGGTGGCAATAATCACTGGGGTTGCGGCCCCCGCCGCCAGCAGCCCAAGGGCGATAAACTGCGCAGAACCTGCAAACACAAACACCGACATCGCCAGTGCCCCCAGCGCGGATAAGCCACTGGGCCCGGCCAGGGTACCGAAGATAATCCCAAACGGGATAGCACCGATTATCAGCGGTACGGTGGCTTTGGCACCGTCGAGCATCTCCCGACGCTTTAACGAAGCATTATCCTGATTCATAACGTTACAATTCATAGTCGTAAACTCATGCCCGTAAAGTCAGTGTCATATAGATATCGGCCCTGTCATAATAAGACTGGCCTTCAGGATGGGGGATCTCCCGGAATCCCAGATTCCGATATAGCTGTAAAGCCCGCTCCAGTTTGCTCGAACTTTCAAGAAACACCTCTGAAGCGCCCAGCTCCCGGGCTTTATCCAACGCAGTCATCAGCAACCGGCGACCGACACCGATCGTTTGCCAGCTGTCATCGACTCCCATTTTCGAGATTTCATAACGCTCATTGTCATGCCTTGCCAGCGCCACACAGCCAACCACCTGGTTATCTGCCTGGTGTCGGGCAAACCAGATATAGCCTCCCTGGGCAAGATAGTAGCCTTCAGGATTATTCAGCGCCTCGCGGTCTCTTTCCAAAAGATGTCCATCAAAATAACGGTTAAGCCAGGCCAGATTGAGACGACGGAAATCATCCCGCAGCTCAGCATCCCACCCCTGAATAACGATATCCTGCCCCTCATTACGACGTGCCAGCTGTTCCACGACCGGGGTATAGAAACCTCGCTGTTGCAACAGGTTTTCAAACTCTGCAAGCGAATCCAGCAGGGGGTGCTGCTGGCAACTGATCAGAGTGTCAAGCTGCCCCTGAATCGCCGCCCAGACCGGGGTAATCTGCTCCAGCAGTTGCTCACTTTTTGACGATAAAGCCAGCAACTGACGCCGCTCATCTTCAGGATCCGCGGTTTTACTCAGCCACTCCTCCTGCTGCATTTTGCGGGCGATCTTACTGATAGCCGGATGAGTCACTCCCAGCCTTTCGGCGGCATCGGTGACAGTCATAGCGCCCTGTTGATGCAGCATATTGAACAGCGGAAAAAAAGTCGGGTTAAGCTCTATACCCTGGCTCTGATACAGACGAATGACATCCTGCACCAGCCGGTCCGACAGCCGCTTCAACCGGCTGCCCAGTGACAGACTGCCGAAACTTTTCATGTAATCCATAGAACCCAACCCCGATACAAGATAAAAACACGATAGCAATTACGTAACCAGTTACATAATTTACTATAAAAAAGGGGATTATGCATCCCCTGATGTCATTTGAAATTGAGACTGAGATTCGATCTCATGGCTATTTGAATCTCTCTACATTAGGCCCTGTTTAGGCTTCAGGTGATTTCGGCTCAAAGTTTAAAATGAGTGATTCAAATTAACGTGAGACTCTTCTTGCAAGATGGTTTCCAACGTTGTCAGAAAAACTCGTGCGGAGAACTTCGTTGAATTTTGTTTTGCGGAGAAAGTATCGAAAAGAACAACGTAGCGTATGCTGCACTTTGGTTTTACCCCAATTCCTCGGACATTCAGTCTTAAGTTAGCTTACGCTTTTTACTTCGTCTGTGAGTTTCATAAGAGCGTTTTAACGATCTATTGCTACTTTGATATGAAGTAGAGAAACACTTAAAAAGTATGTTCCGCATAAGGTAGACTAGAGATTGGTTTATTCGCAATGGAGGCGAAATGAGGATAAGAAAAATAGAAATTCAGAATTTTAGAGGGATTAAAAAGCTTTCATGGAACCTGCCTAACCAAAATATTTTCTGCCTGATCGGTAAAGGAGATTCAGCAAAGACGACAATTCTTGAGGCGATTCGCTGTGCATTTCATCCCCAATGGAATCTCGCATTTAATGATTCTGACTTTTATTTTTGCAAGACGAATGATCCGATAATGGTTGAAATTCTATTTGGTGATCTCCCGGATGAATTCTGCTCGGATCAGAAATACGGTGCGCACCTAAGGGGTTGGGATATAACCAATTTTAGACTTCATGACGAACCTGATGATGATGACGAATTGGTTCTTAGTGTCAGAATTACAGTGGCTAGAGATTTGGAGCCAAAATGGAAAATTGTAACTGATAGAAATCCAGAGGGCGTTGAATTTAAAGCAGTGGACCGTACGAAGGTAAATGTTGGTCTGATTGGCTCATATAGCGAAAAACAACTTACTTGGGCAGCAGGAACTGCCTTGGCCAGAATCACAGATTCCAATAACTTAAGTGAGTCCCTCGTAGACGCAACGCGGGCAGCACGGGACTCTCTCGATGGGCAGCGTGCCGGTGCATTGAAAAGCTTCGATGCAGCAGCAGCTAAATCTGAGGGTGTAGCCAAAAAGCTAGGCGTTCCTGTTAAAGATTCATTCAAAGCCCATTTAGACTTAAGCTCAATAAGTATTCGCGTCGGTGGGCTGACGTTACACGATGGAGATATACCTCTACGGCAACTCGGGTTAGGTTCTAGAAGAATACTTCTGTGCGGTATACAAAAGGAAAGCTTAGATAAGAAGCACATTACCCTTTTCGATGAATTAGAGCTTGGCTTAGAGCCTCATCGCATTGCAAGGTTGATCAAACACATCAAAGATGATTCAACTGGGCAGTATTTTTTGACGACTCACTCACCATCCGTTTTGCGTGAACTGACAGTTGACCAACTTTATGTCGTTCACAAGATAGCTGATGAAGTAAAGGTAATCGCTACGACCGGTGAAAAACTTGATGGTTTAAATATCCAAGGACAACTTAGATCAAGCCCGGAAGCTTTCTTGTCCACAAAAGTAGTGGTTTGCGAAGGAGCTACTGAAGTGGGGTTCCTGCGCGGTCTAGAGAATTATTGGATGAAATCTGATTATAGTCCATATTCGTACATAGGAGCTGTTCTGTTGGATGCTAATGGGGCAAGTAAGCTCAAGGGGCTGGCTGCTGGCTTTAAAGCACTACACTATGATGTATGCGCTGTAGCAGATGGTGATGCAATAAAGCAGTTCTCACCCGAAGATGCAGATGTCTTGGCTAAACGAGACATAAAAGTAATTATGTGGTCCGAACAATTAGCCCTTGAACAGAGAGCTATGTTAGATCTGCCTTGGGCTAGTGTTCTCAAAAGCGTCGAATTGGCACGAAAAAGTGGAATGTCGGTGCATGCAAATGTGCGATCTAAACTACAAATGGGACTCGATCGAGATGTATTGAAATGGCGTGAATCTGATGACCTGCGCAAGGCTATTGGTGATGCAGCGAAGAGTTCTGCTTGGTTCAAGTCTATCTCTGGTGGAGAGCGCTGGGTTGAAATAATAGAGCCCGCCTTTAATGAAGTGGTATTTCAGAAAAGCGATATGGGAATCAAGTTGAATCAACTCCGTTCATGGTTAGATCATGAGTGATAATATGCATTTAGAATTAGCTAAGTTCGAAGGTAAGGGCTACGTGATTGCACCTGCTGGATATGGTAAGACTCATCTTATTGCTAATGCCGTTGAGGCTACGACGCAACGTCAGTTGATTCTTACACATACATATGCAGGCGTTCATTCTATCCAAAAAAAAATGCAGGACTTAGCTGTGCCCTCCTCACGTTATCGAATTGATACCATTGCAAGCTGGTCGCTACGAATGTGTTTGAATTACCCCATAACATCAAATTGGGATAAGGAATTTCCAAGCGGAAATGAATGGAAGCAGCTCTATGTAGCTTGTACTTCCTTGTTAAATAAACCATTTATGAAGCGAATTGTTCTCAGTTCATATGCAGGTGTGTATGTCGATGAATATCAGGACTGTTCTACTCAGCAGCACTTTTTGGTCGAGGCTTTAGCGAACTTACTACCTTGTCGCTTACTAGGTGATCCCATGCAAGCAATTTTTGACTTTGCTGATCAACCTGTAGACTGGGAACAATATATCTACCCGCATTATCACAATTTAGGTGAATTACGAATTCCATGGCGTTGGAATTTAGCCGGTTCTAAAGAACTTGGAGATTGGCTCGACGGTGTGAGTATGAGTCTTCGCGCGGGCGGAAAAATAGATCTCAACGCTCCATTGCCAAAAGGCGTCGAGAGAATTGCAGTGGATTTGGATGACTTTGCTAACCCAAAACGGCTCAATTTCTTTTACAGATTTTTAAAAAATGAAGAAGCGGTGATAGCGATTTATTCTGGAGACCAAAAGTCCAAAAATAAGACACATAAGCTAGCACAGTTGTTACGTGGTAAATTCTCTAGTATTGAGGAGGTCGAGGGAAAAGACTTACTCAGCATTATAAAACAGCTTGAAAAAGAGCCTTCACCTGGTAAGCGATTGCTCTGCGTCATCAAGTTAGCAAAAAAATGTTTTAACTCAGTGGACAAGGTATTGACGGCAGCTACTAAGAGGGGTCAGCGCGGAAATCTAACAAAGACGACTAGGTATCCCGACGTATTAGAAGCGACCAACAATTACTTAAATGAATCTACGAGTAGTAATTTACTACGCATTTTAGATGCTATTAATAGGAAACCGGAAACATCAGCATATCGTCGCGACATGCTGAATCGGATGCTGAAAATCCTTCGACTTCATGCAGAAAACCCTGATTTAAGTCTCATGGAAAGCGCGCAGCGCTTCCAGCGAGATCTTCGTCATGCTGGACGGCCTATTCGTCATAACAAATTAATAGGCACTACCTTGCTCGTCAAAGGACTGGAATATCCCCATGCCATTATTTTAGACGCCGATGCCATGAGTCCGAAAGAGTTATATGTAGCGCTAACTCGTGGAGCCAAAAGCATTACAATTGTTAGTCAAAAAGGTGTTATTCCTATCTGAGTTTGAAGTAACCCCAAAGGCTCATGATACCTATAATTTTATATGTTTGGGTTTCGTCCTTAACTAAGATATTGTCCGGTAGCTTGAGGCTGAGACTTAAATTGTCATTTGTGCGGACAGTTCCTCACGCTACAAATAATTTATTTTGACTTAGAGACATCTAGAACGAACACATCAATCAATCCTTTAATTTTAGATGGAAGTTCCTCTTCGATTTTTAGTTTTAATTCCTGAGCACTTCTTAGTCCATGGTTGCTTCGTTTTGCAACCATTTCATCCGCACCAAACCAGATAACAAGATAGATACCCTGCTGCTCTGCATCTGGGCATTTGGTCAGTGCCCGAACAAACAGCGGTCTCTAAATCATTAAGCGAAGTGCTTAATCGCGCTATTGATATCAGTGCCTTTAAAGAACAGAGCTACCAAAAATGGTACTTTGATGAGCATCGGATGCTCAGAGATGTTCGTATCGATTTTCCAAGGGTCTGCCAAATCTGTTTTGATGAAGACCCTCACATGGATTGGCGCTGGGGCCTGGGAACTGTAGCGCGTTGTGACAAACACAATGCGCTATTACTTGATAGTTGCCCAAATTGCCATGAAAAATATCAATGGCATACATCTCTTATCAAAGGGTGTTCAAATTGCGGTCTCGCATGGCAACAGCTTGCAGAAGAAACCAAACTTTCAATTCCTGCTATGTCACCGATTGAAAAAATGCTTCTTCCTGATGAATCCGGTCAAATAGCGGCTACAGATAGTGATATACGCAACATATGCAGAAGTCTCGTTCGCGCTGCTCGCCCTTACGACATTTTACAGGAGTCACTTCAGCGGATACCATTCTCACATATGCACAGTGAGTTGCTATTGAACGCATTAGAAAGAATTGAGTCGCCGTGGACTCATAGTATCGTTACCGAACGCAATGAATACATTCGTCCGTTTCGCCGCAAACTGTGCTTAGATAACGATACTCAACAGTATCGCTTTCATATTGGTTATCGAGAGCTAGCCAATCATTTAAGCATTACAACAACTGATTTGAGAGTTGCTACTAAAGCTAATGCATTTCCAAGACTAAACCCTCGAGTAACTAACGTACGCGATCAAATTTTTGATCTTCGAGTTGTGAATAAGATATTACACAAATTTGAAGGTCATCTGACTATGGCCAACGCTAAATCAGTAACCTTAAGCCCGCGTAGCAAAGCTCTAACCCAGGGCTCAATCAGTTACGGTCATGTTTTAACCTCCGTTCTGAATCAAGAGCTTGTTGGTTACTTTCCAATGGAAGGCAACTATTCATTAATCACAGTTAAAGTTGAAGACTTAGATAGCTGGTTAAAGGATCAAACTTAGGAATTATGTTCCGAGCCACTTAGAAAATTAACAGCTGCGCAGATGCTTGGATGTCCGAAATCTCATGTAAACACTCTTGTAAAGCTGGATAAGCTCAAATTGGCCTTTTCGCAAAATACTTTGTTTATAGATGGCAGTTCCTTTCTTAAATATTTGGACAAATTAAATGAATGAACTGAACTTGTCTTTACGCTAGGGATATAACAATCATACAAACACGAAGTTTCCATGGTTTGAAGAAAAGACAAATTTTCTTATAACACGTTTAGATAATCACCTTCGTGATGCTTTCAAAGATAAGCAATAATTATCGATTTGACCTCACAATCATATTAAACCGGTGGAAGTTTACATCTGATATAATGTACCCATGATTACAGATGCACGCAAGCTCAGCACAGAGCAACAAGAACTTTTACGCCAGCAAGCCATTAAACTCCGTGAGAAGGGCAAAACCTTTCAAGAGATAGGAGCCTTGCTCAATGTCCATCCTGATACTGTTGGTCGCTGGTATAAACGCTATCAAGAGGGAGGCAAAAAAGCCTTAATCGTAGGGAAACGAGGGCCAAAAG
>NZ_JAFFZO010000049.1 GCF_016924145.1 Amphritea pacifica | reverse complement strand
ATACATTGCCCATCATAACAGCAATCCGAAGCCATTTATTTGGACTAAAAGTGCCCGAGACATTTTGGAAAAAGTTATTCGTGCCAACAGTCGCTTAAGCTCTAAACAGAATGCAACACTACACTAGTGGTTAGACGGGAAGCCTCGCTTCCCTTGCTAGAAAAAACGGAAGAGAAAGAACCTATGAATGACTTTCTAGCCAGACTTTCCTGTAACACCTCAGTACAGCGGTTGATATTCAAACCTCATCCCCCCCCCTAACCGATTTCTGGCTATTCGGGTTCAGGCTTACGACGCCCCGTTGTCACTCGAAGGCTTTTCCTAGCGTTTAGCAGGCGCGAAGCGCCGTTCTAGCTACTGCTTTTAAGTGAAGTGGCGTCTAACTACTCATGAAGCAATTCGCGAATATCTCCTTCGATCGCCCTTGCCTGCGTCGACCCCGCATGCGTCTCGCCGATATAGATAGAACGAACCCGGCCCTGCTTATCGATCAGATAGAAGGTCGGCCAGAATTTGTTGCCCATCATCTGCCAGTAGGTAAAGTTGTTATCCATCATCACCGGGTGATGCAGCTCAAACTCATCGATTTTAGCTTTCACATTAGCCCTGACACGCTCATGGGGGAATTCCGGGGTATGGATACCAATGACAGTAAACGCCTCGTCAGCAAGCGTCTGCTCAAGTTCATGTATCCAGGGAAAAGAGCGATAACAGTTCCAGCAATCAAAGGTCCAGAAATCCAGCATCACCACTTTTCCCCGCAACGATTTCAGCGAAAGCGGCGGACTGTTAAACCAGCTATCGACATCGGTCTGGCTAAACTCAGGAGCAGGCAAAGGGGTATCCAGCTTCCCAGCGTATACACTGAAGCTGACACTCAGGCTTACGAGTAACAGCAAAAACGTTCGGCCTATCCCACTCATATTCTACTCCCGTTTTAATTAAGACCTTTACCACGCCTTCAAGTTCATCATCGTCCCGCTGCAGCGCCACTCTAGTCGAGAGCAAGGTGTAAAGCATTGCTTCTGACTACGCTGACAACTCCTCAGATGGAAAACCGGTAAAAAACGGTTGCATTCTCAGCTGGAACAAACATAATGAGAATCATTATCATTTAAATATGGAGATGTATTGATGAATGTTCTCAGAATAGATGCCTGGATGGAACGCAGCGAACCTGTTATCAAATTGCACAGTGGCCTGTCTGAAAATCTGATCGCTGAGTGGCGCGGTAGTGCCGTGTGCGAGTTAATCGAGCAGGGGATAGTCACCTGCAGTGAGCTCTTTTCAACTGATCGCAGGGTGCAGCAACAGGCAGCCCATGAGCTGCTGCTCAACGCCTGTGCAAACTCACTCTGTCGCAGCAACGGTCCGCAGTGTTTCACCTGCATAACCGGTCGCCTGTTGCTGGCGCTGGCCCACAGTGACAGCCAGGAACAGCCCTCCGTTGCGGGCCTGAGACTATACCAATCCGCAAGTTAATATTGTTAGCCTGGAAGCAACAAGCTCGTGGCTGCCATGTTATCCCCAGATCCCCCAGAACAAGCCTGTGCATAACGTAGGGACAACTGCCGTAAGTCTTATCAGCATTGGGCTTTGGGATAGCGGGCAATAAATATCCAGTACATGAAAACTGTGCTCCCACGCTCTTAAAAACGCTTTTTCGAGCAAGGTGCGAAGCACTGGTCTGGCAAGTCGCGAAGCGACGTTCTAGCGACTGATTTTAAGCGAAGCGCCACGCAGTCACGTCTAGTGACTGCTGTTATAAGCCTGTGTCCCCCATAACGGCACTGTCGACAAGCTGTGCTTAAAGCTGCCGTTAGTCTCTTTGGTGGAGTAAGACAGATACATCAGTGTCTGTGATTCGGGGTCGAAGATGCGCCGGACTTTCATGGTTTTGAAGAATACGCTTTTCGACTTCCGAAACACTATTTCGCCATCTTTGGAGCGATCGATAGCGGCGATCATCTGCGCGGTTATCGGCCCGGTCTGACGGCAGGCGATCGATGAATCACTGGGGTCGGAGAAATCCAGATCCGCTTCAATACTGGCAATATGGCAGGTAACTCCGGTGACCACCGGGTCTACCAGCACATTCAGTTTAATATCTTTCGTGGTCAGTAATCCAAGTGAGACATCCCCCACCTCATCGCCACCACAACCGGCCAGTAGCAGGGTTAATATAACAGCGGTGATCGCTTTCATCTTCACTCCTCTCGTCAGATTTCAGTCTATTGTAACTGAGGCTATAACAAAAAAGCCCTGCATCAGCAGGGCTTTTTTAACCGCGGAACAGAGCTTTACTCGACAGACTCATCCTGCTCCAGATCACGCATGGTCAGTTTGATACGACCACGAGGATCGACCTCCATCACCTTAACCTTAACCACATCATCCATCTTGATGTAGTCGGTGACTTTCTCGATACGCTTGTTAGCGATCTGAGAGATGTGCACCAGACCATCTTTACCCGGCAGGATATTAACGAATGCACCGAACTCTTCCAGACGCACAACCTTACCTTCGTAGATCTTGCCGACTTCAGCTTCTGCCGTGATCTCCATCACTTTATCAACAGCAGCCTTCGCGGCAGCTTTATCCGCAGCGTAGATACGAACAGTGCCGTTATCTTCGATATCGATAGTTGCACCGGTCTCTTCGGTCAGCGCACGGATGGTTGCACCGCCCTTACCAATAACGTCACGGATCTTCTCTGGGTTGATCTCCAGCAGCGTCATTGCCGGAGCGTTGTCAGGCAGCTCTGGACGAGCATAACCGATCACTTTAGCCATCTCTTTCAGAATGTGAGCACGGGCTTCATACGCCTGCTCCAGAGCGATCTCCATGATCTCTTCGGTGATACCGGTGATCTTGATATCCATCTGCAGCGCAGTAACACCCGCTTCAGTACCGGCCACTTTAAAGTCCATGTCGCCCAGGTGATCTTCATCACCGAGGATATCGGTCAGAACAGCGAAACGCTCGCCCTCTTTAACCAGACCCATAGCGATACCGGCAACAGGGGCTTTCAGAGGCACACCTGCGTCCATCATAGACAGAGACGCACCACAAACAGACGCCATAGAGCTTGAACCGTTGGATTCAGTGATCTCAGATACGATGCGGATGGTGTATGGGAACTCTTCCTGGGTCGGCAGAACCGCAGCAACACTGCGACGCGCCAGACGGCCATGACCGATCTCACGACGACCGGTTGCACCCATACGACCCGCTTCACCGACAGAGTATGGAGGGAAGTTGTAATGCAACATGAACGGATCACGACGCTCACCTTCGATCGCATCGATGATCTGAGAATCACGTGCAGTACCCAGTGTACAGGTAGCGATCGCCTGAGTTTCGCCCCGGGTAAACAGTGCAGAACCGTGAGTACCACTCAGTACATCAATCTCTACATCGATACCACGGACAGTCTTGCTGTCACGGCCATCGATACGTGGCTGACCATCCAGGATACGCCCACGAACGATCTCTTTCTCCAGCGACTTAAAGATACCGGACACATCACCGGCTGAAGGCTGACCCTCTTCACCACACAGTGCTTCAACCGCTTTATCACGGGCAGCATTCAGAGCGTTCTGACGCTCCATCTTGTCTGCTGTCAGGTAAGCGTTGTTGATATCTTCGCCTACGACACCACGAACCTGTTCAATCAGGGCTTCGTTCTTCGCTTCAGGGGTATATTCCCAACGTGGCTTACCGGCTTCAGCAACCAGCTCGTTGATCGCATTGATAGCAACCTGCATCTGCTGGTGACCAAACACAACGGCACCCAGCATCTCATCTTCAGACAGTTCCTGAGCTTCAGACTCAACCATCAGTACTGCATCAGAGGTACCGGCAACCACCATGTCCAGCATGGAGCTTTCCAGCTCTTCGTAGGTTGGGTTGAGCATGTAACCCGCTTCTTCAGTGTAACCGACACGGGCACCACCGATTGGCCCCTGGAACGGGATACCTGAAACCGCCAGAGCTGCAGAGGTACCGATCATGGCAGCGATATCAGGATCGTTGATCTTATCCGCAGACATAACAGTACAGATAACCTGTACTTCATTCATGTAACCCTTAGGGAACAGTGGACGGATAGGACGATCGATCAGACGGGAGGTCAGCGTTTCTTTCTCAGACGGACGCGCTTCACGCTTGAAGAAACCACCCGGGATACGGCCGACTGCGTAATACTTTTCCTGATAGTGAACAGACAGTGGGAAGAAGTCCTGACCTTCGCGGGCAGATTTAGCACCCACAACCGTACACAGAACCTGCACACCGGCCATCGTCACCAGTACAGCACCGCTCGCCTGACGGGCAACCCGACCGGTCTCGAGGGTCACTTCATGTTTACCGTATTGGAATGTCTTTGTAATTGCTTGTGGCACGATACAATTCCTTATCTTTATGCAAAACAAAAAAATGTCTGTGCGACGTCACACCGGCCTCTTTATAGCCAGTACTCTGCTGGGCTCTCAGTTACTAAAGAGCGCACCAGAGTACAGGCTGGTTGGTGTAAAACGTTGTACAGACGCATATAGAGATCGCTTTTCAGCAGATCTGAAAGCACCGGGGCCATCATAGATGGCCCCGGAACATTATCTTAGCGACGCAGGCCGAGACGCTTGATCAGATCAGCGTAACGATTTACATCTTTCTTCTTCAGGTAATCCAGCAGCTTACGACGCTGGTTTACCATGCGGATCAGACCGCGACGAGAATGGTGGTCATGGATGTGACCTTTGAAGTGAGACTGCAGACCAACGATGTTGTGGGTCAGCAGAGCAACCTGTACTTCAGGTGAACCAGTGTCGCCTTCGCCACGAGCGTACTCAGCAACGATCTCAGCTTTCTTTTCAACAGATAATGCCATTTTAATAACTCCAAAAATAATATGCACACCACAGCATCTGTGTGGTGGATTAATAGTCGCGTTGTACCGAGCATATTTTCAGTTCAACGTCATATTGTCAGTGTCGCCTGAGCCACACCCACAAATTCAATTAACTTTCCTGAGTACTCATCAGCCGCCGGGGTAACAAAGTTCCCTCAGCATCGATCTCACCAATACCCAGAAAGCGTCCGCTGTCCCCATCAAGCAAACGTACCAGCGGCTGTGCCGGGTTCGCGCCATCCGATGTGTCCAGCACTACCGTCTGTCCAAAACAGAGGGTGCGTGTCTGTTGCCCGGTCAGTATAACCTCAGGGGTATCTGCTACCGGACTCCAGGGCGGCAATAATAACTCATCCAGACGCGTTTGTATGCGTTCCGGAGACGCCTCGCTGCCCATTTCTTCCACCAGTTGTTCGAGATCAGCCAGCGGCATCATACTCTCCGCTTTATAGGGGCCGGAATCGAGACGGCGGAGCATTTTAACATGCGCACCGCAGCCCAGCATCTCGCCCATATCCTGAACGATGGAACGGATGTAGGTGCCTTTGCTGCAGCGGATATCCAGATCCACTTCATCGCCGCGGAAATCCAGCAAATCGATACTGAAAACCGTCACCTGACGACTTTTCACCTCGACCTGAATCCCCTGGCGCGCCAGTTTATAGAGCGGCTGACCATTGTGCTTCAGAGCCGAAAACATCGACGGCACCTGCGTGATCAGACCGGTAAACTCGCACTGCAACAGCTCATCAATCAGCTCTGCGGTGAGGTTTTCCGGCAGCGGTCGCTCTTCAACTACTACACCATCGGCATCACTGGTATCGGTTCGCTGACCCAGTTTAGCCGTCGTGATATAACGCTTATCGGCATCCAGCAGGAACTGAGAAAACTTGGTCGCTTCGCCAAAACAAAGCGGCAGCATCCCGGTTGCCAGTGGATCCAGCGCACCGGTATGGCCCGCCTTAGCGGCCCCATAGATCCGTTTTACAATTTGTAGCGCCCGGTTTGACGACATTCCACCCGGTTTATCGAGCAGAAAAATACCGTTGACCGGCCGGCCTTTTGCCCGCCTTGCCAAAGGTTACTCCCCGTCGTCCTGACCGTGTTTGCTGTCCGCCCGTGAGGCCTGAATAATCAGGTCATTGAGGCGACGGCCCCGGTCAACACTCTCATCAAAATGGAAGCGCAGTTGCGGCATCACCCGCAGTTTGATCTTGCTGGACAGCTGTCCACGCAGGAAGCCTGCAGCGTTATTCAGAACCTTAAGGGATTCCTTCACCGCCGTCGCTTCATCTTTTCCCCCCATCGCCATCACGGTGATATAGATATCAGCGTAGCCAAGATCCTTGGCGATCTTTACGTAGCTGATAGTCACCATCCCCAGGCGGGGGTCTTTAATTTCACGCTGGATCAGCTGCGCCAGGTCCTTCTGGACCTGGTCAGATATCCGTTGTGTACGACTGAATTCTCTTGCCATAATAGTCTGTTAATTCACTCTTACAACGTACGCGCAACTTCAATGGTGTCGAAGACTTCGATCTGATCGCCGACCTTCACATCATTGTAGTTCTTAACGCCGATACCGCACTCCATGCCCTGACGGACTTCAGCCACGTTATCTTTAAAGCGACGCAGAGACTCCAGCTCACCTTCATAGATAACCACGTTTTCACGCAGTACCCGGATACGCTTGTTACGGAAGACTGAACCTTCAGTGACCATACAGCCCGCTACTGCACCGATCTTAGGTGCACGGAAGACATCACGTACCTCTGCGATACCGACAATCTGTTCCTTAAACTCTGGAGACAGCAGACCGGTCATCGCCTGTTTTACATCATCGATGATATCGTAGATAACGCTGTAGTAACGCAGTTCCAGATCTTCACGCTCGACGATAGCCCGCGCCTGTGCATCCGCACGGACGTTAAAGCCGATCATGATAGCGCTGGACGCTACCGCCAGGTTGGCATCGGTTTCAGCAATACCACCGACACCGCCGGAAACGACATTGACTTTAACTTCGTCGGTGCTCAGATCCGTCAGCGAGCTGGTCAGCGCTTCCAGAGAACCACGAACGTCTGCTTTTATGATGATGTTCAGTGTCTTCACATCACCGGCCTGCATATTTTCGAACAGGTTCTCAAGTTTGGCCTGCTGCTGACGCTGCAGTTTCACTTCGCGGTATTTACCCTGACGGAACAAGGCAACTTCACGGGCCTTCTTCTCGTTGGAGACCACGGTGAACTCGTCACCGGCACCAGGAGTACCATCCAGTCCCAGAATCTCAACCGGGATAGACGGGCCCGCTTCTTTAACGGGTTTACCATTCTCATCCAGCATTGCCCGAACACGGCCATACTGCAAACCAGCCAGCACGATATCACCCTGTCTCAGGGTACCGTTCTGCACCAGCAGCGTGGCAACCGGACCACGCCCTTTATCCAGACGGGATTCAACCACAACACCACGTCCAGGCGCTTCAGGGATCGCTTTAAGCTCCAGAATCTCAGCCTGCAGCAGAACCGCATCCAGCAGTGCATCGATACCTTCACCGGTTTTAGCTGAGACGTTCACAAACTGAACATCACCACCCCACTCTTCCGGCAGGACATCACGCTGAGCCAGCTCATTCTTAACCCGCTCGGGATCGGCATCCTCTTTATCGATCTTGTTGACCGCAATAACCAGAGGCACACCTGCCGCTTTAGCGTGATTCACCGCTTCTTCAGTCTGTGGCATCACACCATCATCTGCAGCAACCACCAGAATAACGATATCGGTCAATTGAGCACCACGGGCACGCATTGCGGTAAAGGCGGCGTGTCCCGGTGTATCCAGGAAGCTCACCATACCGTGACCGGTTTCAACGTGATACGCACCGATATGCTGGGTAATGCCTCCGGATTCACCGGCAGCAACTCGGGTTTCACGAATATAGTCAAGCAGTGATGTTTTACCATGGTCAACGTGACCCATTACCGTCACGACCGGCGCACGCTCAACCTGCTCACCGGCAATCTCTTCTGCAGCACCGGCGCTTTCGATCAGTTGATCTTCAACGGTATTCTCCTGCATCGCAACAGCCGTGTGCCCCATCTCCTCAACCACCAGGGTTGCGGTGTCCTGATCAATCACGGAGTTGATGGTCGCCATCGCCCCCATTTTAAACATAACCTTGATCAGGTCGGCCGCTTTAACTGACATTTTCTTCGCCAGTTCAGCCACGGTAATCGATTCCGGAATCGCCACTTCATGAATCACCGGCGCGGTTGGCCGCTCAAACGCCTGAACGTTGGAACTGGTCATACCCCGCTGAGCAGGCTTGCCGCCACCTCGACGGTTGCCGCCATCACGGCCACCCGGTTTACGGGACAAACGCTTGTTATCACCGCCTTTACGGCCCGCAGCAGGCTTATCCTGGCTACGGAAATTCTTTTCCCGGGTCTGTTTACGATCCTGCTTGGGTGCAGCTGCCTCAGGCTCAACATCTGCCACCGCAGGAGCCGCGGCTTTTGCCGCAGCGGGCTTAGCCATTGTCGGTTTAGACACCGCTGGTTTAGCTTCAGACTGCTTCTCTGCTGCGTCACGTTCCGCTTTGGCTTTCGCCTCGGCTTCGGCCTTCAGACGTGCCTCTTCACGTTGTTTCTCCTGCGCGGCCTGCAGTTCGGCATCCCGACGTGCCTGCTCTTCCAGCTCAGCCTGAAGATTCTTACCTTTAACTTCTGCTACCGGAGTCTCTTCAACATCAGAACGTTTGACATAGGTGCGCTTCTTACGCACTTCAACATTGATCGTTTTCTTACCCGCCGCGCCGGACACTTTGATCTGGCTGGTTGTTTTGCGTTTCAGGGTAATCTTCTTAGGCTCGCTATCGGATTTTTCGCCGTGGCTGCGCTTAAGGTGGTTCAGCAGTTTCTGACGCTCATCTTCGGTAACTGAAGCGGCTTCATTTTTGCCTGCAATACCTGCTTCTTTCATCTGCGTTAACAGACGATCAACGGGAACGCCAACTACTTCGGCAAGTTGTTTTACTGTGACTTCTGCCATCTGGGTTTATCTCCTCCGTTGACTTATTCTTCGTCCGCAAACCATGGCGCGCGCGCAGTCATAATCAGCGCTGCAGCTTTTTCACTATCCAGCTCTTCAATCTCAAGCAGGTCTTCAACCGCCTGCTCAGCCAGATCTTCCATGGTCACGATACCTTTACTGGCCAGAACAAAGGCCAGATGACGCTCCATACCTTCCATCTCCAGCAGATCCTGAGCCGGCTCAGCATTTTCAAGAGCCTCCTCATTCGCCAATGCCAGATTCAACAGAGCATCTTTCGCGCGATTGCGCAGTTCATCAACAATCTCTTCATCGAAACCATCGATTTCGAGCATCTCATCAGCGGGAACGTAGGCGACCTCTTCCAGCGAGGTGAAACCTTCATCCACCAGGATACCCGCAATATCATCATCAACATCCAGGTGCTTAATAAACAGCTCCAGGATTGAACCGGTTTCAGATTGCTGCTTTTCTGCAGCCTCTTCTTCGGTCATGACGTTCAGTTTCCAGCCGGTCAGTTCTGACGCCAGGCGAACGTTCTGGCCGCTGCGGCCAATCGCCATCGGCAGATTCTCTTCAGCGACAGCAACATCCATCGAGCGGGAATCTTCATCCACCACAATAGAAGCCACCTCTGCCGGAGACATCGCGTTAATCACCAACTGGGCCGGATTATCATCCCAGAGGATGATATCAACACGCTCGCCGCTCAGTTCGTTAGAAACGGCCTGAACACGAGCACCGCGCATACCTACACAGGCGCCCACCGGATCGATACGTCCATCATTCGTTTTAACGGCGATCTTGGCACGCGAACCCGGGTCACGGGACGCTGCACGAATCTCGATCACCTCTTCAGAGATCTCAGGTACTTCGATACGGAACAGCTCGATCAGCATCTCAGGACAGCTGCGGCTCATCGCCAGCTGTGGACCGCGCCCTTCGGTACGAATCTCGTGCAGCACTGCCCGGACCCGGTCACCCATACGATAGGTTTCCCGAGGTAGCAACTGATCCCGCGGCAGAACGGCTTCTGCGTTGTTCCCCAGGTCAACAATAATGTTGTCCCGTGTCACTTTCTTTACGGTACCCGAGATAAGCTCACCCAGACGGCTGCTGTATTGTGCAACCACCTTAGCGCGCTCCGCTTCACGTACCTTCTGCACAATAACCTGCTTAGCAGTCTGCGCAGCGATGCGGCCGAACTTAACCGATTCGACCTCTTCTTCGTAGATATCACCAGGCTGCAGGCTTGCATCGATCTCTTCCGCCTCCTGCATGGTCAGCTCAGTGCCCAGCAGAGGCACACCTTCGTTACTCACCACTGACCAGCGACGGAATGTCTGGTAATCACCGGTTGCACGGTCAATGACTACACGGATATCCGCTTCTTCGTCGTAGCGTTTTTTGGTCGCTGTTGCCAGCGCCAGTTCAATCGCTTCGAAGATCACCTCTTTAGAAACATCTTTCTCGTTAGATACTGCTTCTGCAACCAGTAGAATTTCTTTATTCATACAACTGCCCCAACCTCAAAATTCAATTCTTTACACTCAGAACTGAGGAACTATGTTTGCTTTTTCAATATGGTCAATCGGTAACAGGTACTCTTCCTGATCGACAACCAGCACAATATCTTCATCTTCAATACCACTGAGGATGCCTTTAAACCTGCGACGACCCTCAAATGGCATGCGCAGCTTCAGCTGCACCACGTGTCCGACAAACGCCTGGTACTGTTCCAGAGTAAACAGCGGGCGATCCATCCCCGGGGAGGAAACCTCTAATGTATATTCACCGCTAATCGGATCTTCTACATCCAGAATCCCGCTCACCTGACGACTGACGCTGGCGCAATCCTCTACCCCGATACCTTGTTCGGCATCGATGTAGATCCGCAGCATGCTGTGACGCCCCTGGGATATCATCTCAATACCCCATAACTGATAACCGAGAGCCACCACAGATGGCTCAATCAGTTCCTGTAACACACTCAACTTTGCTGACACGCAAAAACCTCTAAACGCACTTTCTTAGGCAAACAAAAAATGGGTCAAAGACCCATTCAACATACGACCCCGATGGGCCGCAAGTACGAAAAAGCCCCTAAAAAGGGGCCAATCAACGTACTGCTTGATCGACAATCCCAGACCGGTCGCCAAATCAGCGACCCACTGGAATTGGTAGCGGGAATCAGCATCTGCCGTTACTTTCCCGAAAGAACATAACAACGAAAGATAATGCTGAATCTTATTAACCCTCAAGAGTCCGTTACACGAATCTCTTGCTTCTGATCTATCATCCTAAAATGGTAGCGGGGGCCAGATTTGAACTGACGACCTTCGGGTTATGAGCCCGACGAGCTACCAGGCTGCTCCACCCCGCATCAGAAATCGGCGAGAATTATACTCCTCCTGTCTGAGTAGTTCAAGGACAGCTTCCCGGGATTACCCGACGCGCATCAACATTTCACCCTTTCACTACATTAGCACGCGACACATACCGCCGGGCACCTTCCAAACCGACCAGCTAGCGGACCGATCCGACCCTTCACAAACATAGCGAGAGATAAATCCACGCCAGAGCATCGCTTAAAGCAGCCCTGCTCAGAAATAAAAAAGCGCCGCAAAGATGCGCTTCCTTAAATATGGTGCCGACTATATGGATACATATTGGGCGTCGGAGCCTGTGACGACGGTCCGAAGGACTTCATCGAAGATGAACCAACGCGGGACGCAGTCTCGCCGAGGCAAAAAAAAGCGCATCTTTGATGCGCTTCCTTAAATATGGTGCCGAAGGCGGGACTTGAACCCGCACGACCATTAGGTCACCACCCCCTCAAGATGGCGTGTCTACCAATTCCACCACTTCGGCATTTAAACAAGGATCACTCAGCAGGCGGTACGTCCGCATCCCCTGCTGGCAATTTATTCTCTTCCAGAACCGGCACCTGCTCAGCATTATCAGCAGCACTCTGAATCAGCTCTGCCGCAGGCACACCGGCATCGCTCACCGATACAGCCTTATCTTTTGCATAAACAGCCAGCACAAAACTGGTAATAAACAGTCCGGTTGCAATAATCGCAGTCATACGACTCAGAAACGAGCCGGAGCCCTGGCTACCAAATACGGTCTGAGACGCACCTGCACCAAAAGATGCACCTGCCTCAGCGCCTTTACCCTGCTGCAACAGCACCAGAGCAATAATGGCAATAGCCAGCAGAACATGTACAGCAAGAACCAGAGTTTCCATTATTTTTCCACTTACTTACGACTCTCTGCCGCCGCAGCGCAGATCGTCAGGAATTCATCAGCTTTCAGAGATGCGCCACCAATCAGGCCGCCATCAATATCCTGCTGAGCCAGGAGCTCAGCCGCATTACCGGCATTCATACTGCCGCCATACAGAATCGACAGTTTATCAGCTACCTTCATACCACTACCAGTCAACTGAGCACGGATTGCAGCATGCACTTCCTGAGCTTGCTCAGGCGTCGCGGTCAGACCCGTTCCGATCGCCCAGACCGGCTCATAGGCAATCACAACCGATGCAAAACGTTCAATACCGATCCGCTGAACAACTGCATCAATCTGCGTTGCCACAACGGCAAGGGTTTCACCCGCCTCACGCTGCGCCAGCGTTTCGCCAACACACAGTATTGGAGTCAGCCCGGCAGTCAGGGTTGCATCAACTTTATCTGCAACATCAGCATCCGTTTCTTTAAACAGACTACGCCGCTCAGAGTGCCCCAGAATAACATACTCACACCCCAGATCCTGAAGCATTTCCAGTGACCACTCACCGGTAAACGCCCCTTTTGGCTGGGCGGATACATTCTGAGCACCGACGACAACCGGAGCATTGCCAAGCTGCTCTTTAACCTGCGACAGGTAAACAGCAGGTGGGCAGACCAGCGTCACCAGACCATCAACAACGGGCACACCTGCGGTGATACCATCCAGCAAAGCCCTGATCGACTCACTGGTTCCGTTCATTTTCCAATTTCCGGCGACTATCGTCTTACGCATGAGTTTCCCTCTGTGCAAAGCGGCGCACATAGTACCCAGTTTCCTGATAAGTTACAAGCAGCTATCCACTGGTAACGAATAAATTTTCGCACCCGCCCAATAATATTAAAGCGCCTGACGAACAGCCTCAGCCAGTTCCTCACAAAGCGCTTCCACCCAGGCCTCATCGTCTCCCTCAACCATCACTCTGACCACCGGTTCAGTTCCGGAAGGACGCAGCAGCACCCGGCCACGCTCTCCGAGACGTGCTTCAGTATCCGCCACAGCAGACTGCACTGCTGGCAGCGCAGCCAGGTCTACTTTCTCAGTAAGACGCACATTGATCATCGTTTGCGGCATTTTACGCATGCCTGATTTAAGATCATGCAGTGATTTCTGATCGTCAGTCATCGCTTTGAGAACCTGTAGCGCAGCAACAATACCATCACCGGTTGAGGTCAACTGACGACAGACCAGATGGCCTGAAGATTCTCCACCCAACAGCCAGTCATTAGCCACCAACTGCTCAAGCACATAGCGATCCCCTACCTGAGCGCGGATAAATGGAATACCTGCCTGTTTCAGCCCCTGTTCAAGGCCAAAATTACTCATCAGCGTGCCAACTACTCCACCTTTCAACTGATCCCTGCGATGCAAGGACATAGCGATGATAAAGAGCAACTCATCACCATCCACCGATTCGCCTTTATGATCAACCATGATCAGCCGATCACCGTCACCATCCAGCGCCACCCCCAGGTCTGCCTGGGTTGCAATAACAGTTTTTTCCAGCAGCGCCGTCGCAGTGGCACCACACTCTTCATTAATGTTGATGCCATCAGGCGAAGCACCAACCTCAACCACTGTTGCTCCCAGCTCGCGGAACACCTTGGGGGCGATGTGATAAGTAGCACCATTGGCACAATCAACGACAATCTTCATATCTTTAAGACTCAGATCACCAGAGACAGTCCCTTTACAAAACTCGATATAACGACCGGCAGCATCATCAATCCGCCGCGCCTTACCCAGCGCCGCCGCCTCTACGGTGGTCATCGCCATATCCATCTGCGCCTCAATGGCATGCTCAATATCATCGGGCAGCTTGGTCCCCAGTTCGGAGAAGAATTTGATACCATTATCGTCATAGGGGTTATGGGAGGCACTGATCACGATACCGGCATTACAGCGAAAAGTCCGGGTCAGGTAGGCAATAGCCGGTGTAGGCATCGGCCCGAGCAACAGCACATCGACCCCCGCAGCCGAAAGCCCCGCCTCCAGCGCTGATTCAAACATATAACCCGAGATCCGGGTGTCCTTGCCAATAATGATCTTGCTGCGTCCCTTGCGGGCAAACACCTTTCCGGCAGCCCATCCCAGCTTGAGCATAAAATCTGGTGTAATCGGCGCCGTACCGACCTTACCGCGAATGCCATCCGTACCAAAATATCGTTTAGTCATTTGCAATTCTGCCTTCATTCATTATGGCTTCGGTCATCCGCACCACATCCACCGTTTCCCTGACATCGTGAACCCGGAATATCTGTCCGCCCTGCTGAACGCCGATAGCGACAGTGGCCAGGCTACCGGCCAGCCGCTGATCTACAGGGCGGCTAAGCACATGGTCAATCATGCTTTTACGGGAGGTACCCACCAAAAGAGGCATACCAAACTGATGCAACTGACGCAGATTGTTCAGCAGGCGCAGATTATGCTCAACGGTTTTACCAAAACCAAATCCCGGGTCAAGAATAATTCGGTCACTGCTTATACCTGCAGCGTTGCAAGCTGTGACCCGCTGTTGCAAAAAATAGTTCACATCATCCAGCACATCATCATAGCGGGGGGCATTCTGCATGGTGGCAGGACTTCCCTGCATATGCATCACACACACCGGCAGATTTGTCGCAGCGGCCGCTTCCAGCGCCCCCTCACGCCCCAGAGCACGTACATCATTGATCAGCCCGGCCCCAAGCCTGGCAACCTCAGTCATCACCTGAGGCGCACTGGTATCGACCGAGATAATTACATCGAGCTCAGCATTCAGTCGCTCCACAACCGGCACCACCCGGTCCAGCTCTTCCTGCAGCGAGACTGCGGCAGCACCTGGCCGGGTGGACTCGCCACCAACATCGATAATCGTTGCGCCATCCTTAACCATCTGTCGGGCCCGCTCAACGGCCTGCTCAACACTCAGCTTACGCGCTTCATAGAGGGTCCCGCCGTCAGAAAAGGAATCGGGCGTCACGTTAACAATGCCCATCACCTGAGGGCGGTTCAGGTCCAGAGTGCGACTACCGAAACGGTAAGTGGAAAAGTCGTTCACAGTATCTTCCATTCGGTTTTTATTAAAAAAGGCCGGTCTGGGACCGGCCTTATCATTTGACATAAATCGTTTAGTGCAGATTGCTATCCGATGCATCTGAATCAGAAGAGGGGTCGTCCCTCTTAGCGCTTTTCAGATCGCTATTCTGATCATCATCCAGATCAAACTCCTCTTTTTTATCTGCCGCAGCCGCTTCATCTTCTGCTGCTTTTGAGTCGGCCTCCTGCCATCCTTCAGGCGGCGTCACCGGCTTACGATCCATCAGTTCATCTAACTGTTTGCTGTCAATCGTTTCGTATTTCATCAACGCCTGAGTCATATTTTCGAGAATATCCCGGTTATCCTCCAGCATCTTATAAGCCTTTGCATAGCACTCATCGATAATCTTGCGAGTTTCAGAGTCGATTTTACGCTGTAACTCTTCAGACATCGCTTTACCCGGCTGGCCATAACCACGATTGAACGGATCCTGCTCTTCATCGTCATAGAGGATTGGTCCCAGCTCATCGGTCAGACCCCAACGGGTCACCATATTGCGGGCCAGACTGGTGGCGCGCTGAATATCATTAGACGCGCCAGTGGTCACGCCCTCCTTGCCCAGCGTCATCTCTTCGGCGATACGACCGCCATAGAGACTGCAAATATTGGAGATCAGCAGCTTACGGCTGTGACTATAACGGTCTTCCTCAGGCAGAAACATAGTGACACCCAACGCCCGGCCACGCGGGATGATAGAGACCTTATACACTGGATCATGCTCAGGCATCAGTCGCCCCACAATGGCGTGACCGGATTCATGGTACGCAGTATTGAGGCGTTCCTCGTAAGACATCACCATGGATTTGCGCTCAGCGCCCATCATGATCTTATCTTTGGCCCGCTCAAACTGCTCCATTCCTACGGTCCGCTTGCTGGAACGGGCAGCAAACAGGGCCGCCTCATTGACCAGGTTAGCAAGATCCGCCCCGGAAAAGCCAGGCGTACCACGGGCAATCAGTTCAGGCTTTACATCATCGCCCAGCGGAACTTTGCGCATATGTACTTTGAGAATCTGCTCACGCCCCCGAATATCAGGCAAACCAACATGCACCTGACGGTCAAACCGCCCGGGACGCAGCAGCGCAGGGTCGAGGACATCGGGACGGTTAGTTGCCGCGATAACGATAATGCCCTCGGTGCCTTCAAAACCATCCATCTCAACCAGCAACTGGTTCAGTGTCTGCTCCCGCTCATCATTACCTCCCCCCATACCAACACCACGATGACGACCTACCGCATCAATCTCATCGATAAAGATGATGCAGGGGGCATTTTTCTTCGCCTGCTCAAACATATCCCGCACCCGGGATGCACCAACACCGACAAACATCTCAACAAAATCGGAACCCGATATGGTAAAGAACGGCACCTTCGCTTCACCGGCGATCGCTTTCGCCAACAGGGTTTTACCAGTACCCGGATTACCCGACATCAATACACCACGGGGAATATGGCCACCCAGGCGCTGGAACTTGCCCGGATCACGCAGGTAATCGACCAGCTCTTTAACCTCTTCCTTAGCCTCTTCAACACCGGCGACATCATCAAAGGTGGTCTTGATCTGATCCTGCCCCATCATGCGGGCTTTAGACTTACCAAAGGACATCGGACCGCCTTTGCCGCCACCTCCGCCCTGCATCTGCCGCATAAAGAACATAAAGATGGCAAGAATGATCAGGATTGGAAAGCTGGCCACCAGCAACTGCGTCCAGACGCTTTGTTTTTCGGGCTGCTTACCTTCGATAACCACCTTATGGTTATACAGGTCATCAACCAGCTTAGGGTCCTGCAGCGCAGGACGAACTGTGGCAAAACGCTCGCCATTGGTCCGCTCACCCTCAATGGTATAACCGTCAATAACCACCCGACGAATCTGATCATTCTTCACCGCAGTGATAAATTCAGAATAGTTGAGCTTCTGCGAGGTGCTTTCACTGTTGAAGTTATTGAAAACGGTTAACAGTACTGCCGCGATAACCAGCCACAGTACCAAATTCTTTGCCATATCGTTCAAAGGTAAACCCTCTGTTTTCTCAAAATTAGTGTCCGTTCGAAAACAAACAAAACTACAGTAGTTATACTGTATTGACTATATCAGGGACGGAAGTTTCGTCCAATCAGATAGACTTCACGCGAACGGGCTCTGGAAGAGTCCGGCTTCCGGCTATAAACCTTAGCAAAGCTGCTGCGCATATCGTTCATATATTCATCAAAGCCTTCACCCTGAAACACTTTGGCAACAAAATCACCGCCGGGCTTGAGCACCTGACGCGCCATATCCAGTGCTAATTCTACCAGATACATCGCCGCAGGCTGATCAACAGCATTCATACCACTCATATTGGGGGCCATATCTGAAATTACAAGGTCTGCCAGTTGATCGCCCAATGTTTGCAGAATCTCATTCAGCACTGACTCCTCAGTAAAATCTCCCTGAACAAACTGCACGCCTGGCAGTGGATCCATTGGCAGTATGTCAGATGATACCACCCTACCATGATCACCAACCAGCTCTGCAGCAATCTGTGACCACCCTCCCGGAGCGGCGCCCAGGTCAACCAGCGTCATCCCGGGACGAATCAGTTTATCCTTTTCATTGAGTTCAAGCAGCTTAAAGCTTGCCCGTGAACGATACCCCAGCTCTCTGGATCTCTTCACATACTGATCGTCGAAGTGTTCCTGCAGCCATCGACCGCTGCTTTTTGATCTTGCCACCAACATCCCCGTCCGGAATTTGAGTCAATGTCTACTTTCTACACACTAACTCAGGTAAAATCTCTACATTATGGTTCGAAGCGGATCTTCCGCTCCAAAATTCAAAGGTCAAGTATTTTAGTATGAGCTTAACCCCTACGCAAAAGAAGCAGTTCCGAACAATCGGTCACAGCCTTAACCCTATCATCACTGTTGCCGGAAATGGCCTGAGTGAAAACATTCTTCTGGAAGCTGACCGCGCCCTCGAAGACCATGAACTGATCAAAGTAAAATTTGCCGTGGGTGACCGCGAAGCCAAGAAACTACTGATCAGCGAAATGGCCCAGATCGTCGAAGCAACCATCGTTCAGGAGATCGGTAATGTTGCACTGCTCTATCGGGCGGCCAAACACCCGGACCCGAAACTGTCTAACCTGCTACGTTAATGTGGCCGGAACAGATCAACAACAAAAAAACCGCCGATAGGCGGTTTTTTTATCCTGCAGGATCAGATATGGTGCACCTGATCAATCTCATACTCAACGCCACCACCGGGTGTCTGCACAACAGCGACATCGCCCTCCTCTTTGCCAATCAAGGCCCGGGCAATCGGTGAGCTGATAGAAATTTTACCGCCTTTGATGTTTGCTTCATCATCCCCGACAATCTGATAACTCACTGTTTCGTCAGTGTCCATGTTAATCAGATCAACCGTGGTACCGAAAATAACCTTTCCGGTATGCGGTATCTGCGTTACATCAATCACCTGAGCGGAACCCAGCTTACCTTCAAGTTCCTGAATACGCCCTTCAATGAACCCCTGCTGCTCACGGGCAGCATGGTATTCAGCATTTTCTTTCAGGTCACCATGCTCACGCGCTTCCGCAATGGATGCGATTACTGCGGGACGCTGTACTGTTTTCAAATCATCCAGTTCTTCACGCAGCGCTTTCTCACCGCTAACAGTCATTGGAAATTTTTGCATAATCTCAGCTCCTTAGTGCAGGTCTTGCAAACGGCGTACTGTTTTTTCTTCGCCGTACTGCATCGCCATGATCATCGCTTCAGCACCCGCCAGGGTTGTGCTGTATGGCACTTTATGTTGCAACGCTGAACGACGGATCTCGGCCGAGTCTGCAATCGCCTTACGGCCTTCAGTGGTGTTAATGACGTAAACAATTTCGTCGTTCTTCAGCATATCGACGATATTCGGACGCCCTTCCATCACTTTATTAACAACCTCGACCTCAAGCCCATTCTCTCTCAACAGGGCCGCTGTTCCACGGGTAGCAACCAGGGTAAACCCAAGACTGACCAGATCGCGGGCGACAGACAGAACATTTTGCTTATCGACTTCACGAACCGAGATAAAGGCTTTACCGGTTGCGGGCATCTTCTCGCCTGCACCCAGCTGTGCCTTCATAAATGCTTCACCAAAGGTTTCACCCACCCCCATCACTTCACCGGTAGATTTCATCTCAGGAGACAGAATCGGATCAACACCCTGGAATTTATTGAACGGGAATACCGCTTCTTTAACGTTAAACAGCGTCGGAACGATCTCTTCGGTGAAGCCGATCTCTTTCAGGGTTTTACCGGTCATCACCTGAGCACCAATCTTCGCCAGCGAGACGCCGATACACTTAGAGACAAACGGTACGGTACGGGATGCACGCGGGTTCACTTCGATGACATAAACCTCGCCATCCTGATAAGCCAGCTGAGTATTCATCAGACCCACTACACCCAACTCCAGTGCCATTTTGCGCACCATCTCCCGCATCTCATTCTGGAGCGCTTCGGGGAGGCTGTATGGCGGCAATGAACAAGCTGAGTCACCGGAGTGAACACCGGCCTGCTCAATGTGTTGCATGATCGCACCGATCACCACGGTTTCGCCGTCACTCACCGCATCAATATCGACCTCAACCGCAGCGTTAAGGAAGTGATCCAGCAATACTGGCGCATCGTGGGATACCTTAACCGCAGAGGTCATATACTGACGCAGTTCAGATTCTTTATAGACGATCTCCATCGCCCGACCACCCAATACGTAAGATGGTCGAACAACCAGTGGATAGCCCAGCTTGTCAGCCTCGATAACCGCCTCTTCAAGAGAGCGCACGGTGGCGTTCTCTGGCTGCTTCAGCCCCAGACGCTTAAGCATCTGCTGGAATTGTTCCCGGTCTTCAGCCCGGTCGATCGCTTCCGGAGAGGTACCGATAATCGGCACACCGGCATGCTCCAGCGCCAGCGCCAGTTTCAGCGGAGTCTGACCACCGTACTGCACGATAACACCTTTAGGTTTCTCGACATGTACAATTTCCAGTACATCTTCCAGTGTAATCGGTTCAAAGTAGAGACGGTCAGACGTATCGTAGTCGGTAGACACGGTTTCAGGGTTACAGTTAACCATAATGGTTTCGTAACCATCCTCACGCGCCGCCAGCGCCGCATGCACACAACAGTAATCAAACTCGATACCCTGTCCGATACGGTTAGGGCCACCACCGATAACCATGATCTTCTCACGCTCGGTAGGATTCGCTTCGCACTCTTCCTCATAGGTAGAATACATGTAAGCGGTATCGGTAGAAAACTCAGCGGAACAGGTATCCACTCGCTTAAACACCGGACGGATATCCAGCTTGTGACGCTGCTTGCGTACCTGTTTCTCAGACACACCCTGCAGAACAGCCAGACGCGCATCAGAGAAACCTTTGCGCTTCAGGCGATACAACTCAGTCTTATCCAGTTCAGACAGCGTCATGGTAGAAATCCGCAGCTCATCTTTAATAAGATCTTCAACCTGAACCAGGAACCACGGATCGATGCCAGACAGTTCGTACAGTTCTTCCACTGTCATTCCCAGACGGAATCCATCACCCAGATACCAGATTCTCTCGGCACCCGGCTGTTTCATCTCACGCACGATCTCGGTACGGGCGTCCTCACTGCTCAGATCCACAATCGGATCAAAGCCGGTCGCTCCGACTTCCAGCCCCCGAAGAGCCTTCTGCAGAGATTCCTGTTGAGTACGGCCAATCGCCATCACCTCACCCACAGATTTCATCTGGGTTGTCAGACGGTCATTTGCCTGCGGAAACTTCTCAAAGGTGAAGCGGGGAATCTTGGTAACAACGTAATCGATTGCCGGTTCAAATGAGGCTGGAGTCGCTCCGCCGGTAATATCGTTCTGCAACTCATCCAGGGTGTAACCAATCGCCAGTTTCGCCGCTACCTTAGCGATAGGGAAACCGGTCGCCTTGGAAGCCAGAGCGGATGAGCGGGATACCCGGGGATTCATCTCGATAATCACGAAACGCCCGGTTTTCGGGCACTGACCAAACTGAACGTTGGAACCACCGGTTTCAACACCGATTTCACGCAGTACCGCCAGGGAAGCATCCCGCATCCACTGATACTCTTTATCCGTCAGTGTCTGTGCCGGAGCAACGGTGATTGAGTCACCGGTATGTACCCCCATGGCATCGAAGTTTTCGATCGAGCAGACGATGATGCAGTTATCGTTTTTATCACGAACCACCTCCATCTCATACTCTTTCCAGCCGATCAGGGATTCGTCGATCAACAGCTCGTTGGTAGGCGACAGATCCAGCCCCCGCTCACAGATCTCGATAAACTCTTCTTTGTTATAAGCGATACCGCCGCCGGTGCCACCCATCGTAAATGATGGCCGGATAATACATGGAAAACCCAGTTGCGACTGCACCTGCAACGCTTCTTCCATACTGTGCGCAATCGCAGCACGGGGGCACTCCAGGCCGATAGACTTCATCGCTTTATCGAAACGGTCACGGTCTTCAGCTTTATCGATGGTATCTGCATTCGCACCGATCATCTCAACGCCAAACTTTTCCAGCACACCTTCGCGTTCCAGATCAAGGGCACAGTTAAGCGCTGTCTGACCACCCATGGTCGGCAGCAGCGCATCAGGACGCTCCTGCTCAATAATCTTTGCAACTGTTTTCCACTGAATCGGCTCGATGTAGGTCGCATCCGCCATCGATGGGTCTGTCATAATGGTCGCTGGATTAGAGTTAACCAGAATAACGCGATAGCCCTCTTCACGCAGAGCTTTACAGGCCTGGGCACCGGAGTAATCAAACTCACAGGCCTGACCGATAACGATAGGGCCCGCACCGAGGATCAGAATACTTTTTATGTCCGTACGTTTTGGCATGTGTAAATAACCGATCGAAAATTTTAATTCTTTAAAAGCTGCCCGGAGATAGCTCACGGGCAGTACGTATTGACCTTAAATCAGGCGTATCAGGCCTTTCGCGCTTCAATGTCGCGAATAAAGCGATCAAACAGCGGAGCAACATCGCGCGGGCCGGGGCTCGCTTCAGGATGCCCCTGAAAACTGAAAGCAGCACGGTCGGTGCGTTCAATCCCCTGCAGGGAACCATCAAATAACGACTTATGCGTCGTCCGCAGGGTGTCAGGCAATGAACTTTCATCAACAGCAAAACCATGGTTCTGGCTGGTGATCATCACCTGCTTGTTTTCGAGGTCCTGCACCGGGTGGTTTGCACCATGATGACCAAACTTCATTTTCATGGTCTGAGCGCCGGAAGCCAGGGCTAACAACTGATGTCCCAGACAGATACCGAACACCGGGAGATCGGTTTTACAGATCTCCTGAATCGCTTCAATCGCATAATCACAGGGTTCAGGATCCCCGGGGCCATTGGAGAGGAATACACCATCAGGATTCAGTGCCAGCACTTCTGCCGCAGGCGTTTTCGCAGGCACCACCGTCAGACGACAACCCCGTTCAACCAGCATCCGCAGAATATTGCGCTTAACGCCGTAATCATACGCAACTACGTGATGCGGAAGTTCAGCTTCAGGCAGATCCCGATGTCCCTCAACACGATCCCAGGTGGTTGCGGTCCACTGATATTGTTCATCGGTGGTCACCTCTTTGGCCAGGTCCATCCCCTTCAGACCAGGGAAAGCTTTTGCACTTGACAGGGCGGCCTCTTCGTCGATATCTCCGGCCATGATGCAGCCACTTAACGAGCCCTTTTCACGCAGGATACGGGTTAATCTGCGGGTATCGATGTCAGCAATACCGACAATGTTTTTCGCTTTCAGATAGTCATCAAGACTCTGTTCACTACGCCAGTTACTGGCCGTCAGTGGCAGATCCCGGATCACAAGACCTGCAACCCATGTTTGAGAGGACTCTTCATCCTCTGTATTTGTTCCCACGTTACCGATGTGTGGATAGGTCAGGGTTACAATCTGACGGCAATACGAAGGATCCGTCAGAATCTCCTGATAACCAGTCATGGAAGTATTGAATACAACTTCTCCACTGGACTGGCCATCCGCGCCAATCGCTACTCCCCGGAAGATACTGCCGTCCTCAAGGGCCAGAATGGCTGGTCTTGTCAAAATTAACCTCCCCGCTTAGTGCGAAAATCTAAACAGAATAAATAAAACTGTAAGTTGCAAAAAAGCGAGGTAGAACATTAAGCCCGCCTCGCTTTTTTATATAGAATTCTTCCCGTGCATTTCCAGCATGCAAATCGGCGGTATTTTAGTCCATCTGACTACCATTGTCTATGAACCCACTCCCCCCATTATGAGTATCGTAAAAAAACTCTGAAACAATTCTGCAACATGAAAAAACTATAACGTAGCCCTCTATATTTCAGGGCACAATAATGAAAATTTCACAGATAAACCTGGCTGCCGCAGGTGTCTTACTCGTCGTCGTTTCCATCATGGCAGGACTGATGTTCTGGTCTCTGACAAAACTCAGCAGTAGCTTTGATAAAGCTCGCGATTATCAACTTCTTGCAGAAGAGGTTAATACCCAGGTGACCCGTCCGGTTCTGATCTATCTCAGTTCTGGAGATGCAACCCTGCTCACGGATATAGACAATTCACTCAATCGCCTGATAAATGAAGACTCAAGAGTAGCAGAGCTGGCTGACAATAATATGCCCGGGGTGATCAACACACTCTCACAGCTCCAGACGATAGCCCTGTTTAATCTGCGCGAAGCGGGGAAACTCCGCCAGCCTCAGGAACTGCTGATCAATAACGAGCGGGAGATGCTGGCATCTGCCAGCCAACTGTGGGACTACATAAACCAAAGCCAGGAGAGCCAGCAGGAACTTAAACAGCGTTATTCAAAAGCCTTAAACAACTTAAGTATGACAATTGCAGAACTTAGCCACAGCCGTCAGAAGTTTTTCTACACCGCCCAGAACAACAAATCTGACATCGAACTTAAACTCAGGACACTCAGCAGTACAACGCAACAGTTACAGGAACTTCCCCGACTGGGTATCTACAAAGAGGAAACCAGTGACGATGGCCTCCAATCTCTCCTCGGAAGCGACAGCAGGGATAACGGGACAGCCATCCGGGAGGAGCAGGGAGACCTATATATACAGGAACTGAATAGCCTCATTGGCCGATATAATAAAGAGCTGCTAAACATAGAGCAGATATACAAAAAACGTGCTGCCGCGATTAACAGCTCAACCCGCCTGGTTGATCTGCTAAACTCGCAACTCCAGACCAATCAGACCCGACTTCAGAACCACTACGATACTATCCGCCAACAGGTATACCTGTTTCTCGGTATCAGCATTACCCTGATCCTTATTACCGGCCTGATTATGAGTCTGCTAAACACCCATCTGAGCCGTATTTTAAGTCATACATGCGCTCAACTGGATGGGCTTTCGAAGGGAGACCTTCAACACCTGACCTCAAAACCAAGCAAGATCAATGAGATTGAGGTCCTCAACCAGTCGATCTCCAGCCTCAAAAACTACTTCACAACACTGATCGAAAAAATCCACACAGAGAGCAGCTCCCTTGATCGACTGGGAAGAGAGCTCAATAACAGCTCAGACACTCTGACACGGATCGTCAGCACACAACAGAAGTCGACGGAACAGGCATCGGTTCAGATTCATCAACTGAGTTGCTCCTATCAGGAAGTTGCAGAAAACGCGGTAAAAACCTCAACAGCAACCCGCGAGGCCACAGAGAAAGCCGTCAGCGGAGTACTTGAGATGGAGAACACCAGTCAGAGTATCCGACTGCTGGAAGAGGAGACTGACGCCACTCTCGCAACGCTGCAACAGCTGAAAGATGATGGTAAAGAGATTGGCTCTGCACTGCATGTCATCCAGAACTTTGCAGAACAGACCAACCTGCTTGCACTCAACGCGGCTATCGAAGCCGCGCGCGCAGGCGAAAGTGGCCGGGGATTTGCCGTCGTCGCAGACGAGGTTCGCTCCCTCGCCGTTAATACAGCAAACGCAGCTGACAATATCGGCCTCATCATTAAGAAACTAAATGGCGCCATTGACCAGATGGCAAACAAGGTAGATCGACAAGCAGATCATGTTCACAACACAGCCAGCCTGGCAGAAAATGCCCGCAAAAGCGTTGAACAGATCCGCTTATCCATCGATGAAATAGATAGCATGAGCAGCCTAATCGCAGCGGCAACCGAAGAGCAATCAACAGTCACCAACCGGATATCAGACGTCATCAATATGACACTGGAACATGCCCGACAGTCAGCACTGGAAGCCGAGCATAATAAGGAGTACGCGCGCCAGGTTGACCTTACAGGAAGCAGCCTGATGCAACTATTAAAACAGTTTAAAAGCAGCTGATATCGAGCTCCATATATTGCCAGGCTCCTACTCCCCCCTGCAGGAGCCCCTTCCAGGGGCGATAAACAATCGCTGCTGGAAACAGTTCCTACAAAGCCACCTACCTTGTGGGATTGTGGTTGTGGAAGGCACGCTGGTATGCCCTTTGGGTACCTCGCGGCGATACCCAGGGGTTCATCGCGACGGGGGCGTCGCTCCCACAGGGCCTTAGCGTCTTCAGATAGTGCAGGAGCCCCTTCCACAGGGGTTTAGCTTCTTCAGGTAGTGTAGGAGCCCCTTCCAGGGGCGATAAGCACTCGCGGCGGGAAGCAGTGCCTACAACAATCATCCATCCTTGTGGGATTGTGGGAGGCAAGCCGCGTAGCTGCGTCTGAACGAAAAAAGCCCCGATCATCTCAATGATCGGGGCTGTTTCGTATTAGGTGCTTGGCGATGACCTACTCTCGCATGGAGAAGCTCCACACTACCATCGGCGCTAAGACGTTTCACTTCC
>NZ_JAFFZO010000048.1 GCF_016924145.1 Amphritea pacifica | reverse complement strand
GCACCAGATGCAGCTGATAGCTGAGTATACCCTGATGGCTGGGGCTGCTGACCAGATAGCAGTCGAACTCCGGGAAAGGATGGCTGTAGAGCTCTTTATTGTTTTTATAGCGGGTGACCATGCCAGTGGCACGGCTGAACGTAAAATGTTTGACCGCTTTCATAAACCAGGGCATGGGGAGGTAGCCATGCTCAGAGGCTTCCGCATAACCCCAAATCAGGCCTGAAGGGAGGAAAACATAGAGTATATATATATATATACTATCGACTAAATCTAAATGTGTTATAGGTTCATGGATAAAAGGGAGAATAATTACCATTAAAATAAAGAATGGTAAGAACATTGTACAGATACCTTTACCGAAGACTGTAAGGTAAAAATAGATCAGTCCCCATTTATTTAATGACCCAGCGCTATACTGGTTCTCATCCCAGTGGGTCTCGCCTTTATTCTCTTTTAGGCGCTGCCTGATCTCGGCTGGTGAAGGCTCCTGGATCATACTGACGGGAACGGTTTCGTTGGCCCGGGTCCAGGGCAGGGGATCACCGCCCTGTAGCAGTTTAATCAGCGTGCCCTGTTCCGGGCGTGGCTTCTGCCTGGAATAGCGCTGGCTGTTCCAGGCGGTGCTGCTGTAGGGCTGTATCTGTTGGAAGTCCATTTTTATTCGTTTAGTCCGTTAGTGCATTCAGGCTTGAGTGCCGCCATTAAACAGATCGATCTCCGGGCCCATACTAGGCATAAAACGTTGCTCAGCGCGTAGTTGAGCGATCGCCTCTTTAAACTCGTCATCATCCATTGAGAACCAGTAATCGGGCTTGCGGTTATGTTGCTTGTCCCAGACGGCAGTTGTAGGGTCGCGAGGACGGGCGGGTTCCAGCTCTGGCACATCGGGCATCGGCTGGCTGGTGTCCATATAGCGCTGGATCAGGTTCCAGATCCGTTCAAGCTCCTCCGGTTGCTGGCTGGTGCTGAAACCGTGCAGGGGGATGCTGTCGAAGTAACGATGATAGCGGTGTACCAGATGCAGCTGATAGCTGAGAATCCCCTGATGGCTGGGGCTGCTGACCAGATAACAGTCGAACTCGGGGAAAGGATGGCTATAGAGCTCTTTATTGTTTTTATAGCGGATGACCATGCCGGTGCTGCGGCTGAACGTAAAATGTTTGACCGCTTTCATAAACCAGGGCATGGGGAGGTAGCCATGCTCAGAGGCTTCCGTATAACCCCAGATCAGGCCTGAAGGGAGAAACACGTAAACGCTATATATATATATAAAATCGAATAGTCCATTTAGATCTTCAGGATCATCAAAATATAGATATATGGAAATGAATGGGAAAAGTGGGCCGAGGAAGACGCAAAAGCCTTTCGCAAACATAGTGATGTAAAAGTAGATTAATCCCCAGCGATTAAGCGAGCCTATGGTACATTGATTTTCATCCCAATAGGTCTCGCCTTTATTGTCTTTGATACGCTGCTTGATTTCTGCCGGTGTTGGCTCCTGAATCAAACTGACGGGAACCGTTTCGTTGGCCCGGCTCCACGGCAGCGGATCACCGCCCTGCAGCAGCTTAATCAGCGAGCCCTGCTCCGGGCGTGGCTTCTGCCTGGAATATCGTTCGCTATTCCAGGCGGTGCTGCTATAGGGCTTTATTTGTTGGAAGTCCATTTATATTCGTTTAGTCCGTTAGTGCATTCAGGCTTGAGTGCCGCCTTTAAACAGATCGATCTTCGGGCCCATACTAGGCATAAAACGTTGCTCAGCGCGTAGTTGAGCGATCGCCTCTTCAAACTCGTCATCATCCATTGAGAACCAGTAATCGGGTTTACGGTTGATTTTAGCATCGTAGGCAGCAGTTGTGGGATCGCGGGGCCGGGCCGGTTCCAGCTCCGGGATATCGGGCATTGGCTGGCTGGTGTCCATATAACGTTGGATCAGGTTCCAGATCCGTTCAAACTCGTCCGGTTGCTGGCTGGCGCTGAAACCGTGCAGGGGGATGCTGTCGAAGTAACGATGATAGCGGTGTACCAGATGCAGCTGATAGCTGAGAATCCCCTGATGGCTGGGGCTGCTGACCAGATAACAGTCGAACTCGGGGAAAGGATGGCTATAGAGTTCTTTATTGTTTTTATAGCGGGTGACCATGCCGGTGGCGCGACTGAAAGTGAAATGTTTGACGGCTTTCATAAACCAGGGCATGGGGAGGTAGCCGCGGCCCGAGGCTTCGAAGTAGCCCCAGATCAGGGCTGAAGGGATATATATATAAATACAAAAGAAAATCATTATTTCGATGAAATCAATGAAATCAATGGTATCGTCAAAAAATACTAAGGCTAGTGAAGAAACAAAAGATAAGGGGGCAAGCATCGTGCAACAACCTTTGGCAATTGCCGTAAGGTAAAAATAGATCAGACCCCATTTATTTAATGAACCCGCGCTATACTGGCTCTCATCCCAGTGAGTTTCCCCTTTATTCTCTTTTAATCGCTGCCTGATCTCGGTTGGGGTGGGTTCCTCAATCATACTGACCGGAACGGTTTCGTTGGCCCTGCACCAGGGCAGGGGGGCGCTTCCCTGCAAGAGTTTTGTAAGGACCCCTAGTTCTGGACGGGGTTTCTGATTATTATAGTTTTGACTGTTCCAGGCAGTATTGCTGTAGCGATCTATTCTATTCATCGTTAGTCCTGTTACTGTTCCCAGCCAAACTCATTGGCCCACCAGTATTCCCCTTTTGTAAAGTTCGGGGTGCTAGTAGGGTGGCCGGCGACTTCCTCTTTGTTTAATGGCGGGGTGGGGAAGGTATGCTCACCGATCTGCAGCTGGGCCCGGGTATGGAAATGGGCGGTATAATCGTAGAGGTAGCTGCTACCCTCCAGCAGCTTATATTCACTATCGGAGCGGGGCACGGTTTTATCGTAGCGATAGAAGAATATATAGCCGTTATCCAACTTGTGTTGATAGATCAAAGGAGCGTCAGAACGGTTCAGCTGTTCTACACTTAATCGGGGTTGTTGACGACCTATGCGGGTGACTTTTACTGTGCTTTTTAATACTGCCTGTCGGGCATGGAAGCGCAATGCTTGCTGATCCGGATTACTCAGGCCAAACAGGTTGCTGGTTACCCAGACGCCGTGAGTGGCCCCAAGATTTTCCAGATGAAGGCGTAGTTTAGTGGGTAGTTCGATCTGCTGTATCGGGTAGACTTTAATCCGCAGATTCATAATCAGGTTGATAAAGTGCTGCCAGGCCTTGTCCGGTTTTTGCAGATACTTATAGTCACCGGTCCGGTCGGGACTTGCGCCAAAAGGACCGTTCTTAAGCCAGGTCTCCATCGGGCTGTCTTTAAATAGCATGTAGAGGCCAAAGCCTACCAGAGCGATTGTCAGTCCGATCCAGCCCAGGGGATTCATCAGAAAGGTGGCGGTATAGAGGCTACCAAAAGTTGACAGGCCGGTGCCGAGTGCCACCATTGCCATAGCCGCTGCGGCATCCTTGTCCTGGGCGGAAATTAACAGGCAGGTATCCCATATGGCAACCGCTGTTGTTAAAGCGCCGCCGACTACTCCGGCAATTTTGAGTCGGCTTAGGCTCCTTTCAAGGTGAAGGCCTAAAGAAGGCGCGGAGAGGAGCCTGACAGCACTTGCTGGTAACTTAATAATGGTCTTGGTTGTATAAGTGGCTACACGGCCTGTTTCTCGTGACAGAAAATTTGAGGCATTTATGATAGCAACACTCAGATCAGCAGAAGCACTGACAAAAGAGACACCCCGATATATATTCCCATGCCTTTCATTAAATCCAGCCATTGTTCTCTGCAGATTTATTATCTCCAGCACCACAATAAAGTAGGGAACCCCCAGTCTTGAATAAGCCTGTCCGGCGATTCCACCCGCTTTGCTCTGGGGTTTCAGTTTATCCCCCAGATCCGCTTCTTGAGCTAACTGCTCAACCTTCATCTGGGTGACAGGGTTATCCTCGGGGATCATCAGTACCCTTAAGTCAGCTTTACTGCGGGCAGTGGCGCCCCGTCTTAGCTCAGTGCCTTTAAGGCTGCGTTTATTGGTGGAGGCCAGTAGTTTACCGTTGCTATCCTGAAGTACACCGGTACGTTTTGAGGTGGTTTTCTGGCGCTGTCCTTCGGTGAGGCCAAAGTGCAGCCCGGCTTTTTTACTGTGTACTCCCACCACATAGGCGCCCGCAATCGGCTCGCCGGAGGTGGGGGTAAAGGTGGCTTGCCCGAAACTGTCCGGGGCTATCAGTTTACCCAGACGGGTATTGTCGAGGTAGGCGGCCTTGAATTCGATAGTTTCGACCAGCTCGCTGAGGCTGGCGCGGGCGCTGGCTTTGTTCTGCAGTGCCAGCATAGCGGTAAAGAAACCACTGAGGATACCGTCGGCGGTATTGAGGATACGGCGGCTGCCGGCAAATCCATCTTCATCATTTTCGGCGAGTAGCGTGGCATGTTCCATTATTTCGACATTGTCACTGAGTAGCAGGTTATCACCTGCCCAGCGGGCGATATTTCCCGTGGTTGCCAGGCCACTGCCGTCGTTGATGGGCGGGGGCGCGGTGTAGGCGGTGTCCAGCGGCACCTGGTCCGCAGGGGGGTAGAGCAGGGCATGCAGCGGATGGCTGGCGCCCCGGGTGTAGAAGTTAGATATGATATCGTGACCGGGCCAGTCCGTGTCTTGCGTTTTATCCTGTAATGGATCAATAGACGCTAAATTCTGACTGAGAGCCTGCATGGCGTTGCCGACAATGACGTAGGCCCCGGAGGCACCGTAATCGAGACTGGTAATATCCCGGATGACGGCTGCCGTGGCCGGATTATCCAGTGTTTGCCCGAGGGTTTGTTGGAACAGCGCCATATCCTCCCGGCAGCGACGACGTTCAATGCTGCGCAGCGTGCGCTGGAATACGCCGATAGGGCTGTAGTTAAAGCTGTCCAGGTGCTTGTGGTTGGGGTTTTCCTGGCCGTTGGGCAGTGTGTCTGGCACCACAAAGCGTTGCACCAGCTCGGCGTTCTGGAAGTATTTCTGCTGCCCCGCGTCTTCCAGTATATGGAACAGGCAGGCACTGACCTGCATCGCCATCTGAGTATGGTGGCGAAGCTCGAATAGCGGGTCGGGCAGCACCATGAGTTTGAGTTGCCGGGCTCTGGCATCGGCCAGATAATCGATCGAGCTGTGAGCCTGCCAGAGGCTGTCCTCCTGCCCGGCGTTATTCATTTTCCGGTTGTACTGGGCGACCCGGGCGCCATATTCCAGCCGCTGATGAGTGCTGTTCTCCAAGGTTGACAGCAGGCTGCTGCTGTTATTGCGCAGCGAATCGACTTCGTAGCTTACACCGTCGTACAGGTGTTGCAGGTGGTTGCCACTGAGGTCTTGATTATAGCGGCTGGGGTCGGCCAGTTTTTGTTCAATCTCCGGCTCACGCAGCCGCATAGTCCTGAATGTGGTGTTCAGTTTTTCTCCCAGAACGTTAATGCTGCGGTGAGTAATCAGGCTGGTGCGTTGCTGAAGGATCGCTTGATTATCGGGGTGTTCGAGAAAGTTCAGATAGGCGGCGCTCCACTGAACTTCCGAATATGCGATATGCAAGCGTTGAGGGCTGCCATTGGCTTTGGTGGGCAGCCAGATATCTTTGAGTGGTTTGCCGACGGCTTTACGCGGGCCTTTTTTGAACGGTTTGTCAAAGCCTTCCCGGTGGTAATAAAGATGGGTGTCACGAAATTCTGCGCCGCTGTCTTCTCTGTTTTTTATCTCGAGTTCGCGCCACAGCTGATTGCCCCGGAAAATATAGATATAGCCATTACGTACGGGCGCCATATATTGCTCTGGATACTGTTGTGGCTGATAACTGGGTAGCAGCGTGAGGGGAACGACCGCTTGCAGATGATAATTCTGTTCGTAATTTTCATCCCGATATTGATACTCCTGTTTGTCGACCGCTTTGAATAATGGCAGTTTGATTGGCCCGCCTTCGTCGCATTCGATGCTGAGCCAGACGTTGCGTTTTTCGGTTTCAGGTGTCCAGTCCCAGCTAAAAATACTATAGCCCGGTTGTTCCATCCGTTGCTGTTTAGCTTCGATGTACTCCTGTTGCACCTGATCATTGCTGTTATAGAATTGATATGTCTGCGTAGTGCTGTGGCTGATACCGCTGACGCTGATGAAGAAGTAGTTGTCAAAACAGGCGGTTTTGGGAGGTGACATCTGAATTATTCCTTTAATTCTGTGGCAATCGCTTGGTTGACAAGCGGGCTGGTGTAACTCTATTGGCTTCACTGCCTTTGAGAGTGTTAAGTCTAAGTTATAGCGAGGGGCATGTTAAGAGAAGGGGAGTGCTTTTTTAGTTAAGTCGGGGCCATGAAGACCCCGATGATGGTTTATCTGGTTTAGCTTAATACAACGCTTTCTCGTCCCGTACCAGATCTTTCAGCATCTCCAGAAACAGGGTGTCTGCTTCGCTGTGTTCTGCGGGGATCTTAATGCTGGTGGTGGCAGACAGCTCATCCGCTATTTTTACGTTGGCGTGCTTATCGTCTATATATTTACGGGTGATCTCCAGCGCCGTTTCGCAGATGCCGGGTTCAACCATTATCTTGCGCAATACCAGTACAAACTCATTGAGTGCGCGTTCCTTGTTTTTAATTTCCGCAGTGCTCATGCAACGATCTCCGACTCAAAAAATGATAAATACTTTTTCACCACTATAGCACTCTCCTCCATCGCTCTGCAGCTATCCGTTTCAGCATCTGAAAAATATAGTATTTATCACGGCTGATCTCTTGATCAATTCCTGTACTGCTGGCAGAATGGCGGCACAATTTAGTTGTTTCTGCGCCAAGTAGGTCATCCCGAAGCAGAAACCTGATAAGCACACCCAGCTTATTTTCCCGGGTTTACAGTGTGTACCCACACGTAATCACCGGATGAAGAGTTGCTTTTGCCTTTCTCTGACCGTACCGGTCATCTTCGCAAAAGCCTGCTGGTTGATGTTATTACACACCAGTAGGCGCGTCATAACATCCTCCAGTATCAGAATTTTTTATACATGCTTTGATGCGTGTAATTTGAGGATACTATTGTGGAACAACTTTCAGGCGGCGAAATGGTTATTCGCGCCCTTAAAGATGAGGGTGTGAAACACATCTACGGCTATCCGGGCGGAGCGCTGCTGCATATTTATGACGCTCTGTTTCAGCAGGACGATGTACAACACGTGCTGGTTCGCCACGAGCAGGCCGCTACCCATATGGCTGATGCGTATGCCCGTGCAACCGGTAAAGCCGGTGTGGCGCTGGTGACTTCCGGCCCGGGTGCAACCAATGCGATTACCGGTATTGCAACCGCGTATATGGATTCAATTCCGATGGTGGTGATTACCGGCCAGGTCATGAGCTTCCTGATCGGTGAAGATGCGTTTCAGGAGACCGACATGATCGGTGTCTCCCGTCCGATAGTGAAACACAGCTTCAGTGTGCAGAACCCTGAAGATATTCCCTCCATCATTAAGAAAGCGTTCCATATTGCGGAAAGTGGTCGTCCGGGACCGGTTGTGGTTGATATTCCCAAGGATATGACTAATCCGACCGATCGCTTTAATTACGAGTATCCGAAAAGTATTAAGCTGCGCTCATATAACCCGGTCACCCGGGGGCATAGCGGCCAGATTAAGAAAGCGATCGATATGGTGCTGGGTGCCAAGCGTCTGGTTCTCTATACGGGTGGTGGTGTCATTATGGGTGATGCCAGTGCGGAGCTGACCGAACTGGCTAAGCTGCTGAATGCGCCGGTAACCAACACCCTGATGGGGCTGGGTGGTTATCCGGGTACCGATCGTCAGTTTATCGGTATGCTGGGGATGCACGGTAGCTATGAAGCGAATATGGCGATGCACCATGCAGATCTGATTCTGGCGGTGGGAGCCCGTTTTGATGACCGGGTAACCAATGGTGTGGATAAGTTCTGTCCAACCGCGAAAATTATCCATGTGGATATTGACCCCGCTTCGATTTCGAAGACTATCCAGGCCGATGTGCCAATTGTAGGCCCTGCCAAGCATGTCTTGCAGGAGATGGTCGAACTGGTTAAGGGCAGCAAGAAAAAGCCAGGTAAAGAATCGATCGATGCCTGGTGGCAGCAGATAGAGGAGTGGCGCGGCCGTCATGGCGGACGTTTCCGTACCGACGACTCTGAGCTGATGAAACCGCAACAGGTTATCGAGATGCTGAGCAAGGTCACTAAAGGTGATGCTTACGTTTGTTCTGATGTAGGTCAGCACCAGATGTTTGCGGCGCAGTACTATAAGTTCAATAAGCCGAATCGCTGGATCAACTCTGGTGGTCTGGGCACCATGGGCTTCGGTCTGCCGGCAGCGATGGGTGTAAAGATGAACTTCCCGGACGAAGAGGTTGTCTGTGTCACCGGTGAAGGCAGTATTCAGATGAATATTCAGGAGCTGTCGACTATCAGTCAGTACGATATTCCGGTTAAGGTTATCTGTCTTAACAACCAGTCTCTGGGCATGGTCCGTCAGTGGCAGGATATGAACTATGAATCACGTCACTCGCAGTCCTATATGAAGTCTCTGCCGGACTTCGTTAAGCTGGTTGAAGCTTATGGACATGTCGGGATGAAGGTCGAGAAGTATGAAGACCTGGAAGCGGCAATGACTGAAGCGTTCTCCCTGAAAGATCGCATGGTGTTTATGGATATCGCTGTAGATCCGTTTGAGCATGTATACCCGATGCAGGTACCGCGTGGCTCTATGCGGGATATGTGGCTGAGCAAGACGGAGAGAACCTGATCATGAGACATATTATTTCTGTGCTGATGGAAAACGAGCCAGGTGCGCTGTCCCGGGTTGTGGGTCTGTTCTCCCAGCGTAACTTCAATATTGAGTCGCTGACGGTAGCACCAACGGAAGATTCCACTTTGTCACGCCTGACGGTCACCACGATCGGTAGCGATCGGGTGATTGAGCAGATCACCAAGCAGCTGAATAAGCTGATCGATGTGGTGAAGGTGGTTGATCTGACGGAAGGTGATCATATCGAGCGTGAGCTGATGATGATCAAACTGAAAGCCAGTGGCCAGATGCGTGCGGAGATCAAGCGTACCGCGGATATTTTCCGCGGTCAGATTATCGATGTAACGCCGACCACCTATACGGTTCAGCTGACCGGTGCCAGCGATAAGCTGGATGCTTTCATCGAAACCCTGGGCACCAGCCATATTATGGAGGTGGTACGTACCGGTGTCTCCGGTCTGTCCCGGGGTGAGAAGGTGTTGAGCCTGTAACACTTTCGAACTGTTAAAAAACCGCTCATTGAGCGGTTTTTTTTGGTCTCTGCGAAGGGGGGGGGGAACAGAGAGGGGCTTATTTTCTGGTGAATCGTTGATTCCGACTATACTAAGTATTCCCCCGGCAGCAAAAATTAAAAACCGGGGAAGCAGACCGGCGTCACAGGGAATCTGCAGTCTTCTGGCGCACAGAGAGCCAGGATGGCCTATCAACAGAGTTCCGGTCTGAGGAGGTTATTATGATCCGTTCAGTCAGGCTGATCGCTCTGTCGTCGATCGTCGTGGTTGCCCAGTTGGGTTCGTTCAATGCTGTCGAGTATCAGAACGCTAATGCCAGCAGCGTTGTCAATTATATGTCCAGTGGTTTGACCAGAGATTTTAGTCGGTATTCTCAGCCACCTTTATGGTGGCAGATGAGTCTGTTTCCACGTTGGAACGATACCTATGTTGTTGTATTTGAGCAGAAGATGCTGGCCTGAGGTTATGTTCGCCACGAAGATGGTGCCGGGTTAATCAATACTGGTGTTTCTAATTTAAGCGTATTACTCTTGGTCTCACAATAACTGGTTATAGTACTCAGAGATCATCCTATGAGTGGAAAACTGCTCTATCTGGTGGGCGCTTCTGGCAGTGGTAAAGACAGCTTGCTCGAGGGGTGTCGTCGGCGCCTGCAGGCAAATCATGGCTGCTTTGTGGCTCATCGTTATATCACCCGTGCCCCGAATGTCGGCGGCGAAAATCATATCCATCTCTCACCGGAAGAGTTTGATATACGTGCCAGCATGGGGATGTTTGCCATGCAGTGGTACTCTCATGATTACAGCTATGGTATCGGTTCAGAGATCGATAACTGGTTGTCGAAAGGGGTTAATGTGGTGATCAACGGCTCCCGTGAATATCTGCAGATCGCAATGCATGCTTATCCCAATCTGATTCCTGTGCTGGTTGAAGTTGAAGAGGATATTCTGCATCAGCGGCTGACAAAAAGGGGCCGGGAGAGTGAAGCCGAGATTATCAAACGGCTGGCCCGGCATCGTCAGTTTGTTGATAGTCTGCCGGACAATATTCAGTTGATCGATAATAATGCCAATCTGCAGGATGGCGTTGATGCATTGCTGAAACTGATTGAGTCGCTGGCACCGGAGTCGGTTAAACCGGCCCGTTCTACGCATTAATCCAACCTTAATTACACGGTTATCTGAGGGTGCTATGATCGCACCCTCTTTTTTTGTCGGGGAAGTGAAATGTTCAGTATCGAAATGAGCGTAAGGGATTATGAACTGGATATGCAGGGCATCGTTAATAATGGCGTCTATTTTAACTATCTGGAACACGCCCGCCATGAGTTTCTGCTTAGCAGCGGTGTTGATTTTGCGGCATTGACCGAAGCGGGTATCCATCTGGTGGTGATCCGTTCTGAACTGGATTACAAGTCTTCATTGAAGAGTGGCGATCGTTTTCGGGTGGACGTTGAGCTGGAGCGGATCAGTAAAGTGAAGTTTGGTTTCCGTCAACGGGTTGTGCGAGTCAGCGATGACAGGTTGTGTGTAAACGGCCTGGTGATAGGCACGGCACTGAATGAGCGTGGCCGCCCCTATATCTCACCTGAGCTTGATGCGCTGTTCAGTGCATGATTAAAACCGCTTTTGATAGCCCGGCCATTGTACTATTGATCGGGCTCTGTATGTTATTCGGCCTGAATCAGACGGTGGTTAAGTTTGGTCTGGAAGGCATCTCGCCGTTGATGCAGGCCGGTCTGCGTTCTGTTGGTGCATCACTGCTGCTGATGTTGTGGATGACGTTTCGTGGAGAGAAGATCTTTCGTGACGACGGTGCTTTCTGGTGGGGGGTATTACTGGGGGCGCTGTTTGCCATCGAGTTTCTGCTGATCTATATCGCTTTGACGCTGACTACCGCATCCCATACCACTATATTTCTCTATACCTCGCCCTTTATTGTCGCCCTGGGGACCCATTTTTTTGTTCCGGATGAGTCGCTGAAGCGATCACAGGTGGTCGGGTTGCTCATTGCGTTTGCCGGGGTTTTCTTCGCCTTCCGAGATTCAGTCGATGGTGAAGCTTCCCTGTTGGGTGATAGTCTGGCGCTGGCTGCGGCGTTTTTCTGGGGTGCCACGACGGTGGTGCTGAAAGCCTCTCCTCAGCGACACCAGTCGCCCTCCCGGGTACTGTTGTATCAACTGGTGGTGTCGGCGCTGGCGCTGCCTTTGCTGTCATGGCTGATGAATGAGCCGGGTATTACGCAGCTGTCGTCATGGGTAATCGGGTCGCTGCTGTTTCAGACCGTTTTGATGGCGTTTGCCGGGTATCTCGCCTGGTTCTGGTTGCTCAGCCACTATCCGGCAGCGAAAATTGCCAGTTTTACCTTCCTGACGCCTCTGTTTGGCGTGCTGTTTGCCTGGATGATTCTGGATGAGCAGTTAACATACGATATGCTGGGGGCGCTGTTGCTGGTGGCGCTGGGCATCTATCTGGTTAATAAGCCGGGTCGGCGGGTGTAGCTGAGGCTAGCGGATCTGTGACCAGAAAGCATCGATCAGCGGGCTTTGCAGTTTCTTTTTCAGGGCAAACAGGCCTACGTCGTAAGCTTTTAGTTGCGGCTCAATATCGAGGATGCGTACCCGCTCTGCCAGCGGACTGTTGTCCAGTACGATTTTGGGCACGACTCCAACCCCAAACCCCAGACTGACCATGCTGACAATCGCCTCATTACCGGCCACCTGCGCATAGATGAGGGGTTTGCTCTGGCGTGCCTTGAACCACTGATCTATCCGTTTACGTGACACACCCTCCTCCGACAGAATCATCGGAATGGCCGACCAGTCGGGTGAGCCGCTGAGCATCGGGTCAAGCTGGAGATCTTTCTGCGGAGCGATAAACAGCAGTGGTGAAGTGGCAATATGTTTGAAGGCCAGGCTGGCGTTCAGGGTGTCAGGTTTAGCGGCAATGGTGATATCGTCGGTGCCAGCCAGCACCCGCTGAATGGCGTTTTCCGGATCGCCGGTATGCAGTTTCAGTTCAATTCTGGGGTGCTGTTTGCGAAAGTCACTGAGAATATCGTAAAGAAAGCTGTAACTGGCGGTGACGGAGCAGTAAACACTGATCTCCCCCTGCAGTTCCTGTACCCCTTCCAGCAGAGAGTTACGTACCACATCCCACTGGGTCAGCGCTTCCCGGGCATATATCTGAAACCGGGCCCCCTCACGGGTCAGACTGACGGTGCGGTTGTCCCGTTCAAAGAGTTGCACGCCCAGCGACTCTTCCAGCTGTTTTATCGCCCGGGTCAGTGCTGAAGGGCTGATATGACAGGCTTCACTGGCCCGGCCAAAGTGAAGGGTGTCACAGAGGCTAATGAATAACTTCAGCGAGCGGGTGTCCATACAGAGGGTTTCCAAAGAACGGTTGGCTGGGCGGATGCAACGCTGTCGTCGGCAGACTTTGTTGCAGTATTAGAAATGTATTTTTGCATATGTTTCTGAAAGTGCAATATATTCAGGCGGGGTAACCCTGTTTTTGTGCATTCATCTTTGATCTGGATTAGGGAAATCTGAGGCTATAGAGGGTAGTGTTTGCGGTCATATTCACGTTGCAATGGCGCGCTGTCGCCCTGAGGTCTGATATGAAGTATGACATCGTAATAATTGGCGCAGGCCCGGCCGGACTGAGTTTTGCCCGGTCACTGGGGGAAACGTCCCTGAAAGTGCTGTTGGTAGAGCGTTCATCCCTGACGACGTTGCGTGAACCTCCGGAAGATGGTCGTGAGATCGCCCTGACCCATTTGTCGGTAGAGATGATGAAAGCTTCGGGAGCCTGGCAGCAGCTTGCGGATAAAGATGTATCACCGATCTGTGCCGCAAAAGTTCTGGATGGTAATTCCAGCTATACCCTGGACTTCGATAATGATGATGCCGATCTGGATGCTTTGGGTTATCTGGTGCCAAACGACAAAATACGCAAAGCCTATTTTGAGGTGGTCGAAGATATCGACAATGTTGAGCTGTTAACCGAAACCTCCGTTGAGGAGGTCGGCAGTGGCAGTGATAGCGCCTGGGTTATCCTCTCTAATGGGGAGCGGGTTGAGTGTGATCTGCTGGTGTCTGCGGACAGCCGTTTCTCAGAAACCCGCCGGAAAATGGGTGTTCCGGCCACCATGAAGGATTTTTCCCGTACTGCAATTGTGTGTCGTATGGAGCATACACTGCCCCATAATCAGACCGCTTTCGAGTGTTTCCACTACGGGCGTACTCTGGCGATTCTGCCAATGACCGGCAATCTCTCCTCTATCGTGGTAACCGTTTCAAGTGCTGAGGCTGATACCATTTTCAATATGAGTGAAGAAGCGTTTGCTGCGGATATTGAACAGCGCTTGCAGGGCCAGTTGGGCAGTATGAAGCTCTATGGTCGTCGCCATCTCTACCCGCTGGTAGCGGTGCATGCCAACAAGTTTATTGGTCGTCGGTTTGCGGTGATTGGTGATGCTGCGGTGGGGATGCACCCGGTGACCGCTCACGGATTCAATCTGGGGTTACGCAGTCAGGAGACCCTCACCAAAGAGATTAAACAGGCGCTGTCTAAGGGACTGGATATCGGCAGTTATACGGTGCTGGAAAAATACCAGAGCAACCATATGCGGGTCACTAAACCGCTCTATATGGGCACTAATCTTGTGGTCGGCTTGTTTACCAATGATAACTTTGCGGCCAGGATTGCCCGCAAGGCGACTCTGAGAATCGCCAACAACTTTTCTCCTTTGAAGCAGGTGATCACCCGGAAGCTGACTGAGAAGCGGATCGATATCCCTTTCTTTCTGCCAGGGCTGAAATAGTAGCTGCATCCTGTTAACAGCATCGCTTTGAGGGCTGTATCGCGTTGATACCGCCCTTTTTCTATTGAGTCTTCAATCGGGGAAGGTATTCTTAGAGCTGCGGTAACAACAAAGTTGCCTGAGCAGAGGCCTGTTATGAAAACCCGGGAACAGCTGAAGATTCTATTGTTGCAGATCCGTGATGGCGAGCAGGTGCGTCGGGAAGAGCATCATAGCTTTGCTGAGTACAGCGGTTTGATGCCGCAGCAGATAGCGATTCTCAATGTTTTTGATACGCCGGATTTTCCGCTCACGGTGGCCGATGATTACGATGCTTTGCTGGTGGGAGGAGCCAGTGAGGCGGACGTTCTCAAACCTGATCAGTATGGTTTTATCCCCCGGTGTGAGTCGCTGATCCGTCACTGTGCAGACACCGGCAAGCCTGTTTTTGCCTCCTGTTTTGGTTTTCAGTTAGCAATACTGGCGTTGGGAGGGCAGATTTTCCACCGGGAAACCGGCTTTGAAATGGGGGCGATTCCGATTACGCTGACAGACGCGGCCACCCGTGATCCGCTCTATCATGATACACCGGATCAGTTTGCTGCCGTTTCAGTACACCGACAGTACGCCAAAACTCTGCCGCAAACCTGCCAGTTGCTCGCTTATACCGATCAGTGTGTTCACAGTTTTAAACTCAGGGGGAAGCCGTTCTGGGCTTTTCAGTTCCACCCTGAGGTCGATAAAGCCACCCTGATTGAGCGACTGACGTTTTATAAGTCACATTATACCGAGGGCGATGGTCAGTTGGAGCAGGTGTTGAATTCAGCGGTTGAAACCCCTGAGTCGAATATTCTGGTGCGTAAATTTGTTGACCGGGTACTTCTGGGAACCTGATCCTGTTTCTGTCCCCGGCTTTCGTGTAGACATAGCTTTCCCTGATTTGGAAAAGTAGAATGTCGTTACATTTTGTTAATCCATTGGTGTAAATAGCTCTATGAATGACCCACAGGGAAACAAACCGGAACCATCTGAACAGCCCGATCAGGAACAGTCATGTCCGGATCAAACGGGGCCTAAGCCCCGCAGCAGAGGGATCTATCTACTGCCGAATCTGTTTACCACAGGGGCGCTGTTCTGTGGATTTTATGCGGTAGTGGCTGGTATGAACGGGGTGTTTGATAATGCCGCAATCGCAATTTTTGTGGCGATGGTGCTGGATGGCCTGGATGGTCGTGTTGCCCGTCTGACCAATACCCAGAGTGCTTTTGGCGCAGAGTATGATTCATTATCAGATATGGTCTCCTTTGGCGTGGCACCGGCGCTGGTAACGTTCAGCTGGGCCTTAAGTGGTGCGGGTAAATTTGGCTGGTTCTGTGCCTTTATCTACGTTGCCGGGGCGGCTCTGCGGCTGGCGCGTTTTAATACCCAGATCGGTTCGGTTGATAAGCGCTACTTTATCGGTCTGCCAAGTCCTGCGGCTGCGGCCTCGGTGGCGGGTTTAGTCTGGGCCTGTGTTGAGTTTGGCATCGATGTCAGCGGCTTTGTTTACCCTATCGCTGTCTATGTGGCGTTAATGGGGGTGCTGATGGTCAGTAACGTGCTCTATTACAGTTTCAAAGATGTCGACCCCAAGGGAAAAATTCCCTTTATGATTCTGCTGGTGATCGTTTTAACGATCGGTGTTATCTCTATCAGCCCGCCTATCTTCCTCTGGCTGTTGCTGTTGGCTTATACCCTTTCTGGTCCGGTTCTCTGGTTGCTGCGTAAACGTAAAGCACTTAGCAGTTAGTTGTTGTCCAATACAGGCAGGAGGTGGTTATGGTGAAGCGGTATAAATCTGGCGGATCGCAACCGGTCCTGCCATCTGAGATCACGCCCGAGTCAGTGTATCGTGACCGGCGTCGTTTTATGCAGGCGGCGCTGTCTGTTGCGGCACTTCCTGTGGTGGGGTTTTCATCCCTGGCAGAGGCTGCCGGATATGATATTCCGGCGGACCTGCCGCGATATAAAGGGCCTGACTGGCTGCAACCGAAGCTGGCTGAGGCAAGCCGTAATGCAGAGTTATCGACCCGTGAAACCCTCGCACCTTACTACAATGTAATCACGCACAATAACTTCTACGAGTTTGGTACGGATAAGCGTGATCCGGTGCGTAATGCCCAGGAATTTAAAACTGACCCCTGGACGGTTGAGATCAGCGGTGAAGTGGCTAAGCCGGGCAACTATCATCTGGAAGATATTCTTGCCCCCCATGCACTGGAAGACCGGGTGTACCGTCTGCGCTGTGTCGAGGCATGGTCAATGGTGATTCCCTGGCTGGGGTTCCCGCTGGCAGATCTGATCAAACGTTTCGAGCCGACCTCAAAAGCGAAATATGTGCAGTTCACCACGCTGCTGGATAAAGAACAGATGCCGGGACAGCGGGGCTTCTTCAGCACGATAAAGTGGCCCTATGTTGAGGGACTGCGAATGGATGAGGCGATGCACCCGCTAACACTGATGGCGGTGGGGCTTTATGGTAATGCTTTGCCCCCTCAGAATGGCGCACCGTTAAGGCTGGTTGTGCCCTGGAAATACGGTTTTAAATCGATCAAATCCATTGTTCGGATCCATTTCAGTGAAACCATGCCGGCAACCAGCTGGAACATGACTGCGCCGGATGAGTATGGTTTCTATGCCAATGTTAACCCTGAAGTCGACCACCCGCGCTGGTCCCAGGCGACCGAGCGGCGTTTACCCTCTTCACTGTTAACACCCAATATTATTGATACACTGCCCTTTAATGGCTATGCCGATCAGGTTGCCCATCTCTATAAGGGGATGGATCTGACCCAGTGGTTCTGATGGTGTCAGTGGCACCCATGCGGCTTTTTCGCTGGTGGTTGTTTTTCTTATTACTGTTGCTGCCGCTGGGGAGGCTGGTTGAAGGTTTATTGACCAATGACCTGGGGGCTGATCCTGCTAAGTATATTGTTAAAGAGCTGGGGTTCTGGGCGCTGTGCTGGCTATGGCTGACGCTGGCGGTTACGCCGTTGAGAAAGTTTTTCGGCTGGCGCTGGCTAATGGTTTATCGGCGCATGTTCGGGCTGTATGCTTTTTTTTATGCGGTTCTGCATCTGCTGGCATTCGCTACGTTCCTGCTTGGCTGGCGTTGGGATATGCTGATGACTGAGCTGACAAAACGCCCCTATATTGTCATGGGATCACTGGCGTTATTGTTATTGCTGCCCTTAGCGGTAACCTCTACGCAGAAGATGCAGCGCCGGCTTGGCAGGCGCTGGAAAAAACTGCATATGCTGATCTATCCTGCCAGTCTGTTGGTGCTGCTCCACTTCGTCTGGCAGATTCGTTCAGACTTCTTTCAACAACTTATTTTTGCAATTCTGTTGGCTATTTTGCTGGGCTATCGACTATACCTTAAGAGGCGCAGTTAATAAGAGGGGTGGTTCTTATGTATCCGAACCTGTTCTCAGAAAAACTGCTGCTGTTAATGAGTTGGATCGCCAGAATTCTCAGATCGTGGAGCATGGTTTTTACCAAACCACCCGATGAAAGGGAAAGGAAATATAATATTCCTATGCAATCGATGTGGTTAGGGCTGCTGGCTTCAGCGGTGTTTCTGATTGCACTGATTTCGTTACTGTACTGGCTTTTAACGACGTTGGCAGGATAGGCAGTTTTCAGAAAAATTTTTCGGTTTTTTCTCTCCTACAGGGGCGGCATTCATGCGCCCCTGTCCTCTGTTTACCCGCGGAACTTTCCCCTTGCACTCTGAAATCTGCTGCTATACTGGCTTATAACCAAGTGATCATCTGGGATATTGGTTTGGACTAAAAGGGATCATTTTAGGCTTGGTATGCAGCTGTTGAGTTTTCAACAGAAAGGAGGCCTGAGAATGAGACGACGTATTGGAAGGGTCCTGTTTTTTGCGGGGCTTTTTTATGCGCCGCTGGTGACAGCGCAGTGGCAGGTAAATCTGGTTGAAGGGGCAACTGAGATCAGTCGATCTGTCTACAACCTGCATATGATCATTTTCTATATCTGTGTGGCCATTGCCGTGGTGGTGTTCGGCGTGATGTTCTGGTCGATCATCTGGCACCGCAAATCCCGTGGAGCGAAAGCCGCACATTTTCACGAAAGCACCTGGGTCGAAATCATCTGGACCATTGTCCCTGTTGCTATTCTGGTTTCCATGGCGGTGCCCGCCAGTACCACGCTGATTCAGATGTACGATAAAAACAGTGCGGACATCGATATTCAGATAACCGGGTATCAGTGGAAATGGCGGTATAAATATCTCAATCAGGATATCGATTTTTTCAGTACCCTGGCGACTCCCCGCGAACAGATTAGTAATGAACAGCTCAAGGGCGAGCACTATCTGCTGGAAGTGGATAATCCTCTGGTGATTCCTGCCGGTAAAAAGGTGCGTTTCCTGCTGACGTCAAATGATGTCATTCACTCCTGGTGGGTGCCTGCTCTGGCGGTTAAGAAAGATGCCGTCCCTGGTTTTGTGAATGAGTCCTGGACTCTGGTAGATGAACCGGGGATCTATCGCGGCCAGTGTGCCGAACTCTGTGGCCGGGATCACGGTTTTATGCCAATTGTGGTCGATGTTAAATCTCCGGAAGATTATCAACAGTGGGTAGCAGAGCAGGCCAGTCTTAAAGTGGCGGAGGCCGCATCAGCGCAACAGGAGATGAGTCAGGCTGAACTGATGTCCCGGGGAGAAGAGGTTTACAAAGGCACCTGTGCCGCGTGTCATCAACTGGAAGGCCAGGGGCTACCAGGCATCTTCCCGGCGCTGGCAGGAAGCCCGTTAATGACGGGAGATCCTGCTGAGCATATCAGTGTGGTGCTGCATGGTCGTTCCGGTACCGCGATGCAGGCGTTTGGTGAGCAGCTCAAAGCGGTCGATCTGGCGTCAGTGATCACTTACGAACGTAATTCATGGGGTAACCAGGGTGGCGTGGTTACGGTTCAACAAATCAGTAAGTTGTTGAAGGAGTAGGGTGATGGGTAGCTTAGAGAAATCAGTCCATAGTACAGGTCACCATGGCCCTGCCACAGGGATCACCCGCTGGCTCTATACGACCAACCATAAAGATATCGGTACGCTCTATCTGTTCTTCAGTCTGACCATGTTCTTCATCGGGGGCTGTATGGCGCTGACCATTCGTGCCGAACTGTTTCAGCCCGGATTGCAGTTGGTGAGACCCGAGTTTTTCAATCAGATGACCACCTCCCACGGACTGATTATGGTGTTTGGCGCGGTGATGCCCGCTTTTGTCGGCCTGGCAAACTGGCTTATCCCAATGATGATCGGTGCCCCGGATATGGCGCTGCCGCGGATGAATAACTGGAGCTTCTGGATCCTGCCCTTTGCTTTCACCATGATGCTTTCCACGCTGTTGATGGAAGGTGGTGGCCCCAATTTTGGCTGGACTTTCTATGCCCCACTGTCCACTACGTACGCACCACCCAGTGTGACATTCTTCATCTTTGCCGTGCATATGATGGGGATCAGTTCGATTATGGGGGCGATCAATGTGATCGCCACGATTCTTAATATGCGTACTCCTGGTATGAAACTGATGGATATGCCGCTGTTTGTCTGGACCTGGCTGATAACCGCTTTTCTTCTGATTGCGGTAATGCCTGTTTTAGCCGGGGTGGTGACGATGATGCTGATGGATATCCATTTTGGCACCAGCTTTTTTGATGCTGCCGGAGGGGGGGATCCGGTGCTGTTCCAGCATGTGTTCTGGTTCTTTGGTCATCCGGAGGTGTATATCATGATTCTGCCCGCGTTCGGGGTGGTGTCTGAAATTATTCCCACCTTCGCCCGTAAGCGTCTGTTTGGTTATACCTCAATGGTGTATGCCACTGCATCTATAGCAATACTCTCATTCATCGTCTGGGCGCATCATATGTTTGCTGTGGGGATGCCGCTGGCCGGTGAGCTGTTCTTTATGTTTACCACGATGCTGATAGCTGTGCCCACCGGAGTGAAGGTGTTTAACTGGGTTGCCACCATGTATCGCGGATCAATGACGTTTGAAACGCCGATGCTGTTTGCGCTGGCTTTTGTGGTGCTGTTTACTATTGGCGGTTTTTCCGGCCTGATGCTGGCGATCGCACCAGCGGATTTCCAATATCATGATACCTACTTTGTGGTGGCGCATTTTCACTATGTGCTGGTACCTGGCTCTATTTTCGCGCTTATGGCGGCGACCTATTTCTGGTTACCTAAGTGGACCGGGCATATGTATAACGAGTCGATGGCTAAGCTACATTTCTGGCTCTCTTTTATCGGTGTCAATATCACCTTCTTCCCGATGCACTTTCTGGGTCTGGCGGGGATGCCCCGACGCATTCCCGATTATGCGCTGCAGTTTGCTGATTTCAATATGGTGGCAACCTTTGGCGCGTTTCTGTTTGGATTTTCCCAACTGGTGTTTGTGTATAACATCATCAGTTGCATCCGCTCGGGCAAGCAAGCAACAGACCGGGTCTGGGAGGGTAGTCATGGGCTTGAATGGACGCTGCCTTCGCCGCCGCCCTATCACTCGTTCACTGAGCCGCCAGTATTCACACATCCCTACAAAGAGAATGACCGAGGTGTGTGATGAATCAGCTGCAGCAACGTAATCGTTCCCTGTTAATAAAGCTGTTAGCCGGTACCGTGCTGATGTTTGGTTTTGGCTTTTTACTGGTGCCTTTGTATGACGTGTTTTGCGATGTGACCGGCTTAAACGGCAAACTACAGAACACGGGGGCTCTGACACAGGAATATAAAATTGATAGCAAGCGCCAGATACGGGTGCAGTTTCTGGCGGTCAATAATGAAGCGATGCCGTGGCGTTTGCGACCCGAGCAGGCGGAGATTTCGGTCCATCCGGGACAGATGGCGCAGACCGCTTTTTTGGCATTTAATCCAACTGAACGGAATATGGTCGCTCAGGCGATACCCAGTGTGGCCCCCTCTGAAGCCGCCCCCTATCTGCATAAGGTAAACTGCTTCTGCTTTGAACAGCAGCCCCTTGCGGCCGGTGAAAAGCGCGCCATGCCGCTGGTGTTTATGGTGGATGATCAGTTGCCGAACTATATCTCCACCATCACGCTCTCTTATACCCTGTTTGATATTACCCCCGAATCCAGCCCGGTCAGCGGTATTGCTGTTGCACCTGCAAGGAGTGTTCTATGAGTACACAGGCTTACTATGTACCCGCTCAAAGCCGCTGGCCAATTATGGCTTCGGCTTCACTGTTTCTGATCGCCTTTGGGGCCGGAACCCTGATTAACGCTCTGAGTGCTGATACCGGTGGGGGACTTGGACTAACACTGTTGCTGGCTGGTGCGCTCTGTATGGGGCTTATTCTCACCGGCTGGTTTGGTCATGTGATCGATGAGAGCCGTCAGGGGCTCTACTCAGATCAGATGGATCGTTCGTTTCGCTGGGGGATGAGCTGGTTTATCTTCTCTGAAGTTATGTTTTTCTCAGCCTTCTTCGGTGCTCTGTTCTATGTCAGAAATCTTTCAGTACCCTGGTTGGGGGGGGAGGGGGAGAAAGGGGTGGCAAATATGCTGTGGCAGGGTTTTGAAGCCACCTGGCCACTGATGAAGACGCCCGATATGACTGCCTATCCTGGCCCCGGTGGGTTGATCGATCCGCTACATCTGCCGCTGGTGAATACTCTGTTGCTATTGAGCTCCAGTGTCACAGTCACCTTTGCTCACTACCGCTTAAAGCAGGATCGCCGGCCTCAGGTGATACTGTGGTTGATACTCACAATCGCCCTTGGATCGGCATTTCTGGTGTTCCAGGCGGTGGAATATGTCGAGGCTTACCACGAGTTAGGGCTCACACTTCATGCCGGTATTTATGGTGCAACGTTCTTTATTCTGACCGGGTTTCACGGCATGCATGTGACGCTGGGAACGCTGATGCTGGTGATTATTTTACTGCGTGTGATACGGGGGCATTTCGAGCCGGACCATCATTTTGGTTTCGAGGCGGTTTCATGGTACTGGCATTTCGTGGATGTGGTCTGGGTTGGGTTATTCCTGTTTGTCTATTTGTTGTGAATGGGCTGTTGTGGCGGAGACTGTTGTGCTGATGGCATCAGCGGGAACGGGGTGCGTAGTTGCAGTTCGCCACTGTAAAAGCCAATCAGAATGATAAGCAGAAGAAACGCCGCCAGGGATACCCGCAAAATCAGTGATTGCACGGTACGTCGGGAGCGACTTTGATCCTTCAACAGAAAATAGAGGCCTGCAAAAAGACTGATAATGATCAGAGCAAAGATGATAACAATGATGATCTTAAACATATTCAGTACTCGGTTTCGAAATGAGTAAAACTGTTTTAAAGCACGCCTCTATGAGTAAAGTCCAGAGGCTCCCGCTTAGCAAGTGGGCGATCTTGACGTTGACGGTGTTGCTGATCCCACTTTTGTTATGGCTGGGAGTATGGCAGTTGCAAAGGGCGGCCGAAAAGCAGCAATTGCTGGATCGTTGGAACAGTGCCCGGACTAATCTGACGGCGTTGCCAGAGTCAGTGACCGACTCTGTAAGCGTGCAACTGAGTGGCCGCTTTGTTCCAGGGGTGATTTATCTGCTGGATAACAGAACACGAGAGGGGCGGGCAGGTTATGAGGTAGTTGTGCCCTTTAAAGCGGAGCAATCGATGCAAGAGGTGCGGTTGGTGCTGGTTAATCTGGGCTGGATAGCCGCCAGTCAGTATCGTGAACAGTTGCCTGATATTGATCTGCCGCAGGAGATTGTTAGTCTGAGTGGCCGGCTGGTTACTCCGTCAGCACCGTTGCAACTGCTTCCTGATACCTGGCCGCAGAGCGGGTTGGTAAGAATACAACAACTGGATATGGTCAGATTGGCGCGACGCCATCCCGGATTGTATCCGGCGGTGATTCGATTGGAGAAACCGTTATTGCCCGAATTGAGGGTCGGCTGGCCGGTGGTAACAATGTTACCCGAAAGGCATATCGGCTATGCCGTTCAATGGTTCGGTCTGGCGCTTGTGCTGATGGGTGGGTGTGGCTGGCTTATCTGGCATCGCAAGCAGGAGGTGTTATGAGCAACACAGGTTATCCGCGTACTGTATTCTGGCTGGTATGGGCGGTTGCCCTGTTACCCCTGTTGGGGGCGTCACTGGCATATTTCTCGGGCTGGCGGCCCGCAGAGCACATTACCCAGGGGGAACTCTACCCTCCGGGTGTGACGCTGAGTGATCTGCACCTGGGCGACCCGGCGTTAACCACAGAGGGAAGTTGGCGGTTGATTTTGCTGGTAGGTGAAGAGTGTGGTGACGAATGTCATCGCTGGCAGGCCTTGTTGCCAAACCTGCATGCCTCACTGGGTAAGGACAGGGATCGTTTACTCTGGCAGCAGGTTGAAAACAACCAGCAGGGAGTGGGATTGTTGCTGGCTGATCCCCAGGGATTTATGGTTACCCGCTACCGTCTGTCACTGCCGCCGCAATCGATTATCAAAGACCTGAAACGTTTACTGCGGATATCTAAGGTGGGATGAGATGAATACCCGGCGCCCACTGATTATCTGTTATCTGGCCATTGTTCTGGCTGTGCTGGTGATTCTGATGGGTGGCTGGACCCGGATTATGGATGCCGGGCTTGGCTGCCCGGACTGGCCCGGTTGTTTCGGACAGATGACTGCGCCCATCTCTGCAGCACATATTGCCGAGGCACAACAGAATTTTGCCGGGGTCGAAGTTGATGCTGCAAAAGGCTGGCTGGAGATGATCCACCGTTATATGGCGTCCACACTGGGACTGCTGATTCTGCTGCTGGCGGTGATTGCCTGGCAAAAACGCAGAGAGTCAGGGTATCCGGTGGGTCTGTCTCTTTTTCTTCTGGTGCTGGTGGTCTGCCAGGGTGTGTTTGGCATGTGGACGGTTACTCTCAAATTGCTGCCACCCGTGGTCTCCGGGCACCTGCTGGGAGGCTTGTTGACCCTGACGATGCTTATTTTGCTGGCGGGCAAACTGCGTCAGTCTGCTAAACCTGCAAAGGTTGTTTCAGGGCGGTGGATTATGCGGTTGGCAGTGTTGGTGTTGTTTATGCAAATTCTGCTGGGGGGATGGACCAGTGCGAACTACGCTGGTTGGGCCTGTACTCACTGGTTAAGCTGTGTCGAAGGGCAGCGCACGGAACTGGATTTCAGGTCAGGTTTCAGTCTCAGTTTTGATATTGATCAAAATCATCAGGGAGGAACCCTTTCCCAGCCAGCCAGGGCTGCGATACAGATGACCCACAGGGTTGGAGCGCTGGTGGTGATGGCGACTATGTTCCTGGCCGGAGCCCTGGCGCTGCGTAACAGTGCCAGCAGAACCCCGGCCCTGATTCTCTTCACTCTGCTGATTGTGCAGATTTTTATGGGAGGAGCTAATGTGGTTTATGGGGTGCCCACCTGGCTGGCGTGGTTGCACCATGTGGGAGCTGTTTCCCTGCTCTTGTGCTTGTTATGGCTTAAGGCGCGTTACGAATCGGAGGTTCACTATGAATAATAGTCTGCAGCGAGTATTCCATTCACCCTTTGCTCTGTGCCGTGACTACCTTGAGTTGTGTAAGCTCAGAGTCGTGGCAGTGATGTTGCTCACCGCTATTGTGGGGATGTGTCTTGCAACACCGGAACTGCCTCCGATAGCAACGATGATCAGTGCAACATTGGGGATAGGTCTGATGGCCTCGGGAGCCGCAGCGGTTAATCATGTGATGGACCGGAATATCGATGCAAAGATGGCCAGAACACACCGTCGACCATTACCACAGGGAAAGATTGATGAGACCCGGGCGCTGCTGTTTGCCGGGCTTCTGTCCCTGTCTGGCATCACCGTACTGATACTCTGGACCAACCTGTTAACCGCATGGCTGACGCTCGGGGCACTGATCGGTTATGCCTTGATCTATACCATGTTGCTAAAACGGGCGACACCGCTGAATATCGTTATCGGAGGGATCGCTGGGGCCGCACCGCCACTGCTGGGCTGGGTTGCAGTAACCGGCCGGATTGAGCCGGATAGTCTGCTGCTGGTACTGATTATTTTTGCCTGGACGCCACCGCATTTCTGGGCGCTGTGCATCCATAAAAAAGATGACTATGCCCGGGCAGGCGTGCCTATGTTGCCAGTGACTCATGGGGAGGACTATACCCGGCTGCAGATTTTGCTTTATACCGTGCTGATGGTGTTGACGACACTTTTCCCCTTTATGACCGGTATGAGTGGCCTGATATACCTTATAGGGGTGACGCTGCTGAACCTGCGGTTTTTCCAGTGGGCTGTAAGAGTGTATCTGGCGAATGATTCAACAGCACCGATGTCGATGTTCTGGTTCAGTGTGAAATATATTATGTGGTTATTTGTCGTGTTATTGGTCGATCACTACGTAATAGGTCTACACTGATTAAAATAGGACACACAATTTCAATCGATTTAATTTTCTGATTTTTAAAGACTGTCAACGACAGATGAAAACCGGACGTAAGGAGAGTGCGGTTACCCAAAAACAAGAGTAAGGCCGGGAATGAATCCGAGCCTTGGGAGGAATGACCTATGTTTCTGCAACATATGTGGGGTGTCATCTACGACCCTAAACATGAGTGGCGAGATATACGTAAAGAGCATTACTCAATGATGCACTGCTTCTTGTCACAGATAAGCATTCTGGCGGCCATCCCGGCCCTGTCGCTTTTTATTGGTACAACCCAGATAGGCTGGAGTATCTCCGGGGGAGAGTTCGTCAAACTGTCTATACAGAGTGCAATGATGGCGGCTGTCGCATTTTACGTTGCGATGTGGATAGGCGTGGGGTTTATTGCTTATGTTATCCACTGGATGGAGCGTACCTATGGCGGGAAAGCCAGCCTGGATGATTGCATGGTGCTGGCGACATTTACCGCGACTCCGATGTTTATGGCCGGTATTGTCGGTCTATACCCGGTGCTGTGGCTGAATGTGATCGTAGGGATGGTGGCACTGGCCTATACTGTCTATCTGCTGTTTACCGGAGTGCCTGAAATCATGCAGATTCCTGAGGACAGAGCATTTTTCTTCGCCTCCTCAATTCTGACCGTTGGTCTCTGTGTTCTGGTGGGGCTTCTGGCGGTAACAGTTATTATGTGGAGTACTGTCATCCCTCTAAACTATGTAGGCGGTTAGCTAGCAGAGTCAGGAGCTAGACGCTTCGCTTGCTAGTGGTTAGAACGGAAACTGCGTTTCCTGCTAGAAAAAGCAAAGACAAAACATAAAAACCGCCGCGAGGCGGTTTTATGTTTCAGGGTTAAGAGATTTTATTCTACGGACTCGCGTACGAAGTGGGTTTTCACAACACTGATAAAGAAGGCTCTGCTAACCACTAGCAAGCGAAGCGTCTAGCAGCGGCGAAGCCGCGTTCTAGCCACTCGGTCTTAAAAACTTCGATGTTTTTCAAAAATTCTTAACTTTTTCGTGCTCCCCCTGTTGACTCCTCTGCCGACGGCGGTAGAATGCGCTTCCTCGCTTGAGACAGGCATCGGAAACGGTCACTGAAACAGGTGAGGCTGTAGAGTTTAACGCCTTGATAAATCAGTGTTTACACGGTTTTTCAGGTGGCGATAAACAAAACAGGAAGCGGATCAGACGGTTTGAAAATTTCGTTAAAATTCTCAAACAAAATGGTTGACTTCACCGGG
>NZ_JAFFZO010000047.1 GCF_016924145.1 Amphritea pacifica | reverse complement strand
TTGGCTAACCATTCTTCAAACTGGCTAGGTGTCATCTCTTTATTTGAGAGCACGGTATTGCGTTTAACAACGCAAATCTGAATGACCTTTTTTGCCAAATCAACGCCAGCAATGCTAATGTTCATATCACGGACTCCAGTTGGTTGTGTGAGAACTGTCAGCGTACCTCGCATCCTGTTCAGGGTCGAGGGGAGTCCAATTATCTAGAACGTCGCTACGCGACTGGCTAGATGGGCTTTGCCCTGGCTAGAAAAATCATAAAAAGACATCAAGCGGTTTGCTTTGTTTTTCGTGGAGGCGCACCCTGCGCCGATTTTTAACTTTGATCTAATGTAACGTGGATATATGCTTTATGCCATGTTGTTGGCACGGATGCGGCCTTTGCTATTGGTAAAAAGGCACTATATTTCTTCAATGTCTTCTTTAGTTTATCGCTATCCTGCTGATTTATAATATGAAAGTGAATTTTGGTTGTTTGATTTCCAGAAATGTAGTTCCTGGGAGTTATAATGCCAAAAGGCACTATAACTAACTGTTAGACCATTGAAGAAATCCGATGGAATATTTAAAAAAAGCATTTGCCGCTCTCTTGGCTGTTTCAGGTTGGATCATTGCGCATTACTATACGTCTAAACGCGATCTTGGTAACTCTCGTAGGGTCACGCGTATTGACGCCTTATCATCTTGTTACAAGGCTTTGGTTCGTTCAGGCTTTGATGGTGAAATGGTTGTAAATGGGGAAGACGGCAAAGCAATAAACAAAGCGACCCCTGTTGAGGATGCTATTGCCCTTATTCACTTTTATGGAAATCAGGAGCAATCGAATCTGGCTAGCGAATATTCCCGGATGGTCGGAGAGACAAATAGGGGGAACTCTACAGATCTTGTTAACGCTTTACGTAAGGATATTCGGGGCATGCTCGGCGAGCCAGAGCTTGTCGGCGAACCGGCATATCTCAGAGTACATCTGAAATAAGGTCTAATCGCGTAGCCGAGGGTCTCTAACCCTCAGCCCCCACAACACCCTGCATGCGGGTCCGCACAGGGCGTTTCGTTTGCCATAGTGAAGCTTGATACATCCATCATGTCACTCATATAAGCCCAGGAATTTTACATAGGATTTATTCTTGGTGTTTTTCAGATGCGCCATGGGTGGCAAGCCCCCGTCGAAGATGTTGTAAAAACAGTTTTACTTTCTCCAGTGGGTATTTTCTTCCCGAGTATAGTGCGTATAACACCAGGTCTTCCGGTTCGCAGGTAAGCTCAATTGGGATAAGATCACCGTTGTCTATCTCTGCCTGGCATGCATGCGTGGGTAAGATGGCAAAGCCCAGCCCTTTCAGTGCCGCGGCTTTAGCCATGTGGCCGCTGTTGACCTTATAGCTGGACTGCACCTGAATGGTCTGGTTCTGTTTAAATCGCCAGGGCATTCCCTGTAAAACAGAGAGTGTGGTTATACAGGGCATTTTCCGCAGTTCATCCAGTGAGTGTGGCACTCGGTGATGTTTCAGTAACCGGGGAGCGACAACCACGCAACTTGGCCAGCGCAGTATCTCCTTCGCGATCCAGCCAGAATCTTCCAATGGGCCACGGCCAAAGCGCAGCACCAGATTGAACCCTTCTAACAAACCTTCTGTTGGATTTAGCTGGGTATCACAGCTCAGTTCTATTTTCGGGTGAAGCGAGCAAAAGTCCGCGATGCTTTCAGCAAGAAAGGGGAGATCAGGCATGATGATTTTAAGGTGACCGGACAGGCTGTCACCCTGCAGAGAAACATCTTCCAGTACATCATTCATTGCCTGTATGAGAGGTGTCATTGAATGGTAAAGCTGTTTACCTGCAGCGGTTGGGATCATCTTGCGTGTGGTGCGCTCCAATAATCGCACATTTAACTGCTGCTCTAATAAAGCCACATGGCGGCTGACGTTGGATGCAGGCAGTTGCAGTTGATCGGCGGCCAGCTTAAAGCTCAGTTGTTGATATACCGTCTGGAAGCTGAGTAACCATCGGGGTTCAATTTTCTCAATCATTAATTCACTCATTAAATGGGATTAATAAGCCAATAATACCTTATTTATCCTGAATGATGGCTCTGTGACAATCCTGGCCAGTTTAATTAACGAGGTAGTGTGGATGAACATCATCGATCGAATTGCCATTGTCGGAGCAGGGGTTGCCGGGATGGCGCTGGCAATACTCGCCGCAAAGCAGGGTTATCGGGTGAGTCTGTATGAGCGTGACAGTCAGGTCTCATCCATGGGGGCGGGTGTCACTTTATGGCCAAATGCCGTTTATATTCTGCAGCAGATGGGACTGGAAAAACAGCTGAAGCATGCTGGTGGAACACCCCGCTTGATGCGTCAGTTTAATCAGCAGGGAGTCCTGTTAGGTGAGCTTGATATTGAGACTATGAATAGTCTGAGTGGCTTTACCAGTGTGACGATATTACGCCGGGATCTAATGAACATACTGGACGGCGCATTAGATGGCCTGGGGGTTGAGAGGCAGTTCAATTGCACTATCACGCCAGAGGCGATTGCAGGGTTAAAGCAAACCTTTGATCTGGTGGTCGGAGCCGATGGGCGAATGCATTCGGTGGTGCGTCAGGTCTTATATCAGGGAAAGGTAGCTCCCCGTTATCAGGGCTTTGTCAATATTATCGGTATCAGTCAGATGGAAGGAGCTTCAGACAACGCCATTCATGACTATCGTGGCCGTGGTGAGCGCTTTGGCATCGTCCCGGTTGCTCCCGATGTCTGTTATTGGGCTGCTGCATGGAGCACCTCTATGGATAAAGAGCAGCCATTATCTGGCTGGTACGAAGAGATGCACCGGCGTTTTCTTGGCTGGCCTGAACCGCTGCAGAGTGTGCTCAGTTCTTATGATAAAGCATCACTCAGAGCTATTTTCGTTCATGATCTTGATCCTTTACCCTATTGGCATAAGGACAATCTGCTAATGATTGGAGATGCTGCCCATGCGCCGTTGCCAACGTCAGGGCAGGGAGCGTGTCAGGCGCTTGAAGATTCATGGCATCTTGTCCGGATTCTGGCGGAAGAGGATGAGCTGGATAGCGCTCTGACCGCTTTTTATCAACGACGTATCGATAAGGCCTCTGCCGCACAAGCGGCCGGAAGAACGTTAGCACAGGGGATCTTTGCAGCCCATTCTGAGCCTCCTGCGTCGGTTTCAGATATTTCGGTTAAGCAGTTAACTCAGTTCTGGATGCAGGGGTTAGAGGTTGAGTAACGGTAGCTGCCGCTGACTGTTGCCGTATTCTTTTCTGCTACGACATCTTGACTCGGTGTATGCTTCTGCTAGATTGAAATCTCTTTATGAATAACACACCGCTGGAGGGGAACGATGATAGTAGTCAACACCTTCCGGGCACTCTGCTGAACTCAGCCAAGCTGATCTCGCTGCCCGGTTACTGAACCGGGGGCTTTCCCGCCCCTATGGATTAATGTCTGGACGCTACTCAGGTATGCGTCAGGGGTTCTTATGACTACTATTTCTCGTTTGTCCCAACTGGGATGGAAACCTTTTTTTCAGCAACAGCTTACCCTCGATGAACTTGCCGGCTATCAGCCTGCCCGCGTAGCGGTGCAACATCGTTCGCAGTATGAACTGTATAGTGAGGAGGGCCTAAAGATCCTCCAGGCTTCATCCAATCAGCTTTCCCTTGTCGTGGGTGACTGGGTGCTGCTCGACCGTCAGGGTGGCTTTTATCGTGCGCTGGAGCGTCTCTCCTGTTTCTCCCGTAAGGCGGCGGGCAGCAGGATAACCGAACAGCTGATAGCCGCCAATGTGGATACGGTGTTTATTACCTGCGCCCTTAATCAGAACTTCTCTCTCGGTCGTATAGAGCGCTATCTGGCCCTGACCCGCGAAGCAGGGGCTGAGGCGGTTGTCGTGCTGACTAAAGCCGATCTCTGTGATGATCCCTGCAGCCTGGTCAGTCAGGTTCAGGCACTGGATAGCCGGTTGCTGGTTGAAGCGGTGAATGCGCTGGATCAGCAAAGCACCGGGGTATTAGCTCCCTGGTGTCGGGCAGGCAGTACCGTGGCGCTGTTAGGCTCTTCCGGTGTGGGTAAATCAACCCTGATTAATACTCTGATGGGGTGCCCGGTGCAGCACACTCAGGCAGCCCGTGAAGACGATGACCGGGGCCGGCATACCACGACAGCCCGATCACTGCATCTGATTCCCGGTGGCGGCGTCTTGCTTGATACGCCGGGAATGCGTGAGTTGCAGCTGGGCAGTTGTGAGGCCGGTATCGAAGCAACCTTCGCCGATATCAGTGCGTTGGCATCAGCATGCCGGTTCACTGACTGTCAGCATCAGAATGAGCCCGGTTGTGCGGTTCAGGCAGCCCTGCAAGCATCGCAGATTGATCAGCGGCGGCTGACGAACTACCTTAAACTGATGCAGGAACAGGCGCGCAACAGCCTGACACTGGCACAGAGCAGAGCAAAAGACCGGTCTTTGAGTCGCTACTACCGTAAGGTGCTGCAGGAGAGTATTAAACTGAAAAAAAACGAATAGTTCGGACTGACAGAGATGCACACCGCAGGGTGGTGTGCATCTCAACCCGGAGATTAATCCGATCCAGATCGTTTTTAACCCGCCTGTTAGTGTAAAATGCTGCCCAAAACAGGGGCTGTAACCGGGCTAAGTCTACAACCAGCTAAGCATGCGCAATCTCTTTGCCGGTAGTGATACCGGTATCCTTATCAAAATTTCCGATAGAGTATTCAGATGGAAATCAAAGTAAATTTTTTAGATAACCTCAGGCTTGAAGCGAAGTTTGATGATTTCACCGTCACTGCCGATCAGCCGATCCGTTATAAGGGGGATGGTTCTGCCCCCAGTCCATTTGACTACTTCCTGGCGTCATCAGCCCTGTGTGCCGCTTACTTTGTCAAGGTTTACTGTAACGCCCGGGATATACCGACCGATGATATCCGTCTGTCCCAGAGCAACATTGTTGATCCGGAAAACCGTTATAACCAGATCTTCCAGATCCGGGTTGAGCTGCCTGAATCGATCTCCGACAAAGACCGCACCGGTATTCTGCGCTCAATTGAGCGTTGTACCGTGAAGAAAGTGGTGCAGGAGGGGCCGGAGTTTAAGATCGAAACTGTTGAAAATCTGGATGCTGATGCCTCTATTATGGCGATGGGGATCCCTGATGATGGTGTAAACACCATGATCGAAGGGAAAGATCTGCCGCTGGAAAAAACCATCGCCAACATGACCGGCATTCTCGAAGGCCTGGGCATGAAGATTGAGATCACTTCCTGGCGTAATATCGTCCCCAATGTGTGGTCGCTGAATATCCGTGATGCAGCTTCAGAACTCTGTTTTACCAACGGCAAAGGGGCAACCAAAGAGAGTGCGCTCTGTTCCGCACTGGGTGAGTTTATTGAGCGTCTGAGCTGTAACTTTTTCTATAATGATCAGTTCTTCGGCGAGGAACTGGCGAACGCTGAGTTTGTTCACTACCCGAATGAAAAGTGGTTTCCGCTAACAGATGATGATGCTATCCCTGAAGGTTTGCTGGATGACTACTGTCTGGAAATCTACAATCCGGATGGCGAACTGCAGGGGTCAAACCTGATCGATACCAACTCTGGCAACTATGAACGGGGTATCTGTGCCATTCCCTATGTGCGTCAGTCCGATAATCAAACCGTTTATTTCCCATCCAACCTGCTGGAAAACCTCTTTCTCAGTAACGGCATGAGTGCCGGTAATAACCTGTTTGAAGCGAAAGTACAGTGCCTTTCAGAGATTTTCGAGCGGGCGGTAAAACGGCAGATTATCGAGCAGGAAATTGTCCTTCCCGATGTCCCCCAGGCCGTTCTGGAGAAATTTCCAGGCATTCTTGCTGGTATTCAGGGGCTTGAAGAGCAGGGCTTTCCGGTCGTGGTCAAGGATGCATCACTGGGCGGTCAGTTCCCGGTGATGTGTGTCACCCTGATGAATCCCCGCACCGGTGGTGTGTTTGCCTCGTTTGGGGCGCACCCCAGTTTTGAAGTTGCGCTGGAGCGCAGTCTGACTGAGCTGCTACAGGGGCGAAGCTTTGAAGGCCTTAATGATCTGCCACCGCCTACCTTTAATAGTATGGCGGTCACTGAGCCCAACAACTTTGTTGAACACTTTATCGATTCAACCGGTGTGATCTCCTGGCGTTTCTTCAGTGCTAAGCAGGATTACAACTTTGTTGAGTGGGACTTCTCGGGTACCAATGAGGAGGAGTGCGACCGTCTGATGGCGATCCTGCAGGAGATGGGTAAAGAGGTTTATGTTGCAACCTTCAATGGCTTCGGGCCTGATCAGACCGCCTCTGCCTGCCGGATTCTGGTGCCGGATTACTCTGAGGTCTATCCGGTTGAAGATCTGGTCTGGGACAATACCAATAAAGCGATCTGGTTTCGCGAGGATATTCTCAACATCCACTCACTGGATGATGACGAGCTGGCGGATCTGGTCGAGAGACTGGAGGAGAGTGAAGAGGACAACTACACAGAGATCAAAACCTTGATCGGTATTGAGTTCGATGAAAACACTGTCTGGGGGCAGCTCACCATTCTGGAGCTGAAGATCCTGATCTATCTGGCTTTGCAGCAGCATGAAGCAGCACTGGAGCTGGTGCAGAGCTTCCTTCAATACAATGACAATACGGTAGAGCGGGGGCTGTTTTATCAGGCGATGAATGCGGCATTGGAAATACTGCTGGATGATGAGCTGGAACTGGATGATTTCATTGTCAACCTGCAGCGTATGTTCGGCGCTGAAGTAATGGAAAATGTGGTCGGTTCTGTCAATGGTGAGGTGAAGTTCTATGGCCTGACACCCACCAGTATGAAGTTGGAAGGTTTGGATAAACACCTGCGTCTGATTGCTAGCTATAAAAAACTGCATCAGGCACGTAAAGCCGTTTACCAGGCTGATTAAGAGACAGCTGCAACCGGCTATCGAAAAAAAAGACAAACCGGAGTTTGTCTTTTTTTGGGCCTGAAGCTGGCTGTTCTACAGAGAGGGAATCACGGTTTCATCGTGATTTTTTTTATCTCCCAGAAGAATGGTTTTGTTGCCGGTAATGGTTCTCACCAGTGCGGAGTAGTCAGCAGCCCCATCACCATCAGGCAGAAACTCAAAGATGGTTTCTCCATGAGAGGGTGAGCGGCTTAGCTGCTCGTCATAGCGAATCGGTGTACACACTTTATCGCCGTAGAGGCTCTGCAGTTTGCGGTAAATATTCTGCGGTTGCTCCACCCGGGTGTCGAGAAAGGTTGGCAGAATGTAGTTAAGATCGATCTCTTTATATTTCTTGATTGCATGGAGGTTTTTGGTGAATTCCGCCAGACCATGCAGCGACATCACCTCAAGGGATACCGGCGTAAGTACTTCGGTGGCGTAAAACAGTACGTTTACGGTGAGCTGATCCCAGCCGGGAGAGGTGTCGATAATGACATAGTCATACTCTTTATCGAGATCCTCCATCGCTTCTGCCAGGGTCCATTCTGAACCAAAGCTCTTCTTATCGATAATGCGCTTGACCCCCGCCAGTGAGCGTCCACCGCTGAGCAGGAACAGGTTGGGCCTGGCTTCAACAATGGTTTCTTTTGGTGTCAGCTCCCCGGTGAGCAGTTCGGTTAAACCGGCAGGGGGTTTCTTGCCCAGCATAAAGGAGGACTGCCCCTGGGTGTCGGTATCAATCAGCAGTACTTTATAGCCGGCCATTGCCAGGCCTGCACTCAGGTTGACTGCGGTTGTAGTTTTACCTACGCCGCCCTTACTCAGAGAAACACAGATCTTTCTGGGTTTATTCTGGTTCTGTTGCGGTTCAGGCGTAGCCGCACTGCTGGTATTAGTGGCAGCAGCGGGCTGTCCAGTGGGGACAGGCGCGGGTGGCGGCGGCGCTGAGGTAACCGGCTGAATGACCTCACTGTGATCCAGATTGATCAGAAACTTATGATCACACGCCTTACACCGGACTACGAATCGTTTTTTGGCAGCGACCTTGCTGGTATCAGCATGATGCTTACGAGAACAGTTTGGGCATACAATTATAGTCATGGGTTAGCCTTCTTAAGGTCATCCAGGATCGCTTTCAAGGCGATCTTAGCCAGCCTTTCCACTGAGACGTTATTTTTGGACTTGGTGATAAATTTAAGACTTATTTTCCCTTTCAGTTTCCAGGCATGAATCGCAAACTGGTCACTCTCAGTCTGCCATATCAGCTCACCCTGGTCCTTGCGGGTTTCATTCAGAGGGGTGGAGTCGGTATCACAAAAAATGATGTTGTTGAGCTGCTGAAGTTCATCTATATCGTCACCGACTTCCTCGCTCAGCAACAGCCCCATAATATCTAACTGGTTATTTTCAGGCATTGTCAAAAATCTCTTTGCGCAGGGAGGCTAACTTATTCTCTAAGGCGTTTAAGGTATCTTCTTCAACCTTTAACCACTGGATACCACATATCCAGTTGCCATCGCCATCAAGAGAAGCATGTACCACTTCTCCTTCTAACCCCTCAAAACTCTGGTCGCCAAGGGTTATCCTGCAGTTTGGCTGGATATCATCAGTGGAGATTGGTGAAGTGGCTTCGATGCCGATGCAAACCCCCTCAGGGCTGATGTCCAGCAGGGGGTAAGTGTGGCCGTTGGCTTCCAGTAAATTACTATCCCGGTCCTGAACAGGCAGGCGGTAGGATTTGCGGGAGACCAGTATTGATTCTGAGTCACTCGAAATCTCTTCAAATTCAAGCGTGTCATCATTTATGAGTTTCATCAAATAACCTCTGTGATAACCATGTCCATCCTCGCATAGATATAATCAGACAAGCCAAACTATTATCTGATTTGGAGGCCGATAAAGCTGAGTAAAGGCAGCAAAAATCGATAGTTAACGTTACTTTATAAAAACAGCTTATCAAACTCATCTAATCAGTAATGACTGGCTTTCTCAAGCAGGAGACCTCTTAAAATGGGTATCACCTGGAGCCCGTCAGGGCTTAAGAGAAACCCTCTTTTCCTGTATACGAACAGCTGTTTGAATCAGAGGGCATGCGAATTGCCGTTGTACTGGCGTCATCATGAGTTAGTACGATCTCTCCGTTCATTTTCTGAGATCGTTTACTCCGGGGGCCGTCTTCTTCATAATCTATGATCTGTGTCAATTTTTGCAACAGCAGACGTCTGACTGATAACACCCTGCCTGAAAGTATCAGCAGTTTTGCACTATCGATATATTTATATATTAGTCAACAGAGGGTTTATTACGACTGTAAACTAGCTGCTGTTCTGCTCAGCTGAGTCAGGTTAGTGCTGAGACCTGAGTGCTAACCTGACTTTTTTGAGGATCTGAAATGAAAACAATCGTAATCGTAGGGGGAGGGGCTGGCGGTCTTGAGCTGGCAACACGGCTCGGACATAAGCTGGGTAAAAAGAAACGCGCCAATATCATTCTGGTTGATCGTAATCGCAGCCATATCTGGAAACCTTTATTGCATGAAGTCGCCACCGGCTCACTGGATATGAACAGTGATGGCGTGGTCTATCGCGCCCACTCGGCGGCTCATAATTATCAGTTTCAGCTGGGCACCATGATCGGTCTGGACCGGGTGGCGAAAACGATCAGGCTACAGTCCCTTGAAGATGAAGAGGGTAAAGAGGTGCTGCCGGAACGGGAGATTGCCTTTGATACGCTGGTGATGGCGGTTGGCAGTGTCAGCAATGATTTCGGTACTCCGGGTGTGGCTGAGCACAGCTACTTTCTCGATTCCCATCAGCAGGCGGAGCGTTTCCACCGGGCATTGTTAAATCAGTTTTTGCGGATTAACCAGAAATCATCCGATGCCAAGCTGCGTCTGGCGATTGTTGGCGGGGGAGCAACAGGTGTTGAGTTGGCGGCAGAGCTCTACCATGTAGCCGATCTGTTTAAGATCTACGGAATGCCGGATATGTCTGGCAAACGTCTCAGCATCGACCTGATCGAGGCCGGCCCGCGGATATTGCCGGCGCTGCCTCTGAGGATCGCTGAGGCGGCGAAGAAGGAGTTGATGGCGCTGGGTATTACCATTCATGAAAATGTGCGGGTGACCAGTTCAACCGAAGAGGGTTTTGTGACTGGGGATGGCGCACTGATCGATGCAGATCTTCAGGTTTGGGCTGCCGGGGTTAAGGCCCCGGACTTTATCAAGCAGATCGGTCTGTTTGATACTAACCGCAATGGCCAGATTGTGGTTAAGCCTACCTTGCAGAGTACCGTGGATGATGCCGTGTTTGTTATCGGTGACTGTTGCGCGTGCGAGCAGCCGGATGGCAGTTGGGTGCCACCCCGGGCGCAATCGGCGCATCAGATGGCCAGCCTGGTGTACAGGAATATTATCCTCTCTGAGCAGGGTAAACCGCTGAAGGAGTATATCTATAAAGACCATGGGTCGCTGGTTAACCTGAGTCGATACAGCACTGTTGGCAGTCTGATGGGTAATCTCACCAAAGGTTCGATGTTTATCGAAGGTAAGCTGGCGCGGCTGGTGTATATCTCACTCTACCGGATGCACCAGATTGCGATTCATGGCTGGCTCAGGGCGGCGGCCGTGTACTGGGCTCAGAAGATAAGCGGGACCGTGAAGCCTAAAATGAAGCTGCATTAACATAGCGGGCTGTTGTGGCAGGGTTGCGACTGCCAGCATTACATAAGGGCGCTACAAAAAAAACCGGATCAGTGAACCTGATCCGGTTTTTTTACGGTTTAAGCGTGGTTTAAACGTTTAGGACAGCGCCGCCAGTGCTGCATTCAGCGTTTCGCTTGGACGCATCACTTTCTTAACGTTTTCGCGATTAGCATGGTAGTAACCACCGAGTTCAGCCGGTTTGCCCTGAACTGCGCTCAGTTCAGCAACAATCTGAGCTTCGTTGTCGCTCAGGGTTTTTGCCAGAGGCGCAAAGTGAGCGGCCAGCTCGGGATCTTCGGTCTGTGCTGCAACTTCCTGTGCCCAGTACATGCCCAGATAGAAGTGGCTGCCACGGTTATCAAGTTCACCGGTTTTACGTGAAGGAGATTTATTGTTCTCCAGTAGTTTGCCGGTAGCGGCATCCAGAGTTTTCGCCAGAATGGATGCGCGCTTGTTGTTTTCCTTAATACCCATCTCTTCCAGAGACACTGCCAGAGCCAGAAACTCACCCAGTGAATCCCAGCGCAGGTGGTTTTCTTCCTCAACCTGTTGTACGTGTTTAGGTGCGGAACCGCCTGCACCTGTCTCGTACATACCGCCGCCTTTCAGCATCGGTACAACCGACAGCATCTTCGCAGAGGTGCCCAGTTCCATGATGGGGAACAGATCGGTCAGGTAGTCACGCAGCACGTTACCGGTGACAGAGATCGTGTCGTTACCACGGATCATACGGTCCATGCTGAAACGGATCGCCTGATTGTAAGTCTTAATGGAGATATCCAGACCGTCGGTATCGTGATCCTGCAGGTAGGTATTTACCTTTTTGATCAGTTCGCGGTCGTGAGCACGTTTGTGGTCCAGCCAGAAAACAGCAGGCATGCCGGACTGACGCGCGCGGGTCACGGCCAGTTTAACCCAGTCACGTACCGGCTCATCTTTGGTCTGACACGCACGCCAGATATCGCCTTTCTCAACATCGTGCTGCATCAGCACGGTACCGTCTGCAGTAACAACACGCATGATGCCATCGGCCATCATTTCAAACGTCTTGTCGTGCGAACCGTACTCTTCGGCTTTCTTCGCCATCAGGCCAACGTTTGGCACAGTACCCATGGTAGTCGGATCGAATGCGCCGTTGGTTTTACAGAAGTTGATCATCTCCTGGTAGATACGGGCATAGGTGCTTTCCGGCATAACCGCTTTTGTATCTTTTGGCTTGCCGTCAGGGCCCCACATCTTACCGCCGTTACGGATCATTGCAGGCATCGATGCATCAACGATGACGTCAGAAGGTACGTGCAGGTTGGTGATCCCCTTAACAGAGTCAACCATTGCCATTTCCGGACGGTGCTCCAGACACTCGTGGATCGCTTCTTCAATCTCTTCGCGCTTGGATGTTGGCAGTGATGAAATCTTATCGTATACGCTGCCGATACCGTTATTCGGATTAACACCCAGCTCTTCAAACAGATCGCCGTATTTTTCAAACAGTTCTTTGTAGAATACGGTTACTGCGTGACCAAATACGATCGGGTGAGACACCTTCATCATGGTTGCTTTAACGTGCAGAGACCACATAACACCGGTCTCTTTTGCATCCTGCATGGTTTCTTCAAAGAACTCACGCAGCGCCCGGCAGCTCATGCGCATGCTGTCGAGAATCTCGCCCTGTTCCAGGCTCAGCTCTTTCTTAACTTCGACGTTTCCGGCCTGATCAACAAACTCTAGGCGGACATCGCCGGCCTGATCCATGGTGATGGACTGTTCGCTGGAGAAAAAGTCACCATCGCGCATGTAGTCAGCGTGGGTGCGTGAAGCTTTGCTCCATTCACCCATAGAGTGGGGGAACTTACGTGCGTAAGCTTTCACAGCACCGGGTGCACGACGGTCTGAGTTACCTTCACGCAGTACCGGGTTTACAGCAGAACCCAGAATCTTGGAATAGCGTGCCTGGATTGCTTTATCTTCTTCGGTCTGTGGTGCTTCAGGGTAGTTCGGGATATCACAACCCTCCGCCTGAAGTTCTGCGATACAGGCTTTCAGCTGAGGGATAGAGGCTGAGATATTTGGCAGTTTGATGATGTTTGCGTGGGGGTCCTGAGTCAGGGCTCCCAGGAAGGAGAGGCCGTCTTCCGCTTTTTGCTCTTCGGTCAGTTTTTCGGGGAATGCTGACAGCACACGGCCAGCCAGAGAGATATCGCTGATCTTAACGTCGATGCCCGCAGCCTTGGTGAACGTTCTTACGATAGGAAGTAAAGAACAGGTGGCCAGTGATGGTGCTTCGTCGGTAAGGGTCCAGTAAATAGTTTGATTCGTTGTAGTCATTTTATCCCCTTGTCATTTGGCTGGTAGCCAGAGGCTTAACAGGGCAGCTTGTGGCTGTCCTTAACATCTTTGCTTAAGCCTTATAATTAATTTCCGCGGGCGCATTATACGTCAAAAAATTACTAATACTGAAGTAGTCCTGCACTTTCTGGAGGGGAATATCGACTAAAAGATAGTATTACTGTAGTTTTATTACCGCAGTGCAGCATGCTTTTTTTAACTTTTGCAGCCGGTATTAACAAAAAAAGGATCCGAAGATCCTTTTTTTAAGCAGGGCGGGATTAGCGCTTGGACAGCACTGGTTTCAGCTTATTGTACATATCCAGCAGCGACTTCTCGGTGGTATCCCAGTCTATGCAGGCATCGGTAATCGAGACCCCATACTGCAGGTCAGCCGGGTTTGCCGTCATTTTCTGATTACCCCAGCCCAGGTTGGACTCAATCATCAGACCAACAATAGACTTATTGCCTTCAAGAATCTGGTTGGTAACATTTTCCATCACCAGTGGCTGTAAGGCCGGATCTTTATTGGAGTTTGCGTGGCTGCAATCCACCATAATGTTTTTCTTCAGTCCGGCTTTATCCAGTGCCTGTTCGCACAGTGCGACATTGACTGAGTCGTAGTTTGGCTTGCCATTACCTCCACGCAGCACGACATGACCGTATTTATTGCCTTTAGTGTGCACTTTGGAGACTTGTCCCTGCTCATTAATACCCAGAAAATTATGCGGGTGCGCCACAGATTCAAGTGCGTTGATAGCAACCGTCAGGCCGCCATCGGTACCGTTTTTGAAACCGACAGCACCGGACAGGCCGCTGGACATCTCCCGGTGGGTCTGTGATTCGGTGGTGCGGGCACCAATGGCAGACCAGGAAATCAGATCCTGCAGGTACTGTGGTGAGATGGGGTCCAGTGCTTCAGTTGCCAGTGGCAGGCCAGCCTCAGACAGCTCAATCAACAGCTCGCGACCGATATGCAGGCCCTCTTCAATTTCAAAAGAGTCATCCATATGGGGGTCATTGATCAGGCCTTTCCAGCCAATGGTGGTCCGGGGCTTCTCAAAATATACGCGCATAACCAGATAGAGAGTGTCCTGAACCTGTTCAGCCAGCTGTTTCAGCTTGTGACCATATTCGATCGCCGCCTTGGTATCGTGAATAGAGCAGGGGCCCACCACGATAAACAGTCGCTTATCTTCACCTTTCAGAATGTTTTTTATCACCTGACGACCTTCCATAACAGTGGCCGCTGCAGTTTCACTCAGAGGTAGTTTTTGTTTCAGCTGGTCAGGAGTGACCAGAACCGTATTACTCTCAATATTGAGGTTTTCGACTCGGTTATCAGACATCTCAATTTCCTAAAGTGCACAGCCTTTACCCTGTACACCCGTTAGCGCGTTCGTAAAGGAGGTACTTTGTAACATATTAATGGTGAAGGTTTAAGTGCTGATCGGTGCTATCCGGTGATACAATTAACAAAATTAGCAGGCTTACTGTAAAGCCAGAGGATTTATCATCGTTTAATATGTGTTCAGCCTGATTATCTGCAGGCCGGATCGAACTCCCCAGACTGCTTGCTGTCCATAAACCGTTCGATCTGACTATTACATTAAGGGGTTTCCGTGCCGTTACTGCTTCAACGACTGACCATGCCAGCTATCGCCATCCTGATGTTACTGTTTTTACAGTTTAGTACACCTGTCAGTGCGGGGCTGTTTGATAATGCCAATCCGTTTGCCAGTGATGATGGCCCCTTGCAGGTTGAGCAGGCTTTTGTATTTGACTATGAACAGGACGCTGACGGTGCCGTTAAACTGATCTGGACCATCGCGGATGGTTACTATCTTTACCGCGATAAGATACAGCTGGATTATACCCCGGAAGTGGAAGAGCTGGATCGTCGCTACTCCGATGCTGAACAGAAAGACGATCCCCTGTTTGGTCAGGTATGGGTGTATCACAATCAGGCGGTTGTTAATCTTGATCTGACCAGTACTACCGGGCAGCCGGTAGATAGTGTCGTGACGGTAAACTATCAGGGCTGCTGGGAAGGTGGGATCTGTTATCCGCCGGTCAGCAAAACTTTCAACCTTACACAGTTGCCGGTTAATCCGGGAGAGGCGGGTGACACAGCGGCCGTTGACAGTATCACTCCGCCCACCGTCAGTCAGCCGGACACTGCGCCAAGCATGAATCCGACCTCATCTTCATCGATACAGAGTGAACAGGATCGTTTCGCCGCGCTGATCTCCGGTAGCGGTCTGCTGCTGACTCTCGGCGCCTTCTTTGTCGCTGGTCTGGCGTTGGCGCTGACCCCTTGCGTATTCCCGATGATTCCTATTCTCTCCAGTATTATTGCGGGTCATGGGCATAAAGCCACAGCCCGACATGGCTTCTTTCTCTCGCTGATCTATGTGCTATCGGTTTCCATCACCTATACGGTTGCCGGGGTGATTGCCGGTCTGTTTGGTGAAAATCTGCAGGCGGCGTTTCAGAATGTCTGGGTGATCAGCTTTTTCAGTCTGATCTTTGTGTTGCTGTCACTGTCGATGTTTGGTTTCTATGAGCTTCAGTTGCCTTCCAGCTGGCAGAGTCGGCTGAATAATATGAGCAACAGCCAGAAAGGCGGCACGGTGATGGGCGTTATGGTCATGGGGCTGTTATCGGCACTGATTGTGGGCCCCTGCATGGCGGCACCGCTGGCCGGTGCGCTGATCTATATTGGCCAGAGTGGCGATCCACTGATGGGAGGCGCTGCGCTGTTTAGTCTGAGTTTAGGGATGGGAGTCCCTCTGCTGATTGTCGGGGCGTCTGCGGGCAAACTGCTGCCTAAAGCAGGTCTCTGGATGGAAAGTGTGAAAGCCGGGTTCGGCGTTATGCTGCTGTTACTGGCGGTCTGGATGCTCGACCGGGTGATTGCCGATAATGTTGCTTTGTTGCTCTATGCGGTGATTCTGCTGGTGGCTGCGGTACATATGAAAGCGCTCGACCGGCTGAAGGATAATGCGGCGGGCTGGAGTTATTTCTGGAAAGGGGTCGGAGTGGTATTGCTGCTTTACGGCGGTATTCTCTTTATCGGTGGACTGACAGGAGGCAACAGTCTGATGCAACCGCTAAAAGGGTTTGCTGTCAGCGGTGCCGGGGCGCAGTCCGGCGCAGAGATGAACTTTGTTACCGTCACCAATAAACAGCAGCTGGATCGCTTACTCAGTGATGCGAAAGCCCGGCAGCAACCGGTGATGCTGGATTTCTACGCTGACTGGTGTATCTCCTGTGTCGAACTGGACAATCTGACCTTTGCTGATCGTTCAGTACAGCAGGGGCTGAGTGGTTTCAAGCGTATTAAAGTTGACGTCACCGCCAATGATGATGCGGCAAAAGAGTTAAGCGCTCTCTATCGTGTTATTGGCCCACCGGCACTGATCTTCTATGACCGGGCGGGGCAGTATCATCCGAGTATGACGCTGATCGGGGTTATCGAGCCCGACGTTTTTGTCAGGCATATAGCAGGATTGTAATAACTAGCTTAAAGATCCTTTCAACCGCTAAACAAAAAAGGCTGATACATCAGGTATCAGCCTTTCTAAACAGACCAATGATTATTGTTTCTAATGTCCAATTATCACCACGTCCATACGTCTTTTCTAACCACTAGCAAGCGGCGAAGGCGCACCTAACTACTGCTTTTAAGCAAAGGTCATTTCTGGCACATGCTCCGGCACAACCAGCTTACCTTCTGTCTTCTCGATAATCTCTTCCACAGAGACGCCAGGCGCGCGCTCTTTCAGGTGGAAAGCGCCATCCTTAATCTCCAGAAATGCCAGATCAGTGAGCACTTTTTTGATACAGCCAGCGCCAGTGAGGGGCAGGGTGCAGTTGGTCAGTAGTTTGGATTCGCCATGCTTGGATGCGTGGGTCATGGTGACGATAATGTTCTCGGCACCGGCCACCAGATCCATTGCACCGCCCATCCCTTTAATCAGTTTTCCTGGGATCATCCAGGAAGCGATATTGCCGTTAACATCAACTTCGAATGCCCCCAGCACGGTCAGGTCGACATGCCCGCCACGGATCATGGCGAAGGATTCAGCGGAGGAGAATATCGATGCGCCGGTGGCCGCGGTGACGGTCTGTTTGCCCGCGTTAATCATATCCGCATCAATTTCATCTTCAGTAGGGAATGGGCCCATACCCAGTAAGCCATTTTCGGACTGAAGCATCACTTCGATGCCTTCAGGAATATAGTTTGCGACCAGGGTCGGGATGCCGATACCCAGATTTACGTAAAAACCATCTTCCAGTTCGCGTGCAATACGCTGTGCTATCTGTTCACGTGAGAGTGCCATTGTCTTTCCTCTTCTTTCTGACAGCGGTGTAGCGACAGGGCTATCAGAAACTCAATAATTTACCGGAGTGTCGTATCAGGCCTGGCGCACAGTGCGCTGCTCAATACGTTTTTCGAAGCTGCCCTTTATCACACGATTAACGTAGATTCCTGGTGTGTGGATCTCGGTGGGTTTCAGTTCACCCGGTTGAACAATCTCTTCCACTTCAACCACTGTGATTTTCCCTGCAGTGGCCGCCATTGGGTTAAAGTTCTGTGCGGTATCCCGGTAGATTACATTACCGTAGGTATCCGCTTTCCAGCCTTTCACGATGGCAAAGTCCCCGGTAATCGACTCTTCCATAATGTATTTGCGACCATTAAATTCTCGCACCTCTTTACCTTCGCCTACCGGGGTACCGTAACCAGTGGCCGTGTAAAATGCCGGGATACCGGCTCCGCCCGCGCGCATTTTCTCAGCCAGCGTGCCCTGCGGGGTCAGTTCGACTTCAAGTTCACCTGCCAGCAGTTGCTTTTCAAACAGGGCGTTTTCGCCCACATAGGAGGAGATCATCTTTTTAATCTGGCGATCGACCAGCAGGATGCCGAGACCAAAATCATCGACACCACAGTTATTCGATACAAAGGTCAGTTCTTTGGTGCCCATCTTTCTGATCTGAGCAATCAGGTTTTCGGGGATACCGCAAAGACCGAAGCCTCCGGCAATGACGGTCATACCATCTTCCAGGCCAGCCATCGCCTCTTCATAGCTGTTCACAACTTTGTTAAAACCCGACATGTGTGCAACTCCGCAATTCAGTTCTTTTTATAGGGGTCTTCGTATTTAAGGGTGGTATCTGGCTGGGACAGTTCCGTTCCCGGAACACCAGATACCTGACTCACGAATAAGTTAAGTCTTATATACCGCGTATCATTTAGCAAATTTAATGATTTGAAGTATTTATAAAATTTGTTTATATATATGAAATCCCTGTTCCACAACATACCCGGTTTAAAATGACCGGCTGGAAAACAGTAAAATGGTCAATATCACCCTGAAGCAGTTAAGAGCATTTGTCGCTGTGGCTCGTACCCAAAGCTTTACGGAGGCCTGTATTCAGGTTCATCTGTCCCAGCCCGCGCTGAGTATTACAATTAAAAATCTTGAAGAGGAGGTGGGAGGCGCGCTGTTCAGCCGAACCACCCGGGCGATCGCGCTTACCCCTGAGGGAGAGGAGTTTTATCCAGTGGCGCAGAAAATTCTGCATGATTGCGAAGCGGCCCTGGATGACCTGAATCAGCGTTTTGCCCTTAACCGGGGGCGGGTGGTGCTGGCAGCAATGCCATCCTTTGCCAGTAGTTTGTTACCGGGCATTATCAGTCAGTACCGCGCGCTCTATCCAAATGTCAGCATCACTATCAATGATGTTATCGCCGAAGATGTGGTGGATATGGTGCGCAATGGCCAGGTGGAAGTGGGGATCACCTTTGATCCGGGACGCTCTGAAGATCTTGCCTTCACGCCACTGTTTGATGACCGTTTTGTCGCGGTTGTGCATCCGCAGCACCCCCTGGCCGGACAGTCGCATGTCCCGTGGCAGGCATTACTGAAAAGTGATTTTATCGCATTACAGCGCCCCTCAAGTATCCGTTTACTGATTGAGGCTAAACTGCGTCAACTGGGGATGCTGGTATCGCCGGAATTTGAAACCCACCAACTGGCAACCATCGGCAGGATGGTGGCAACAGACCTGGGGGTGAGTGCAGTGCCTTCGCTATGTATTCAGCAGATGAGGGAGCTGGGAGCGGTGTGCCGGGCGCTGGATACGCCGGTTATGTCACGTCCGGTAGGAGTCGTGACACGTAAGCGCTATCCACTGTCGACTGCGGCCCGAAGCCTGGTGGATATTATTCTGGGCTCTGCAGGAGACCTTTCAGAAAAGATAAAGCTCTGAGCCGTTTACCGGCCCAGAGTCATATTTTCAATAAGATGTGTGTTATCAGACAAGTGTTTGCAGTTTTCAGGCATCAGCGTAAAAACTGGGTGCTGAAGGTTTTGAATTCCTCGGTGCCCGATTTCTGAATCCACTCGAAGCCGACCATCTCTTTAGTCACGATGTGTATACCACAGTGGCGCATCCGTTCCAGCGCTGCCTGTTTATCTGCCGGGTTACGCGAAGAAACCGCGTCGGCCACCACATAGACCTCACGGGCCTGCTGTTTGATCTGAATGGCTGTTTGCATAACACAGACGTGTGCTTCCATTCCGACGATAATGACCTGGTTGGGACGAATGCTGTTGATTTTTTCATTGCAACTGGGGTCTGACATACAGGAAAAGTGCAGCTTTTCCATAAAGCCATCTTCGGGCAGCACTTCAAGCAGTTCGGGTACTGTTCGTCCAAGCCCTTTCGGGTATTGTTCAGAGGTGAGAATCGGAACCCCGGCCAGTTTGGCCACCTCAGCCAGCCAGCGGACATTGGTCACCAGCGCTTCACTTTCATGTACTGCCGGTACCAGTTTTTCCTGAATATCGACAACCAGAAGGCAGGATGAGTTTGGGTAGATCAGCATAAAAATTCTCCGCGTAACAGGGGCAGTAAACCGCCTTGAAGCTTGATGTATAGTCAGATTCTGACGTAAGTGCCGATAAGGATATACCCTAATATTGCTTTTGGCTATCTCTCCTCCGGGGGGTGGTTTATAGCACGATTAATGCTAAATCCTGCCCGGCTTTACCAGCAACCATAAGCTGGCCAGAGAGAGGATCGCCATGGCGGCAATACTCACCGCCATGGTTGTCGGTGTGCCGCTGTGATAATGACCTACCAGCATACCGATACTGGCGGCAATGAGTGACTGGCTAAAGCCCAGCAGGGAGGACGCTGTTCCGGTCATCTTTGCAAAGGGGGCCAGTGCCCCCGCCATTGCCTGAGGCATCACCATACCGACACCACACATATAGACAATCTGGGTAATGGCCGTCAGCCACAGGTGATGAATATCCAGCAGCGCCGGTAGCACCATACTTAGTCCCGCCAGCACGCTGATAACGGTACCGCGCTGCAGAACCCCATTAATACCGGTGCGACAACCGATACGCTGCGCAATCAGCGTGCCGCTCAAAAAACCGCCGGACGCTAACGCATAGAAAATACCGCTGTGTTGCGCCGGTACTTTAAAGTAATCGATCAGCACAAACGGAGCACCGGAGAGAAAGGCAAACAGTCCGGAAAAAATAAAACTACAGCACAGGGTGTAACCAAGATATTCCCGATGTTTTAATAACAAACCAAAGTTACCCAGGATAACCAGTGGTTTGAGTGAACTGCGATTCTTATCGGCCAGAGATTCAGGCACCTTAAAGGCGATCAGCAGCATTGAGGCTATTGCATACCCGGTGAGAAAGATAAACACCGCGCGCCATTCAAACCAGGCTAGCATATAGCCGCCGATGACCGGGGCGATTGCGGGTGCCAGCGCCATAATACTGCCCATCATCGACAGCACTCTGGCCGCATTGACCGGTCCATGGATATCCCGGACCATTGTGCGTCCCAGAACCGGCCCTCCGCAGGCCCCAAGAGCCTGCAGAAAGCGGAAAAAAATCAGTTGCTCAATCGTGGTCGCAACAGCGCAGCCCAGGGAGGACAGGACAAACAGTAGCAACCCGCCAAGCATCACCGGCTTACGACCAAAGCGATCGGCCAGGGGACCGTAAACCAGTTGCGCAAAGGCAAAACCATAAAGAAATACCGACAGAGTGATCTGCACCCGGTCAACCGAGGTATCAAACACCCGGGTCAGGCCTGGCAGGCTGGGCAGATACATATCGGTTGATAGAGGGCCTAGTGCGACTGCGGCGGCCAGCGTTACAATAACGGCGGTTGAAGTGGGTCTGAACATCCGATCTCAGTATTCTGGTATTAATGAGTAAACGTTATACATTTGGGCAGTGACAGTTATTATCCTGCGCAGTATAAATTAGTTAGCAAGTTAACTATTTTTGACGCTAAATAAATATAGGGGTATTCCTGTATATTCAGATCCGTTAAAGTAATAGCTACACAAATATTTCGTCCATTCAGAAACATGGAATAGCATTATGAAAGTATATTCACTCGATGGTATTACCCCGGTTGTTCACCCTTCGGCTTATGTGCACCCCAGCGCTGTTCTGATCGGTGATGTGATTGTCGGCCCCGGTTGCTATATCGGTCCTGCTGCCTGTTTGCGGGGGGATTTCGGGCGTCTTGAACTTAAACGGGGCGCAAATCTGCAGGACACCTGTGTCATGCATGGCTTTCCCGGCACCGACACGGTGGTGGAAGAGGACGGACACATCGGTCATGGTGCCGTATTGCATGGCTGTGTTGTCGGTAAAAATGCCCTGGTGGGGATGAACTCGGTGATTATGGATGGGGCTGTTATTGGTGAGTCGTCTATTGTCGCCGCGATGTCGTTTGTCAAAGCGTCGATGGATGTACCTGCGCGAACACTGGTGGCAGGTTCTCCGGCACGGGTGATCAAAGAGTTGACAGATAAAGAGATCGACTGGAAATCAGCCGGGACCCGGCAGTATCAGGACCTGGTGATTCGCAGCATGAACACCATGCGGGAGGTTGAAGCGCTGACCGAAGTGGAAGCAAACCGACCACGGCTGGACGTTGGGATCGAAGGGGTGGTGCCCAAATTTAAAGCGGAAAGCTGATCTCTTTTGGCTGTGTCGCGATGATAGCCGGAATTCAGGGAGTGCATAACTGAAGCAGTTTTACGCCTAACGTAAAACTGCTTGCAAATAAACGCGATCAGTACGCCAGGCCGATTCGCTGTTGCGGATGGGCACCAGACTCCACTTCATCCAGTAATCCTGAGGCGTAATCCTGAACACTGATCTTACTGTTACCTTCTGCATCCGTCAGTAGCTGATCACCCCCGACACGATAATGACCGCTCTTTTCGCCCGGGAAAATCTCTGCAGCGGGGCTGACGTAGTGCCAGTTGACAGCTGTATTGCTGTTCCTGAAAACAGCTAGTGCTTCACCTTGCGCAATGGCTTCAGCTTTGTACTCTTCCGGAAAGCCCGGTGCTGATAGCAGCGTCACACCGGGCGCGACTTCTAATGATCCTGCACCACCCACCCAGATTAACCGATTAATATCTGTGTCAGCCAGTTCTGTCAGAACTTTCTGCGCGGTAGCGGCGACGATTTCATGATTCCCCAGAGTGCGCCCGCCAATGGAAATAATCAGGGCATCAACTCCGGCTATCGTATCTTTCAGAGCGTTGTCAGCCTGGATGTCATAGCTTCGCTTTGAGGTGATCGCTGCAGGCAGCTTATTAATATCCCGTGCCAGTCCGATAACTTCATGTCCGCGTGACAGCGCTTCAGCCGCAATTGTTGAACCGATCCAGCCAGTGGCACCTAAAATCGCTAATTTCATATTGATTCTCCCTAAGGTTTAAAGCTGTTTGTAAACGAATAGAGCTAGTTTATTGATTACATTTATGTGGATAAACAAGATATATTGAATATGTTTGTATCATTATGAGAACTAATCATGAGTAAACTCGAGGCGATGCGTAGTTTCGTCGAGGTCGCGTCTGTGGGTAGTTTTACCCGGGCAGCTGAACAACTTGATGTGCCTAGAATTCGTGTGACAAGGGATGTACAGGAGCTTGAAGACTGGTTGCAGATTCGCCTGTTGCACAGAACCACCCGGCGGGTTAGTTTAACCAGCGCAGGCGAAGATGCTTTACGTATATGTGAGCGTATGCTCAATGATGCTGCAGAACTAGAGAACAACGCGCATCTGCATGCGACAGAGCTGGTAGGGGATATTCGTATTGCGGCGCCGATAGGACTCGGACAAACACAGCTATTACCCCTGATCACCGAGTTCAGTCAGCGGCACCCTAAAGTCAGCTTTCAGTTAGTGTTGTCGGATAAAAATGCACAACTCGTGGATGAGCGCGTCGATATTGCCCTGCGTTATACTCAGCAACCCCATGACAATCTGATCGCCAGACGTCTGTTTGATGTAAAGTCGATCATTTGTGGATCCCCCGGATATCTGGAGGCAAACGGCACGCCTGAGACAATTCAGGATCTGAAGCAACACGGTTGTCTGATACACCTTGATCAACATCTTTGGCAGTTTCCTTCAGGAGATGAAGTCGATGTTACCGGTTCGCTAAGAGCCAATGATGCGGTAACACTGGTGAATGCGACTGTCGCCGGAATGGGTATCGCAAGATTGCCGATGGATCTGGTCGAACCCTATCTGAATAACGGTGATCTGATTGCACTGCCAGAAGCGTTTACTTTGCCTCCACAGTCAGTATGGGCTGTGTATCTATCACGCAGTTATCAGCAGCCGGTGGTGCGGGCTTTTATCGATTACGTAGCGTCTCAATGGCAAGAAAAGCCTTGACCTTTAGTGATTATCGAAAGATTATTGCCGGACTTTAATCATCCCTGGTTATATTGAATGGGTCATTTAACGAATGATTCGTTCTTATTGGTAAAAGGAATTGCCATGAAAGTTTCAAGTGCCTGTATATTATCAGCTTCTTTAATTCAATCTGTTTATGCAACTGATCTGTTACCTGAAGGTGCCATTCAGGCGGGCAGTCGTGCAAACGAAACACTCATTCATGATGCCATGATTGGTGTCGCAGCTAAAATTGCGGGACAAGGCTGTAGCAGTCCTGAACATTTCACTCCCTACATTATGGTTATGCCGGTTGGCGATGCTGGAGCCAGACATTGACGAGAGCTATGGGGGTAACAGGGTGCGGAAAGGAATATCCGATAAAACTGGGTTTCATGGAAAGCGGTATGGATGCCGCTGACTGGTTTGTCGAATAACGTGAACGCACTCAGAAAGGCCGGGGAGTTTTAATTTATATGATTCGAACGGCAATCTCTATAACTGCAAAAAGTGCAGGAAGTGTTCTGCAAAAGAACGTTGGTTTGACAGATAAACCTGTGCTCAATGAACGTGAGTTGACAGCGTTGTTAACAAAAAAATGTCTCCATAACTCTTAAGTAGCGGAGCGGTAGTTTTTCAATGGATATGATACTTATTGTAGCGCTGGATGCTGTTATCACCGGTGCGATTTTATGGATGGTCAGTAAAGTTACGGCGGTCCATCTGAGTTTTTTACACACGGTTATCGCAGCAGGAGCGGCATCACTGGTGTCGCTGATCCCCTCATTTGGCTGGCTGCTCTCAATTATTGTACTGTTTTATCTGTTAAAGCAGTTCAGTGATGCGGATATCTGGCCGGATATTATCCTGCTGGTGTTGGTGAGCCAGTTGATCTTGTTTGCCGTGGGAACCGCTCTCGGCGGGATGACGGTTAGTGTCTCGTAAGCAGCGGGCCGCTCAGCAGCACTCCTGTTCCAGCTTCCACAGCAGTTGCAACGCCGGCTGATCATCATGCTCTTCAAAAAAACTGTAGAGGTTGTTCATCTGCGCACCGATAAAGAACAGATTGTCATGCTTCATGCGGGTCTGTTCTTCAAGTTTTATTGCAAAATAGCGCTGCCATTGTTCATTGCCATCACAATTCAGAATCTTCTGTAGTTTGTTATGGAGTTCATCAGCCCAGCGATCACATTCAATGCCACAGAAGCTGACATAGCGGTCCGTATTTTCTGCCTGACCCATAAACGGTATCTCCTGAATAGACTAAACGGCCATTTTAGGGGGAGAGTGTTTTATCTCTCTAGCGAAATTAAACTCAGTAATCGGATTACTTGCGTTAGATCAACGCCTTTAATGATCGGTCTTAAAAGTGATATCGCTGCCTCTGCCTACTTGTTGAGCAGTGCGTCATTCCGGTAGAATCTGCCGCACATTATTTGATAGCGTTTAGTGCTGACTAACTAAAAACACAGGAGTCGCTTGTGGAACTCGCATGTCTTGACCTGGAAGGTGTACTGATCCCTGAGATCTGGATCGCCTTTGCTGAAGAAACCGGAATTGAAGAGCTGAAAGCGACTACCCGCGATATTCCCGATTATGATGTACTGATGAAACAGCGTTTGCGGATTCTCGATGAGCACGGCCTGACCCTGCCGCAGATTCAGGCAACTATTGATCGTCTTTCGCCATTGGAAGGTGCCCGTGAGTTTATCGACTGGTTGCGTGAGCGGTTTCAGGTGGTGATTCTGTCTGATACCTTCTACGAGTTTGCTGCACCGCTAATGAAGCAACTGGGTTATCCTACGCTGCTGTGCCATAAGCTGGAAGTGGATCAGAGTGGTCGTATCACCGATTACACCCTGCGGCAGAAAGACCCTAAGCGTCAGTCTGTACGTGCTTTCCAACTGCTCAACTACCGGGTGATTGCCGCGGGCGATTCCTATAACGACACCACTATGCTGACGCAGGCTGAATCCGGTATTCTGTTCCATTCACCACAGAATGTGATCGATGAGTTCCCGCAGTTCCCGGCGGTACATACTTTTGCCGAACTGAAGCAAGAGTTTATCAAGGCGAGCAATCGCGACCTGTCTCTTTAAACACAGTCGCTGCGCGACCGGCAAGATCAAGAGCGCTTCGGCGCTCTTTTTTTGTGTAAACGAGACTCGGCCGGTTACATAGGCTACCCTGAGTGCACCGTATAAACGCAGCATTAACCTGATCAGAATCCACTTAATTTCCCAGAGTGATATAGCGATACCATGACACGAAAAACCCTGAGCCTGAAGGTTAAAAAAAGCGCAGCTGTCAAGTCTGTTGATGAGGGGCACAGAGGTGAGTCCGATGATAACCCGCTGAAGCGTTTCTTAAATGGTGTAGCCGTCCACCCATCTCCCGGTATTCGCCTTGAATCAGGTTCCCAGCAACTGTCTATGCGGGCGATGGATCTTATTACGCCTGTCGGACTGGGGCAGCGGGGGCTGATTGTTGCACCACCAGGTTCGGGTAAGTCGACGCTGTTAAAACATATCTGCCAGTCAGTGGGTCAGGCTTATCCCGGGATCAGACTGTATGCACTACTCATCGATGAGCGGCCCGAAGAGGTGACCGATTTTAAGCGCAGCGTGCCAGCAGAGGTTTATGCCTCATCCTCGGATGAAAACTATGCCCATCATGTCCGGGTGGCCGATCAACTGCTCGATAGAGCCTGCAGGGAAGCGGGTGAAGGTCATGATGTGATGATCGTCATTGACTCGCTGACAAGACTCTCCCGGGTGCACAATGCTGAACGTAAAAGTAGCGGAAGAACCCTATCGGGCGGTGTTGATGCCCGGGCTCTGGAGATCCCTCGCAAGCTGTTTGGTTCGGCACGCAAGATTGAAAACGGTGGATCGCTGACCATTCTGGCGACTATTCTGGTAGATACCGGCAGCCGTATGGATCAGGTGATCTTTGAGGAGTTCAAAGGCACCGGGAATATGGAAGTTGTATTATCCCGCGAGGCAGCGAATCGGCGCATATTCCCGGCGCTGGATATTGCCAAAAGCAGCACCCGCCGTGAAGAGCTTCTGCTGAACCCGAAAGATCTCCAGGCGATACAGGCTTTGCGGCGCAGCCTTGTCAACCTCAAACCAGAAGAGGGCGCCCGGAAGCTGATTGAGTTGTTCGAGACCTATCCGACCAATGAAGCGCTGTTAGGAGCCTTTGTGAGTAGTTAGACGTGGCTGCGCATTTTAAATGCAGTGGTTAGACGGGATTCGTCACTTGCCAGAACGCTGCTACGGAAAAAGATGAAGAGCGCTGCTTTTATCCTACTGTTTTATAAGTAAAAATTAATGATCATTTCAAAGATAGTCTGCAGATAGATGTCCCTCTGCCATTTATTTACGGATTAAGGGAGCAAGTTCGTTGATTTTGGATCAATGATTAGCTCCTATGTTCAGAGAGATATCCGTATCACAGCGTCACAACCCGGGCAGCCAGCGCAATCAGTATTCCACCGGTCAGGCGGTTGACCAGTTGGCTGCGGTTTTGCAGGGTTTTAAGAATAGGGCCATGGGAGAGCAGGAAAACTACAATGCTATCAACCAGTAAGGCGGTGGCTGTCATTATAAGCTGATCTGACAGCGTCGCATCGGGGCTGACGAACGGTGAAAAAAGAGCGATAAAGAAGATTGCCAGTTTGGGGTTTAGCAGAGATATTGCGGCCCCCTCAACTCCCGCAGTGAGTATAGGGAAATTGAAGGAAAAATTGGGGTCAGGTCTTGCAGTCTGCAGGGTTAAGAAAATAGGATTAACTCTTGTGCAAAATTCAAGACCCTTATAATGCATTTTTTAGGAATGCAGAATCATGGAGCTTTTTGGGCATTAAAAAAACCGTTGTAAACGTATAAGAGCCGTTGTTCCTAGCTCCAATGTCACAAAGAACGTGACTTGCTCGTTGTTCGGGAAAGCCTTCTATATCTATGACATAGACTACTGTTTGACGTGAGTGTGTTTTAGCGGAAGCAGTCTGATTTTACTATTTATTTTTATCAATACTGGGGTTATGCTTGGCTTGTCGTTAGATAGAGACTTGTTTTGCTGCTTAGAAGCTATACAAAACAGTATGAAACAAAGGGATAGGTAAAAAGCGCGGGTAGGCTCGTCACCCGGTTGAAGAGTGCAGTTGAGCATTCTCGTTTTTTCTTAAAGGAAATCGCGATGTTCATTATCTCTTCTTTATCACTTGACAGTTATTGTTCCTTTTGTAAATTCAGCTTGGAAGGCAGCCAAACTCCAAGAGAATAAGCAGATTTGAATAACTGAAAAATGATGGCCAGTTTTACTTTACCATTAAACTAAGTATCAATTTTTACTTTATTGAGCGTAAGGAATTGATAGCGCAGGAGAATGTTCTTTTTTCATATGAAATAGAACTTCTTGATTATCCAGCTAGTTCGGCGCTTTTGAATGCCCTAAAGGAGGCAGTTATTTTGAAAATTTTACCAATCTTATCTTGTTTGACGGTTTCAGCTATCATAAGTGGTTGCTCCACGCTTACGGGTGAGGGAACCAGCCAGAATCTTTCAGTTTTTACTTATAAATCAGATAATGAATTATTAAATGGAGCGACGTGTGAACTTACCAATGATGAGGGGTCATGGACGGCTGTCACTCCTACCTCGACCATGGTTCATAGATCTAACAAAGATTTACTAGTCAGATGTACTAAAGATGGATACTCAGACGGTCTGGCTAATGTTGTATCAGATACCAAAGCTAATATGTGGGGTAACATCATATTTGGTGGTGGTGTGGGCGCACTCATAGACCATAATAATGGAAGTGCGTACTCTTATCCGAATACAGTTAAAATCACCATGGGACAGTCTAAGGTTATCAAGCAAGGTACTGAAGATGAAGCTGAAGCTGAAGCTGAACCCAGCCAAGACTCTTCAAGTTGAAGATCTCTTTAGTAATAAAGCAAACACTTGGTTACTAATAATTTAATGACAAAAAAACGTATATTTCTGATTACGTGTGTTGTTGCGCTGCTTGGATTTGTAGTTTTCAAGAACTATACGAATACAAACAGCGCTAACAGCTTTGAACTATCGTTATCTGAAAAAGAGTTTATGCTGCTTAGTCTATCATCGGAATTAGATGATATTAATTCCCGTTTACCTATAAATCTGGATCAAAATACTGTTCTCAACAGTATAGCTATCGAACACAATACAATCATCAATAGTCACACCATAACTAACGTATCGGCAGGAGAGCTTGTCTCTAGCGAAATAACAGCAAGCCTGGTTCCGCAATTAGTGACTAGCGTCTGTTCTGATAAGAGTAAGCGTAAGTTCCTGAACAATGGTATTAATCTATCGATGGAGTATTTCGATGTGAACAATATTCTTATATTCCAAGTGCTCATTACTCCTTCTGATTGTAAATAATGAGATAGCCTTAATTCGGGTAAATGCGGATATGAATAAATCGTACCTGAGAGCATTGATTGACGTACATACTTCATCTGTTACCGTGGGTATACTTGTTTGTATTAACCCGGTGGAAGTTTACATCTGATATAATGTACCCATGATTACAGATGCACGCAAGCTCAGCACAGAGCAACAAGAACTTTTACGCCAGCAAGCCATTAAACTCCGTGATAAGGGCAAAAC
>NZ_JAFFZO010000046.1 GCF_016924145.1 Amphritea pacifica | reverse complement strand
AATGACCTTTTTTGCCAAATCAACGCCAGCAATGCTAATGTTCATATTACGGACTCCAGTTGGTTGTGTGAGAACTGTCAGCGTACCTCGCATCCTGTTCAGGGGCGAGGGGAGTCCAATTATCTAGTTGTGATTAGAATGCGACTTCGTCGCTTGCCAGGAAAAGCATCGGCGTAGCTCGTTGTTCGAACGTCGGTTCCCAGTTTGCTCGTGGATCGGAAAGTCTTTTTAAGCGGATTTTGTGACCAACTGAACTCCATTTCTATAAGCCTGTAGGTTGGGCTTCACTGTGTGTTACCCAATCTGAATTTCGGTATAAAACTCTTACCTTAGAATCGCCTATTCACCCTCTATAACCGAAGGCCACCGATAGTATATCCGCCGTCTATGATGATCTCCTGGCCTGTCACAAATGCAGCATCATCAGAGAGAAGCCAGGCGACGGTACCGGCTACATCTTCAGGCACACCATTGCGTTTCAATGCACTATGGGCCGCCAGTTTGCCCGACAGCTCAGCACTGAGCACGTCGTCTGCCATCGGCGTGAGGATAATGCCCGGGCTGATAGCATTGACCCGCAGGCCGCGTGCTCCCTCTTCAATGGCCATGGTCTTCATCATTGCCAGTAGCGCCCCTTTCGTGGCTGCATAGGCTCCGGCTCCGGGCATGACTGCGTTGGCAGTCCATGAAGCATTGATCACTATGGCGCCGCTATTGAGTACCGGCAGACAGTGCTTAATGGTTAAAAAGGTGCCCAGAAAGTTAGTTTGAATCAAGGCATCAAAATCGCTACTGTCGGTATCGGCAATCGATTTAAACTCACCCAGTACCCCCGCATTGGCGAACAGACCATCAAGGCCACCGAAGCGCTCCACCACTTGATTTAAAGTCGCTAATAACTGCTCTTCCTGAGAAATGTCACATGTCAGTGCGGTCGCAACGCCACCCACTTGCTCTATTTCAGCTACCAGTGCCCAAAAAGGGGACAGATTTATTTTACTAAATCAGCCCCTTGTTTATACCTTTCGCGCCTGGAAGGCGCTCCTACACGGGTATTCGAGCCCCAGGCCGCGCAGCGGCTCCTAGCCACTCGCAAGTTGCGAAGCAACGTCTAGCCAGGCGCGTAGCGCCGATCTAGCAAGCGACGAAGTCGCGTTCTGACTACCCTAATATGTAAAAAACGCGCCCTGAGGCGCGTTCGTTTTTACATGTTGGGGTAGTTAGGCCCACCGCCGCCCTCTGGCGCCACCCAGGTAATATTCTGGGCAGGATCTTTGATATCACAGGTTTTACAGTGCACGCAGTTCTGGCTGTTGATCTGGAAGAGTTTCTCTCCCGCATCGTTTTCCAGCACTTCGTATACGCCTGCTGGACAGTAACGCTGCGCCGGTTCGTTAAACTTAGGCAGGTTATGATTCAGCGGGATGCTGCTGTCTTTTAGCTTCAGGTGACAGGGCTGGTTTTCCTCATGGTTGGTGTTGGAGATAAACACCGAGGAGGGCTTGTCAAAGCTGAGCACACCATCCGGTTTCGGATAGCTGATGGCGGCACACTCGCTGGCCGGTTTCATCTGCGCATAATCCGCATGGTTATCACGGATGGTGAACGGCAGACTGAAGATGTTCTGATCGATAAAGTTCAGTGCGCCACCGATCAGGGTGCCGTATTTGTGCAGCGCCGGACCGAAGTTGCGGCTGCTGTACAGCTCCTCATAGACCCAGGAATTTTTGAAGTTTTCGCCGTAAGCGGTCAGATCATTACCACCTTCATCACCCCCTGTCAGTGCGGCAAAGATCGTTTCGGCGGCGATCATACCGGACTTCATCGCGGTGTGTGTGCCTTTGATCTTGGCGAAGTTCAGGGTGCCTGCGTCACAACCCAGCAGTAGTGCGCCGGGCATGGTCATCTTCGGCAGGGCATTAAAGCCACCTTTGGTGATCGCCCGGGCACCGTAGGAGACCCGTTTGCCGCCTTGCAGATACTTTGAGATCAGCGGGTGATGTTTCATCCGCTGGAACTCGTCAAACGGGCTCAGGTGCGGATTATCGTAGTTAAGATCGGTGATCAGCCCCACTACCACCTGATTATCTTCGGCGTGATAGAGGAAGAAACCACCGCTGGCACCGGCGTCGCTTAGCGGCCAGCCGGCACCGTGCAGTACCAGACCGGGCTGATGCTGGTCCGCTGGTACATCCCACAACTCCTTAATACCGATGCCGTAGTGCTGGGCATCGGCGTCTTTATCCAGTTCAAATTTAGCGATCAGCTCTTTGCCCAGATGGCCGCGACACCCTTCGGTGAAGATGGTGTATTTCGCCAGCAGGTCCATACCCGGCATATAGCTGTCTTTTTGCTCGCCATTTTCATCCAGCCCCATATCGCCGGTACCGATACCGGCCACCCGGCCATCATCGCCGTAGATAATGTGCGAGGCGGGGAAGCCGGGGAAAATCTCGACCCCCAGTTGTTCCGCCTGCTCTGCCAGCCAGCGGCACAGGTTGCCGACACTGGCAATATAGTTGCCATGGTTGTGCATGGTTTTGGGTACAAAGCCGTTGGGGATTTTGGTCGCTTTCTCGCCGCTTTTCAGCAGGTAGATCTGATCTTCAGTGACCTCAGTTTTCAGTGGCGCGCCCTGTGCTTTCCACTCGGGGAACAGCTCATCCAGGGCGCGGGGTTCAACCACCGCACCGGAGAGAATATGTCCGCCCACCTCGGCTCCTTTTTCAACCACGCAGACCATCAGTTCCTGGCCGGCGTCATTTGCCTGTTGCATCAAACGACATGCAGTGGACAGTCCGGCGGGACCGGCACCGACAATCACTACATCGAATTCCATCGATTCTCTTTGCATTGTTTTTATCCTCGTCGTTTTGCGCGACTAAAACTGCTCTTCATCCAGTTGCATTATGCTGTCACTGCCGGCCATCACAGAGGCAAGGCAGGACTGGGTACGGGGCAGCATATGTTCACAGAAGAACCGGGCAGTTGCCAGCTTGGCTTGCAGGAATTCAGGATTACCTTCACCTGCGTCAAGCTTAGCCTGTGCCCGCATGGCACTTTTCGCCATCAGCCAGCCACCACAGAGGAAACCAAACAGCATCATAAAGTTAACGCTGGCACTGCCGGGGGCATTCTTATCCACTGCACTATCCAGCAACCACTGACGCGCTGCAATACCATTATCGAGTGATCTGCGGCACTGCTGTGCTGCCAGGGTGAACTGACCACCCAGGGATTCAAACTGGGCGATATCAGCGGCCATCTCATCCAACAGAGCTTGCAGGGATTCACCGCCATTGACCAGCGTTTTACGTCCAACCAGGTCCAGCGCCTGAATCCCGGTGGTGCCTTCATAGATGGTGAGAATCCGGGCATCACGGTAGAATTGTGCCGCACCGGTCTCTTCGATAAAGCCCATCCCGCCATGAATCTGCACGCCCAGATAGGTAAGTTCCTGAGCAAACTCAGTCACCCAGCCTTTAACAATGGGTGTCAGCAGCTCAATCCGGGCAGCATTGCCGCGATCGGCTTCGGCGGCGGCCACCAGACAGAGCGCCCGCATCGCTTCGGTGCCGGCCTTCATGGTCATCAGCATACGGCGAACATCGGGGAAACGAATAATCGGGTAACGGCTGCCATCTTTATTGGTGCCCTGAATCCGGTCTTTGGCATACTGCAGCGCATGCTGATAAGCCGCCTCGGAGACGGCCAGCCCCTGCAGGCCAACCCCCTGACGCGCATGGTTCATCATGGTGAACATATACGCCAGGCCTTTGTTCTCCTCGCCCACCAGATAACCGACTGCACCACCGTTATCGCCAAAGCTCATAACGCAGGTCGGACTGCCGTGGATACCCAGTTTATGCTCCAGAGAGACCGCATAGGCGTCGTTGCGCTGGCCAGGATTGCCGTTCTCATCCAGCAGGAATTTGGGCACGATAAACAGTGAGATACCTTTCACACCCGCGGGGGCATCCGGCAAACGAGCCAGCACCAGATGCAGGATATTATCGGTCATCTGATGGTCACCCCAGGTGATAAAGATCTTCTGCCCGGTGATCAGATAGTGGTCACCGTTAGGCACCGCTTTAGTCTTAACGGCCGCCAGATCGGTACCCGCATCGGATTCGGTCAGGTTCATGGTACCGGTCCACTCACCACTGACCAGTTTTGGCAGGTAATGCTGTTTCAGATCATCACTACCATGGTGACTGATCGACTCGATCGCCCCCTGACTCAGCAGCGGACAGAGTGCAAACGCCAGGTTCGCGGTTTGCCACACTTCGTTGACTGCGGTGCCCAGCACATTTGGCAAATTCTGTCCGCCAAACTCTTCAGCAGCGGTCAGCGTGGCCCAGCCCCCCTCAACATACTCCTTATAGGCTTCAGCAAAGCCTTCGGTCTGCTGTACGCCACTGTCACCCAGTACCGGATGATTCAGATCACCGGTACGGTTCAGAGGGGCCAGCATGCCAGAACCCAGCTTACCCGCTTCGGTGAGAATCACCGACGCCAGCTCGCTGTTGATATCTTCCAGCCCGGCATCAGCACACAACTGATCAAACTGTACCAGTTCATTCAGAACAAACTCGGCATCTGTAAGGGGGTGCTTGTAGTCACTCATGGTCTTTACCTGTAATTTACTTTTTAGATCTGGCCAGACAGTTCCGGTACCGCATCAAACAGGTCTGCGACCAGCCCGTAATCCGCGACGGAGAAGATCGGCGCTTCTTCATCCTTATTGATAGCCACGATGACTTTCGAATCCTTCATCCCCGCCAGATGCTGAATCGCACCGGAGATACCCACCGCAATATAGAGATCAGGGGCAACAACCTTACCGGTCTGACCTACCTGCATATCATTAGGTACAAAGCCTGCATCTACGGCAGCCCGTGAGGCCCCCACAGCCGCGCCCAGTTTATCGGCCAGACCATAGAGCATTTCGAAATTGTCACCATTACCCATACCCCGGCCACCGGAGACGATAATCGATGCTGCGGTCAGTTCAGGACGGTCAGACTTCGCCAGCTCTTCGCCAACAAAGCGGGATGTTCCGGCATCACACACCTCAGACACTGCTTCAATCGCGGCGCTGCCACCCTCAGCAACCACCGCATCAAACGCAGTGCCACGGATGGTCAGCAACTTAACTGCATCGTCAGTTTTCACCGTTGCGATTGCGTTACCGGCATAGATCGGACGCTGAAACGTATCAGCAGATTCAACGGCGATCACATCGGACAGCTGGTTAACATCCAGCAGTGCGGCAACCCGTGGCAGATAGTTCTTACCACTGGTGGTCGCAGGTGCCAGGATATGGCTGTGACCGCTGACCAGTGCAACAATCAGCTTAGCAATATTTTCCGCCAGTTGATGTTCATAGGCGGCGTTGTCTGCCAGCAGCACCTTTGCCACAGAAGGGATCGCTGCCGCGGCATCGGCAACCGCCTGGCAGTTATGCCCCGCCACCAGCAGTTCAATATCACCGCCGATCTGTTGTGCGGCAGCCAGCGTGTTCAGTGTTGCAGGCTTCAGTGCCTGGTTATCGTGTTCAGCTATTACCAGAATTGTCATCTGCCCGCTCCTCAAACTACTTTTGCTTCGTTTTTCAGTTTATCCACCAGCTCACTGACAGATGCTACCTTGATACCCGCCTGACGCTCGGCCGGTGGGTTGACTGCCACCAGGGTGACTTTATTACCCACTTCAACCCCCAGATCCGCCGGAGTTTTCACATCCAGTGGCTTGCGCTTGGCTTTCATGATGTTAGGCAGAGAGGCATAACGGGGTTCGTTGAGTCGCAGATCGGTGGTGATCACTGCGGGCAGATCCAGCTCCAGAGTCTGCAAACCACCATCGATTTCGCGGGTCACCTGCACCTTATCGCCCTCAACCTTCACTTCAGAAGCGAAAGTTGCCTGAGGATAATCCAGCAGCGCCGCCAGCATCTGGCCGGTCTGGTTGTTGTCTGAATCGATAGACTGCTTACCCATAATGACCAGCTGTGGCTGTTCAGCCTGTACCACGGCTTTGAGTAGTTTAGCAGCAGACAATGCATCAGGAGCCGATTCAGTCTCGATCTGGATGCCACGGTCAGCCCCCAGCGCGAGGGCGGTGCGGATCTGCTCCTGGCAGGCTTTATCGCCGATGGATACCGCAATAATTTCGCTGGCAACACCCGCCTCTTTCAAGCGAACCGCTTCTTCTACAGCGATTTCACAGAACGGATTCATGGCCATTTTGACGTTAGACAGATCAACATCACTGTTATCAGACTTAACCCGTACTTTAACGTTGTAGTCGATAACGCGCTTTACCGGAACAAGTATCTTCATAGCACTCACTTTTAGATTGCGGTTTCTTATTGAGATCTAGTTTGCCTGTTGTCAGCCAGGACAACAATAACGAAAAAAGCCTTATAATTGACTTTTTCGGACACAACAAACCATTTAATTTCGGATATTTCTGATAGTATCGGACAAACAGCTCCATTATAGGACAATCATTTAATGTTTCTGGTACCCGTTTATGAGCTATAACCATCACTCGATCTCGATTCACTTTGCCAATGCGATGCTCAAAGGTGCACGCGCGAACGGGCTGAATGAACAGCAGCTGTTACGGGAGGCCGGGCTTAACAGTGAACTGTTAAGAAACCATGAAGTGCGCATCACGCCGATGCAGCTTAGCCGCCTGGTCCAGTCGATCCTGCGGCATAGCGATGATGACTACCTTGGCCTTGCCAGCCCTCCCTGTCGTTTTGGTGTATTCGCAGTGATGTGCCGTATGGTGATCCATTGCACCGATCTGCAGCAGGTGTTCACCCAGGCGGTTCATTTCTATAACCTGCTGGTACCTGCCTCCCACATGACGATTACCGAAAAGGAGGATCGGGTTATTTTCACCCTGGATCTGACCCATCCGGAGAAAGACCCGGATCATGCCCTGATCGATTTTCTGCTGTTGCTATGGCATCGTTTTCCCAGTTGGCTGATCGGCCAGCGGATTCCACTGAAACAGGTCGGCTTTCGTCATTCAAAACCCGCCCACTTCGAAGAATACCGTTTAATGTTCCCCTGCCCTTCAGTGTTCGACCAGCCCCATAACAGTCTGACCTTTGACCGGGCGATTATGAATGCGCCAGTGGTACAGACTGTTCAGAATCTCAGCAGTTATCTGCGGCGCGCCCCGCTGGACTGGTTTAAGCGACAATCCTATTACCCGGTGTATACCCGTAAGGTGATGGACTACCTTGAAAATGCCGAATCGATGGTCGATACCAGTATGGAAGATATCGCCAGCCAGTTGCATACCACCTCCCGGACCCTGCGGCGTAAACTGGATGAAGAGGGCACCAGCTTTCAGGAGATCAAGGACGGTGTTCGACGGGACGAAGCGATTCACCTTCTCAGTCAGCCGAACCTGCCAATTTCCAGGATCGCCAGACGACTGGGTTTCGCTGAAGCCGCGGCCTTTACCCGGGCATTCAAACACTGGACCGGCATCTCTCCCAGCACTTACCGCAAGTCAAAGGGCTAGGCCGGAGCTCCCAGCATCTGTCCGATTAGGTCAAAAGACTGACTGCTCAGGCTATCGTCACAGCCTCGCATAACCGCCAGAATATACACCGTATAAACGCCCTCCAGCTCACAGCCTCATGTCTGTGAGCTTTGCATTCTTAGTTTATTATTCTCACCGGCAGCTGCCTCGCAGTTGCCGGTTTTTTTATTGTCCCATTCAAAGAATCATTCTGAATCTGTCAGAAAAATGGCTTATATTATTGTTTTAATTATCCATTAATGATAATAATTCTCATTATTTGTAATGAAAATTTCCCATGACAGAACTCCAGCTACTCTATTTATCGCAGCTATTTCGCATCTGGACCGTAGGACTGTGTCTGGGCACATCCACTATCGCCATGACGTTCTACTTCTACGTAGTCAGTAAGGGCTTCACCCTTGCCGCTGAAAACAGAATGATGCATATCGTTTATACCGTTCTGAGAATAGCAATGGTGCTGGTTGTGATCTCAGAATTGACGACCTTTATCTATAATTATCGCATTAACAATTTTATCTACTGGACAGATAATCCAGAGTTTATGATGAGGCTGACAATTTTCTTTGTGATTATCTGTAATGCGATCGCCATGCAGAACCGCTGGATCACCATGTGGCTGGGGCCTGTGATTGCCGGCGGTTCGTGGTACGCTTACTTTTTCTTTTCTGTCTGGATTGAGACCGAATCAACCTATCCCACACTGTTACTCGGTTACGGCTACTGGCTGGCAGGTATAGCGGTTCTGCTGTCAGCATTGCGCCTATATCTGACCAGAACCCCGTCAGACGGCCCTGCGAACAACCGGTAACTGATTCTGATGATGGCTAACATACGCAACCGTAAGGTTTCACGGCTATCGACCCCGACCGTCATCATTGCTTTTGTGTCACTAGCGGTGGCAATCAGCTTGCTGAGCTATCAGGCTTACCGATTATTATGGCGCCCCTTTACTGGATATGGTGAAGTCTGGATAAATGATCGCCAGAACCACCAGAAAGACAGTTTCAGCGCCGGGGATCTGACCCATTTCCATTCGGATAACAAGGCTTTTGAACAGTCAGCCCCCTACCTGTCTTCGGGACTTGAGGCCGCATTTGAGCGGGGTGATAAAATCTTTGGTCAGGCCTTCTCTGCTACCGACGGGCTCGGTCCTCTGTTTAATAACTCCTCCTGCGATGCCTGCCACCCATCTGATGGCAGAGCACAACCTCCGGCAGGGCCGGATGAACCGATTGAAGGCGGGTTTCTCAGGGTTTCTATCCCCGGCATCGGCCTCTATGGTGAACCCTTATCCCCTCCCGGCTATGGTCTGCAAATCAGTGACCGGGCGATTAAAGAGGTAAAGCCTGAAGCCCATGTGCGGATAAAATGGCATGACACTCCGGGCGTGTTCCCTGATGGAGAATCTTACTCCCTGCGCCAACCTGAATTTCTGATAACGGATCTGGCCTATGGTGCGCTTCCGCCGGATACACAGATCACTCTGCGCCTGGCACCACCGGTCTTTGGCCTGGGCCTTCTGGAAGCCATTCCGGAACGTACACTGCTATATTGGGCAGACCCGGATGATCGGGATGGTGATGGCATCTCTGGCCGCCCAAACTATGTCTGGGACCTCGAACGCGGAGGCAAAGCCATAGGCCGCTTTTCCTGGAAGTCCAATGCCTTCGATATCCGTCAACAGGCCGCCACTGCAGCCTTTAACGATATGGGGATCAACAATGAGCTCTTCCTGTATCGCTATGATGACCAGAGTAGGGTCCATAAAACCCGACAGAACTGCGAACCAGAACAGCTCAGCTGTCTCCGCGCCTTCGATAGCAAAGAGTTCGAGCTCCGGCCCGATCAGTTAAAAGACCTGACCACCTACCTGCAGCTACTGGGTGTGGTCTATCGGCGTAATATGGAAACCCCACAGGTGCAGCAGGGCATGGCTCTGTTTAACAAAATCGGATGCGAGAAGTGCCATAAATCCCGGGTAATAACCGGCGAACACGAAATTGCCCGATTGGAAAATCAGTTGATTCGTCCCTATACCGATCTGCTGTTACACGATATGGGGGAAGGTTTGTCAGGTGGAGCGGATTTCGATGCCACTGCTCAGGAATGGAGAACCGCACCACTGTGGGGGATCGGCATGACCCGCACCGTTAATGGCCACACCCATTTTTTGCACGATGGCCGGGCACGTAATATCCAGGAAGCGATTCTCTGGCATGGCGGCGAAGCGGAACAGGCCAGACAGAAATATATTCATCTGAAGCGGGAATCACGGCAAGCGATACTAAAATTTATCGGTAGCCTGTAACACGATTATCCGACGCTGAGACACCGCTTTTTACTATTTTCGCCAGTATGCCTAAGCAGGCCAGCGATCTATTTCCCAGCAGCCGGATGAGTGAACAGGTCCAATAGCTGGGGATTCTGCGGCAATACAACCGGGCTTGTCACTGAAGAGAGGTGGCGGTCAGCCGTATTCAGCAACGACACCCGCACCGTATGCATCCCATTGCCAATTTCGCGAATTACCAGAGTGCGGTAGAGCTGAGCTTCTTTAACCGGATCAGACTGGGATAGCCGAAACGCCAGCAGCTCGGCCAGCATAGTACCGAGCTGACTCTGATGCTCATTGTCACCACGACCGATAAACATCAGATCAGGGGAGAGCAACTGAACGATTGCGACACAGTGTTCAGCCAGCTCCATCGGCCCCGGGCTGCGGTCACAAGCGCTGAACTGCGTCGAATCAACCCCCTGCAACAGCAACCCGGCATGCACCGGTTCGCTTAACGGCTGTCCGATTGAAACAACCACGACCTGATGAGCCCGCCCGCTCTGCTTCAGTGTTAACGCCTCCCTGATACTCTCCTGCGCCTGACGCCCCAAAGCAGACCTGTTATCTGCGAAGACGTCGGGTGTCAGTATTACGGTGATCTTCATTATTATTGTTCCGTCTGACATTGAGTGGTGGAGAAGTAAGCCCTCTCCGCGCAAGTTACCAGCCTGGACTCACTGCAGCTCTTTCGCCTTCTGCCGCAGTATAAACTTCTGTATCTTACCGGTTGAGGTTTTCGGCAGATCCCCGACAACAACCCGTTTGGGGGTTTTAAAGTGCGCCATATTAGCCCGGCAGAAATCGATAATCTCCTGCTCGGTGACCGTTTCGCCCTCGGTTGTGGTAATAAAGGCACAGGGGGTTTCACCCCACTTTTCATCCGGCCGGGCAACCACTGCCGCATCCTGAATTTTCGGATGCCGGTAGAGCACATCTTCCACCTCAATACTGGAGATATTCTCGCCACCGGAGATAATCACATCTTTGGAACGGTCTTTAATTTCGATATAACCATCGGCATGCCACACCGCCAGGTCACCAGAGTGGAACCAGCCACCTTTAAACGCTTCATCGGTGGTCGATGGGTTTTTCAGGTAACCTTTCATCACCAGATTCCCCTGCATAAAGATCTCACCAATGGTTTCACCATCTTGTGGCACCGGCTCCAGGGTATCGGGATCGGCCACCATCAGACCATCCAGCATCGGGGCACGCACCCCCTGTCGGGACTTCAGCCGGGATTTTTTCTCCTCATCGAACTCATCCCACTCCTCATGCCAGGCACACACCACCGAAGGACCATAGGTTTCGGTCAGGCCATACACATGGGTCACCTTGAAACCCAGTTCCTCCATGCCCTGAATCACGGAAGCGGGTGGCGCCGCTCCCGCCGTCATCACTTTTACCTGATGTTCGATCCCCGCTTTCATCGCTGCAGGCGCGGAGTTGAGCATATTCAACACAATAGGTGCACCACAGAAATGGTTTACCTGCTGCTCTTTGATCTGTTCAAAGATGATATCGGCCCGCACATGACGCAGGCTGACACTGGTACCGGCGGCGGCAGCAATCGACCAGGGGAAACACCAGCCATTACAGTGGAACATCGGCAGAGTCCAGAGATACACCGGGTGCTGCCCCATATCCCAGGAAACGATGTTACTCACGGCATTGAGATAGGCTCCGCGATGATGGTAGACCACCCCTTTAGGGTCCCCGGTAGTGCCGGATGTGTAGTTAAGGGTGATCGCATCCCACTCATCTGCAGGCTTCACGCCGGAAAATGCGTCATCCCCTTCCGCCAGAAACGCATCATAGGTCAGGTCACCGATCAGCTCACCTTCAGCATAGGTGGGATCATCGATGTCGATCACCAGGATTTTTTTACCGATCATTTTCAGTGCTTTACGCACCACAGAGGAAAATTCCCGCTCGGTAATCAGGACTTTGGACTCCGCATGCTGCAAGACGAAGGCGATCGCTTCTGCATCCAGCCGGGTATTGATCGAGTTCAGCACCGCGCCACTCATCGGCACGCCAAAATGAGATTCAAAATGTTCCGGCAGGTTAGGCGCGATAATGGATACGGTATCACCACTGCCGATCCCCCGCTGCACCAGCGCACTAGCCAGACGACAGCAGCGCTGATAGGTTTCTGCCCAGGTTCTGCGCTGCGCACCATGAACGGTGGCTATTCGGTTTGGATAAACCTTAGCACTGCGTTCCAGAAAGCTCAGCGGCGTCAGCGCCATGAAGTTGGCCGCATTCTGATCGAGGGACTGATTATAGACATTATGATGTTCAGACATTGTATTTTCCTGTACCTGTTTTCGACCGGTTCACATGCTCAGGTCCGGCCAGTCGATCTGAAAAAGTATTTAATGGAAGCTCCCTCACGGGAGTAGCTGCTCAGGTCGGAATGCCGACACCTGAACCACCCGGCCTGTGGGCGCAAGAGTAAAAGGTGGGATAACTGATGAGCATTAACCAGCAACACAGCACCGTAGCGGATCCATACCGGCTCAGCTCAGCTGTGAAACAGTTGTGTGGATACAGAGAAGGCATCTTTACTCTCTCCCGGCCATTGCTGCTGGCCAGCGTTTTTATTGTTATTGGTCACAGTATTGAGTCTGTGATTTTCTAACAGTAAAACCGATAATCATTGCCGTAATTTGTCTGAAATATAACGAAATGTAACAGCCGGTATGGCGACCTGACATTTCCTATAGAATGGCAGAACAATAATAATGGTACGGTGACAGACGACAGCACTATGCTTTTCAGATCGAAACTCATGCAACGTTTCTTCGTGACTCTGCTGATAATCATCTCGATGATTTTTATCACGGTGTACTTTTATTCGGTGCCGGTGATTAAGAAAAAGGTGTTCGAGATTGAACGCAACTCCAGCGCTATCGCCCTCAACAGCGTCTTCTCCCTTGCCAATAAGATGTACGCCGATACCAAAAAATACCGCAGCCAGGCGCTGGAATCCCATAAGAAGCGTCTGCGTACAGTGGTTGATCTGGCCGACTCTTTCTTCGACAGCGCGGTTGCTGAAGCGCGTCGCAACGGTCTCAGCGAAAGTCAGGCACGTCAGGTTGCTTTCGAGCAGCTGAGAAGCTTTAAATACGGCGACAATGACTATATCTGGATCGCCGATCAGCATGGCATCCTGCTATCGCATCCGGACCCGCGCTATCAGGGTAAAGATACCGCCACCCTTCACAGCCAGGAGGGTGACAGTGAGGTTCGCGCAGTCATCGATCTGGCATTACGCCAGGGAGAGGGCTTCTACCAGTATAAATGGAACCGGCTCGACTCCGAGAAACCGCTGGATAAAGTATCATTTGTTAAAAACTTCCCTGACAAAGGGTTTGTAATCGGTTCAGGGGTATATCTGGATGATCTGGATGCGGATATCGAGCAGATCCGCAATGAAGCACTCATTGAGCTGCGCGAAGGTATCAGGGATATAAAAATAGCCTCCACCGGCTATCTGTTTGTCTTTGATGCCAGCACTAACATGCTGATCCACCCGAACTCAAATATTGCAGGCAAAAACTTTCTAAAACTGACAAATCCGGTCACGGGTCACTCTATCGCCGAAGATCTGATTCAGGTCGCTGATACCGGCAAAGAACTGTATTACAAATGGGATCGGCCCGATGACCCTGGCAACTATAGCTATGAAAAACTCTCACTGGTGCGTTATCTGCCAGGATTTGACTGGTATATCTGCTCATCGGTCTATGTCGATGAATTGCGCAGCAGTGCTGAACTGCTGACAGAAAGAATCATCACTATCGCCGTGATCGCACTGTTTGTTGCACTGCTACTGATGTTGCTGTTCAGTCAGTGGATAACCCAGCCGATCAAACGACTGGCAGATACCGCGGTCAGGGTATCGGAAGGTGAGTTATCGGCGAAAAGCGGTATCCGTCGTGATGATGAGGTGGGACTGCTGGCTTACACCTTCGACACCATGGTGGAACGCCTGCGCGACTCGATTCAAAATCTCGACAGCAAGGTAGAACAGCGCACCCATGCGTTAGCCGAAAAAAACCAGCAACTGATCATCGCCTCAGAGTCGATGGCCAGTGCCAAGGAAGCGCTGGCACAATCAGAACAGCGCCAGCGACAGATTCTGGACGCCCTGCCCGCACAGATCGCCTATCTCGATACCGGCCTGAACATTCTGTTTGTCAATCGGGTGTTCGCCGAGACATACCATCAGGATAAGGCCAGTATGATCCATAAGCCCCTGCAGCAGGCGATTGGGGAGACCAGCTTCAACCATATTCAGTGGCAACTCCAGTCCGCCCTCAGAGGGCAGCAAACGGCAGGCGAATATACCGAATCTCTGCAGCAACGACAGGTGATCTGTAAACGCACCCTGATCCCCTGTTTTAACCCGGATAATGCGGTTAATGGCATTCTGATTCTGAGCTTCGATATCACCAGTGAAAAAGATGCCGAACGGCAGTTAAATGAAGCGCAACGGATGAATGCCGTGGGGCAGATGGCGGGAGGACTGGCCCATGATTTTAATAACCTGCTAACCATTATACTTGGCAATCTGCACTCGGTGGGTGACCGCTACAGCGGGGATGACCAGTTACAACGTTACCTTGAACCCGCCATCAGAGCCACCCGACGCGGCGCAGACATCACCAGCCGGCTACTGTCATTTTCCCGCCGACAACCGCTCTCGCCAACGCTGATTAATATCGGACAGATGCTCAAAGACTCCCTTGAACTGCTGTCCAGCTCGCTGCCGGACAATATCACGATCCGCATCGACGACACCCCGTCAGAGCTGCAGCCGTTTGCTGATCCGGGCAGACTTGAAGATGCCCTGGTCAATCTGGTATTCAACGCCCGGGATGCGATGCCAGAGGGGGGTGAAATCTGCTTCACAACCCAGAGTATAGCGGTGCAGCATCGTCTGATCATGGACGAGCTGGTAGCGCCCGGTAACTACTGCGAAATCTGTATCAGCGACACCGGCACGGGCTTTTCCGATCAGGCGTTGCAACAGTGTTTTGAACCTTTCTTTACCAGCAAAAGCAATGGTGCAGGTTCCGGTTTGGGTCTGAGTATGGTGTACGGTTTTGTTAAGCAGTCAAAAGGCTATATCAGCATTCAGAACGCCTCCCACCGGGGTGCTACTATCACCCTGCTGCTGCCAGCAAAAGCAGCCAGAGAAGAGAGGTTAAATGATCACCCCGGCGCACACGAGAACACACTGAAGCAGGAGGGCAAGCTGGTCTGTCTGGTCGAAGATGATCCGGATGTCCGCTCGGTGGTACGTCAGCAACTGATCGACCTGGGATTTGATGTGATCGATACCCACAGTGCAGAGGAAGCGCGGCGGCTGATTCCCCTGCTACCGGAACTCCATGCGCTGGTCTCAGACGTCATGCTGCCGGGCAACCTCAACGGCATTGAACTGGCAGACTGGCTGCATCAGCAACATAACCGTTGCAGAATTATCCTGATCAGTGGATATTCTTACCAGCAAAGCGGTGATAAGCCGATCAATCCGGCCTTTCTGCTGCTGAGCAAACCCTTTGGGATTGCGGAATTGAAAAAGGCATTTCATGATAGTGAGAAGCGCTATGCCGGGCTGGATTAAACTCCCTGACCGCTTCTCTCTTTGCGGAGGCAAACCTTGAATAATAATAAAATGATCTACGTAATCGATGATGAGAAGGATATCTGCCAGATGGTCAGTCTGGAACTGGAACAGTTTGGTTATTCGGTGCGTAGTTTTACCACCGGGGCACAAGCCTGCCATGCCATCCGCACACGGCCACCGGCCCTCTGTATTATCGATCTGGGCCTGCCCGATATGGATGGTATGGAGCTGGTGAAGCAGCTGTGTGACAAACACAGTGTTGGCGTTATGATCCTCTCGGGGCGTAACAGCGTCCCCGACAAAGTCCTGGGACTGGAACTGGGTGCCGATGACTATATCGTCAAACCCTTTATCCCCCGGGAGCTGGTCGCCCGGGTGAACAGTCTGGTCCGTCGGCTGGAAAACAGCGGGCCTGATCCCAAAACAGAAACCCGCACCGCCCAATTTGCCAACCTGAGATATGACCCCAAAACACTGACCCTGATCACCGGCGATGGCAAACAATCAGAACTCAGCTCAGCGGAGCATGTACTGCTGATCAGGTTGCTGAAAGCGCCAAAAACCATTCTTTCAAGAGATCAGTTAATGGGGGAAACTACCGGTCCGTTTGACCGCAGCATCGATGTCAGAATGTCCAGGGTGCGCAAGAAAATTGAGCAGGACCCAAAAAACCCTGAAATCATCAAAACCATCTACGGCGTAGGCTATATCCTCACCACCGATGTCAGTTGGACCCCCTGAGTCTCTGTTCAGCAGAATAAGCCAGAAAAAACCCGGCAGATGCCGGGTTGGTCTTACTGGGGGTTCTTATTTAACCAGCTGAGACAAAGCCCTCAGTCCGCTGACTAAACCGTTTCAGATGGCGACTTGCCAGCCAACTCTTTAGCGGCAGCCCTGGCGGCCTGCCCCTGAGATTCCTCCTCGCCATCGGCAAAGATCACCTCATCGGCAGGATTGTGCTTACCCAGTAACTTTGGCCGCTCGATCAGGAAGTAAAGAATCAGGCCAATCGCCACCGCATATACTGTTGACTTGGGATCAGGCATCGCCAGGGTTACCGCAACGATACCCGCTACCCCCCGCTCAACAGAGTTTTTCAGCTGCTCCATACCCACCATGATGCAGATATAGGCGGTCAGCACCAGCGTCAGCGAAAGCGCGATAGGCAGTACGGGTTTAAACAGGGTGACCAGCGGTAACACAAACAGTGCGACAAGGCCGGTTAGCCAGAACGTGCCTCCCCCGCTGTAGATCGAATCCATCGCTTTGCGACCCATCGCATAACGCTCCGCAACTGTCGCATGGGCTGCGGTCCACAGAGGACCTGCAAGACCCGGCCAGGGTGCCAGAAAGGCATGCAGACAGTTACGCATAGCGGTCACCAGATGCACCCGGTCGACACTGTCTTCAATACTCTCATCTGAACGCAGATGATCGACCCGCTTAACCAGGGTAAAGCCGACAATAATGTCACCAAAGGCGATCACATAAGCGATTACAGCAGTAGGAATCGCCAACAGGAAAACATCCCATCCGGGAAAACCAACGGTAAAGGTAAGATACTGCCACATCAGTGCAAAGTCCGGATGGGTAATACCCCACTGAATATCCGGCAGTGGATATTCACCCACACTCCAGCCAACAACCATCGCCAGAATCATCCCCGGCACCATACCGAAATTGGCAATTTTCTTCGCCAGCGGATTGCTGTCAACCACGTTTTTGAAAGAGAGGGAGAACAGCACATAGGCCGAGATCAGCGAACCGATAATCAGGGACACCGGTGTTGCGTCAATACGACCGCCCACTTTCAGCTCCCCCATCATCGCCGCGATACCGGCACCGATAATGATACCGGACTTCAGCGAATTGGGGATGATATCCACCAGCTTTGAGCCGAGTCGGGTGACCCCCAGAAACAGAAAGATAAAGGTCACTTCCAGTTGCAGTGCAAACATCGCTTTAATGGCATCCGGCCCCGGCTCAAACCCTTTCAGGTAGAGCAAAACCACCGGTATTGCCGGGGTTATCCAGCCAGGCACCAGCGGCACCCCCAACAACGCTGGCAGGATATAACCCAATCCAGCAACAAAGGTAAATGCCAGGGCCGCTTCATAGGGCATCCCCAGATATTTTTCCAGCAGCGGAATCATCGCCAGGCCAACCACAAACATGATCAGTCCCTGAATCATCTCCGGGGTTTCCCAGCGGTAGTGAATAAAAGGTAGTCTTATTTTAAAAGGACCAGCAGGCCAGTAGGGCTGCTCAGCACCGAACTCTCGAGTCTTTAACGGCATTATTGTTATTCCTGTCATTATTATTGCTGTGTTTGTCAGATTGGGACAAACCAGGCTGCCAACTCCTGACCGGTACTCTCACCCGGCAGGGCAGCGTTGCGCAACAGCCATTTAACAACAGGAGTTTTGCTGCAATCTTTCTCAGAAATAACGAAATGTATCAAGCCGCCAGCGTTGATATTCCCAAGGAAACGTGTGCCCTTTACTGTTCACATTACAGATGAAGAGAAGGAGACCAGGGACAGCAATTGCCGATTAAAACCGGAGGTAACTTCTTGATTTTTTGCCCTTCTATCTACCAGGTGCACAATAAGCGGCTGTGATTACCCAGCCAGGCGGCTAACACAAAACTCAAACGCACCAAAACTGATCACAAAATCACACCATTCAGAAGCTCTCCCCCTCCTTTATCTAAACAGTACAGCTCAGCTCAAATTTCAGCCAAAGTCAGAGTAAGTACCACTATAGCTACCTATAAGCTACCGCTTGATATAACACAAAAACAGCAATGATTAGAATAATTCATCATTCAGATGAAAAAGTATACTTTGTCTCTGGAAGCAATTCTGGATAACCTGCGCGCGTAAACAAAGTTTGCACTAACAACATGCAACTAAAGAATGACTGCATTACAAACGCACTAATAATGTGCACAATGAGAGATAAGATCATGCTAACTACCTTCTACTACATCGACCTTTACAACAAACAGCAACAGAACCAGCCAGAAACTGAACGCGAATATTTCCTGCGTATGGCTCGTGAAATGGAACAAGCCCGTACCCTTGAGAAGCGTCAGGCAAGAAAAGCAAATATTAAGGCTATTTTTGTCGCAGCTCTGAACCTGTTCAAGGCCAAGCCTGTTCAGGGTACTGACTCCGTTTTCGGGCATTGATAGGATGCTGGTGAAAATGCAGCTTAGCCCGGCAACTTCCACTATTGGACAACCGGGTTACGCTGCAGATACGCTAAACAGTGACTGCTTAAATCTTCAACTGAACTGATATCTCCCCTGACCTCTGAAATCAACCTCCAGAGCGCCGACTACCTGCTCATATAATGATTAAGTTCTGATCCTATATCCGGTACGAAAGATCCACCACACCACCGTCAGACAGATCAGCAGAAACACCATCGTCATCCCCAGACTGACCGCCACATTGACATCCGCTACCCCGTAAAACGCCCAACGAAAACCACTGATCAGATAAACGACCGGATTAAACAGCGTCAGCGTCTGCCAGGGTTCCGGCAGCATACTGATAGAATAAAACGCCCCCCCGAGAAAGGTCAGCGGCGTGATAACCATCAGCGGTATCACCTGAAGTTTCTGAAAATCATCGGCCCAGATACCGATAATGAAGCCAAACAGGCTGAAAGTCACCGCAGTCAGAATCAGGAATGCCAGCATCCAGACCGGATGTTGAATATGGTAATCCACAAACAGCTGGGCGGTCAGCAGTATCAGCAACCCCAGGGTGACCGATTTAGTCGCGGCAGCGCCGACATAGCCGATCACAATCTCCATCGAGGAGACCGGTGCCGATAACACCTCATAGATGGTGCCGGAAAACTTGGGAAAGAAGATGCCAAAGGACGCGTTGGAGATACTCTCACTCAGTAGTGACAGCATCACCAGCCCCGGAATAATAAAGGCACCGTAACTGATCCCCTCAATATTACCCATACGGGATCCGATCGCGGTGCCGAAAACAATAAAATAGAGCGAGGTGGACAGCACCGGAGAGGCAATACTCTGCATCAGGGTACGGAAAGTACGTGCCATCTCAAACTTATAGATCGCGCGGATTGCATACAGATTCATCTTACTGCTCCTGCTCATGAACCAGACTGACAAAGATCTGCTCCAGTGAACTTTCACTGGAGTGCAGATCTCGGATCTCCAGACCCTGCTCAGTCAGCTTGCGCAATAACCGGGCGATGCTGTCACTCTCCTGACGACTGTCGTAACGGTAACAGAGGGTATCGCCATCTTCTGCCAACTGCAGACTGAACTCCGCCAGCGCTTCCGGGACTTCACTGACGGGTTGTTGCAGACGGATGCTCAGCAACTTACTACCCAGCTTATCCATCAGTGCCTGTTTCTCCTCCACCAGCAAAATTTTACCCTTACGGATGACTCCGATGCGGTCCGCCATCTCTTCCGCTTCTTCGATATAGTGAGTGGTCAGAATAATGGTAACGCCCTGCTCCCGTAGTTCGCGTACCATCTGCCACATATCTTTACGCAGCTCGACGTCCACGCCGGCGGTGGGCTCATCGAGAAACAGAATATCCGGCTCGTGGGAGAGCGCCTTGGCAATCATCACCCGGCGTTTCATACCCCCGGACAGTTCGCGCATCTGCGCATCTCGTTTATCCCACAGAGAGAGCTGGCGCAGCAGCTTTTCTATATATTCGGGGTTAGCAGGCTTACCAAACAAGCCCCGGCTGAAGTTCACCGCTGACCAGACATTCTCAAAGGCATCGCTGCACAGCTCCTGTGGCACCAGACCGATTTTACTGCGTGCCGCACGATAATCTCTGACAATATCGAAGCCATCGGCCAGCACCGACCCTTCCGAGGGGCTGCTGATACCGCAGATAATACTGATCAGGGTGGTCTTTCCTGCGCCGTTCGGCCCCAGCAAGGCGAAGATCTCCCCCCGGTGAATCTCCAGATCGACATTCTGCAGCGCGGTAAACCCGGATTGATAGGTTTTAGTCAGGCCACTGACACGTATAATTGATGGCATGGTGCTCCCTCAGAACAGATAAGAGCCACATAGTAACCGCTGAATCATGAAGACTGTAGTGGCTATCGGCCAGATTGCAGAAACAATCCAATACCAAAAGCCATCAGCACAGCCCCCGCCCCCCGCTCAAACAGATGGATACGCTGCCCCAGCAACGCTCTGACCCGCTGCTGTCCGATAGCCCGGGCCACCAGCAGATCCCATAGTAACACCGCCAGAAACATCCACAGACCCGAAAAAGCCTGTTGTAGCAGTGTGACATCCGCGCCGAGAATAACCGTCATCAGACTCATATAGAACAATGCATTCTTGGGGTTTAACAGCGCAGAATTGAATCCGAGCACCAGTTGCCGCCCTGCACCGGGAGCCTGTCCGACCGATTCAGCGGAAACCAATCCTCCCGGCTTGCTGCGTATTAGCTGCAGACCGATCCACAGCAGATAGATCGCCCCCAACGTTTCAATAATGCTGAATAACTGTGGGTTATCCCGGATTCCACTCCAGCCCAGTATGGCAATAGCGATATAGAAGCCGTTGCCCAGCGCGACACCAAGACAGATAAACCGGCTACCGGCCAGACCATGGCGTACGGCATTGGCACTGATCAGAAAAAAATCCTGGCCCGGGCTTAACAAGGCCACAAAGTGAGCCAGTGCCAGTGCAGGAAAAGCGGCTGGGAAAAAATATTCCAGGGACATAGGGACTCCAGTACCAATCACTTGAGGCCGGTAGTCTGGCAGATCAGAACGGGTAATGATTGTGCAAAATTGATCAGGCGCTGATATCAGCTTCTCTTTACTGACTCTGCTGATACTGCCCCGGGGTTGATGCGGTGTAGTTAACAAAGGTGCGGTGAAACTGACTCTGATCGAAAAAACCCAGTTGCCCCGCCACATCAACAATCGGCACACCTTCACGCAATAACAACTTTGCCTGTTCAATGCGGGCATTATTCACCAATGCCTTCGGCGTAATACCGTAATGGCGGCGGAACATCCTGATCACCGCCTCTGGTGTGCAGTCGCTGATTGCAGCAAGCTCTGCCAGCGCCGGAGGATGTTGCAGATCGGCCAGCAAACGCTGCTTCAGTTCAACACAGCGATGATCCCTGTCACTGCCGTCTTCTGCAGGGCTGCAATAAGGCAGCAACAGCTGTGTGGCCAGTCGCTCCAGCGTTATCGGGATCGCCTGATGATCCTGACGCTGTAACTGTTCAACCAGTCTCAGAAAGGTATCTATCGCCTGCTGATCCCGGATCAGGGTCTGCTCACAATAGAAATGACGCACGTCAGATGCATAGAAAGATGATAGCCACTGCAGACACCAACTGGCCTCAATATAGAGCATATAGTAGCCACGACTACCCTTTCCCAGGGGGTTACAGGCGTGAACCCTGTCAGGCTCGATGATCACCAGCTCTCCTGCAACGATCTTCTGTTCGTTGCCATTACAGCTGAAACAGGTCTCCCCGGAGTGCAGCAGGCCGATTGAAAACTGTCGATGACTATGGGATTTATACCCTTGGCGGCTGTCCCATGTAGAACGAAGTTCCATCTGCGGCATCCCTGGCAAACGTATAAACTGCTGTTCAATATCCCTGACCTTCATCCTCTGCGCTTGCCCTGTCACTGTATAAGACTCAGCAAACTCAGCACCAGACTGATACTGAAAAACGCCAGCACCGTGGTTGCCATCAGCACCCCTGAGCAGTAGGCCTGTTTACCATACTGACCACCAACAATGGGGTAGATACTCGCCATCGGCGAGGCGGAAAAGATCACTACCGCCTGCTTCAGCATCAGATCCATATCAGGCACCACAAAGATCACCAGACACAATGCGATCAGCGGTTGTAGCAACAGTTTAAAACCGGCAATCATAAAGATATCTTTGAAGGATGCGCTAAACGCTGCTCCGGCTAACGAACCGCCAATAATAATCAGAGCCACCGGTGCTGCTGCCCCAGCCAGCAGGTCCATCCCCCGGCCAAGAAATCCCGGCGCCTGAAAACCAATCAGCGACGCGAATACACCGGAAAAAACCGCAATGATAATCGGATTCCTCACCAGCCGCCCCACTACCGTGATGACGATCTTTTTCGGGCCAATACCGGTGTTACCATGGGTTTCCATCAACGCGAAGGCAAGTGGAAACAGGACAATATTCTCCACCATCAGCGACATCGCAAACGCCTGAGTCGGCGCATCTTCGGCAAAATACTGCAACAGCACCGGCAAACCGATAAAGGCACTGTTAGGGCAGGCACTGCCAAAACCTTTGAGGCCGGAAAAGCTGGCGCTATTGTTGAGTAAAAAACGGCTAATGCAAAAAACAGAGACAAATGACACGAGGCAACTGAAGCTGTAGACCATCAGGTATTGGGGATCGATCAGTACCCCCAGATCCAGTTGCGATATTTTCTGAAACATCAGCACCGGCAGCGCCAGAAAAAGCACAAAGCGACTCATCCCCGGCAGCGCTTCCCGGGGAATAATACCGACCCGGGTGGCAACAACGCCAACCAGAATCAACAGAAAAATAGGCGCGGTAATACCGATTATCGTAAGCATAAATATCCTGATACCGAAACAACGCGTGAATAAACAAGAAACTATCAAGGATTGTTGAGGCGGTAAACATACCGCTATAGGGCTACCCGACGCAAGTGCAGCAAGCGGCTAGAAGCAAGCACAATGTCAGGCTTCAGCGTAAATTTCACCCCCCTTCCCCCTGACGACAACATCTATTTTTGTGCACTAAGTGCACCATCAGACTGTTTTTTATTGCCCTGCAATAGCCCTCATCTCTACACTGGCCTCACTCTGAAATGACGCCTGGTTAACCCCATAGACTTGCCTGAGTTACCTACAACTGACAGCGCGTCATCTCAGAATTCAAATAATAAATCGCCTTTCCAGGGCTGATACCGTCCCATGGAAAGAGCAAAAAAAACACGCCGATAATGGAAAGCAAAGTGCATTGTCTTCCCCTGACCGGCAGGTTCTGGAGTCCCGCATGAGTGTAATGTTGAAGTGTCTGTCTCACACCCCCCTGAGAGACTATAACGATCCTGAGGCGAGCATCGTCAATGAGGTTAATGAGGTGATTGCTAAGGCCCGTGCCGAGGTTGAAGCCTTTGATCCGGAACTGATCGTTCTGTTTGCACCGGATCACTATAACGGCCTGTTTTATGATCTGATGCCACCATTTGTGGTTGCCACAGCCGCTGAATCTGTCGGTGATTACAACAGCCTGCCCGGCCATCTGAGTGTTGATTCTGATACCGCAATGGAGCTGGTAAAATTCCTTTTCGCCAACGGCATCGATATGACCCTGTCGCACCGTTTGCAGGTCGATCACGGTTGCACCCAGACACTGGAAGAGATGACCGGAAGTCTGACCCGTTACCCGGTCGTACCGATCATTATCAACTCTGTAGCGCCCCCCTTCTGCCCCTACGCACGCATCCGCAAACTCGGCGAGATCGTCGGCCAGTTTATTGCGGGACTGGATAAACGTGTGCTGATCCTGGGTACCGGAGGACTGTCACACGAGCCTCCGGTACCGCTGCTGGCGGATGCCCCGGAAGAGGTGGCTGAGTTTCTGATTGCCGGACGCAATCCTACCCCGGAGTTCCGGGCCGCCCGTCAGGAACGCACCATCGCCGCCGGTAAGATCTATGGCAGTGAGCTGTGCACACAGACCCCGCTCAACGCAGACTGGGATCTGACCTTTATCCAGACACTGATCGATGGCCGGGTGGCCGAGATTGATGAACTCTCCATTGAGGAGATCTCACAACAAGCCGGACGCTCCGCTCACGAGGTACGCACCTGGGTGGCAGCCTTTGCTGCGATCGGCGCAACCGGATCAGTAACCGCAAGAAAAGATTATTACCGCGCAATTAACGAATGGATTGCCGGATATGGCGTTGTCAGCGCCGAGTCGGCCTGATCTGACCCGACTGATGCCAGCAAATAATAAATAGAATTTCAGGAGAACACCGATGAACAATATGACTGTCCAGATTCCGACCGAAGAAGAGATCGTAGCCCGCGCAACCCAGATGATTCCGTGGCTCAGAGAGAAAGCCGATGCCGTTGAAAAAGCCCGCATGGTGCCGGAAGATACCATTCAGGCATTTCAGGAGGCAGGCTTCTTCCGCATCCTCCAGCCGAAGCGCTGGGGCGGCTATGAGATGAACCCAAACGTGCTTAACAAGGTTCTCATTGAACTGGCGCGCGGTTGCCCTTCCAGTGCCTGGAATGTGATGGTACTGGGGGTGCACCCGTTCGAGGTAGGTTTGCTGGATAACACCGTCGGTGATGAACTCTGGAGTGACGATAACAGCCGTCTGATATCCTCGTCCTACGCCCCTTTCGGCACAGTGAAAGCGGTTGAAGGCGGATACATTCTGAATGGCGAGTGGCTGACATCAAGCGGTTGTGACCATGCGGCAGGTGGCGCTTTTCTCGGTGGTCGTGTCGCCGATGCCGAAGGCAATATGGAGTTCCGCTCTTTCTGGGTGCAACGCTCTGACTTTGAGATTGAAGATGACTGGTTTGTTGTCGGCCTGGCGGGCACCGGTAGTAAGAAGCTTCTGATTAATGAGGTATTCGTCCCCGCTTATCGCAGCCATGTCATTGGTGATTACTGTGATGAGACTCACGGCCATGTAAACAACCTGTATAAGATGCCGTTCTTCGGCGTGTTTTACTCTGCGGTTTCTTCAGTCATCATCGGTATGGCTAAAGGGATGGCTGATCTCTATATCGAACATATGGTGCCACGTCAGAACCTCAACCAGGCGGTTGGTGCTGCCGTCAATGACCCCTTCATCAAAGGTAAGCTGGGTGAAGCTCAGGCTAAAATCACCGGCGCTGAAGCACGGGTGCTGATGAACACCGAGGAAGCCTGGAAATATGCGTCAAAAGGTGAGCTGGTACCCACCGATGTCCGCGTGCGTACCTTCGCCACCAACCAGTTTACCGGTGGTGACTGCTTTGAGGCCGCCCATATGATCTTCAAGAAAACCTCAACCCGTGGCGTCTGGTTGTCCAGCCCGATGCAGCGTCAGTTGCGCGACATTCTGGTAGGTGCGAACCACATCACTCAGAACCAGGACAACATTGGCGAACTGCTGGGTGGACAGATGCTGGGAAACCCTCTGCCACAACCCAACCCGTTCGGCGTTAAAGCCCAATAAACAATAATAGCCACACCTGAGGCAGGGGCGTGTCCCTTGCCCGGTATAACAATTTTAAAGGGTGCTGTAATGAATAAAGAGATCAATCAGATTCTTGACTGGACGCCTAACGCTAAATTAGCAGCTATGCCAACGGTTACTTCGGATGACCACCGCTATGGTATGCGCCATTTTGCGGTCGGTGTCACCATCATCAGCGCATCAGACGGTGAGAACAAAGCCGGTCTGACCGCAACAGCGGTCTGCTCGGTTACGGCTGATCCTCCCCGACTGGTTGTATTCGTGAACAAAGATGTCGCTGCCAGCGAGATCATTTTGAACAGCGGCGCACTCTGTGTGAACATCCTTGCCAGTGAGCAGGAAGAGATCGCCAAGGTCTTTGCCGGTATGAACAAAGAGGTTCACGGTGAAGCACGTTTTGAATATGGCCAATGGCGTGAACTGGTGACCGGAGCCCCCAGCCTGGACGGTACACTGGCTAACTTCGATTGCCGTGTGATCAAAGTGTTTGATGAAAGCACCCATCATGCATTTCTCTGTGAAGTGATGGCCACCTGCGAACGGGATGATGGCGAAGCACTGATCTATCTGAATGGTGCCTTTCGCAGCGTTCCTCAGTAAGCGCGCAAACAATGAGATAGTCAGGCCACAGGGCTTAGCGTTCGCCCATAATGAATTAAAAGGCAGAATCTATGAGTACGATTGAAATCAGTGAAGCCTCCAGCAGCAACTTTATCGATATTGTTGCCGAAGGTAATCCCTACAAGATCCACTACAACGAACTGGGGACCGGTGAGCAGGTGGTGATTATGCTGCATGGCTCAGGCCCCGGTGCCACCAGTTGGGCTAACTTTAACCGCAATATCGAGCCTTTTGTTAATCAGGGTTATCGTATTATTTTGCTGGACTGTCCTGGCTGGGGTAAAAGTGACCCGGTTGTCTGCACCGGTTCCCGCTCCGATCTCAATGCCGCCTGTGTCAAAGGCGTGATGGACGGTCTGGACATCGAAACTGCCCACCTGATCGGTAACTCGATGGGCGGACACAGTGTAGTGGCCTTTGCCCTCAGCTGGCCCGAACGGGTTAACAAACTGATTCTGATGGGCGGCGGTACCGGTGGACCAAGCCAGTTTGTGCCGATGCCAACGGAAGGGATCAAACTGATTCAGGCGCTCTATCGCAACCCCGATCTGGAAGCTCTGAAAAAGATGATGTCGGTGTTTGTTTATGACAGCAGCCATCTGACCGACGAGATGTTCCAGCTGCGTCTGGATAATATGCTGTCCCGTCAGGATCATCTGGAAAACTTCGTTAAAAGTCTCGAAGCAAATCCGAAACAGTTCCCTGATTTTGGTCCACGTCTGGCAGAAATTAAGGCAGAGACGCTGGTTATCTGGGGACGCGACGACCGTTTTGTACCAATGGATATCGGCCTGAAGCTGATTCGGGGCATCCCTAATGCACAATTACATATCTTTAATAACTGCGGTCACTGGGCACAATGGGAGCATGCTGACACATTTAACAGAATGGTGCTGGATTTTCTGCAACATTAATTAAATACCGGCGTATTACTTTCCAACAATCCGGTTTAAAAGCTTTTATAACCACTGCTATTGTATAGCAGTGGTTATAACTGTTCCTCTATTTTCTCAATAACATCATTTATTTTCTTCAGATATTTTTTAGCCGCTTTTTCAGTAGGCATCGCTTTAGCGATATACACCAGATTCAAACATCCCACCACTTCATCTTCACGCATAATCGGCCGGGCGATTGCTGCAATATTCCCCTCATCACCCCAGTCCTGATTATTGGCACCGTAGCCCTGCTCCCGGGTCTGACGTATCACCCGACGAACATAATCCTCATCATTTGCATGCATTCCCTGTCTGTCGTTATGCTGCCGCAACCGCTCCAGTATTTCGTTACGTTCAGCTTCCGGACAGTAGGAAATATAGGCTCTTCCAGTGGCCGTCATCAGCAGTGGCAACCGCCTGCCCACCATATCCCGATGAAACGATAGTTTACTGAAACGGTGGGTGGTCTCCCGGATAACCATCGCGTCACCATCCAGTGTACAGAGGTCTGTCGGCCATATAACCTGTTGTAATAACTGACCTAATAGCGGAGCAGCCAATTGAGATATCCACTGAGCATCCTGAAACCCTTCACTCAGTTGTCTGACCTTAAGCGTCAGTTGATAACTGTCATCAGATGGGCTGCGCCGCACATAACCTTCCCCCACCAGGGTTTCCAGTAATCGTCGGACGGTGGTGCGGTGAATACCACTCCAGTCGGCCAGATCCCGGATTTTTGCCCCACCATGGGCGCGATTCAACAGATAGAGTAACTCAAGCCCCCGGGTAAGACCCCGCACATTCTTATACTGCCCCGTTTCTTCAGTTTCCATGATTCAGTACTCATATGACCATATCAGAATGTGCACTTAGTGCACACTACAGCAGTTTTTAATTGTAGCCTGCTTAACCATTTTTTTATACTGACACAATAATTATAAGTATTAAAAAATAATAATAGTCATTCATCGGGTGCTGCAAAATGAATATTCTTGTCGCTGTCTATCTATTTTTTCTATCTCGTTATTTACTGACTACTTCAATAACTCATCAAAGTAACAAGCACTCCGTTTCAGCTTTAAAGCATCGAAGCAATATTTTTAACGTCCCCCTTCTGAATATCATTTAGTCAGCCAAATTTAAACAGGATTACACCGATGTTAATTGATCTGGACCTGATCGCCAAAAACCTGCGTGAAGCCGAGCTTCATAACGAAGCGATCCCCCCCATCCGGGAGATAATTGGAGAAGACAACACCGAAGCGGCATACAGGATTCAGCAGCTCAATACTGAACATGCCTGTCATACCGGGCGCCGTATTGTGGGCCGCAAGATAGGCCTGACTAACGTCAAAGTGCAACAACAACTCGGCGTGAATCAACCCGATTTCGGCACTCTGTTTGCCGATATGTGTTATGGCGACAACGAAACTGTTCCGGTCACCCGGGTGATGCAAGCCAAAGTCGAGGCGGAACTGGCGCTCATACTGACCAAAGACCTGCCCGAAACCAATACCACTTTTGCTGAGCTGATTGATGCAATCGGCTGGGTAATGCCGGCGATTGAAATCGTCGGTAGCCGCATCAACGACTGGAACATCGGTTTTGTCGATACGGTAGCTGATAACGCATCCAGCGGTGCATTTGTTCTGGGTGACGCGCTGCGCTGGCAGGGTGGCATCGATCTGGCAAAGATTCATATGACCATGACCCGCAACGGCACCGAGGTTTCTGCAGGCAGCGGTATTGAATGCCTGGGACACCCACTCAATGCCGCCGTCTGGCTGGCACGCACCCTGAGCAAGTTAGGACACCCACTTAAAGCGGGCGATATCGTACTGACAGGAGCACTGGGGCCGATGGTAGCCGTAGAGCCCGGCGATCAGTTTGATGTGCTGATCTCATCAATTGGCCGGGTCAGCACTCAATTCAGCCGGGCCTGACTGGACAGCAATCAGCTCAGCAAAGCGTTGCTGCCAATACAACTCGTTGTTTGAAGGATTTTCCCTATGAAAAAATTAAAAGCAGTGATTATCGGGCCGGGCAACATCGGTACCGACTTGCTGATGAAGATGAAACGGTCTGAGTGGATCGAACCGGTCTGGATGGTGGGGATCGACCCGGAATCCGATGGCCTGAAACGCGCCCGGGAGATGGGTATTAAAACCACTGCTG
>NZ_JAFFZO010000045.1 GCF_016924145.1 Amphritea pacifica | reverse complement strand
TCTCAAATAATCTAAAAATATCCCCTCAACAATGGCGAGAAGGTATTCGGGAATTTGCAGAGCAGCTACTCAGGTCATCGAGTATAGTGTTTTAAATTCGTGGGGATACCACAGGGTCAAAGCCCTTAAACAGTTAGTATAAAACCTATCTGGTAACTGAGAATAGGGAATATCCCTTAGAAACAGTTTCTGCTATTAGGTCCGCTTTAGCGCCGGACGGTTGTCGGGTGGCCTATGGATCTGGAAATTATAGGGCTAGAAACAGAGGTCCAAACGATTTTAGGCAAGTACTAAAAGTTTTTGATAGCTGTCAATTTATGGAAGATCAGGGAGTAATTAAAGGGGTAATTAAAGGGGTCAAAGCCCTTAAGCAGTTAAACTGAGATAGGTGGAACAGGTATGCCGAAGATAACTATTGACGAAATAAAGGGCTTTGACCCTGTGGTAGCTTTCCAGCGATGCCACTGCTGATGAAAATCGCGGGTTAATCTACAAGGCCAGAATGCTGATGAATAAAAATACCCTCTGGGTCGATGGTCGCGAAGTGAATCTGGTGCCGGGTATGAGTGTTAGCGCTGAGGTGAAAACCGGAAAGCGGTATCTGATTGAGTATGTATTGACGCCGTTGCTGAGATATAAGAATGAGAGTATTAGGGAGAGGTGATGTTAATTTCAGGAATCGTATCTTTAATCTTACTATTCATGGCTTTCTATTTTAATAAATCAGCTGCATATAAAATTATATTAGGTTCTTTGTCGTTTTTTTTCTTTGATCAGTATGTGGAATCTTTTTTTGTTGATGATGAAATTAAAAGTTATGGCTGTATTGTTAATGTTGTTACAAACAATAGATCGAGTCGCAGTCTAATTATGGGTAATGAAGGCGATCTGAATAGATATATAATAAATGAGAATAGTATCTTTAGTTATCCGTGGTATGAAAGAAATATAGGAAATTGTTTTGAGTTTTACTACTATGTGAATATATTAGGTAGTAAGAATTTTCTTAGGTTTAAATATTAACGGTAATGGGGACAGATTTATTTAGGAGGATCCGATCAACAGCATCATCAACAGAGTCATTGACTTTTTAGAGTGAGAGTTTGATAGATAGATGAACATGGTTGGTCGAGCACGTTAACTAAGGTATGCATTCCCACGCAGGAGCGTGGGAACGAGTGGCTCTTTCTAGCAAGTCGCGAAGCAACGTCTAACCACTAGCGACTAGCAGGCGCGCAGCGCCGTTCTATGTGTTTACTTCCCCTTCATATCCGGCATGTTCCGCCCGTAGAAGATCTCGTTCATCTCCTGATAGAGACGTTCGGTAATCTCTTCGATTTCACGGCCGGTGAGGTCTGCTGTGGTGGTGCCGAACAGGTAGGTGTTGAGGTCGACATCATTGAGCATCATCTTGGTGTGGAAGATGTTTTCCTGATAGACGTTTACATCAACCAACTGGTACTGATCGCGGATATCCTGACTGATAAAGTTCTGGATCGAGTTGATGTCGTGGTCGATATAATGTTTCACGCCGTTGATATCACGGGTGAAACCGCGTACCCGGTAGTCCACGGTGACGATATCGGAATCCAGTTTATGGATCAGGTAGTTAAGCGCTTTCAACGGCGAGATAATACCGCAGGTGGACACCTCTATATCGGCACGGAAGGTACAGATGCCATCATCGGGGTGGGCTTCCGGGTAGGTGTGCACGCAGATATGGCTTTTATCCAGATGGGCCACCACGGATTCGGGCAGAGGCCCCGGTTTTTCGGTGGTATCAACATTAGCGGAATCTTTGAGTGGCTCTTCGGCGACCAGAATGGTGACGCTGGCTCCCTGCGGGTCGTAATCCTGACGGGCCACGTTGAGGACTGTTGCACCGATAATATCGCAGGCTTCTGTGAGGATCTCCGTCAGGCGATCAGCGTTGTACTGCTCATCAATATATTCGATATATTCAGCTTTCTGCTGTTTGGTCTTGGCATAGCAGACATCGTAGATGCAGAAGCTGAGGCTTTTGGTCAGGTTGTTAAAACCCTGCAGTTTGATTTTCCCGTTAGATGGCAACGTCTTAACTCCGGCTAAAAACCAAACGGTTTTTGGTTAACGACAAAAGAAAGGGCGGATTTTAGATGAGAATCCCAGCGGAAAAAAGTAAATTTTCAAATTTCCCCTGTCTTGTTTGCGGTTAATCGTGCTGTTTTAGCCACTTAGCAATGGTTGGCGCCACCTCGGTTTGTGATTTGCTGGAAACAAAGACGCCGATATGTCCCGATGCGACCTCATACTCTTTGTATTCATGACTCTTTGTTAGCCCGTTCAGTGCGCGTGAAGCGGAGGGCGGAACCAGATGGTCTGCGCTGCCAAAGATATTCAGCAGGGGCTGGCTAATCTGCTGCAGATCCGCCGGCCGATCTCCGATGACCACCGTGTTGTTGATAAAGCCATTCTCTTTAAAGAAGGTGGTGAGAAACTGCCGGAACATCTCTCCGGCCTGGTCTGGGCTGTCGTAGATCCATTTTTCCATGCGCAGAAAGTTCAGCGCCGAGTCCGGGTCTTTCAGTTGTCGGGGGATATTAAGGTTTTTTTGTAATCCCAGCCGCATCGGCATCAGTGCGTTGTAGGCGTCGTTAAGCATGGCACCGGGAATGTTGCCATAGGTTTCCACGGCCAGATCAATATCGATCTGTTGTGCCAGATGGCTGAGCATATTATCCGGGGTTTTGAAGTCCACCGGGGTGACCATGGTGATCAGGTTTTTAACTTTATCGGGGTTAAGCGCGGTATAACAGAGACTCAGCGTACCGCCCTGACAGATCCCCAGCAGGTTGAGCTGCTCCTGCCCGGAGTCCTGCAGCACCTGATCAACACAGTTGCTGATATAGCCGTTGATATAGTCATCCATATCCAGATAGCGATCAGCGGCATCCGGGTAACCCCAGTCGATCAGGTAGATATCCAGCCCCAGTTCAAGCAGTCGTTTTACAAATGAGCGTTCCTGGTCGAGATCAACCATGTAGGGGCGGTTTACCAGTGCATAACAGATCAGCAGGGGCGTTTTGCAGCGCTTGCGGCCCGGTGTTTTTTCACTCTGGTAGCGCAGTAGCTGCAGTTTGTCTTCGCGGTAGATGATCTCGTTGGGGGTCTGGCCAACACTGACTTCATCGATCTGTTGCAGGGTGTTAATACTCTGCAATAGCTGTTCGCTGTACTGGCCCAGTTCGGAGACTATTTTTTCCGGATTGAATTTGAATCCACTCATTCAGACTTTCTCCGGTTGCTGCGTGTTGTTGCTTTGTCCCGTTCTGTTTTCATGGATGTGATGAGGGCGCGTAGCTCGTCGATCTCCTGTTGCTGGCGGCGCAGCTGCTTGCGTAACTGATGCTGCTGACGGATAGTGCTGTCCAGCTCTTCACGGGTGACCAGACCAAACTCTTTCAGCTTTATATCGCGGCTATGGAAGGCGAGCTTGCGTACCCGGTTAAGGCTGTTGCTGATGCGGCCATGACAGGCCTGATACTGGTCTGTGAAAACGGTATCCCGGTAGGCTTTTTCGTAGCACTCGACCCAGAGGTTCTGGAGTGCTTTAACACTATCGATCTCGGTGTTCTGTTGCTCCAGCAGTTGCTTAAGATCCTCGCCGGTGCGATTGAATATTTGGTCGTACTGCTTGAGGTAGTCGGTCAGCGAATCCTGATAATCGATCATCGCCTGGGCAAGTGAGCGCAGCTGTGCCGGACTGTATGGGCCGTTGCCGATCTCCGGGGATCTGGCCAGTTGTTCCAGTAGCTCGCGAAAGGGGGCCCGGGAGAGCGTTTCAGGGGCAAACGCGGCGTTTTTCATCAGAGAGGCAAAGGGTTCCGGCAGGTTCCATTGGCGACTGAGCAGATCGTTGCACTGATGCTGCATATAACGTTGCATCTCTTCGACCAGTTGATCGGTGCTGAGTGCACCGCCGAGCTTATCACGAAGCGATTCAGCAAATAGACTGAACTGGGCGGACTGGGCTTTGACCAGATTCAGCAGATCTGCCTGTTGGTCGCTGAAATCACTTTGGGCGCCGCCGTGAAAACTGTTGAGAAACTGCTGCCACTGTTGTGGTGGCTGAGACGTAAGTTGTTCCGCCATCTCCTGCCAGCGTTGCAGTTGTTCCTGTAGCCAGTTGTCAGTGCCGTTACCAGCGCTTTGAGTCATTATCAGCCCCTGAAGGTTTTCTGTCTGAACATATTAATGAAGCCGATGAAGATTATGAACCCTTTTCTGCAGCCTGTTCCAAAAGGTGTATAAAGTGGCGGGCTGCATTGCTGAGGGTGCGTTCTTTATGGGTGATATATCCCAGCTCCCGGGTTACCGGTGGGAGATCAACCCTGAGCACGCTGAGACTGTTTTCGGTCATGGTTTCGGGCAGTAGTGACCAGCCCAGTCCAATCTCAACCATCATTCTGATGGTATCCAGGTAGTTAGTGGACATGGTGGTATCCGGTTGTAGTCCCAGCTGTGAGAACTGCAGTTGAGCCAGCTGGCGGGTAAACGTGGCACTGCCGGAGAGAATGGCGGGGTAATCGCACAGCTGTTCCAGGGTGACCTGTTGCCGGGCTGCCAGAGGGTGGTCGGTGGCCACCACATAGTTGAGTTTGTCGCGCCAGATAGCCCGGGAATGGATGTTGGGGTCCGGGTGCGGTGCCAGGGTGATCAGGGCGATCTCGATATTCCCTTTAAGAACATTATCGTAGGCGATCTCAGACTCATCGAAACGCAGGTCCAGTTTTACCTCGGGAAACGCGTGTATATATTGTCGCAATACCGGTGGCAGGCGGTGCAGACTGATATGGTGGCTGGCTGCCACGGTGAGTGTGCCGCTGACTTCGCCGCTAAGGTTGCTCAGGGAGCGACGGGCGTCATCCAGCTCTAATAAAATCCGCTGGGCTCTGGGAAGGAGCTCTCTGCCTGCTTCTGTCAGCCCAACGGTTCGGCCGATACGGTCGAACAGCCGGCTGTTGAGCTGCTGTTCCAGTATCAGAATCCGCTTACTCATCGCTGACTGTGTCAGGAAGAGTTTCTCTGCCGCCCGGGAAAAAGAGCCGGTCTCCGCCACCGCAACAAAGGCCTGAAGTGAGTTGGTATCCATCTGATCTGTCCTGAATTGATGCTGTTAGTCTATTCATTCCTATGTGGAATGCAAAGCATAAAAAATATGAATTTGTTTTCTGGTAACCCGTGCACTAGGATTGCTGCATATAAAAAAGCTGGCAGGCAGAGCCGCCGGTGATAACGGCGCAGTGAGGTGAGTTCCGATGGCTGGAAAAACGTTATACGACAAACTGTTTGATTCGCATCTGGTGCGAACCAATGATGATGGTAGTTCGCTGATCTATATCGATCGTCAGGTATTGCATGAGGTGACTTCGCCGCAGGCATTTGAAGGGCTGCGGCTGGCGGGGCGTAAGCCATGGCGGATCGATGCCAATATCGCCACGCCGGATCACAACGTGCCGACCACTGAACGTTCCGGTGGTGTCGATCTGATTGTCGATCCGGTCTCCAGAATTCAGGTGAAAACCCTGGATGCCAACTGTGATGAGTTTGGCATCCTCGAATTTAAGATGAACGATCATCGTCAGGGGATCGTACATGTGATGGCGCCGGAGCAGGGCGCGATTCTGCCGGGTAGCACCGCAGTGTGTGGTGATTCCCATACCGCCACGCTGGGCGCGCTGGGGGCACTGGCCCACGGTATCGGTACCTCTGAGGTGGAGCATGTGCTGGCCACCCAGTGTCTGATCACCAAGAAGATGCAGAATATGCTGGTGCGCGTGGATGGCGAGTTGGGTGTCGGTGTGACGCCTAAAGATGTCGTTCTGCATGTGATCGGTGTTATCGGCACCGCTGGTGGTACAGGCTACGCTATTGAGTTTGGCGGCGATGTGTTCCGCAATATGTCGATGGAGGGGCGGATGACCGTCTGTAATATGGCGATCGAAGCCGGTGCCCGGGTGGGGCTGGTGGCGATTGATCAGACCACGATCGATTACTTTGACGGGCGCCCCTTTGCTCCGAAAGGGGAGCAGTGGGAGGCAGCGGTTTCGCAATGGCGCGATCTGGTGTCAGATGCCGATGCTGAGTTTGATGCGGTCGTTGAGATCCATGCGGCGGATATCGAACCACAAGTAACCTGGGGGACTTCCCCTGAGATGGTGGTGGGCGTGTCCGGGCAGGTACCTAATCCGGATAATGAGAAAGATCCGGTTAAGGTGGATGGTATCAACCGTGCGCTGAAATATATGGGGCTGCAGGCCGATCAGAAAATTACCGATATCAAACTGGATCGGGTATTTATCGGCTCCTGTACCAACTCACGCATTGAAGATCTGCGCGATGCCGCCAAAGTGGTTAAAGGGCGTAAAGTGGCTGATAACATTATGCAGGCGCTGGTGGTGCCGGGGTCCGGTCTGGTTAAAGCGCAGGCTGAAGCGGAAGGGCTGGATAAGATCTTTATGGAAGCGGGCCTTGAGTGGCGCGAACCGGGCTGCTCTATGTGTCTGGCGATGAACCCCGATAAGCTGGGCAATGGTGAGCACTGTGCATCAACGTCCAACCGTAACTTCGAGGGCCGTCAGGGCTTCGGTGGCCGCACCCATCTGGTGAGCCCGGCGATGGCAGCAGCCGCTGCGGTGACAGGTCACTTTATCGATGTACGTGAGTTGATTTAATAAGGTATCGGGAGAGCGAGATGAATAAGTTTGTACTGCACACAGGTATCGCTGCACCGCTGGATCGGGCTAATGTCGATACCGATATGATTATTCCCAAACAGTTTCTGAAGTCGATTAAGCGTTCCGGCTTTGGTAAAAACCTGTTTGATGAGCTGCGTTATCTGGATGAAGGTCAGCCGGACCAGTCCTGTGAAGGGCGTCCGCTGAATCCGGAGTTTGTCCTGAATCAGCCCCGTTATCAGGGTGCCAGTATTCTGTTAGCCCGGGAAAACTTTGGTTGTGGCTCCAGCCGGGAGCATGCGCCCTGGGCGCTGGATGATTATGGTTTCCGTTGTGTAATCGCCCCCAGTTTTGCTGAGATCTTCTACAATAACTGTTTTAAGAATGGCTTGCTGCCCATTGTGCTGCATGACGAGAAGGTTGATCAGCTGTTTAAAGAGAGTGCTGCGACTGACGGTTATCAGTTGAGTATTGATCTGGAACGGCAGTTGGTGATCACCCCTTCCGGGGAGGAGATGGCCTTTAGTATTGATGGCTTCCGTAAACACTGTTTGCTGAATGGTCTGGATGATATCGGTCTGACGCTGCAACACAGTGATGATATTCGTGCTTATGAAGAGAAGCGCCGTCAGCAGGCTCCCTGGTTGTTTGATGCGATAAAGTAAGCCGGTATAAGCACGCCTGTATAAGTAAGCATCAATAAATAAGCTCTAAGTGTATTGCAGGCGGCAGAGCAGGCTCTGCCGCCAGGATTAAGGAAACAGAATAATGTCTAAAAATGTACTGATTTTACCGGGTGACGGTATTGGTCCAGAGATCGTCGCTCAGGCGCGTCGTGTTCTCGAACTGGTTAACCAGCAGGATAGTCTGGATCTGCAACTGTCTGAAGCGCTGGTCGGTGGTGCGGCCATCGATGCTGATGGTGTGCCGCTGCCAGAAGCAACACTGGAAGCTGCCCGCGCAGCTGATGCGATCCTTCTGGGGGCTGTGGGTGGACCAAAATGGGATACCAACCCTGATTTCCAGATCCGTCCTGAAAAAGGTCTGCTGGGTATCCGCTCCAGCCTTGGGCTGTTTGGTAACCTGCGGCCGGCGATTCTCTATCCGCAACTGGCTCATGCTTCAACGCTGAAGCCTGAGGTGGTTTCTGGTCTGGATATTCTGATTGTGCGTGAACTGACCGGCGGTATCTACTTTGGTCAGCCTCGTGGCGTGCGCCTGAAAGAGGGTAATGTCCGTGAGGGTTATAACACCTACGTGTACGATGAGAATGAGATCCGTCGTATCGGTCGTGTGGCATTTGAAGCCGCCCGTGCCCGTGATAAGCGTCTGTGCTCTGTCGATAAAGCGAACGTACTGGAAGTGACCGTGCTGTGGCGTGAAATCATGGAGGAGCTGTCTAAAGAGTATCCGGATGTCGAGCTGAGCCATATGTATGTCGATAACGCGGCGATGCAACTGGTGCGGGCACCAAAGCAGTTTGACGTTATGGTCACCGGTAATATGTTCGGCGATATTCTGTCTGACGCGGCGGCGATGCTGACCGGATCGATCGGTATGCTGCCCTCTGCATCTCTGGATGTTGATGGTAAGGGTATGTATGAGCCATGCCACGGTTCTGCGCCGGATATCGCCGGGCAGGATCTGGCTAACCCGCTGGCAACGATTCTGTCGGTGGCGATGATGCTGCGCTATTCGCTGAACGCTGGTGCAACAGCCGATCGTATTGAGGCGGCTGTGAGCCAGGTGCTGGATCAGAATCTGCGTACCGGGGATATCTGGTCTGAAGGGATGCAAAAGGTATCCACCACTGAGATGGGTGATGCGGTTATTGCGGCTTTGCAGGCGTAAAACAGCTTTCTTGAACTCAGGCTGGTTATAAAATGCTCTGATTTCGATAGTCTATATGACTAAAATATTGCATAATTAAAGGGTTTCGGAGCGTCCGGAATCATAACAGGCTGCTGCAGAATCTTGTGGCAGCTTTGTTGTTTTTATTCTCAGGAATCTGTTAACAGGTTCGAATAGTTTTGGTGGAACAGATGAAGCGTGTAGGTTTTGTTGGTTGGCGCGGAATGGTTGGTTCCGTGCTGATGCAGCGCATGATGGAAGAGGGTGATTTCGAACACATCGAAGAGCCGGTCTTTTTTACAACGTCCCAGGCGGGTCAGCCAGGTCCGGCTATTGGTAAAGATATTCCGGCACTGAAAGATGCAACATCCATTGAAGAGTTGAAACAGATGGATGCCATTATCTCCTGTCAGGGCGGTGACTACACGAAACAGGTTTACGGTGCGCTGCGCGCAGCGGGTTGGGATGGCTACTGGATCGATGCCGCATCTTCCCTGCGAATGGAAGATGATGCCATTATCGTGCTTGATCCGGTCAACATGAATGTCATTAAAGACGGCCTGGCAAACGGTGTTAAAACCTATGTTGGCGGTAATTGTACCGTGTCCCTGATGCTGATGGGGCTGGGTGGTCTGTTCAATGCGGGTCTGATCGAGTGGATGACCTCCATGACCTATCAGGCTGCGTCCGGTGGTGGTGCGCGTCATATGCGTGAACTGATCTCCCAGATGGGGATCATCAAAGATTCTGTCGCGGCTGATCTGGCCAGCCCGGCCAGTGCGATTCTGGATATCGACCGTCAGGTTGCCGAAACCATTCGTTCGTCAGCGATGCCAACCGATAATTTCGGTGTTCCGCTGGCCGGTTCCCTGATTCCCTGGATCGACACCCGCCTGGATAATGGTCAGAGCCGTGAAGAGTGGAAGGCCTATGCTGAGACCAACAAGATTCTGGGGCTGAGTGACAACCCGGTACCGATCGACGGCACCTGTGTGCGTATCGGTGCGATGCGTTGCCACAGTCAGGCATTTACCATTAAGCTGAAGCAGAATGTGCCGATGGATGAGATTGAGTCCATGATCGCAGAAGCGAACGACTGGGTGAGTGTGGTGCCGAACGAGCGCGATATAACTGCCCGTGATCTGACACCAGCCAAGGTGACCGGTACTCTGGGTGTACCTGTGGGTCGTCTGCGTAAGATGAACCTGGGTGATGAGTTCCTGAATGCATTCAGTGTCGGTGATCAGTTGCTCTGGGGAGCAGCAGAGCCGTTGCGGCGTATGCTGCGGATCCTGTTGCAGGGCTGATGACTGGAATAAACGATATAACCGGCTGAAAAGGCCGGTTTTTTTGTATCTGACGGAGTGATTCAGGTCAACAAAACCGAAATAAAACGTTTCGGGCGGCACTGCAATCGACAGTCACCAACTTAGGTAGTGGAATTACGATTCTGTTGTCAGTTTGTGTATATGCTGAGGAGATATTCAGGATTGCTCTTCAACTAATTGAAATATATAGATTTACTGTTTTTTTCTGAGAGTTGTTTTTTGTTCGGGGTGGTGAGCTTTTTACTCAGAACGGTTTTAAATACTGAAGTTTAGCTGTTTATGGCCGATCAGGGTTGTTGATTAAACATGGGTTTTAATGAATACTTTGGCCATTAAAACTGGATACGTAACTTTCTGAATATTGACGATTTTTGTTGGATTCAGGACCCGGGGAAATTAAGGAAGCGAAAATATGCTGCGCAAATTAGCCCTAAGTTTGGCAATTGCAGGTGCACTAGGAACCTCAAATGCAAATGCGCTTGGTCTCGGTGAAATCAGAATAACATCAGCGTTAAATGAACCCCTGCAGGCAGAGATACAGCTGTTGCAGATGCGCTCCGTTGATCCGCAACAGATACAACCCAGAATGGCCAATGTTGATGAGTTTGCTCTGGCCGGTATAGAGAAGTTGCGTTTCCTCTCCGATGTTAAATTTGAGGTGAAACCGGGCTCTGCTGGTCGGGGAACTATTATTCTCACCTCATCAGCGCCGGTGAAAGAACCTTTTCTCAACTTTCTGGTAGAGGTTAACTGGCCCAGCGGTCGTCTGGTGCGTGAATATACTGTACTGCTTGATCCGCCGGTCTACGATCCAACCCCGGCTCCTACGGCCGTACAGCCAGCACGTTCCTCGGCTGCCAGCGCTCCCGCGCCAGTTGCTGTAAAGCCGATGGCGCCACAGCAGCCGGTGAATAATATCCGCACCCGTATGACCGATGGCCAGGTGTATGTGGATGTGAATGACACATTGTGGGATATCGCCAAAAAGCATAAGCCCAGCAACTCCGTATCTGAAGCACAGATGATGCTGGCGTTACAGCGTAAAAACCCGGATGCCTTTCGCAATAACAACGTTAACCAGCTGAAAGCCGGTGTTGTTATGGACCTTCCTTCGCTGGAAGAGGTTCAGGCGCTGAATCAGAAACAGGCGAATGAAGAGTTCTGGCGTCAGACGCAGATGTGGAAGCAGGGGATCACCCCGGCTGCCCAGCCGAAGAATATGGATAGCACTGATGGTGCAGATAAGGCAGCTGCATCCGGAAAAAAGGGTGAGGAGGTTGCAGCCAGGTCGGCCCAGGGGCAACTGAAGATTGTCTCACCTGATACCCAGGCTGACACTAATACGGTATCAGATCAGGCGGCCGACACCGATTTGAGCCAGGCTGATGCTGCGCTACTGGAAAAAAACAAACAGCTGGAAACCGAGCTGGCGTCAGCATTGGAAAGTGTTGATCAGATTCAGCGCGAAAATGATGAGTTGACCGGCCGTGTGGATGCGCTTGCGCAGCAGATGGAAAGCCTGCAACGGTTGCTGGAGCTGAAAGATCAGCAGTTGGCTGATCTTCAGGCGGAGCTTGAGTCCGCGAAGAAGCAGCCGGTAGCCAGTCAGGTTGCACCCGCTGCAGATCCTCAGGTGAAGCCTAAAAGTTTGCTGGAGGAGTTTGGGCTTTACATCGGTGCAGCTGGCGGTGCTTTGATTGCTTTCCTGCTGGCACTGCTGTTTATGCGTCGGGGAAATAAAGAGGAATCGTCGGAGTCTGTTGTTCCGGGGCAAGCGATCGCTGCTGAAACCCCAGAGGCTGCTGTCGATGAGGATGCTACTGTAGTTCCCGTGCCAGAGCCGCAGCAGGAGACTGCAGCGGTTGCTGCTGAAGAAGAGGATCTTGATGAGCTTGATCTCGATCTGGATATGGATCTGGAAAAAGTTGGCGAGGCTGATACTGCAGCGGATCTGGATGATCAGGAGTTTGATCTCGGATTTGATGAGGACTTTGGTGAGCCACCAGGACCTGATCCTGTTGAGGCTGACGAAGAGGTTGACGATGCCCTTGACTCTATTCTGGGCGAAGAGAGTGAGTCGTTTGATCTCGATGATCTGACAGACCAGCCAGATGCTGACGATGATCTTGCCGCGCTGGTTGAAGAGCCGGAGGAACCTGAAGCTGATAGCCTTGAAGATCTGTTAGCCGGTGGTGACGACGATATAGCGCCAGAGCCTGAGGAAGATGTTGCTGATCTTGAGTTTGATATCCAGCCGACAGCTGATGTTGCTGAAGAGCCAGAACCGGTTGAAGAGCCGGACGATGATCTGGATCTGGATTTCAATCTTGATGTTGCTGATGATACCGGCTCTGAAGAGGATGAGGCGATCGCACGGATGGCTGAAGAGCCAGTCGAGGATGAGTTTGACGATCTTGACTCTCTGTTAAATGGCGGAGAGAGTGAGGCGGTCGCTGAGGATGAGACTGCTGATTCTGAACTGGATGAACTGCTTGCCGGTGTCGATGAGGCCGATGTCGAAGAGCTGGATGTTGTTGATAGTGATGCCGATCTGGATGATGATCTTCAGGCGCTGCTAGATAGTGCTGAAGATGATGAAATTGTGCTGGATGAGGAAGAGTTTGATGCTCCTCAGGCGGAAGATGATTCAACTCTCAGTCATGACCTGGACGCTGAGCTCGATTCTGAACTTGAGATGCTGCTAAGCGATGCCGGTACAGATGAGCTTAGTCTGGATGTGAGCGAAGAAGCTGAGGATGACTCGTTAGAGGGGCTGAATCTTCTTGAGGGTGCAGATGAGGTTGAGACCAAACTTGATCTGGCACGAGCTTATATCGATATGGAAGATCTGGATGGTGCTAAAGATATCCTCGAAGAGATTCTGCGAGAGGGTAGCGAGGCGCAGCGTGCAGAAGCCAATAGCCTGTTAAGTTCATTAAGCTGATAACCGCGGGCCTGGTGCTTTCTGCATCAGGCCTGATTCGATAAATGTTGAGATAAAATCTGCTATGTCACGGGATAAATCCCAGTCAAAATTTCAGCAAGGGGCGACTTCGGTCGCCCTTTCTTATGATCAGGCCCCGGCGGGGCTGAAGTCAGAATATTCTGAGCAAGCGGGCTCTGATGCTGTGCCTGCTTTAGCTCCCGACTCACCGCAAACCAAGCGCTATGCCCTCTGTGTTGAGTATGCCGGGGCTGCCTACCGCGGCTGGCAAACGCAGAAGGAGAAGGATGTTCCGTCGATTCAGGAAACGGTTGAGCAGGCGCTGTCAACCATAGCTAATGAACCGGTTAAAGTGATCTGTGCGGGGCGCACCGATGCCTGCGTCAGCGGCACTTATCAGATTATCCATTTTGACACCGTTGCTGAGCGTCCCGAGCGGGCATGGGTGATGGGAACCAATACCAAACTCCCGGATGATATTGCTATCCGTTGGGCTAAACGGGTTGATGATAGTTTTCATGCCCGGTTTTCAGCGCTGGAGCGGCGCTATCGCTATCTGATCTATTCGGCGCCTGTAAAGCCGGGATTGTTGAGTCGGGGTGTGACCTGGACCCATAAACAGCTGGACATGTCACGGATGCAGGCGGCGGCACGTTATCTTATCGGGGAGCACGATTTTACCTCCTATCGGGCCATTGGCTGTCAGGCGAAAAGCCCGGTGCGGGAGGTCAGGGTGATGGATATCTACCGTGCAGGTGAGCTGATTGTGATCGATGTGCGGGCCAATGCTTTTCTGCATCACATGATTCGCAATTTTGCCGGGGTGCTGATGAAGATCGGTGCTGGTGAGGCGGAACCTGTATGGGCTCAACAGGTGCTTGACGCTCGCGACCGTACTCAGGGAGGGGTTACCGCTCCACCCTACGGGCTTTATTTTGTCGATGTGAAATATCCCGACCAGTATGAGTTGCCAAAATCACAGCTGGGGCCCTATTTCCTGATGCAAAACGGTTAACCTCAGGGCCTGCTATCTGTTACTATTGGTCTCTTTCTGAATAGTCTGATCCAAGTGATGCGAACCCGCGTAAAAATCTGTGGAATTACCCGGCTGGAAGATGCGCTTGCAGCGGTAGAATCTGGCGCTGATGCGCTGGGTTTTGTCTTCTATGCGCCCAGCCCGAGGTATGTTGAGCCTGCGGTTGCCGAGGCGATTATCAAGCAGCTGCCGCCATTTGTAACGACGGTAGCCCTGTTTGTTAATGCATCGGTTGATCAGGTGCAGACAATCATGGCTCAGACGGGTATCGATCTGCTGCAATTTCATGGTGATGAGTCCCCTGAATACTGTGCTCAGTTCGACCGACCCTATTTTAAAGCCCTGCGGATGTCTCCGGATATTGATGTAGTGGCTGAAACTAAACGCTTTTCACTGGCCCGGGGGATACTGCTGGATGCATACCGTCCCGGTGTTCCTGGTGGCACTGGTGAAGCGTTTGACTGGGAGCGCATCCCATCTGATATCGATAAACCGCTGATTCTGGCGGGTGGACTCGATCAGAGCAATGTCGCGCAGGCTATATGCCAGGTGAAACCCTATGCTGTTGATGTCAGTGGTGGGGTTGAAGCGGCTAAAGGCCTGAAAGACTGTGAAAAAATAACATCCTTTATGAATGAGGTAGCTCGTGCCAACTAAAGAAGATCTCGCGATCGCAAAGCAGATGCCCGATGCAGGTGGTCATTTCGGCCAGTTTGGGGGCCGTTATGTGTCTGAAACCCTGATGGCTGCGCTTCAGCAGTTAGAACAGACCTACGAAAAGCTTTGGCGGGATCCACAGTTTCAGGCGGAGTTTGATCACGATCTTGCCCACTATGTAGGCCGGCCATCACCGTTGTACCACGCGGAACGTCTTTCCCGTGAGCTGGGCGGTGCGCAGATCTACCTGAAACGTGAAGACCTGAACCATACCGGTGCGCACAAGGTGAATAACACCATTGGGCAGGCTCTGTTAGCTAAGTTTACCGGTAAGCCCCGGGTGAGTGCAGAAACCGGTGCAGGACAGCACGGTGTTGCGACGGCAACGGTTGCTGCCCGGCTGGGGCTTGAATGTACAGTGTATATGGGCGAAGAGGATATTCGCCGACAGGCACTGAACGTTTACCGGATGAAACTACTGGGGGCTGAAGTTGTCTCTGTTACGTCCGGTACCCGCACACTGAAGGATGCGATGAACGAAGCGATGCGGGACTGGGTAACCAATGTCGATAATACCTTTTACATTATCGGTACCGCTGCCGGTCCGCACCCGTATCCAAAGCTGGTACGCGACTTTCAGTCCATTATTGGTCGTGAGGCCCGGCAGCAGTGTCTGGCACAGACAGGTAAACTTCCGGATGCACTGGTTGCCTGTGTGGGGGGTGGTTCTAATGCCATCGGTCTGTTTCATCCGTTCATCGAAGATGCGGATGTGCGCATGATCGGTGTGGAAGCGGGGGGGTATGGGATCGAAACCGGTCAGCATGCGGCACCGTTGAGCTCCCATTGCCGACCGGGTGTACTGCATGGTAACCGTACCTGTCTGATGTCGGATGAGGGCGGTCAGGTTATTGGCACTCACTCTGTTTCAGCCGGTCTGGACTATCCTGGCGTAGGGCCTGAACATTCTTATCTGCAAGAGATTGGCAGGGCAGAGTATACGGCTGTTAACGATGATGAAGCATTGCATGCATTCCGTCATCTGACCCTGACCGAGGGCATTATGCCGGCACTGGAATCCAGTCACGCTGTGGCTGAGGCGATGAAAATGGCGCCAACGATGGGCAAGGATCAGATTATTCTGGTTAACCTGTCAGGACGGGGCGACAAGGATATCCATACCGTTGCAGAAATTGACGGTATTAACTTTTAAGCCCTGACTGAGTGAAGATTAAGATGAGTCGTATTACTGAGTGTTTTAATAATCTGAAAAGCCAGGGCCGCAAAGCGCTGATCCCTTATGTGACAGCGGGTGACCCTGAACCTAAAGTAACCCTGCCGCTAATGCATGCACTGGTTGAATCCGGTGCCGACATTATTGAACTGGGGATTCCTTTCTCTGATCCGATGGCTGATGGCCCGGTTATTCAGTTGGCCTGTGAGCGTGCCTTACTGCATGGTACACGTCTGGTCGATGTGCTGGATATGGTCGCTGAGTTCCGTAAAACCAATCAGACCACGCCGGTGGTGTTGATGGGCTATCTTAACCCGATTGAGGTGATGGGCTACTCTGCGTTTGCAGATAAGGCCAAAGCGGTCGGCCTGGATGGTATTCTGACGGTTGATCTTCCGCCTGAGGAGGCGGGAGAGTTTAATCAACTGATGAAGGCGTCTGATATTGACGTGATCTATCTGCTGGCGCCAACCACAGAGGAGGCACGGATTAAGCAGATCTGTGCAGCAGGTAGTGGTTATGTCTACTATGTATCGGTTAAAGGGGTGACCGGTTCGGCGTCACTGAATGTTGCTGAAGTCGCTGACAAACTGGAGATCATTCGCCGACATACCGATATGCCGGTTGGTGTGGGTTTCGGTATCCGTGATGATGCCTCAGCCCGGGCAATTTCGGAAGTCGCTGATGGTGTTATCGTCGGTAGCGTACTGGTTAATAAGATTGCTGAACTGGCAGGCAATCAGGAACAGATCCCTGAGGCAGTTGCAGCGATTACTGCAAGTATGCGTCAGGCAATGGATAAATAAGGGCTGCCACAGGCAGCAGCTGGAGTAATAATGAGTAACTGGCTGGATAAAATCGTTCCCTCTCTGGTTCGTTCCGAGAAGAAGCGAACCAATATTCCTGAAGGGCTTTGGAAAAAGTGTCCGAAGTGCGAGTCCGTTCTGTATCGTCCGGAGCTGGAAAAAAACCTGAATGTCTGTCCTAAGTGTGATCATCACATGCGGCTGACTGCACGGGTGCGTCTGAACGCTTTTCTTGATGAGGGCACAACCCGTGAGATCGGCGCTGAAGTAGAGCCGGTCGATCATCTTAAGTTCCGGGATACCAAGAAATATAAAGATCGTCTGGTGGCTGCGCAGAAAGAAACCGGCGAGAAAGATGCACTGATCGCTATGCGCGGTGAGGTCAAGGGTCTTCCTGTGGTTGCAGTCGCCTATGAGTTTAAATTTATGGGTGGCTCAATGGGCGCGGTTGTTGGTGAGCGTTTTGTGCGCGCGGCTAACATTGCCCTGGAAGAGGGGATCCCGATGATCTGCTTCTCCGCCAGTGGTGGTGCCCGGATGCAGGAAGCTCTGTTTTCCCTGATGCAGATGGCTAAAACCAGTGCCGCACTGGAACGGCTGAAGCAGGCAGGTGTGCCTTATATTTCAGTACTGACCGATCCGGTTTATGGTGGGGTTTCAGCCTCGCTGGCGATGCTGGGTGATCTGAATGTGGGTGAGCCGGGAGCTCTGGTTGGCTTCGCCGGACCACGGGTTATCGAGCAGACCGTACGTGAAAAACTGCCAGAAGGGTTTCAGCGCAGTGAGTTTTTGCTGGAACATGGGCAGATCGATATGATCATATCCCGGGGCCAGTTGCGCGAACGTCTCTCCTCTGTGCTGCGGATGATGCAGGGATTGCCTGCTGTATCTCAGCCTGAGTCTGATACGGTTGCCGCTTCCGTCTGATCACAACGCTACGATAAGGCCGCTGCAGTTACTCTGGCGGCCTTTTTATTGTCTGGGATAAACATCATTATGTCTGCTGCACACTTTAAGACCCTGCCTGAGTGGCTCGAATGGATTGAAAACAGTCATCCGGTCGACCTGATTGAGCTGGGACTTGATCGCTTACGTATTGTCTATCAGCGGATGGATCTTGATCTGAGCGCCAGCCTTAAGATTGTTGTTGGGGGGACCAACGGGAAAGGTTCCACTATTGCTATGCTGGATCAGGTGCTTCGTGATCAGGGTAAGACGGTGGGGTGTTTTACCTCCCCTCATTTTCTGCGCTACAACGAACGGATCAGGCTTGCGGGAGTGCCGGTCAGTGATGCCCTGATCATGCGGGCATTCGAAGCGATAGAGCAGGTTCGCGGCGATGTCAGACTGACTTACTTTGAATATAATACCCTGGCTGCGCTGCATCTGTTTGCCACCGAAAAGCCCGATGTTATGTTGCTTGAAGTGGGTCTGGGTGGCCGCCTTGATGCGATCAATATTGTCGATGCAGATCTTTCGGTGGTGACGACGGTTTCGCTCGATCATATCGATTGGCTGGGAGATGACCGGGAGCAGATCGGTTATGAGAAAGCGGGGATCTATCGCGCTGGGCGTCCTGCGGTATGTGGCGATCCGCAGCCGCCGCAGAAGTTGCTTAACTATGCCGATCAGATAGGCGCACCGCTGTATTGTCGGGGGCGTGACTTTAACTGGTCTCAAACCGACCGGAATAGCTGGGTCTGGCAGGGTGAGGAACCGGGGGGGAATGTCCTGACGATCTCGGGTTTACCGGATATGACCCTGCCTAAAGCTAATGCCGCAACGGTTATTCAGGTGTTGAATATACTTGGCCTGTTGCCCGGGGCAGAGCAGCTCAAAGCGAGTCTCGCCAGGGCTTCCCTGACCGGCAGGATGCAGCAGATTTGCGTCGCAGATACCGATTATATTCTTGATGTCGCTCACAATCCCGAGGCGGCAGAGTATCTGGCAGGTCAGTTGCGTGATAAGCCTGTAGCCGGGCGCACTCTGATGGTATTGGGAATGTTGGCTGATAAGGATATTGATCAGGTGCTGGCACTGTTGTGTCCAGTGATTGATCAGTGGTATCTGGTAAGCCTGAAAGGAGCGCGGGGGCAGTCAGCACAGGTGCTGGCTGATAAACTGACTGCGCTGGGGGTGGCTGTTACTCGGCAGTCGACCTGTGATACTGTTGCCGATGCCCTGGAAGGGGTGAAGAGAGGGGTTACGGCTGCCGACCGGGTGATCGTTGCCGGTTCTTTCTTGACAGTGAGTGATGCATTAATTGCACTGAATATGGATGGTAAAAACAGTGAATGATGGCTTTAAACAGCGGCTGGCTGGCGGTGCTATTCTGATTGTGGCTGCAGCAATTCTTCTGCCCATCTTTTTTGATGGTGCAGGCTATCGGGAGCGCCAGCTTGAAAGTGCCATACCACCACCGCCGGTTGAGCCGCAACTGGTCGTCATTACGCCTGAGAATCAACCGTTGCCGGATAGCTCTGCTCCGGCGGCCCCCGCTGAGCCGGTTACCGTGGCCGTGATGCCGCAGAAGGTTGCTGATGAGGTGGCTAAGCAGAAGCCTGTCATCGAAGAACGGGACGATCCGCCAGCCCTTGATCAGCAAGGGGTTCCGGTTGCATGGAGCCTGCAACTGGCGAGTTTTAAGGATGAAGATAACGCTAAAGGGTTGCGTACCCGACTGTTAAATGCCGGATATAAGGTGTATATCCGTAAGACAGGGGATCTGGTAAGAGTGTTTGTCGGACCTGATATTCAGAAAACCCGGTTAACAGAATTGCAGAGTGATATTCAGAAAGAGTTCGGTCTGGACGGTATTATAGTCCGTTTCACGACACGATAAACGTTGGGTTCAGCTGACAGCTCTGGTAGAATTCGCCCCTTATTCAGATCCTGAAGTAGATAATTAGTATGACACTCAACTGGGCCGATTGGGCAATTATCGGCATCATTACAATTTCCGGTTTATACAGCCTGCGCGGCGGCTTTATGAAAGAGGCGCTGTCACTGGTGACCTGGGTGGCTGCATTCATCGTTGCCCGGTTATTTGCCCCCTCATTGAGTACCCTGCTGGATAATCTCCTGCAGACCCCCTCGCTGCGCATAGGTGCAGCTTTCATTTTGCTGTTTGTTGCCACGCTGATGGTGGGCGCCGTTATCAATAATCTGATCAATATGTTGGTTCAGGCAACCGGTCTGAGTGGCACTGACCGGGTGCTTGGCATCGGTTTTGGCGTGGTCAGAGGCGGCCTTATTGTGATCGTTATTACTGCGTTGCTGGTGCGTTCGCCGGTAACCGAAGATAGCTGGTGGGCGGAATCGACACTGATTCCCCACTTTTTGCTGATGGAATCCTGGACCCGGGAAACCGCTGCAGATATCGGTCAGATGATCTGGAATCTCAGCGGACGGAATAGTTAAACCCAATTATCATTTATACTTGCTGTAACTAACTTAATACCTGAGGTAGCCTTAATGTGCGGTATAGTTGGCATCGTAGCCAAAAGTAATGTGAATCAGACGATTTTTGATGCATTGACAGTGCTGCAGCACCGTGGCCAGGATGCCGCTGGTATGGTGACATGTGAAGCAGATCGATTCTTTATGCGTAAAGATAACGGTCTGGTGAACGAAGTGTTCCGTACCCGTCATATGAAACGCTTAATGGGCAATGTGGGTATCGGTCATGTACGTTACCCTACCGCAGGTAGCTCCAGTTCCGCTGAAGCGCAGCCGTTCTATGTTAATGCACCTTACGGTATCGCGCTGGCACACAATGGCAATCTGACTAACACTGCCGAGCTGCGTGAGCAGATGCGCAAAGAGAACCTGCGCCATATTAACACCACTTCTGACTCTGAGGTGTTGCTGAATATTATGGCCCATGAACTGCAAAAGATCGGTAAGCTCATTCCCACTGCGGATGATATCTTTACTGCGATTAAGTCAGTGCATAAACGGGTTCGCGGTGGATATGCGGTGGTCTCCGTGATCACCGGTTATGGCATCGTTGCATTCCGTGATCCCCACGGTATCCGTCCTCTGGTTTATGGTATGCGTGAAACTGACGCAGGCACAGAATATATGGTGGCTTCAGAATCGGTAGCACTGGATATTTCCGGCTTTACCCTGATTCGTGATGTCGCGCCCGGTGAAGCGATCTTTATCACTCAGGATGGCGAGGTTCATACGATGCAGTGTGCAGAGAACCCGCAGTTGCATCCATGTTTGTTTGAATATGTTTATCTGTCTCGCCCAGACTCCATTATTGATGAAGTGAACGTTTATAAGTCCCGTATGCGGATGGGCGTGAAACTGGCAGAGAAGGTGATGCGGGAACGTCCCGATCATGATATCGATGTGATTATTCCGATACCCGATACCAGCCGTACTGCAGCGCTGGAGATGGCTCACCACCTGAATGTTAAGTTCCGCGAGGGCTTTATTAAAAACCGCTATATCGGTCGGACATTCATTATGCCGGGGCAGACTCAGCGGACTAAGTCTGTGCGTCGTAAACTGAACCCCATAGAGCTTGAATTTAAAGATCGGGTGGTGATGCTGGTGGATGACTCCATCGTCCGTGGGACCACCTCCCAGCAGATTGTGCAGATGGCCCGCGAGATGGGGGCTAAGAAAGTTTACTTTGCTTCGGCGGCACCAGCGGTGCGCTACCCGAATGTTTATGGTATCGATATGCCGTCAGCGTCAGAGCTGATTGCGCATGGTCGCACCGACGATGAAGTAGGCGTCGAGATCGGCGCTGACTGGATGCTGTATCAGGATCTGGATGACCTGAAAGATTGTCTGCTGGCGGGCAATAGCTCAGTGACTGGATTTGATGCTTCGGTATTTGACGGTAAATATATTACCGGTGATATCGATGAAGCTTATCTAAACCGTATCGACGCTGAGCGTAACGATACCGCCAAAGGTGGTGATAAGAGATCTGCAACTAATCAGAATGCCGATCTGCACGCGACCATTAGCTGATCAGGTAATATTGTTATTATTGCCTTTAGGTAATGAACAGAAATTTATCATAGGCCGCCTTAATCGGCGGCTTATTAATTATAGGAACATGGCTGATGTCCAGGTCCAGTTTTGAACGTCCTGAACGGATACAGTTTGAAGATGCTGACTATGAGTTCAGTACGCTCGCTGTCCGTGCAGGGCAATACCGGAGTGATGAGGGAGAGCATAATGATGCAATCTATCCGACCTCCAGTTTTGTTTATTCCAGTGCCAGAGAAGCGGCTGCCCGCTTTGGTGGAGAGGAAGAGGGAAATATCTACTCCCGTTTCACCAACCCCACCGTTCAGGCATTTGAGCGCCGTATGGCGGCGCTTGAAGGCGGTGAGCGTGCGATAGCGGCCTCATCAGGGATGGCCGCTATCCTGAGTACCTGTCTGTCTCTGCTGAAACAGGGCGATCATGTTCTCTGTTCCCGCAGTGTCTTTGGTTCAATTGTTTCATTGTTTGATAAGTATCTCAGCCGTACGGGTATCAGCGTAACCTACGTTGATCCAACCGATATCGACGCCTGGGCAGAAGCGATTACACCAGCGACCCGGATGTTTTTTCTGGAGACACCATCCAACCCTCTGGCGGAGCTGGGTGATATAGAGGCGGTCTCAGCGCTGGCCCATGCGAATGGTGCTCTGGTGGTGGTGGATAACTGTTTCTGTACGCCGGCGCTACAACAGCCGCTGAAACAGGGCGCTGACATCGTCGTGCACTCAGCAACTAAATATCTGGATGGACAGGGGCGCTGTGTCGGCGGTGTGGTTGTTGGTCGTGATAAGGAGATGGAAGAGGTCTACGGTTTTATTCGTACCGGTGGGACCTGTCTGAGCCCGTTTAATGCCTGGGTCTTTATGAAAGGTCTGGAAACTCTTGAGCTGAGAATGATGGCTCACAGTGCGAATGCCCTGGCGCTTGCTTTATGGCTGAAGCAGCAGCCAGGAATCGATAAGGTCTATTACTCCGGCCTGGAGGAACACCCTCAACACGCACTGGCAAAAAAACAGCAGCGGGCCTTTGGTGGGGTTCTGTCGTTTGAAGTCAGCGGTGATAAAGAGGCGGCCTGGCGCTTTATCGATGCCACTCAGATGATCTCAATTACCGGGAATCTGGGGGATGTGAAAAGCACTATTACGCATCCGGGGACAACGACCCATGGCCGTATGAGTGCTGCCGCGAAAGCGGAGGCGGGTATCAAAGAAAATCTGATTCGTCTCTCTGTTGGCCTTGAATCGATTGAAGATATTAAGCGCGATCTGTTGCTTGGGCTGGCTGCTATCTGAGCGGTTCTGGTTGCAGGGATGCCCGCCCGATTACCGTCGGTGCGGGCATTTTTATGTTATTAGCAGGCCCACTCAATCAGCGTGCTATGTATCGCTCCGGTAGCGTGAAGTTTACTTTTTTTCAATAAGATAGATGATAAAGTAAAACTAAACTCTTGCTCCTGAAGTGCCTCGCTGAAACATTTTACTTCTGGCGGTGTGAGCGGTTTGCGACTTCGTCCGAGAGTCAGGTGGGGGTGAAAACGTCGCGCTTCAAAGGGGATGTTCTGTTGTTGCAGGGAGAGGCTGATAGTCTGCTGCAATTGCTGGAGTGGTTGGGGGCACTCAACACCAAGCCAGATCACTGTCGAACGAAACTGGCCGATACCTCTGAGGCGTATAGTGAACGGCTGCAGAGTCAGCTGCTCGAAGGCCCGCCTAACAGAATCGCAGATAGTGTGGGGTTGGTCGCCGAGAAACAGCAGGGTCAGATGAAGTTGCTCTACAGGCAGTAATCGCAGGTTTTTTAACTGTGGGCAACAGCGCCGTATCGAGTGTCGCACCGCTATCGGTGGCTCTATAGAGATGAATGTACGCATAACAGAATAATAGGCTGGGAACTGGATTGAAGATAGTACTTGCACCGATGGAGGGCGTTGTCGATGCCCCGATGCGGGAGATGCTGACCCGTATTGGTGGGATCGACCAGTGCGTCACGGAGTTTGTCCGGGTCTCTGAGCGTGTGCTGCCGGCCAAGGTCTTTCGCAAGACCTGTCCGGAGTTATTCAATGACAGCAATACCAGTTCAGGCACGCCGGTGATTCTGCAACTGTTGGGAAGTGACCCGCGGATCGTTGCGGGGAATGCCCGTAAAGCGGTGAGTATCGGTGCCCGAGGCATCGATCTTAATTTTGGCTGTCCGGCAAAAACGGTTAATAAGAGTAGAGGGGGGGCCGTTCTTCTGCAAGAGCCGGAGCTGGTTCATAAAATTGTCTGGTGGACCCGGCAGGCGGTGCCCGATCATATTCCTGTTACCGCCAAGATGCGCCTCGGTTATAGCGATAAATCCCTTGCTCTGGAAAATGCAGCGGCCATTGCCGATGCCGGGGCATCGGGTCTCACCGTGCATGCCCGGACCAAAGAGGAGGGTTATCGTCCCCCGGCCCATTGGGAGTGGATAGCGCGTATCAGAGAACATGTCTCTATTTCCGTTACGGCTAACGGTGAGGTGTGGAACTGGCAGGACTATCAGCGCTGCCGCGAAGTGAGCGGTTGTGATGATGTGATGATTGGGCGGGGTTTAGTTGCCGCGCCTGATCTGGGTTTACGGATTAAAGCGTTGCAACGGGGCGATGACCCGGACCACCTGAGCTGGCCTGAGATGCAGCTATTATTGCGTCAGTTCCTCGAGCTGGTTGAACAGCAGCTGGCACCTAAATATGTGCACGGCCGGATCAAGCAGTGGCTGAAGATGATGTCCCGGGAATACCCTGAAGCGGTGCAGATGTTGCAGCAGATGCGCACTCTGAAACAGGTCCCCGAAGTGCGGCAGTTTTTGCATCAGTATTCTTTATAATAAATATACAGTAGCTAGATCGCGGCTTCGCCGCTGGCTAGTGGTTAGAACGTCGCTGCGCGACTGGCTAGAAAAAGATTAAAAGCCGTAGCTCGTTGTTCGAACGTCACAAAGAACGTGACTTGCTCGTCGCGCGAAAAAGCAAAGAAAGAATCGTCAGAGTATCAACTATCCAGCCTTACCAAAAAACAGTACGTAATTTGTATGTATAAACAGTATATTTTGTATATCGTAGCGGTTATGCTTGTTTAATCGTTAGAGAAGGCTCGTTTTGCTGCTGGCATCATTAGCAAAACATCAGAAAAACAAAGGGATAGGTAAAAAACGCTGGTAGGATACTACGCCGGGGCCGGAATGCAACTGCGCATTCTCGTTTTTGTCTTAAAGGAGATCGCGATGTTCATAAATTCCTCTTTACTATCTGATAGTTATCATCCCTTTAGTCAATTCAGCTCGGCATGCATATGCGCCAGCGTAGTATTAAAATGTTAGCTGCCTGCTTGAATCGAGATCGGAGAAACGATGAACGACATAATAGTAAAGGAAGATGTTAACCTTCCTGCTTTACCAAATACTGTTCTACCAGCGATTGCTGAGTTAACAGCAGCTCTCGGAATTCCTCGCGAGGTATTAGCCAGTCAAGAAGAGATCGAATATGCGTGGAGAGATTTACCACGTGAATTGCGGGAAATTCCTGGGGACTTGCGTGGTGAACTAATCGCAAGAATGTGTGTTGCTGTGAGTACGGGACTGTTTGATGGTGCAATGAACTACAGCTGGAACGCCGCGATTCTTCAGTTGCGCCAAAAAATTAGAAATTTTGGTTTGGCGGTAGTAGCTCAGATTCAACAAAATGACTTCGAGGAAAAGCACCTTCTTGAATTGCAAGATAGCAGGCTTTTAGACCTATGTTTGAAATTGAACATCATCAATGAAGATGGTTTTTTCTTCCTAGATCAGTGTCGTGAAGTTAGAAATAATTTCTCTGCGGCGCACCCTACAATGGGAACGGTAAACGACCGAGAATTTACGACTTTCCTAAATCGATGTGTGCGCTATGCGTTAGCAGATTCTTCCTCGCCTAGAGGTGTGGATATTAGTGCATTTATATCAGCAACCAAGGGGCCAAGGTTTAACGGCCATCAATGTCAGATATGGGTTCAGCGGCTAACCGAAACGCATGATGCGCAGAGGCAAATGCTCGTCAATATGGTTCATGGAATATATTGCGATCCTGCTACTGCAGAGCCAGCAAGACTTAATGCAATAGATATTTGTACTGGTTTAAGTGGTGCATTCACGTCGACAATAAAATCTGATTTGATTAACAATCACTCAGATTACGTCGCAAAAGGGTTGGAAGACAAACACACAGCATCGTTGCAATTCTTTGAAAAGCTGGGGCTTTTAGGGCTTCTAAACGAATCTGAGCAGCACGTGGTTTTCTCCCGTGCAATAGATAGGTTGTGGAATGTACACAACGGTATGAATAATTTTTACAACGAACCACCTTTCGCTGAGAGGCTGCTAGAGGTTACTCAGCAAGGCGCAGTTCCGGAAACTATTCAAGATGGCTTTGTCCAGACTGTAGCTTGCTGTCGTGTCGGAAACGGATATGGTGTGTCTAATGCCGCAGTGCCTTACTACGATGAAATGATCCAAAGTTTTTCACCTCGCGAAGTCGCCACTTTGGTTCGCGCTGCTGTAAATAATACGTCTACCATTGGTCGTAGAATATCTAACAACGGCAGTTGTCGAAGAAATTTAAAGACGGCTTTAGAGCTTATTGATCCTGCATCAGTTTCAAATTCAGTTAAAGCTGACTATGACCGTCTTACCAGATAAAGCAGCTAACAAAGCGCTGCTAGGGACAAACCTACGCTTCGCTTCGGTTTGCCCCAGAGCGCGGCGTTAGATTATTGCTATGGAAAGTATTTCTTTACTGACATCATTATTTGCAATCGCTATTTCACTACTTGCGTTATTCTGGAGTAGAAAGCAGTATCTCTTGGATTCTGAAATTAAAATGAGGCAGGAGTTGTCAAGCTTTATACTGCTTGCTCAAAGGTTGGATGATAGTTTTTATCTTATGGAAAGAGAAAGAAATAAAACTGGTATACCAATGGACGACGGCGAGCTTGCTATTTTTGAAAGGCATAAGGAAATGCTTGGCGTAGTAGATGAAACGCGTGATGAATTAAAATCTCTTCTTGAAAAAGAAAATTTAAAATATGACAAGATGCTTATGAATCACCTTTTTATATTAAAGAGTCATTCAGAAGGAATAATAGAATGGTGTGAAAGACGATTTGATAGATTTAGTAAATTTAACGAGAATAAAATAGTTGAAATGAAAGAGAAAGTTGAAGAAATGCAGGAAATAGCTAAGTTTGTTACTGAAAACTACTCTAACAAATAATTTAAGATCGCCCGCGAGCGGGCTGGGACCTCAAAAGCTACGCTTTTTTCGGCCCCTTAATTAGGCGTTGAGGCTGTCGGATAAGTCCCTCAGCCCTTGGCCTGCGGGACCAACTCCCGGTACAATCGACTAAAACAACTTTACCGCTGATGGTGCAAGGGATGGCGCGCTACAAACACAACGATTACAACCAGACTAAGATGATACCGCTGCGCTTTGCTGATCAGATCCAGCCGGGCAGTTTTGAATATACGCTCAGTCATGTGGTTGATCATGATCTTGATATGAGCCTGTTTGAATCCCGTTATCGCAATGATTACAACGGTGCACCTGCGTATGATCCCGCCGTCTTGTTAAAGATCGTTTTATTTGCTTACTCGCGAGGCATTACCTCCAGTCGTAAAATCGCCGAAGCCTGCCGTGAGAATGTTCTCTTCATGGTCCTGTCCGCAGACAGTCAGCCGCACCACAGCACTATCGCAGAATTTATCACGCGGATGGATGATGTGATTGCACCTCTGTTTACTCAGGTCTTGATGGTGTGTGATGGCATGAACCTGATTGGTCGGGAAATGTTTGCTATCGACGGCTGTAAAATGCCATCCAATGCGGCTAAAGAGTGGAGTGGAACACGGGCAGAGCTGAACCGTAAACAAGCCAAAATAGATCGAGCGGTCGCCCGTATGCTCCAGGCTCATCAGAGCTCTGATAACACCGACCAGCAACCGGAAATCACCGAGCGGCAACAGGCACAGATCAAAAAGCTGGAAGAGGTCTCCGCTAAGATAAAAAAGCACTTAGCGACCGAACCTGAACGGCTCGGTCAGCGTGGCCGCCCGGTCAAAAGCAATATCACCGATAACGATAGCGCCAAGATGACCAAAGGGTCTGGAACCCTTTGGAGCGAAGCCCGAAGGGAGAGTCTCAAGGATGAGACGAACAAATCCGCCAAAGGCGTGATCCAGGGTTACAACGGCGTGGCGGCGGTGGATAGCAAACACCAGATTATCGTGCATGCGCAAGCGCAGGAAGGACGTCAGGTGAGTTTTTATCCAAAAGGGAACGCACCGGAAGTCAGCTTCATGGATCGGATGAAGGAGAAGATCGATAGCCCGATGGGACGCCATATCTATAGTCAACGTTTAGGTACGGTAGAGCCGGTGTTCGGTAATCTGGAAAGCAACAAAGGCCTGAACGATTTACGTTCAGAGGCAAAGAGAAGGTCAGCGCACAATGGTTAATGTACTGCATGGTGCATAATATTGAGAAAATCGCGACGCAGGGTGAGATCAGGCATTAAGTGTAAGGATATCAGGTAAACAACGCTCATATCAGGTTAAAAGAATAGAAACAGAGTGTTTGAACTGAAGAGTGAAACTCAGCTTCTCCAGTCAAAAAATGCTAAAACAAACAGAGGAAGGCTGCGGTAGATGGGTATTATTATGTCAAATTGTCTAATCCGACAGTCTCGTTAGGTGCCCAAGGAGTAAATTTGGAGTTCATAAAAAATAATTGGATAAAAGCACCAATTTTACTTTATGTGATTGGCTTTGTAGTCCATAACACTTACCTCTCGAATTTTGGTAGCTATGAATTTGAATTGGTACAGGCTAAATATATTTTGTCTGGATTTGGGGCGGTTGCTTTTTATGCCATTTGTTTTGCGTATATATCAATCAAAGTAAACCTTTCATATATCTTCGATTCTTTACATTTCGATAAAATATTCCCATGGTTACTTCGCGTTGTTTCGCTGCCATATGTAATTTACTCATTTCTATACCTTGATTCGGCGACTGATTTAGTGATCGAGGGTAGTTCTTTAGTAAAGCTCTCTGTATTGTTCTTTATAACAGCTAATTTTGTAGTTATGTTCTCAATACTAGACTTGGTATTTATGTACAGCGAAGGAGAGAATCTTAAGGCACGAATAATTCGATCCGTTTTCAGAATACTATCTGTACCTATGATTATCGCGACAGCAATTATTGCCTGGAATAATGCTGAGTTTTCGTCGGTAGTAAAAGCTTCAACTTATTTTTTCTTTGGTTTTCTGGGGCTTGGTTTAAGGCAAGAGGATCGCAAGTATGGCATCGAACCAGACTACCTTGATTCAAATGCTAAGGAGGAACATCAAAACCTGTTCACAATATTTTTTGGTATTATTGCTATAGCCTTCATTCTTTGGGTGATCGTTTCAAATTATGTGGCTGCCATTTACCCAAAGATACCTGCGGCATTAGGTGGTGCGAAAATCGAAAACGCCCAGATTTACTCAGGAAACAAAATAATTAGCTCAAAACTTATACAAGAAACTAGCAGCTGGATTCTATATATCAACCAAGAAACAGGTAATGTTGAAAAAATAAAATCCAACTTGGTAGAAAAAATTACGTATTCAGAGCCAAATGAAACTACACCTAACACATATGAGCCGCCTCGGAGTCAATAGAAAATAACGCTCTTATCTGGCCGCGAAGCGGCCAGGGCTTTTTTATCAATCAACCAGTCAGCCAGCTGTCTTCGTCGTTGCCAAAACACGTTTGCAACAAACACATATTGAGACTCTCTTACCCAGTGCTCAACGGGTGCACACCGGTTCTTCATCCCTGATAGAGGTGGGGTTACCAGACATTCATCGGTTAACCTGAGAAAGGCGCTATTCAAAACCGTGGAATACATTTCCAGTTAGTATCAGGCTCAGTTCAGGTGCAAACTGTTTTACTGATGGTTAATGCACGCCAGTGAAGCGTCTAATCAAGGCCAGGGGGTAATTTGCCCGGACCACAAGACCTGTTGAGTCTAATCAAGGGTTACCAGGGCTTCGACGGTCTGCTGGGGGGAGAAGGCTCTATGGGTATCAAGTCAATGCAGCTGACCGCTGACGCGTCAGCTGATTGAAGCGTTAATGTTCGCTTTGATTCGATCGATAACGACAACTGCTGTTTTCTTTGCTTTTTCTAGCGAGTCGCGAAGCGACGTTCTAACCACTAGCCAGCGGCGAAGCCGCGATCTAGCCACTGCTTTCAAAGCGATCTAGCCACTGCTTTCAAAGCGCGTTATTCAAAAGAGCACCGGGAGTGGGTTGGTTGGTGCGGATTGAGTGATTGCATTGGGGCTGATGGCCTATACTTAGGGCGTTGCAATAGGTAAGGGGCGGTCGATATGAGAATTAAGCAGTCTGCTGTTGCTGGTATGTTCTACCCGGATAATGCTGATGAACTTGCGCTGATGGTCAGTCAGTTATTGGCAGATAATCCACAGCAGGGGCCACTACCGGTGGCTATTCAGGTGCCCCATGCCGGGCTGGTCTATTCCGGGGGGATCGCGGCAAAGGCCTATAATCTGATCCGCCCCTATCTGGATTCGATCACCCGGATGGTGCTCCTGGGGCCAGCCCACAGAGTACCGCTGCAGGGGATGGCGGTGATGGATGCGGGTCTGTGGCAAACCCCTTTGGGGCAGATTCAGATCGACAATATTCTCAGTGATGAGCTGGTCCGTGAGGGATGGGTGAGCGTCAATGATCAGGCCCATGCTCAGGAACACTGTCTGGAGGTTCAGCTACCCTTTTTACAGCTGCTGGATGGCCGTTATCGTATTCTGCCGGTGCTGGTAGGGCAGACGCCCTCAGCAGCGGTATCTGCCCTGGTTGCACAGGTGCTTGAAATGCCGGGAACACTGCTGGTGATCAGTAGTGATCTGAGTCATTTTCATCCCTACAGCGAAGCCTGTCAGCTAGATCGGGCAACCCAGCAGCAGATCGCTCAGCTGGATAGCCAGATAACACCGCAGCAGGCGTGCGGATGTTATGCTCTCAACGGTTTTTTACGCTACGCACAGTCTGCGGGGCTGAAAGCTGAGTTGCTGGGCTACTGTAATTCGGGCGATACAGCCGGTGATAAAAGTCGCGTGGTGGGGTATTCATCCTATGCCTTTTACTGAGAGTTACAGTCAGGATGAGCAGCGGTTGTTACTCCAGTTGGCGCGGTATGCCGTTGTGAGGGGGATTGCAGGACTTGAGCCGGAGCGCCCTGCGGGATATCTGATCCCCGCTGAACTGGAGAGACCCAGAGCCTGTTTTGTGACCCTGAAGATTGATGGTCAGTTGCGCGGCTGTATCGGTAATCTGGAGGCCAATGGTGCTCTGGCAGATGCGGTGCTGCGTAACAGCTATCTGGCGGCCTTTCGCGATCAGCGATTTGAGCCGGTGTCGGAGTCTGAGCGGCAACAGCTGGAGTATGAGATATCAGTGCTGACACCGATGCAGCCTCTGCCTGTCAGTTGTGAGGCGGATCTGCTGGCAACGCTTCGTCCCGGCATCGATGGCCTGCTGTTTGAGGCTGAGGGGCGACGGGCGACATTTCTTCCCTCGGTCTGGGAGCAGCTGACCCAGCCAGAGCAGTTTGTGCGGCAGCTACGCCTTAAGGCGGGATTGCCCGCGGACTACTGGAGTGATGCAGTGCAGTGCTGGATTTATCAGACCATACGGATTGAGGAGGTTAGCGGTGATCCGGATTGAAACAGCCGATATTACCCAACTGAAGGTTGATGCGATTGTTAACGCAGCCAACAGCACCTTGCTTGGCGGTGGTGGGGTTGATGGCGCTATACATCGGGCTGCCGGTCCACAGTTGCTGGATGAGTGTCGCGCCATTGGCGGATGTCCAACCGGTGAGGCGCGTATAACCCAGGGGTATCACCTGCCTGCTGGCTATGTCATTCATACCGTAGGCCCTGTCTGGCAGGGTGGAGAAAGGGGGGAGGCGCAGTTACTGGCCTCCTGTTATCGGGAGTGCCTGAAGCTCTGTCCGGCGAAGGCGATTAAGCGTATCGCTTTTCCCGCGATCAGCTGTGGTATTTATGGCTACCCTAAAGCCGCTGCTGTGGCGATAGCTGTGGCTACTGTTGCCTCGCTGTATCAGCGTGTTGGCGTGGAGGAGGTAATCTTCTGCTGCTTTGATGAAACGATGGCGGACCTTTATCGGGCTGAGATAAGTCGCTGAAAATAGCTTTTAAGATGCCGGGTGTAATTCATTTAGTGTGCCGGAAAAACAAAACAGGGAGTGATGTCTCCCTGTTTTCCGGTTATCTGCAACTGTAACGCTGAGATAAAAATTCTCAGTTAATAGTGATGGCGCGGGGTTTCATCGCTTCCGGAATTTCCTGTACCAGATCGACGTGCAGCAGGCCATTTTCCATGCTGGCTTCGGTTACACGGACATGATCTGCCAGCTGGAATTTGCGCTCAAAGCCTCTGGCTGCGATCCCCTGATGCAGATACTGGCGTTCGGTCTCTTCACTCTTCTTGCTGCCGGTAACGGTCAGCATGCCCTGTTCAGTGTTGATTGAGACTTCCGACTTATCAAAACCAGCAATTGCCATGGTGATGCGATAGGCGTGCTCGCTGATCAGTTCAATATTGTAGGGTGGATAGCCGTTCTGTGCCTGTTCGTTGCGGGTGGCGTTATCGATCATGGAAGCCAGACGGTCAAAGCCGATAGCGGAGCGGTAGAGTGGAGCCAGGTCAAATTGACGCATAATAATATCCTCATAAAGCAATATGTTTTTAGTTGCCTATCACAATGATCAGGCGGTTAACGGAGCTCTGCTGAGCCTCCGTTAATCCTCTTTATAAGGACAAAAAAAAGCCTTTCAAGGGAAAGGCTCAGGCTGTTGATAAAGTCCTCGTCAAATGACGAGGATTTTTTATAATAGGCTCATGCTAAGAGAACGCCCCCCAACCCAGTCCGCCCTTGAGTTTGTTTGCATCGATGAACTTGTTCCTCAAGAC
>NZ_JAFFZO010000044.1 GCF_016924145.1 Amphritea pacifica | reverse complement strand
CTTGAAAGGTTTTGCCCTTCTCACGGAGTTTAATGGCTTGCTGGCGTAAAAGTTCTTGTTGCTCTGTGCTGAGCTTGCGTGCATCTGTAATCATGGGTACATTATATCAGATGTAAACTTCCACCGGGTTAATACATCAACGAGCCCAGCCTTTATGAACTTCTTTTCAATTTCATTAGCCAGCAATGAGCCTGACAACGACAGGCAAGTAACCAGCAACAGACATTTTGCTAAAAGATGCATCTTGTTCCTTTTGGGTTATAGCGCTTTTCTTTAGCCACGCACCACTTCTCCTGCATTAAAATTAAGCAATGTATCCAGCCATTTAGCCTGAAAAACATGTCTGTCCTGGCAGGCTTGTCCATAACATCCTCCACCGACACTAACGCTGTCGTTATCAGTCGACGCTCAAGTGATCGGCTTCATTTGATTGTAACGACTTAGATTCAGCTCCATTGAAAAATTAATTAAAGTCACCCCGTTTCTCTGAACTTCATTCGTTTTGATCACAGAGAAACCGCGGTGTTCAAAGAACGGCTTAGCCACAAGTGATGCCTCGACATATAAGCGTTTGATATTTCTGGCTCTTGCTTCATCGAGCAAACGTTCATACAGCCTGGATGCGACCCCTCTTCCCTGAAAATCTGGGTGAGTATAAGTGCAGTCAATATGACCATCTGCATCTAATTCTATAAAACCTGCCACGCAACCATCAATAAAAGCTATAAACGGTTTTTTCGCATTCAGGCGTTCAGCCCAGCGTTCATAATTGACAGGTGTAGGTGCCCAGGCTTCTTTTTGCTCTGGTGAATACAGCGAGGAGTCAATTGCTTGAACAGACTGATGAAACAAGTCAGCAATTTCCCTGGCGTTGTCTGCACAGTATGTTTGTATTTTCATAGTAGTTGGTCGTGGTAGAGCGCCCCGTTACCGAGGCGCCCCCACACAGATCCGGGCGTGCGGGGCTACCGCATCCAGCGCCTCAATTATATTATTTACCGCGGAGCATAAGCCTTGCACAAACCGTCTGATTTGTTCATCTTCGCCATTTCACCCAACAGGCAAGTCAATCCAGTTCCAGCTTTCACTGAATGTAATGTTTGAATCGGACCGGTAAATTCGAAGGCGGATTTGTTTGAATCATGCTGCCGTATCTTCGACTATTTGTCGATAATAGTTTTCCTCATATTCAAGTGACGGGATATCGCCGATAGAACTCAACAGTCGTTGCAAGTCACGCTCTTTGTAACATAAGCAACGAGCGACGGCTTTTTAAAAACCCATAAAAAAGCCGGTGCTTCCACACCGGCCTTTTATTAACTGATCAGTTACACCTGCCTACTCATCAGGCATCTCAACGTTATGGTAGATATCCTGAACATCTTCCACATCGTTGAGTAGCTCAAGGAACTTCTCGAACTGCTCAAGATCTTCACCCGCCAGCTCGGTATAGGTCTGTGGGATGAAGGTTATCTCTTCAACTTCAACTTCCAGATCAGGATATGCTTCGTTCAGGGCGGTTTTAGTTTTAAAGAAATCTGTATGTGGCGCGTAGACAGTGATATTGCCATCTTCACTCTCGATTTCAGCCACATCAACATCCGCTTCCATCAACAGTTCAAGGATCTCATCCTCGTCGTCATGGGGAAACACAAACACTGCACGGTGATCAAACATATGTGCAACAGTACCCTGACCGCCCAGTTTTGCTTTACCCTTATTGAAAGCAACACGGACATCACCAAAAGTGCGGTTATTGTTATCGGTAAGACAATCAGCGATGACCATGCATCCGCCTGGGCCAAAACCCTCGTAACGGGTAGGAACGAAATCCTCTCCTCCACCGCCTGCGGCTTTATCAATCGCCTTTTCGATAACATGTGCCGGCACCTGATCTTTTTTCGCTTTCTCGATAATACGACGCAGCGACAGGTTGCCCTCAGGATCTACGCCACCATTTTTAGCGACAACATAGATCTCCTTACCGTATTTAGCATACAGTTTGGATTTAGCTCCCTGAGTCTTAGCCATGGAAGCCTTACGAACTTCAAACTTTCTTCCCATTGGAAAATCTCTTTCTTACATTAAGACAGGAGCTCATTCTAATCGCTCGCCCGTCTAAGCTCTAGTGTGTGAATCCTGATTGTTAACAAATAGATCAGTTAACAGGGGATTAGTTGATCAAGACACAAAAAACGCGCCGTGGGCGCGTCTTTACATATCACTGAATAAACTCAGTCTTCGGCAGCCGCTTTCGGTGCTTCGAGATTTTCATAGATAAGGATCGGGTCGGACTCGCCGTTGATCACGCCCTCATCAATAACAACCTTGGAGATCCCCTTCTGAGATGGCAGGCTGTACATAATATCCAGCAAGTTCTCTTCCAGAATGGAGCGCAGCCCCCGGGCACCGGTCTTTCTTTCAAGCGCCTTGGTCGCAACGGCTTTAAGCGCATCTTCGCGGAAATCCAGATCGGCGCCTTCCATACCGAACAGCGCTGAATATTGCTTCGTCAGCGAGTTTTTCGGCTCGGTCAGAATCTGAATCAGGGCATCCTCATCCAGCTCAGTCAGCGTCGCAATCATTGGCAGACGTCCGACAAACTCAGGGATCAGACCATACTTCACCAGATCTTCAGACTCCAGGTCAGCCAGAATATCGGTAATCTTGCGGGTCTCTTCCTTACTGACGACGGCCGCATTGAAGCCGATCGAACTCTTTTCACTACGGTGTTTGATCACCTGATCCAGACCAGCAAATGCGCCACCACAGATAAACAGGATATTGGAGGTATCAACCTGCAAAAACTCCTGCTGTGGATGCTTGCGACCACCCTGAGGCGGTACTGAAGCCACGGTGCCTTCTATCAGTTTCAGCAAGGCCTGCTGTACACCCTCACCACTGACATCGCGGGTGATTGACGGGTTATCTGATTTACGGGAGATCTTATCGATCTCATCGATGTAGACAATACCCAGTTGGGCTTTCTCGACATCGTAATCACACTTTTGCAGCAACTTCTGAATGATGTTTTCAACATCTTCACCCACATAACCGGCTTCGGTCAGTGTCGTTGCATCGGCAATGGTGAACGGCACGTTAAGCATTCTTGCCAGTGTCTGAGCCAGCAGGGTTTTACCGCTACCGGTTGGGCCGATCAGCAGGATATTACTCTTACCCAGCTCAACATCGGTATCACCGGCGGTTTGCTGGAAACGCAGACGCTTGTAGTGATTATATACCGCAACGGAGAGTACTTTCTTGGCCCGTTCCTGACCGATTACGTACGCATCCAGATTGTCTTTAATTTCAGCCGGAGTCGGCAGGCGATCACCCTCTTCCTGGGCCTCTTCCGCGTCCTGAATCTCCTCTTTGATGATATCGTTACACAGATCAACACATTCATCACAGATAAATACAGACGGGCCTGCAATCAGTTTCTTAACTTCGTCCTGGCTTTTGCCACAGAAAGAGCAATACAGCAACTTGCTGTCATCGCTTCCTCCCTGTCCGTTGATATCGTCCGACATTCAACTACCTCTGTTTGTCCCGGCCATGCCCGGCCCGGACTTTTGATTTCTTTCGTGTGCCACGCACATTATAGCGGATAATGTGCACCGCTTTGAATCAAACTTCAAGTGCGGTGCTATCACGACAGCCAATACGGGACTGCTAACTGTCCCGATCACAGCAGTATTAACGGCTGCTCAGCACCTGATCGACCAGCCCGTAAGCAACCGCCTGCTCGGGAGACATAAAGTTATCCCGATCGGTATCCTTACTGATGGTCGCCATATCCTGACCGGTGTGATGAGACATAATGGTGTTCAATTTATCACGAATCGTCAGAATTTCCTGAGTGTGGATCTCGATATCTGTTGCCTGCCCCTGATAACCACCCAAAGGCTGGTGAATCATCATCCGCGAATGTGGCAGACAATAACGCTTACCTGCAGCGCCACCGGTCAGTAACAATGCGCCCATACTGGCCGCCTGACCGATACACATAGTACTTACATCAGGCTTGATGAACTGCATAGTGTCATAGATAGACAGCCCTGCAGTGACTGAACCGCCCGGTGAGTTTATATACAGGTGAATATCTTTATCCGGGTTTTCCGATTCAAGAAACAGTAACTGAGCAACCACCAGGTTAGCCATATGGTCTTCCACCTGACCCACCATGAAGATAACCCGCTCTTTGAGCAATCGAGAGTAGATGTCGTAAGAACGCTCACCACGCGCTGTCTGTTCAACAACCATGGGTACCAGACCACTGTTAGTAATTACTGTAGGGCCATTATAAAAATCCGACATTTGAATTCTCTCCTAATCCTTAACAAACACGCTTAGCGCACGTCCAGAAAAAAAAACGGCAGCCGGCCAAAGCCGACAACCGTTCTTTTATAAACGCAATTAAGACGAAGGGCAATTACGCCTCTTCTGATTCTTCTTCTGCTGCAGGTGCTGCAGGCTTGATTGCGTCTTCATAGCTCAGCTCGGTTTCGCTTACCTTAGCAGAATCCAGCAGCAGATCCATCACCTGATCTTCCAGAACCAGATTGTTAATCTGATTCAGCATCTCCTGGTTGCTGTAGTACCAGTCGATCACCTGCTGAGGCTCCTGATAAGTAGCAGCCAGCTCTTCAACAGTGGTGCGGACACGATCTTCGTCAACCTTCAGTTCGTTTGCCTTGATCACTTCAGCGACCAGCAAACCAACCTTAACACGCTTTTCAGCCTGTTCTGCAAACATCTCTTTAGGCAGCATGTTAGGATCGATATTGGCATTCTCGCCACCAAACTGCTGGATAGCCTGACGACGCATTGCATCGATCTCGCCATCAATCAGGGCAGCAGGTACATCAATTGCATTGATCTCTACCAGCTTACTGAATACCGCTTCTTTCAGCTTGGATTTCAGCGCCTGGGTCAGTTCACGCTCCATGTTCTTGCGCACTTCAACTCTGAAGCTGTCAACGGTCTTCTCTTCGATACCAAACTTAGCAAAGAACTCTTCGTTCAGTTCTGGCAGCACCTGAGCAGAAACCTTGTTCACTTTAACGTTGAACTTAGCATCTTTACCTTTCAGGTTTTCAGCGTGATATTCCTCAGGGAAAGTAACGTTAACCTCTTTCTCTTCACCCGCCTTAGCGCCTTCCAGCTGGGCCTCGAAACCTGGAATCATAGTGTTGGAACCCAGCACCAGATCCATACCGGTTGCAGTACCGCCATCAAAAGCTTCACCATCGATAAAACCTTCGAAATCGATGTTCAGCTGATCACCTTCAGCTGCGGCTTTATCAGCTTCTTCAAAAGCAGCTTGCTGCTTCTGCAGCGTTTCAATCATCTGATCCAGATCAGCCTCTTTAACTTCAGCGGAGTTTTTAACAATCTCAACGCTGGAGAAGTCAGCCAGTGCGATCTCTGGGTATACTTCAAACGTGGCTGTGTATGAGAAATCCTCACCCTCTTTGTCGTTTTTAAATTCGACATTCGGGCCACCCGCAGGGGTCAGGTTTTCCTGCTGAATCGCTTCATAAAAGCTCTGCTGCACAACTTCCCCGATCACTTCCTGACGGATGCCCTGGCCGTAGCGTTTTTTAACCACTTTAACCGGCACTTTACCAGGACGGAAACCGTCCAGACGAACAGTACGGGCTGTCTGCTGAACACGCTTAGCTACATCGCCGTCTACACGATCAGCAGGTACGACAACCGTCAGCTGACGCTCAAGACCAGTAGTGGTTTCTACGGATACTTGCATGGAATTCCTCACAAAATTATTTGTATCGTTACAAATCTGAAAATTGACCCGCTGCTTACCCTCATGCTTCAGCACAAAGCCCGTAACAACAGGTGCCAGAATTTCTAAAGGCGGAAATTGTCCGGGAAGCGGCACTATTAGTCAAGTGAAAAGCGTTGAATATCAACGTACACAGAACAAACAGCTAACAGGTTGAAATAGTTTTAATTACAGGAAAGAAATCAGGGACGGATAAACGGGGGAAATGGGGTGGACGATGGGGCTTGAACCCACGACCGCCGGAATCACAATCCGGAGCTCTACCAACTGAGCTACGCCCACCACAGGCATATTGATTGAGAAAGTCATTGGTGCGAGTGGGGAGACTCGAACTCCCACACCGTAAGATACTGGTACCTAAAACCAGCGCGTCTACCAATTCCGCCACACTCGCAAAAACTTTCTTTTGCCATCTGCTTCCTGGTATCAGCGTACCATGAATCCGATGACACTGTATTGGGGTGGACGATGGGGCTTGAACCCACGACCGCCGGAATCACAATCCGGAGCTCTACCAACTGAGCTACGCCCACCATTGCAATACAGCTTTTTGTCAGACCTTTTTGGCGCGCCCGGCAGGGGTCGAACCTGCAACCGCTCGCTTAGAAGGCGAGTGCTCTATCCATTGAGCTACGGGCGCCTGACACTGCCCGACCTTGTTAGAAGCACTATCTGCAACCAGGTGCGTCATGACCCTCCCTTCAAGGTGGTGCGCATAATATATATCGCTTTATACCCCGTCAACACCCTTTTTTAAAATTTTAACAAAATAAACCACTTAGCAATTTTCTGCTATTGCGATCCGAAAACACAATCGCTCCATTAAAAACAGGTTTTCAGCCGTCTGCCCGGACCGGCCTTCAATAATCACTGAAGCACAAAGAATACCCGGAGCATTTCCCCTTGGAGGATAGGGGCAACCATGAGACAATCCGCGCCATCAAAAAATGACTGAGGAAAACATTCGTAAGATGAGCGCTCAGATAATTGACGGCAAACAGATTGCCCAAAATGTTCGCGAACAGGTTGCCACTGGGGTAAAAGCCCGTATTGATCAGGGCAAACGTCCCCCCAGCCTGGCGGTAGTACTGGTAGGCTTCGATCCCGCCTCGCAGGTCTATGTCAGAAACAAGAAAAATGCATGTAAAGAGGTCGGCATTGAGTCCGTCTCTTACGACCTGCCCGCCGAAACCACACAGCAACAACTGCTTGATCTGGTCGATGAGCTGAACAGCGATACTAAGATTGACGGCATACTGGTCCAGCTCCCTCTGCCTGACCAACTGGAAGCCAATGAGATTCTTGAGCGAATCCGTCCTGAAAAGGATGTCGATGGCTTCCATCCGTTCAACCTGGGCCGTCTTGCCCAGCGACTCCCGGCACTTCGCCCCTGCACCCCTAAGGGGGTCATCACACTACTGCAATCAACAGGTGAACCGATACGGGGTAAAGATGCCGTCATCGTGGGGGCTTCTAATATCGTTGGCCGCCCCATGACACTTGAGTTACTGCTGGCAGGCTGCACGACAACCACAACCCATCGCTTTACTCAGGACCTGGCCAGCCATGTGCAGCGGGCCGATATTGTCGTTGTCGGGGTTGGTATTCCAGGCCTGGTTAAGGGGGAATGGATAAAACCGGGCGCGATAGTGATCGATGTCGGTATCAACCGCCTTGAAGATGGCCGTCTGGTAGGCGATGTTGAATACGATATTGCTGCGCAACGGGCTGGCTGGATCACCCCCGTACCTGGCGGCGTAGGCCCCATGACCGTCGCTACCCTGATGGAAAACACACTGGAAGCAGCGAATAACAACAGCTGAGTCCAATCGCTTTGAAAAAGGCCTTTTATCCTCCCGACGGAGATCATAAAGGGCCTTTTTTATTGGGCTGATGTAACATTTAACCTCAGGCCAGCGGAAAATCAGTAACCAGATCAAATGTTAACGCAACCAGCAGCACCCGTTTACATCACTATATTCAGGAAATTTTCAGGTTAGTATGCCACTATCTTTTGGCAACAACCGTTAACAACCGTTTTTGGCAACAATCTTTTACACACTAGCGGCACATTTAATACACCCGGCTAACACCGGAAACACACCGCCACCCATGCTGAGCAAACCTGTTTATGAATAGTAAAAAAATCATCCTGATCGTTGTCATTGCCGCCCTGATCAGCGCGTTCTTCCTGCTGGATCTGGATAGCTACCTGAATCTTGGCTATGTAAAATCGCAACAGGACAGTTTACAAAGCTGGGTGGCCAATAACCGCCTGGCAGCACTTGCCGCGTTTATGCTGATCTACACCCTTGTCACCGCCCTATCCCTTCCCGGGGCGGCGGTTATGACTCTGCTAGGTGGCGCGATCTTCGGCCTGTTTACCGGCTTGCTGCTGGTTTCATTTGCCAGCTCAATCGGTGCGACCCTGGCGTTTCTGATCTCCCGTTATCTGTTGCGGGAGCCATTGACCAACAAGTTTTCTAAATATATCGATCCGATCAACCGGGGGATTGAAAAAGACGGAATATCCTACCTGTTCACCCTTCGCCTGGTGCCGCTGTTCCCGTTTTTTGTTATCAATGCCGTTATGGGGATGACCCGGATGAAAGCGGGTACCTTCTATTGGGTCAGTCAGTTGGGCATGCTGCCGGGCACCGCTGTATTCGTCAATGCTGGTACTCAGTTGGCGGCCATTAAACAACCCGGTGATATTCTCTCTCCCAGCCTGATTCTCTCTTTCTGTTTATTAGGCGCCTTCCCGTGGATCGCAAAATCTATTGCCGATACAGTCAAACAGCGCCGCGTTTACACCGGGTTTAACAAGCCGAAGAAATTCGACACTAATATGGTGGTGATAGGTGCTGGAGCTGGCGGGCTGGTAACCTCCTATATTGCGGCGGCAACCAGAGCAAAAGTCACCCTGATAGAACGCCATAAGATGGGAGGTGACTGTCTTAATACGGGCTGCGTGCCCTCAAAAGCCCTGATCCGCACCACCCACTTCCTCGCAGATATACGTGACGCTGAACAGCTTGGAATCCGTAAAGCAGCTGTCGAATACGATTTCGCTGAGATTATGGAACGGGTGCAACGAATAATACAGACCATCGAGCCCCATGACTCAATCGCCCGCTATGAATCACTCGGGGTCGATTGCGTTACCGGAGAGGCATTTATCCGCAGCCCCTGGGAGGTTGAAGTTAACGGCAAAACAATCACCACCCGAAACATCGTGATCGCAACCGGAGCCCGCCCGACAATCCCTCAGATCCCCGGCATTGAACAGGTCGGTCCACTGACATCGGATACCGTATGGGAACTGCGTCAGCGCCCTGAACGACTGCTGATACTTGGCGCAGGCGCTATCGGTTGCGAACTGGGGCAGTGTTTCGCCCGACTGGGCAGCACGGTTTCAATACTCTTCCGGGGCAATCAGGTGCTGACCCGGGAAGACCAGGATGCTGCCGCCGTGGTCGAAAAACGCTTGATAGAGGATGGCATCAGGATCTGCTCAGGCCATACACCACTCCGATTTGAAGTCACCGCAAAAGGGTATGTACTGGTGTGCCGTCATAATGACCAGGAAAAACGTATCGGCTTCGATAAACTCCTGGTAGCAACCGGTCGTAGCGCCAATGTCACGGGTTTTGGTCTGGAAGCACTGGGCATCACAGCCCAACCCGGCGGCACCATTCAGGTGGATGATTATCTGCGCACACGCTTCCCCAATATACTCGCCTGCGGTGATGTCATAGGCCCCTACCAGTTCACCCACGCAGCCAGCCATCAGGCCTGGTATGCTGCGGTCAATGGACTGTTTGGGCAGTTGAAACGGTTCCGCGTAGACTACCGGTTTATCCCATTTACTACCTATACCAGCCCCGAAGTGGCCCGCATCGGTCTGAATGAAAAACAGGCCATTGATAAAGGCATCGCCTATGAGGCGGTGCGCTACAACCTGGAAGAGCTGGACCGGGCGATCACAGACGAAGCGGCCTATGGTTTTGTAAAAGTATTATTAAAACCCGGCAGCGATAAGATTATCGGCGTGACAATGGTGGGTGAACATGCCGCCGAGATGCTACCCGAATTCGCCCTGGCGATGAAAAACAAACTGGGGCTGAACAAGATCCTCGGCACCCTGCATGCGTACCCAACCCTGAACGAAGCCAATCGCTTTGTTGCCGGTGAGTGGAAAAAGCAGCATGCGCCGCAAAAGGTACTTGGCTGGCTGGAGAAATTTCACAGCTGGAAGCGTGGCTAATCGCCAACTCCTGGAACAGCATTCCTTCGGATCAAAAAGCCCTGAATTTCAGGGATTTTTAATCAACAATATCAATATATTAAAGCAACTATATAATATTGTTTATAAAACAAGTTCCTTAGTCGTTTCATTCACCAGAATCACTTTTCGATGCGGGAACGGGATCTCTATCTCATTCTCGTCCAGCGCTTTCTTGATCTGCTCCGGCACTGAGTAAAGCAGATCAAAATAGTGCTCGCCTTTACAGAATGGCCGCACCAGAAAATCAACCGAGCTGTTATTCAATGTTTCGACTTCAACAAAGGGGGCCGGGTTCTTTAACACATAGGGATGGTTTGCCAATACTGCTTCGATCACCGAACGGGCAGCATCAGTGCTTTCAGCATACGCCACCCCAAAGTGCATATCGACACCCCGGATATCATAGTGAGAGTGATTGATAATCTGATCACCCCAGATCTGCGAGTTAGGTACGATGATCTGCTGATTATCAAATGTTTGCAGTATCGTAGTAAACATATCGATCTCAGTCACCTTACCAAAGCGCCCTGCCGCCTCAATAAAATCATTCACTTTATAGGGACGAAAAATCAGCAGCATAACGCCGGCTGCCAGATTCGACATTGCTCCCTGTAGTGCCAGACCGACCGCCAGACCTGCCGCACCCAGCAACGCAACAATCGAAGCGGTCTGTACACCAAAGCGATTCAGTACCGCGATCATCACAAACGCAATGATCACATAGCGGGCCACGCTGCCGAGGAAACGGAACAGCGTATCATCCAGGTGCTTATTCTTTTTGCTGGCAGCCACAATAAGCTTATTCACCCTGCCCGCAAACCATAAGCCCAGCAGCAAGATAACAATTGCCAGCAGAATATTGCTTGCCCAGTCAACCGCGGCTGGAAAGTATTGGTTTATATCAATTTTTTCTAGTAGTTCCGACATCGTTTAGTTTTCCCTTGTTTGTCTTCCCTTAGGAGGCGAAATACCTGCATAACACTTCAGGCGCAAAATGCGAGTGAATAACAGTGATGATGCGAAGTCAATCAACAACCCCACCTATCCCTTGAATACGCGAGGGATGACAATGTCGTGGCTAAAGTGATTTATCTGAAATATTGTTTAACGACCCTACTATCCAGTACACTTACCTGATTACCTGAGTTATCAATCTACAGCGCATAGATAATCTGTACTTCCCACAAAAGATCCGCCAGATAGTTATGGTGTTCAGATTAAGGACAACCTTTGAGTAGCAATCATCCTGTAAAATCCCTGTGGTTACAGCTTTGGGACGTGATTAAACCATTATCAGAGCTCAGCAATCATAAACGGCCACTGGGGTTTCTGGCGATCTCCGCTTTTTCGGTAACACTGCCGGCTCTGTTTGGTGCCTGGATAGATCAGCTTTCAGCGGCCATGTTAGCCTGCATGGGAGGGCTGGTGATTCTGTACATGCGCCAGACAGACATTTCCCGCCGAATGATGATACTGTCAACCTGCGCCTTCGGCTTTGCCCTGAGTTTTGCACTGGGTGTTTTAACAAGTTTCAACCCATACCTTTCCGCAGCGACCCTCACCCTGACCGCATTTCTGGTTACAACGATCTGTCGCTATTACGCTTTACCACCTCCCGGCACACTGTTTTTTATCGTAGTAGCATGTCTGGCCAGAACCCTGCCATTCGACCTTTCACTGGCGGCAGAGCGAACGGGGATTCTGATGTTCGGAGCCATGAGCGCCTGCCTGCTCGCACTCATTTACAGCGTCTGCCAGGTCTTTTTTTCGAAAGATTATATCAATCGGCCGACCGAAGCCGTGGACAATAACATCATCGCGATCACAATTGAGTCTCTGGTGATCAGTCTGTTTGTCGGTGGTGGTTATCTTCTGGCGATCATGGCTGATCTCGACAATCCGTACTGGGTACCTATATCCACTGCTGCAATTATGCAAGGCGACACTTTTCGGGCGATATGGCACCGTAATGTACACCGGATAGTGGGTACAACAATTGGTATGGGAATCGCGTGGGCTATCTTTTTACTGTCCCCCGGCCCATGGGAGCTGGCGCTGCTGATTTTTATACTCAGCTTTTTTATCGAGATTCTGATAACCCGGAACTATGGCCTGGCAGTGATATTTATCACCCCGCTGACGGTGATATTTGCCGATATAACCATCGCAGGATCAGACACCGGTCACCTGATGCTTTCACGCCTGCTGGATATCATTCTGGGCTGTTTGATTGGTTTCGCTGGTGGCTGGGTCATCCACCACCCTAAATTTATCCGTTCAGTCAAAAAAAGGCTACCCCAGAAGTAACCCACTGATAAAAGCTAAAAAACCTCGGAGCTAAAAAGGGGCTCCTCACTGGCAGCCCCTTTGATTAAGCAATGAAGAAAATGATGCAGATCAGCCCCAGCCGGAGACAGCCTTCACTTCCAGGAAATCCTCCAGCCCCCAGACACCGCCTTCACGACCATTGCCTGACTGTTTATAGCCGCCGAATGGTGCCCCGGCACCTAAGCTCGTGCCATTGATCTGCACCATACCGGCACGCAACCGGCGCGCGACCCGCGCAGCCTTCTCGCTATCCTGAGTCTGAATATAGTCAGTAAGACCATAGGGGGTATCGTTGGCAATCGAGACAGCTTCCTCCTCTGTATCAAAGGGAATAATGGTCAGCACCGGGCCAAAGATCTCCTCCCGGGCGATACTCATCTGATTATTGATATCGGCAAACACGGTCGGTTTAACGAAATAACCTTGTTCCAGTCCCTCAGGCTTACCCGGGCCACCCGCTACCAGCCGGCCACCCTCTGCGATACCTTTTTCGATCAGGCCCTGAATCTTGTCATACTGCTGCTGAGACACCACCGGACCGATATGCCGGCCCTCGACACTGGCACGATCAATCGTGGTCTGACTGGCTATCTCAGCGGCAGTCGCTACCGCCTGATCATAGATGGAACGCTCCACCAGCATCCGGGTAGGTGCATTACAGGACTGACCGCTGTTATTAAAACAGTGACGTACGCCTCGCACCACCGCCTTATCGTCGGCATCAGCAAACACGATGTTTGCGCCCTTACCACCCAGCTCGAGTGCCACACGCTTCACCGTATCGGCCGCATTTTTAGAGATAGCGATACCGGCACGGGTTGAACCGGTAAAAGAGACCATATCCACTTCAGGATGCCCTGTCAGAGCCGAGCCGACGCCAGCACCGTCACCATTCACCAGGTTAAATACGCCTGGCGGGAAACCGGCCTGATCGATCATCTCAGCAAACAGCATCGATGACAGTGGTGCAATTTCCGAGGGTTTTAACACCATGGTGCAACCGGCAGCGAGCGCTGCAACCACTTTCAGAGTGACCTGATTCATTGGCCAGTTCCAGGGCGTTATCAGTGCGCACACCCCGATGGGTTCATGCAGAATACGGTTATCCGGTGCGTGGGGCCCCAGTGGCTGGTCAAACTCATACGATTTCAACGCCCGGATCAAACTTTTGATATGTCCGGAACCACTACCGCACTGCGCGGTGCGGGCCAATGCAACCGGCGCCCCCATCTCCACAGAGATCGCCTCAGCCATCTCTTGCGAACGTTCATTGTAGATTGCCTGCAATTTTTCAAGCAGCGCCAGACGCTCCTCTTTTGACGTTTGACTCCACTGATCAAAAGCCCCCCGGGCTGCGGCTACCGCCGCGTCAGCATCGGCCTCCCCACCCAGTGAGATCACCGCGCAAACTGCTTCAGTTGATGGGTCAATTACCTCAAAGTCATGACTCTGAGCCGGGGCAGTCCACCGGCCATCAATATAAAACTGGCGTTTATCAGACATCTTTGCTTTTCCTTTATCGTACAAATTTCAAAAACACAGAGACAGGTATAGCGCTGATAAACACCCCGGCGCAAGGGGTAACACCCATTACTGTCAAAATGATGAGTGCTCCCCTCCGCTCAGACCGGCTTACAGGCCGAACTTGCCATTGCTGTTTTGCCACTGAGATTCAGGCGGAATCGTTTCAATGGTATCCCAGTGCTCTACGATCAGCCCGTTATCAACCCGAAACAGATCATAAAAAGACACATGCTTGCCCAGAAACTCTCCTTCACTCACCGCCAGCACAAAATTATGCTCACCCAGAATCTTATGGTTTTGAGTATAACGCAACGGCGTGCCCTGACGAGCCAGTTCACCCAGTGCGGCCCCAAGATTTTGCAGACCATCGCCAATGGCCGGGTTATGCTGAATATAGTCACCCTCGGCAGGACCAATAAAGTTGCCTATTTTAGCCATATCGCCCTCAATCAGAATGGTTTTCACAAAATCGGCAACCAGCGTTTTACTCGTTTCAGTATCGATGGCTGTATCGATCCCGGTCGCACCATCCAACTGGGTCCGGCCTCCGGGGTTCGGCTCAGCCTTCTGCACCAGATTATCCCAGTGCTCTACGATCAGGCCGTTGTCAAAACGAAAGATATCAAACCCGACCTTTGGCCCGAAAAAATTATAGTCCGTATGGGTGAATACAAAATCACCGTCCTGAAACACCCTGACCGTATTGACCTTCGCACTTCCTTCAGGCAGGGCCTGCAACACTGCCCCAAAACCTGCTAAACCGTCGGCCACCGCCAGGTTATGCTGGGTATAGTTGTGCGCATTAATATAAGCGATGGGCTCCGGCGCACCTGTTTCAATGCTTTTCAGCAACTCAACTACTTTCTGTTTCTGTAACATATTCTCTACCCCTTTATTATCAGCAGCTAAAGCGGGTGTGGCAGTTATCGCCACAGTCAGCACACTCACTGCACAGCCTGAGTGAAATACTGTCCTGATACTGGTTTTCATAAATAACTCCTGCTCAATAAACAATGTTTTTACGTTGCCTCAAACCTGAGCCTATTATCCCGGCTTCACCGACTGGTAACGAGGTAGCAGATCGCCATATAATGATCAAAATCGAGCAAAGCTTATTCAGAGACAGACTTGTATGTCCAGCCAGCCGCCCGCCAGCATGATCAGAAAGACGCACTTCAGCAATAGTCGCCTGAATGCACTGGGTATCGAGTTACTTGATCTGGATGATATTCGGAATAAGCTTTCGCATAGCCACTATTCAAGACCGGAAAGAGTCGATTTTGAACTGTTGATGCTGGTCACTTCCGGACAGGGTGTCCATACCGTTGATTTCACCGACTGGCAGCTCAGCACGGGTTCTCTGGTGGTTGTCAGGCAGGGACAGGTGCAGCAATGGCATCCGCATCAGTCGTTTACAGCCGAGCTTATTCTCATCGACCCAACCGCCCTGCCAGGCTCTGTCCCGCTGATCAGCAGCAAGGAGGCAGCGCTCTATAAACGGCTCGAGTGGCGTACCTGCAGTACACTTGATCAGGCCATGCAGAAGGAGTTTAGTAACAGCTTCAGACTGCTGCGGGATGATATCAGCCGCTTCGATAACAGCGATCTGGAGCAGGCACTGTTTCGTCACCAGTTTCAAACGCTGCTGCTACGACTGGCACGCTGGCAGCGGGATCTTGTTCCCCCTGTGGTTGTCCACCAGCAGGGCTATAAAACCTACCGTTTATTTCAATCGCTTCTGGAGCAGCACTTCGCCCAGCAACATAGTCTGAAGTTTTATGCCGACAGGCTGGGGTATTCAGAAAGTACTATCAGCAGAGCCAGCCACTCTGTCGAAGGACGTAGTGCGAAAGCGGTAATTGATTCAAGAATCGTGCTGGAAGCCAAACGCCTCTTAGTACACAGCGATCTATCGGTAGCAGAACTTTCCCACGCTCTGGGTTTTTCCGAAGCCACAAATTTCATCAAATTTTTCCGGCGTCATGCAGGCGTCACTCCCCTGCTATTTCGTCAGCAAAGGGCCATCCGAAAGTAACCTTACATAAATAAAGGACTGAAAATGGCTGCCCCACGCCTTTAGCACCTAAATAAAAGTAGTAATCCTAATTTTTTATACCTTAGTGCGTTATATCTATTGTCAACGCGCGGTACAAAAGTAGAAAATAGCCGCCTTATAAAATTTTGATCACGAGAATAACCATGCACTACTTGTTGCTGGGCCTGATTATCCTCGCCTTTGTACTGATCGTCTTTGAAGATGTTGTTCATCTTAATAAAGCAAAGTCGACGCTGTTTATCGGTACGCTGGTGTGGATTATAGCCTTCGTTTTCCCTGAAAAATCACCTCAGGCAATACAGGAGGCGCTCAACGAGCAACTCCTTGATATCGCTATACTGTGGCTATTCCTGATGGCCGCTATGACCTTTGTAGCCTACCTCAACGAAAAAGGTCTGATCACCCAACTGGTATACCGGTTATTGCCAAACCAGCTTAAACTCAGCACACTGATGATTCTGATCGCCCTGCTGGGCCTGATGTTTTCATCCCTGGCGGATAACATCACCGCTTCGCTGATCATGCTCTCGCTGCTGGCCTCACTGAAGCTGGAAACCAAAGATACCCTGAAATTCGCCGCGCTGATTGTCTTTGCGGTTAACTCCGGTGGTGTCTCGCTGATTACGGGCGATGTGACCACCCTGATGATCTTCCTCAACGGTAAGGTGTCGATCCTCAACCTGATGCTACTGATTCTGCCCGCGATCGCCGGGGTGGCCATACTGGCGCTGATTCTGATGCAGGGCAGCAATGAGATAATTACGCTGCCCAAATTTAAGCGCCCTATCGCTGCTGGCGATAAACTGATTGCCGCCCTGTTCCTGCTGACCATTATCAGCACCCTGGCGATGAGCGTGCTGTTTTCCGTGCCACCAGTGCTGACCTTCCTGTTTGGTCTGGCGCTGATGTTTATCGTCCATCGCATTATCTTCAGAAAAGAACAGAACCCTAACGTTCTGGAATATGTCCGTGAGATCGAATTCGATACTCTGCTGTTCTTCCTTGGCGTACTGCTGTTGGTAGGCATGTTGAAAGAGCTGTCGATACTGAAGCTGCTGCCGGAACTCTACACGATGATGCCCGCAGTGGTAGCCAACTATATCATCGGTATTCTGTCGGCATTCGTAGATAACGTACCGCTGACGGCCGCTATCCTGCAATCAGATATTCCGATGACCAGGGGTGAATGGCTGGGACTGACCTATGCGGTCGGTGTTGGCGGTTCAATTCTGATTGTCGGTTCGGCTGCCGGTGTAATCGCACTGAGTAAGCTTGAAGCGCTCTCCTTTATCTCTTATCTGCGCTTTATTCACTGGCTGCTGGTTGCCTATACCTGCGGTTATCTGGCGGTAATGGGGCTGACGCAACTACTGCTCTGACAACCCATCACCAACCCAGCGGGGCTATCTGTCCCGCTGGTTTCTGAACGCCCCCGGGCTCAACCCGACTCTTCTTTTAAAGAAACGGGAAAAGTAAGCCGGATCTTTAAATCCCAGATCATAAGCAATCAGCGAAGCCGGTGCTGCGGTGTAGATCAGAAACCGCTGCGCTTCCAGAACCAGCCGGTCCTGCAACAGCTCGCTGACACTTTTCCCGGCCACCGCGGCACAGGCCCGGTTGAGTCCGATCGGTGTTGTGCTGAGCATCTCGGCATACTGGTTTGCTGACAGGTGATCCCGGTAATGCAGCTCAATCAACTGACATAACTCCTTATAGCGCTGCTCATAACGACTGCCTACATCAGAACGACTGTAGGCCGAGTGCAACTTGCGCCCGATACGGATCAGCAGCGAGAACAGCAACCACTCAAACATCAGTGCCTTGGCTGGCTGATTGTCAAAATACTCCCGTCTCAGCTCTTTGACCTGCTGATCAATCAGTGCCTGATCAGGATCGCTCTCCGACAACGGAATAATCAGTGCTTTACTCAGCAGCTCCTCCTTAAAGGGAAATCGCCGCTGAAACTGCTCGTCCAGCATCAGCAGTTGCGACACCGTCACCACCGCTCCCTCTGTGGCATCCTGATCAAACTCAAACCCATGCACAACGCCCGCCGGAATAGTAATAAGACAGGGGCCTGTCTCCACCTGTTCCAGTCCATCGATGTGGATTCGGGCGCTGCCTTTACGTACGTAGATAATCTGAAACATCTTTGGATGGGTATGGATATTGATGGTCCAGTCGAACAGTTCTGCCCGGGTGCGGATATCCTCAATATGAATAAATTCCGGATCACCCAGTGATTGCTCTTCACTATAAAGCGAGTAGGTCGAGATTAGCCTGTCAGCCGTAAGATCACTGTTAATTTTATTCATGACTTCTATCACTAAATGCATTTACAGATAGTTTAACTGTTATAAAAGTACAATGCTTTGCTCAGAATATCCATTTTTTAAGTAGGTTATTACACCTACACTGAATACAGTTCCAATAACAACAACGTAAAGATTGTGAGGAGTGCGAATGTTCAGATTTAACCCCTATTCACCCGAGATCGATGCTGATCCGTTTCCGGCTTACGCCACCCTGCGGGCGGAATACCCCTGCTTCTGGAGCGAGGATGCTGAGATGTGGGTATTGTCCCGTCACAAGGATATTGTGATGGCGCTGAATGACTGGGAGACTTTCTCCTCAGCTAAAGGCAACCTGGTCAACGAACTGCCAGGCCGCGCAGGATCAACCCTGGGCACCACAGATCCACCCCGTCACGACCGTCTGCGCGCCCTGATCCAGAAAGCGGTGACCAAGCGGGCTCTGGCGCACCTGATGGCGCCGGCACAATCCGTTGCCCAGAAGCACCTGGAGGCCCTGAAAGGTCGTGATCAGTTTGATTTCGTTGCTGAGTTCTCATCAAAGTACACTGTAGATCTGATCGTCTACCTGTTTGACCTGCCACCCGCCGATCTGGAAATCGTTCGGGATAAAGCGGTGATGATGGTACAAACCGATCCGGTTACCCGCCAGAAAGGTCCTGAGCATCTGGCCGCTTACGAGTGGATGCGCGAGTATGCCGCTAATCTGGTACAGGAGCGCAAGAAAAATCCGGGCGAAGATCTGCTAAGCCAGTTCATTCTCTCCGAGATTGATGGCGACAAACTGAAGGATGAAGAGATTCTGCTGACCGTAACCACGCTGATTATGGCGGGTATCGAATCCCTGTCTGGCTTTATGACGATGCTGATCAAGAATATTACTGATCATCCTGAAGTCCGTGAAGCACTGGTAGCGAACCCTGAGCTGATTCCCGATGCGATTGAAGAGAGCCTGCGCTTCAACACCTCGGCCCAGCGTTTCCGCCGCTGTGTGATGAAAGAGACGACGCTGCATGGTCAGACCATGAAGCCGGGCGATTTTGTTATCCTGGCATACGGCTCAGGTAACCGTGATGAGGAGGTGTTCCCCAATGCGGATGTCTATGACCTCAGCCGTAAACCCAAGGGCCATCTGGGCTTTGGTGGCGGGGTTCACGCCTGTCTCGGAACAGCCATCGCCCGTCTGGCGTGTAAAGTCGCGGTAGAAGAGTTGTTGAAAGCGTTTCCCAACCTGTCGAAGGTTGATCAGGAGCTACGCTGGATGCCATCAACGAACTTCCGCAGCCCGCTGGAGTTGCAGGTTAAAGCCTAAGATTTTATATAATCATAAAAAAAGCCCGCCTCAGTCTCACTGAGGCGGGTGCTATTTGAGGACCGTATCTATGCCAACCGTTAATTATGTAAGTTTTGATGGTCAGTCTACTCAGCTGGAGCTGGCCGAAGGTATGACCATCATGCAGGGCGCTGTCATGAATGGCGTTGAAGGGATTGAAGGTGAGTGCAGCGGTTCCTGCGCCTGCGCCACCTGTCACTGCTACGTTGATGACGCCTGGCTGGCAAAGCTGCCCGAGATGTCTGAAAACGAAGATGAGATGCTCGACGATACCGCCTCTGAGCGTAAACCTAACAGCCGCCTCAGCTGCCAGATCAAAGCCTCTGCTGAACTGGATGGCATCGTTATTCATATGCCAGAGGAGCAGGAGTAATGACGGGTGTGGTCATTGTGGGTGGCGGTCATGCTGGCTATCAATGCGCTGATTCACTGCGACGCGCAGGCTATGACGGTGAGATTACCCTGGTCGATGGTGAAGGCCATCTGCCCTACCAGCGCCCGCCTCTGTCGAAAAGCCATCTGCTCAACGACACCGGCGAAGAGGCTCTGCTGTTCCGTACTCAAAGCTACTACGATGACCACAACATCGGCTTGAAACTCGGTCATCGGATCACCGCAATCCATCGTGCTGATAAGCAGGTTGAGCTGGATAACAGTGAAACGCTGGGCTACGACAAGCTGGTGCTGGCAACTGGAGCAAAGCTGCGGCAGCTTGACCTGCCCGGCGCGGCTCTGAACGGTGTGGGGTACATTAAAAGCCTGGACGATATCCGCTATATCCAGTCTCACCTCAACCAGACGGAAGACGCCGTTATTATCGGTGGTGGTTTTATCGCCCTGGAGTTTGCCTCAACTGCGGCAAAACTGGGAAAGAAAGTCACTGTCCTGGTCCGGGGTCAGCGCATTCTGGCGAATGCCGTCACCCCTGAACTGTCTCAGTACATGCTCGATATCCACCACCAGCATGGCGTTGATATCCGCTTTGGAGCAGAAGTGGACCATATCGCCGATGATGGCAACGGCAATGTTGAAGCGGTGCGTTTGAAAGATGGTACGCTATTGCCCGCTCAACTCGTACTGGCGGGCATTGGCGTCACCGCCGATACCGAGCTGGCCGTTGAAGCAAAACTGCTCTGTCACGATGGTGTGGTGGTGGATGCCCAGTGTCGTACCAACGACCCGGATATCTTTGCCGCGGGCGATTCCGCCCGTTACAACAACCCCTTCACCGGTCGCGAGATCCGCCTGGAATCGGTGCAGAATGCCGTGGATCAGGCGAAAGTGATCGCCCAGGTGATCGCCGGTCAGGATGCAGGATACCATTCAGTACCCTGGTTCTGGTCCGATCAGTACGATATCAAACTGCAGATGGTAGGCGTCCACGAGGGTTACACTCACTTCTATCAACGCGGCAGTCAGGAGGATGACAAGTTCTCGCTGTTTTTCTTCCGGGATGACAGACTGATTGCAATCCACACGGTCAACCGCCCTGCCGATCATATGGCTGGTCGCAAGCTGATTACTGCCGGAGTGTCACCTACACAGGAACAGATTGAAGATGTTAATTTCAAGCTCAACAGTCTGGTAAAAAAATAGCGTCTGAAGCAGATTGAACTGTGGTCAAACCCGCCGTTGCGGGTTTTGACACCAGCAATGAATAGCAGGTGTATCTGCTACTGTTCTGACCTGTTTATCACTTCAGAAAGATAAACCCTGTTTCGTCCTGTTTCCTTAGCCCGATACATGGCCTTATCCGCTGCTTTAAGAATTTGCTCTTCACAACGTTCATTCGTACCAAACAGTGTCAAACCAATACTTGCAGTACAGTGGTGTTCCATCGTCACAGCCCTCCCTTCCTGATCGCACTTCAGGATGTAAGGACGCGCCAGTGAAGCACGAATTTTCTCTGCCACACGTAGTGCCTGTTCAGTGGACAGTGACATATCCATATGGAGTTCGCTCAACAACACCACAAACTCATCGCCGCCGATACGTGCCACGGTATCGGTGCTCCTGAGGCAAGCGGTCAGCCGGTGCGCTACCTCAATTAACAGCAAGTCTCCCGCTTCATGTCCATGGGTGTCATTAAGCGGTTTGAAATTATCCAGATCGAGGAACATAACCGCACCATGCATACCACTTCGCAACGTCGCAGCAATCGCCAGCCTGAGTCTGTCGTGCAGCAGACGCCGGTTCGGAAGTTGTGTCAATGCATCATTAAATGCAAAGTGATGAATCTGCTGTTCCGCTTTTTTCCGTTCGGTAATATCCTCAGTGATCCCCATAATTTTGGTGACTGAAGACTGGTTATTGAGTATCGGTACAAAGCAGGATTTAAACGTTTTTCCGCTCATTATCACAGCATCATATTCGAAATGACTGGTTTCACCGGCGTAAGCCTTTTCAAGCAGGCCAGCCACCCGGTCACGATCAGATACGCTGACATGATCGAGGTACGGGCTCCCCAGAATCGCGCCCTCCTCGGTTAGCCCGTTCATAGATAATCCGGCCTTATTGATGGAAATGATACGGCCATCCATATCGATTTCATGAATACTCACCGGCGCATTTTCAATCAGCACACGCTGGTTATTTTCACTTTGCCGCAAAGCCCGGTTCATTTTTTCATTTTCTTTAAGGGCAGCTTCCAGCTCAGTCGTTCGGCCTTTTACCTGATCTTCAAGCATGATCGCGGTTTGAAACAGAGTGAATTCTGAGCCCTTGATACTGGTATTGCGCTCAGCATGGTTCATCAACGATTGAATAATCTTATTTAATCGTTTTATCTCTGCCTGTAAGTCATCAACAGAAGGTGGTAACTGCTCAGTCATCATCTGCCCCCTCTATTCAGCATTGTCAGCCTCGCCAATCACTACCCCCGTGAGAGTCTGGTTGATATGCACCCCTCCGTACTGTTCACCGTAACTGCTAAAACCAATGGTATTATTTTCTTTAAACAGACGTTCAACCTGGGATTGCAGGCCACGCTGACGAACCTCCAGATTGCGCAGAATGCAATCACAACCTATCACCAGTTGTGGGCGACCAATTTTGCTATTCAGCGTTTCAAAGGTTTCCTGTAAATTCTTCACCAGACTCACCCCATGTGCCACCCGGAACACCACCCCCTCCTCGATTGCACAGTAAAAAGTCAGACTGCCATCAGCATTAACTTTCTGGATGGAACGCACATAATCGGTACCATCGATCAATACAACCACCGGTGACTCGGCAAAACGCATCGAGTCGAGTTCACTAACTGCTACGCCGACCAGCCGCGAATACTCTTGTGCGGCGGGAAAGCCATTGATCTCTTTCACTATGCGCTGAGTGGTATCAGCCTCGGTAACTACCAGTCGTTCATTACTCGACACAAAATGCTGGGTTTTAAACAGAGTGAAAGGATTGCACGTGTTAATCACGACCACCACCGCACTGTCGTCATGAAACTGACCATCACTGAAAACGGATGAAGAGATAAACTTCTGATCATCTCCGGCAGATCCGCCAACCATCCTGATATCCCCTAATGAGTGTTGCAGTGAATGGGTGACCACCTCTTCGGCCATGGACAGGCCATCAATCATCATAAACGCAAAACTGTTCTGTCCATCAGCATGCGGTACTTTGCTTTCCAGCTGTTGCAGCATCCCCTGAACACAGTCATGCCCCTGACTCAGTTCAAACTGCTTCAGCCCGCTCAGCACACCACTGACAATGGTAAACTGTTGTCGGGAGAAGCTGACCCCGGACAAACTATGTTGCAAATATCCTGCTGGCCCGATCTCCCCCGCCGTTGTACAGCCAACCACCTGAACACCGTCAAACAACCGGTTGACCTCCTTTGCCAGCAGATCCAGATCATATTCACTGGAACAGAAAAACAACACCAACTCCATATCAGGCTGGCTGACCTTGTCGAAAAACGCAGCAACCGCGGCGGAGGTATCGCTCAAACAAGAGTGAGCTAAACGAATACTGCTGTTGTTCTGCATAGGGAATCTCCTGTTTAATCCTGACAGCTTATTAAAATCAGTTATAAAGTCAGGCATGAAAAGTCCTGAATATTCCTGTAAGCCGGGAGCGTAAAATGTCCGCCCCGCCTGCTAAAGGCACTTCGACATGTGATCTCTGCCCACACATTTTCAGTATATACAGTTAAATCACCGATCAGGCTTAAGTAGCCCTTCAGAGCACTCAAAATGAGACCCAGATCAGGCTATCAGTTATTAATCATCCGTCTTGCTCGCTGCATCATATCTACTCATCCGCCAGAATCACATCCACAGGAAACGGCCCCATACCAAACACCAGCTTATAAAACTGCAGCTCTTCAACTTTATAAAACATCTGATCCTGACTGCTGAGGTAATCAAACTCTTCCCGTACTCTTCGCAGATGATTCTGTATCTGCAAAACACTGCTTTTGCTCATCAGCCGGCTGGCGGTTGTAAAGGCATATTCAGAATCTTTCTCATGATCAAGGCAGTGCGCGATATAACGCTTATTAATCCCCTTAATCAGATCGGCCAGCTGGCCTCCCATACGCCACTGAATTGGCAGAGAAACACGGAATCGAAACCCGACACCGGACCTGAGTTCAATAATTCCGAGCTTCTCCAGTTCTCGAAGATACAGATACAACCTGGCCTGATCTACCTCCATCAGACTGCCAACGGTCGGAATGTCAACCTGAGAGACCAGCAGTATCAATATCAAAAACAGCTGCTTATCTGCTGCCAGCGCCGCTTCGACAGACTCGGGCAAATATTCAGGTATATGTCTGAAACGTTGCTGCATCTGAATCAGCTCATCGATGCTTAATCCGATGATGGAGCATACTTCCAGCAGCCGGCTCATCTTGCAATCCTTCTCTTTAAACAGACGTTTGATAGACAGCTCGCTCATATTCATCTCTGCAGCCAGTCGGGCATAAGTGAATCCCCGGGCTTTGAGTGCCTGCTTAAGCAGGGTAAACAGATTTTCACGCTGCTGGTGTTCATCACCGCTGACACAGGCGTCACGCTGTACAGAGGAAGAAGAGAGATCAGTCATAGACATACCAAACCGGCCAGAAAAGTATCAGAAAAAGATACCTTAATTAAAAACAATAGAATCAAGGATCAAATATAGCAGAATAGCACAACACCTCACACAAGGAGTTTGTTATGACCTCAGTATTCAAAAAAGCGATCTGCTCTACTGTAACGATTTTGTCATGCGCAACACAGACCGCCATTGCAACACCTGAAATCGCCTGGAGTCAGAGTGGCTTTGATCAACCTGAATCAGTGCTGGCCCATCCAGGTGAGCCCCTGTTATACGTTTCTAATATCAACGGAAGCCCGACTGAACTGAACAGCAAGGGATACATCAGCCTGCTTTCTGATGATGGCAGCATCATTCAGCATGTATGGGTTAATGGAATGGATGCCCCCAAAGGGATGGCGATGGATGCTGACTATCTCTATGTTGCAGATATGCAGCGTCTGCATATTATCGATTACAAACAAGGTAAACTGATCAGATCCATCACTGCCGAAACAAGCACCATGCTGAATGATATCACCATCGATGACGCCGGCATTGTCTATATCAGTGACCTGACCGGAGGCGGCATTTACCGCTACCGTAACAACACCCTGACACAGTGGATTAGCAGCGATCAGTTGCCTCACCCGAACGGACTGACCGTTAAAGATGGCGCACTGATCGTTGCAACCTGGGGTGAAGGGATGAAAGAGGATTTCTCCACTGCAACGCTGGGAGGACTGGTTTCAATCAACCTCGAGACCGGCACCCTGTCACCTTATAAATCAGCCCAGCAGTTTGGCAACCTGGATGGCATCGCCTCTGTCGGCGACTCACTGCTGATCAGTGATTGGCTGAACGGCAAGATTTTTGAGTTCAAAAACAATACCGTTCAACTGCTCATGGAGACCGGTAAGCACGCGGCGGACATCTCCACTAAAGGCGAATACCTCTATATTCCGATGATGTTTTCACAGCGAATTGAGGCTTATAAAATACAACCTTAATAAAGCCACAAATCGATAATTAACGTTAACTAACCAATACAATCAATTGTTATTAAACAGTTTATCAGACTATAAAGCCGTAAGAATACAGTTTGATTGATGTTCAGAAAAAACAACACGCCCATTAAGGAGAGATCGTTTTTATGAAAACGATCTCTCCTGTCCCGATTCATCGCGATCTTAAACTACATAACACTTCAGTTCACTTCCCCTTTTACAACACGAACAGACCAATATAAATCTAACCTATCGTAGCGATGAGAATATGCAATTTAGTCTCTTTAACAGGTACTGCTATAACTTTTAACAACGGGAAAAACAGAAACCAGCAGCCAAACCGGACTCAGTGAACTCTGATCTACAGATCAAAAGCCCCCTTATGGTACTAAACTTTCTACCTTACCGATCTGATATTAGCCTTCCAGAGATTTCAACTGATAATCGATAAAGGAGTAGATGATGAGCGACAATAACAAAACAGCGACAGGCCAGTGCCCTTTTATGCACGGCTCTAAAACACAGGTTAGTGACCGGGGTACAGCCAATCAGGATTGGTGGCCCAATCAACTCAACCTGAAGATCCTTCATCAGAACACTCCTCAGATCAGCCCAATGGCTGAAAGTTTCTCCTATGCTGATGAGTTTAAAAAGCTCGATCTCTCCGCGCTGAAACAGGACCTGTACGATCTGATGACTGATTCACAGGAGTGGTGGCCCGCCGATTACGGCCACTACGGTCCCTTCTTTATCCGTATGGCCTGGCACAGTGCTGGTACTTACCGCATTGGCGATGGCCGGGGTGGTGCCGGTTCTGGCTCGCAACGCTTTGCACCACTCAACAGCTGGCCGGACAACGGCAACCTGGATAAAGCCCGTCGCCTGCTCTGGCCGATTAAGCAGAAGTACGGTAACAAAATCTCCTGGGCCGACCTGATGATTCTCGCGGGTAACTGTGCCCTTGAATCCATGGGGTTAAAAACCTTTGGCTTCGGCGGTGGTCGCGTAGATATCTGGGAACCCGAGGAGGATGTTAACTGGGGTGCCGAGCAGGAATGGCTGGGAAATAGACGTTACAGCGGCGAGTGGGACCTTGCCAACCCTCTGGCAGCCGTACAGATGGGGCTGATCTATGTTAACCCGGAAGGCCCGGATGGCGATCCTGATCCACTGGGCTCAGCCCGTGATATCCGCGAAACGTTCGCCCGGATGGCGATGGACGACTATGAAACTGTCGCTCTTACTGCGGGTGGTCATACCTTCGGCAAAACCCACGGCGCCGGAGACCCGGAACATGTCGGCCCGGAACCGGAAGCCGCCGGCATTGCAGAACAGGGACTGGGATGGATAAACAGCATGGGCACAGGTAAAGGAGTAGATACCATCACCAGCGGCCTTGAAGGCGCCTGGACTGCAACGCCAACTCAGTGGGATAACAGCTATTTTGATACCCTGCTGGGATACGAATGGGAACTCACCAAGAGCCCGGCAGGCGCCCAGCAGTGGACGCCGAAAGATCCCGCAGCCGCCGACACCGTGCCCGATGCCCATGATTCAACCAGACGGCATGCACCGATGATGTCAACTGCCGATATGGCGCTAAGGGAAGACCCTGAATATCGCAGAATCGCTGAACATTTCCACAAAAACCCCGATGAGTTTGCCGACGCTTTCGCCCGCGCCTGGTTTAAGCTGACACACCGGGATATGGGCCCCCTATCACGCTATCTTGGCCCTGAAGTGCCCTCCGAAGAGCTGATCTGGCAAGATCCGCTTCCCACTATTGATCATGGACTGATCAACAACCGGGATATTGTGGTGCTTAAAGATGAAATCCTGAAATCAGGATTGTCTGTGTCTCAGTTGGTGGGCACCGCCTGGGCATCGGCATCCACCTTCCGGGGATCCGATATGCGCGGCGGGGCCAACGGAGCGCGTATCCGCCTGGCTCCGCAAAAGGACTGGGAGGTTAATCAGCCGGATGAACTGTCCACGGTACTTGATACCCTGGAGGAGATTCAGTCCCGCTTCAACGCAACCCATGGAAACACTAAGCAGGTCTCTCTTGCCGATCTGATCGTTCTGGCAGGCGCTGCCGCTATCGAGCAGGCCGCCAATGATGCTGGCCAGCCGGTTACAGTGCTGTTTACACCCGGGCGTGCCGATGCTTCTCAGGAACAGACTGATATCGATTCCTTTGCCCCTCTGGAACCATACGCCGACGGCTTCAGAAACTACCAGAAAGCCCGCTACAGCGTGTCTGCAGAAGAACTGCTGATCGATAGAAGTCAGTTGCTCAATCTCACCGCTCCTGAAATGACAGTACTGATTGGCGGTCTGCGGGTGCTGGATATCAATACCGGCCACACCCGGCATGGCGTATTCACCCCGCGGCCACAAACCCTGAGCAATGACTTCTTTGTTAACCTGCTGGATATGGGGACAACATGGAAGGCGACATCTCCGGATGAAGAGCTGTTTGAAGGCTATGATCGTCACAGTGGCGAACTTAAGTGGACCGCAACCCGGGTTGATCTGATATTCGGTTCTAATTCGCAACTGCGGGCGATTGCTGAGGTCTATGCGCAGAGTGATGCGAAGCAGAAGTTTGTCACCGACTTCGTGGCAGCCTGGAATAAAGTGATGAATGCTGATCGCTTTGATCTGAATGCCTGAACGTCTCATTTAAGACAAACACATTTAAGACACACGTTGACAACCCCTCACCAGGCGCCCCGATATCAGGAGGCGCCTTTTTACCCCCCCCCTTCCAACACAGCCCCACCTCTACTCCGCCACCTGACGGGCTACCGCCTACCCCTTACGTGATATGGTCTTCCGAAGGGCTCAACCATAGCATCAGTTAAACGACCTAATATAATAATCAATAGGAGTTATATGCTGATGAGTAAAAAACACCCGTTAAAATCTGCCCTGGCCTGTGCCAGCGTCATGGCCACAGTGTTCAGCGGAGGAAGTGTGAATGCAGCATCAACAGTTGACCCACTGGTGGCAGCTGTGGGCCCTGTATCAGATGTGCCGGTTGCGGTTCAGAACACCCGATGGGCGATGTTGCAACCCTACTTCAACACCCTGACCTTCCGCAGTATGGATTCACTGTTTACGACCCGCAAGGTCCCCCATTCAGGCACCCCCAGCCCGCTGACCCGCACCGATAAATCACTCAGCTTCAGCTATCAGTTTGATGGAAAAAGCTATACTCCGGAACAGTTTCTCGACCGAACCTACACCAATGCTCTGCTGATAATGAAAGACGGTAATATCGTCTATGAGAACTATCGCAATAACAGTGATGCTCAGACCCGCTTCATGGGCTGGTCGATGACGAAATCGCTGACCTCGATCCTGATCGGTTGTGCCCTTGAAGAGGGTCGTATACAGTCGCTGGATGATGATATCACCACCTACCTGCCAGAGTTGAAACAGGGGGCCTACAACGGTGTAACGATTCGTCAGGTACTGGGCATGCGTTCCGGTGTCGATTATGAAGAGCGGTATGACTTCGAAAACCCCGGCCTGGCGGCCCGCAACCATATTCTCGCACTGGTGAAGAATGTTGCCCGCTTCGTCGAACCGGCCAAAACCATCAAACGCGCCCATAAGCCGGGCGAAGTATTTGCTTATAAAACCATTGATACCGCAGTCCTGGGCCTTCTGATCGAACGGGTTTCAGACGGCGGTACCATCGCCTCTTATATGACCAGACACCTGTGGGAACCACTGGGCGCAGAGTCTGACGGGTTCTTTATCATGGATGGACAGCCAGGTGTAGGACGGGAGTTCAATGGCGCTGGCTACAATGCAACGATGAGAGACTATGCCCGTATTGGCAAGATGATGCTGCAAGAGGGACGTATCAACGGCAAACAGATCGTCTCACCAGAGTGGGTCAGACTTTCGACACAATCGGTAGGCCCTGAAGACCGAGATGGCGGCCCCGGTGGTTATGGTTACCAGTGGTGGACAGTTGCTGACAGCGACGCCTATTCAGCGATTGGTTTACAGGGACAGTTTATCTTCGTTGACCCGGCCAGCAACACCGTAATCGTCAAGCTAAGCTATTTTCCACCAGGGGACGACACCCAACTGACCAATGAAACATTTTCATTTTTTGCTGCAGCCGCCGCCTGGAAAGCGGAATAAACGGTTAACCTGAAACATCAACAGGATTAAGAGGCGGTATTGTCGGTTATAACAACCGTTAGGGGCACCGACAACTGCCGCCAATTTCATCCGTGCGGAGTCCATTAACCTCCAGACTATTTGATTACACAAAGCCGGCGCGGCTAGCGTCTCAAACCTGACGTTGTTGTAACTCGTCCATGCGGTACTACTCGCTGATATGCTCAGGCACAAAACTATTGAGTTCAGCAACGGAACGGATCACATACAGCGTCTTTTCAGCCGATAAGGTTTCCAGCCTGCCCATAAACGCCTCGTTCCAGAATCTGGGACACAACCGCAGTACTTTATAGCTTTGCATTGATCCCCTGAATACGGAACTGCCCTCGGGCCAGCCCTCCGGCGTCACCATCAGGCCTTTTAAAAGTCGTTTTGTCACCAGCCAGTAACTGGTCCGATAGGGCAGATCGATATAGATCAGGGTATCAGCGGATTCAAGACGCTTATAAAACGACTCCAGCGGACCAAAGCCATCGACGATCCAGCGATCAGATGAGAGGACTCTTTCATGCGCCTCATCGAACAGCTTGCGCTCCACCAGTTCACCGTTCTTCTGATACACCATCGAATCCAGTGGGTGTAGCGGTATACCGGTCACTGACGCCAGCGCTCTGCTTAACGTGGATTTACCACTGCCTGGCTTACCAAACACTGCAACTTTTTTCACACTGCCTCCTAAAATGAATTATCCCCATGAGGCAGAAACAGAAAACCCACCTCTGAGGGGTGGGTTTGACACTTTAAACGCGCAACAACAAGCCCACCATTCCTAAGGAATGATGATAATTCGTACTGATTGCTGCTTAGGATTTGTTTTCATGGGCTTATCGTCATATATGGGAAGAGGATTGTCAAACGCTGCCAGAACGCACATACCAGAAAAATCATGGCTTAGTCATAATGGAGCGGGAATCAAAACAACAACTCCAGAGCGAAAGGTAGTCGCGACTATTCATCCTGAATATCATTTGAGCTCTGTTTAAGCCCATCGAGAAAAGACTGAGGTAAAGCTGTAATCCCCCCTGCTTGCGGCCATTCATTCGAGGAGGCCAAGGCATTCAGGTTTTTGATCCGGTTCTGGTCCAATGGATGGGATTGCATAAATTCGACCCCTTCGCCACTGCCCGATCTCTGATGCCAGTCATGGATCACCTGAAACAGATCGGTCGCTCCCTGAGTGTGTCCGTAGAGTTTGTACACCGCTTGTAGCGCTTCAGTATCCGCCTTCTGCTCCATCACCCGACTGAAGTGCAACATGGTATAGACACCCGCCTCCCCCATCAGATCCAGATCACTGAAGCCCAGCAATACGCCTAAAGCAGTGCTGATAGTCACCCCCCGGGTCAGACTGACAATCGGGTCCCGGTGCTTTACATGGGCAATTTCATGAGCCAGCAGCATCGCCAGCGCGTTCTCATTGGGGAGCTTTGCCAACAAACCTCTGAACACCACGACATTGCCTCCCAGGGTGGCAAACGCATTGACTGTATCGCCGGCGGAATAATGCAGGGTTATGTCGATCTCTTCAGGCAGGTCCATCACCTTAACGACCCGATCAGTCACCTGCTGCAGATAGCGCTCTGCGTCAGTATCTGTATGTGGCTCAATCGCATAGGAAGCTGAGGCAACCAGCCGCTGCTCTGTTGCAAAAGGGATATAGGGTGCGAGAAAGCCAGCGGACAACCCCAAAATATAGACCACGGCAACAATTAAAATGGCAGCCCCCGTCAGCAGGACTGCCAACTCCTTCAGAGGGTGCACATCGGTGACATTGATCCCCTCCGGAATCTCCCGATGCTCAAACTTCATTGCCCGACCCAGATGCGATCAGTGCTGTGCCATAGGCAAGCACCTCTACCGAACCGATTGCGTTTTTGCGTCCTTTAGAAATGGAAGCAGTTTCGTATTTTACGTTAAACACATACTCTGCCCCCATCGCGTCAGCCTGCTGTTTCATCCGCAACAGAGACTCACGGCGGGCACGATCGAGTAGTGACTCATAGGAGGTCACCCTGCCTCCGAGAAGGTTACGCAGCGCGGCGATAAACCGTTTGAAATAATCTACCGAGATAACTGTATTGCCCATCACCAGGTGTTGATCAAACAGCTTATCGGTGGGAGGAAAACGGCTGGCAATTGTCGGCAACTCTCTCAGTTGTTTTTCACGCTGAATGATAGATTTATAGTGCTTTTTCTCCGCCATCTGACCGACCAGATAACCCAGCGTCATCAGCACCAGAAATATGATCAGATTCGTCATCAGGATTACTCCAGAATAACCGCTGAACCATAAACATAGATCTCGGCAGCTCCCTGAGCGACTGAGGAGGTAGAAAAGCGGACATTGAGTATCGCATTCGCTCCGATCGACTCGGCCTGCTGTTTCATCCGCGCCATCGCCTCATCACGGGACTCCTGCAGCAATTCGGTATAGCCTTTCAACTCGCCACCGAAAATATTCTTCAGTCCCGCCATAATATCGCGCCCGACATGCTTGGCCCGTACCGAACTACCCTGCACCAGACCGAGATGGGTTTTAACCTCTTTTCCCGGCAGTATCTCCATATTACTGATCAGCATCCTGATCTCCTTTTCTGTTAACCGAAGTGTGCGCCCTGTGTGAGCCTGGATAAAATTATATAGGCTAACCTGCCATTTATATATGCCGCAAAATCCATAACTCTCCATTTAAACACCGGCGCTACCGGCAGGCGTCAGACATTGCCCCTATAGAATAACAGCGCCCCTCCCTCTGTGTGCAGCAGAGCCGTTGCTATGTCGCGGCCACGTCCGCAATCAGATTGCGCAGCCACTGATGGGCAACATTGTGCTGGAGCAGCGGACTCCAGGCCATCTTCAGTTCGAAATCAGGAATATGGAACGGTGGTTTTTTGATGATCAGGCGAGGATTATCAGAGTGTGCGGTCGCAGCACGGGTGGGAACGGTAGCGACCAATCCCTTCTGTTGTGCCATCAACACCGCAGACTGATAATGCCGGGTAAAAACCGTAATCTGCCGCTGATGCCCCTCCTTTTCCAGCGCCTCATCAACCCAGCCTAAACGTTTTATATCTTTCGGGGTCAGTCCCATCCCAGCCCCCATACCGGTCTTACTCACCCAGACGTGTCTGGCCTGAAGATAGGTTTCAAGACAAAAGTTATGGGATATGGGGTTATCAACAGCAAACAGGCAGGAAAAACCATCGGTCCACAACGTTTTCTGATGAAACGCCTGCGGCATCGTATCAAACCGGTTAATCACCAGATCCACCAACCCCTGTTCAACTTCAGTAAAACTCATATCACTGGGGGTCATGATATCAAGCACGACATTAGGAGCCTGCTTACGCAACCGATTAAGCAGCCGGGGCAGCAGTGTTGACTCACCATAGTCACTGGTCATAATCCGGAATACCCGGTCACTGGTGCTGGCGTCGAAAGCACTGCTGGGTTCGATAACCTGCTCCACGGAGGACAGTATCTGGCGCAGCAAGGGTTGCAGCGCCTGAGCCCTTTCCGTTGGGGCCATTCCTTCACTGGTGCGAACCAACAACGGGTCGCCCAGAGTCTCTCTCAGACGACGCAAACCATTACTCATGGCTGGCTGAGTGATTCCCAGCAAACTGGCCGAACGGGTGACATTGCGCTCCCGAAGCAGCACATCAAGGTATACCAGAAGGTTCAGATCGATCCGATCAAGATTCATACAAAGCCCATTATTACTGAGTGTTACCATATTCATTCATGACGTGAATACTCCATATAATAACCATTTATTTCCTTTATGTTAACCGCCAGCCTAGAATAGATTTCATACCAAATAACAGAGCAGCACACATAGCTGCCAAATGAACGAGAGAAGGAAATACCATGTCTACTCTGAATAAAGATATCGAAACAGTTGCCGCGCTGAAAGAGACCTACGGGTCTGCCTGGAACGCGATCAACCCTGAATACGCTGCCCGTATGCGTGCACAGAACAAGTTTAAAACCGGTCTGGATATCGCTAAATACACCGCCGCTATCATGCGTAAAGACATGGAGCGTTACGATAACGACTCTTCTCAGTACACTCAGTCTCTGGGCTGCTGGCACGGCTTTATCGGTCAGCAAAAAATGATCTCTATTAAGAAGCACTTCAACAGCACCGACCGTAAAT